>NZ_SNUD01000009.1:0-460 GCF_012027285.1 Thermococcus sp. MV11
AATTCCCTTATCACGACTTGTCAGAAGGAGTTTCTCTCCTTGACGCCCTCCGGGCGTCGATTACAAAGCAAACTCACAGAGAACAAGCCACTGGAAATTGGAATTAAGAATGGAAACAAATTTTCAAGAAAATCACTCCAAAACAGCACTTCTAACAAGAGCCAAGAACTTTTAATTAAACCCAGAAAAGCTACCGTCGTGCGTTGAAGCTTCGCTTCCCAGGAGCGCTGGCAAATGAACTTTGTCATACAAAGTTTAATTAGAAATGCCTTTCCCATAAAACGCGAGAAAATACGGGGCGTCAACTGTGCACTCTTTTTATACCCTTTATAGAGGGGTTTAATTCTAAGAGCAAGCTTTTACGAACTTTTTTGTTCTGGCGTCCGCAGGATGCATTGTGGAGAACAAACGCTTTGGAAGGCAAATGATAAGTAAACTCCTTAAAAATTTGCATTTCAAA
>NZ_SNUD01000010.1:0-451 GCF_012027285.1 Thermococcus sp. MV11
TAATAGATGAAAAGTGCGAAATAAGAAACCTTGAGCTTAAGAAGAGTTTAGTCGGGGGTCATGCAAAGATACAGAGAGGGGATTAAGCTTTTAGTATTTCTCTTTTTATTTCCTAAGTGATAGTTGCCGAAAAATTTATTAAGTTAGTGACCAAAATAGTCACTATATGGTGAAAAATTACTACCTTTCAAGAACCGAGCAGGAATTAATGAACATTCTTAAGAGTGCTGAGATAGTGAGTATTCAAGAGGTAGTGGACCTGTTTCCAAGGTTAAGTAAGGATATGGTTAAAAAAGTACTCTCAAGCCTTGTCAGAAAGGGTTACCTCTACAGAATTGAAAAAGGTCTGTATCTTGTGAATGAAGAACCTGGGAGGCCTTTGATAAAAAGTCCTTATCAAATAGCACTAGTGTTATTCCCTGGTTACATTGCATTCTCCTCGGCATTGAGG
>NZ_SNUD01000011.1:0-449 GCF_012027285.1 Thermococcus sp. MV11
TGATTCAGGATAAACTGAGACAACCTTATCGGAGCCGTAGTAATTTAGGGAAGTCAGAAACACCTGATCGGGCGTCGAGAGCATCACAGGCATTGCCAAAAGCCCAGCGGAGTTCACCTTCTTCTCAACCTCGATGTCGTTTCCGGCACCTTCGACGTATTCCATGAATGCCGTCGAGTGAAGCAAGCCCACAGATTCATCATCAAAGTACTCCTCTGAAAGCCTCTTGTAGAGGTCGTTGAGTGCAACCCTGAGCGGGAGCGTGTAAACGAGCTTGCCTCTGCTCTTTGCCCAGAGAACGCCAAGTTCGGTCTTTCCAGATCCTGTGGGTGCAACGACGACGAGGTAGTCCGAATCCTTTCTATTGAGCAGCTTCTTCTGCCAGAGTTCTTCGAGAGTGAGTCCTGTCTTCCTCAGCTTCTTCTCAATTCTTTCCCTGATCCTCTCCT
>NZ_SNUD01000012.1:0-434 GCF_012027285.1 Thermococcus sp. MV11
TGGCTCGGCCTTTGGGAGCTTTCCTACACGAAAGGAGCTTTGATTCTCCATGAACTCCACAGGAAGGCCGGCGATTCCTTCTACGAAATCCCGAGGAGGCTTGTTAGAGAGGAGCACGTTGACTTCGAGGTGTTTCGGGAGATTGTGAAGGAAACCACCGGGCTTGAGCTAGATATTTAGGTTAGCACCGTAGGAACAACTTGCGGAGGAAAAGTATTTATGATCCAAAATCCAAAAATATCCGGGGTTCCCATGAGACGCATCAAACTTATTGTTTCACTTATCCTTATAGTTCTAATCACAATGTCCAATGGGTGCATCAACAGTCCCGGGGAGGAAAAAACAGAAAGCCCGGTGATTGAGACGGCCCACGAAGGCGTGGACGAACGTATCTCCGGGAACACGTCCCCGCTGGAGGGAGCAAAAGCCACGTT
>NZ_SNUD01000013.1:0-404 GCF_012027285.1 Thermococcus sp. MV11
CTGTCTACTTCCAAGTAATGTTCTTTCTAGGTACACTTCCTTTTCTATAAGGTCTGTCCATTTTTCGACATTCTAAGAATAGAATACATGTTTTTCCATTTCCAACCCTTCGACTCTCTGCTCATGTTATTATTATCTTAATCACTAATTTTGTGTTACTTGAGAAGAATTCAAGTCAAAGTTAGTCAATTATGGAGACATGAAACTTTTATCTGCCGAATCTAATGGAGAATTTTTCGAATTTAAAAATTCAAGAGCTCTCCGTGCCTATGTAACGGCATTTTAAGGGTTTTGCAGTCTGATCTTTCTTAATTCTCGGGCTTTTAACATACATATTGAACAGTTCAGATCCAACTTTCAATTTATCTTATCTTGACGCTCTCTTATCTTGGTTATATCTACTT
>NZ_SNUD01000014.1:0-401 GCF_012027285.1 Thermococcus sp. MV11
TTAAATGTCTTTCCCTTAAAAAGCTCTTCAAGTTCTCTGGCCTTTTCGCTTATAAGCTGATCTTGCTTTACCTTAATAAGCACGTACACTATCTTCTTTTCCTTCTTGGGCTTTCTAACTTCTTTCCTCTTCTGAGGCTCTTTTCTTCTGGATCTTCTGGGGATTATAATTGGACCTGGCGTAAACGGCATAAGCACTCCCAATTAGTTTAATGCATCAATTCTTAAAAAGTTATTGAGAAAAAAGATTAAGAGCTAAATTCTTGAATCTTCTTTCTTACGAGCTGGCTCACCAGCTTTCCATCAGCTTTGCCCCTAAGTTTTGCCATTGCTCTTCCCATGAGCATTCCCATAGCTCCCATGCCCTTGGCTTTTACGACATTAAGATTCTCCCTGACTATC
>NZ_SNUD01000015.1:0-397 GCF_012027285.1 Thermococcus sp. MV11
TGGGTTCGTCCCATTTTCGAGGTCTGCCTGTTCCTGTTCTCGGCCCGGTATACCTCATGAAGATCACTCTCTTGTAGTTTTGTACTTCTCCCACATGTCTAGAACAAGTTCTGGCCAGGAGATGCCACGACGTCGCTTTTCTTCTTCCATCTCTTTGTAGACTTCATAGGGGATCCATGCCTCAAACCTCTTTACAGGACCCTCGTACTTGCGAGGACGCCCGCTCATCGATATCACCTCAATTGTATGAATAAATCTTACGTAAGAAATATTCATACCAAACTATAAAATCCTTTCGGCATTATTTTTGGTCGAACGTTCAGTTCAATATGAAAATTTCATACCAAGTATGAAAATTGTTCAGAAGCTGAATTTTTGTGCTACAAAATTGGCACAC
>NZ_SNUD01000001.1:0-954360 GCF_012027285.1 Thermococcus sp. MV11
GTCTCGTTTCGACCCCGGAAGTTAAGCCCGCCAGCGATCCCGGGTGTACTGCCCTCCGAGAGGGGGCGGGAAACCGGGGACGCCGCCGGCCACTATCTAACTTCTCTCGGTTCTCTTCGCAATCCTTAAATGTTCCCAAGTTGGTTATCCTTTCATGTCTGACGAGACTGGGTTAAGGCGTTTGTGGGAGAGGACCGTTGAGAGCCTCTCCAGTGAGGGGTTGATACGGAGCGATGCCGTTAGGAGGGCTTTTCTAAAGTACCCCCGCTACCTCTTTGTCGAGAAGAGGCATCAAAAGTATGCCCATCTCGACGAGCCTCTGCCGATCCCAGCCGGGCAAACAGTGAGTGCCCCACATATGGTTGCAATAATGCTTGAGCTGGCAGACCTAAAACCGGGAATGAACGTCCTCGAGATAGGAACTGGCAGTGGCTGGAACGCGGCCCTAATCTCGGAACTCGTGGGGACCGACGTCTATACCATCGAGAGGATTCCCGAGTTGGTTGAGTTCGCGAGGCAGAACCTTGAAAGGGCGGGGGTAAAGAACGTCCACGTTTTCCTTGGTGACGGGACGCTCGGCTTTCCTCCGAAAGCCCCTTACGACAGGATAATTGTAACCGCCGGAGCGCCCGAGGTTCCAAAGCCCCTCCTCGAGCAGCTCAAACCTGGGGGGTGGCTGATAATACCTGTGGGAAGCCACCACCTGTGGCAGGAGCTGTACGTTGTGGAGAAGACTGATGACGGGAGGATAAGAAAAAGGCGCTGGGGCAGCGTTGTCTTTGTGCCCCTCATAGGGGCGCACGGCTGGCGGGGGTAGGCTTTTAAGCTTTTTCCCTCCTTTTTCCAGGGTGGTAATGTGGTAAGGCTCATAGCTTTTGACCTTGAGGGAACTCTCGTCAAGTCAATCTCGGGCTGGGTGGAGCTTCATAAGAGGTTCGGCACGTGGGAGAAGGGGAAGGAGTACGCGGAGCTTTTCTTCTCCGGAAAGATTGACTACGCGGAGTGGGCCGAGCTCGACGCGTCCCTCTGGAGGGGGCACACCAAGGAGGAGATAATGGAGTGGGTTCGCTCGGTTGAGTACATGGAAGGCGTGGAGGAGCTCATAGACTTCCTCCGGAGGAACGACTTCAGAATAGCCATTCTGAGCAGCGGCCTCTTGTGCCTCGCGAGAAAAGTGGGGGAAGAACTAGGCGTCGATTACGTCTTCGCCAACGAGCTGATATTCGACGAGAACGGCTCCATAACCGGGAAGGTGAATCCGATCGTGGACTTCAGGAGCAAGGGTGCCATACTGAGGGGCCTGAAGGAGGAGCTTAAACCGGAACTGACGGTGGCGGTTGGAGACGGCTACAACGACCTCAGCATGTTCCGCGAGGCGGACGTGGCAATAGCCATAAACCCGCACGAGGGCGTTGAGGGCGACCACGTCGTCGAGAGCCTCCACGAGGTCAGGGAGATAATCGAGGGCTTAATAGGGGGTCAGTGAAGGGCGTGCTCCTCACCACTCGGCAAAGCAAAAGCTCATCATTCCCCTGTCGGCCCGGCCGGAACCCCCGGTTCACGATTCCCCAGGGAGGGCGGGCGCCGGGCCGTGCCCTAATCCGGTTTGGTGATTAAAAACTTACCCTCACAGCCCGGCCATCTTGAGCTGTATCCACCAGAAGACGTCTCCCCAGAAGTAGCTTATCAGGAAGCCGAGGAAGAGCGCCGGAGCGAAGGGCATCGACTTCTTCCTTAAAAACCTGTTCTCCAGCCTTCCTTCCTCAACGAGGCGTCTCAGCTCCTCTATCTGCTCCTTCCTGAGTCCCTCGGCGGTTGGGGACGCTATGATCCTTCCGTAGTCTGGCCTGAGGAGCGAGGGGTCGGCCATCGCGATGGCCCTCTTGATCCTCGTGAAGAGGTCGTCCCTGTCCCTTCCAACATCGCCGTCTTTCTCGAAAATAGTCTCCCCCAGTATGTCCCACTCGCCCAGGGCCTCCACCGGAACCTCCTCCATGAGGACGTTCTTCCGCATGAACTTCACCAGCGAGAAGAACACCTTGAACGTGTAGAGCACCGCGAGGAGCCTGAGGAACGCCTCGGCCATCGGCACTGGGTCCCTATACAAGAGGTACGCCAGAACGGCCAGGCCCACGAGGTCTCCAACCCTCCTGAACTTGCCCAGAACGTATATCACGGCCACCGTGAAGATCCACGACCAGAGTCCCACTATCTCTATTCCCGCCGTCTCATGGATTACGAGCCTGAATCCCAGGGCGGCCATTATCCAGAGGGACACCTCGACGGTAAACCTCGCTCTCTCGGTGAGGATCCTCCTGAGATCGTCGAACTGCTTTCTCAGTAGAATAACGCCGAGGGAGTAGATGAACACGAACGGGAACACCGCTATCAGGCTGTTGAGGAGTATTGTCAAGGGATACAGGGGATAGCTTAGGGCGTACGGCGGCACCGTGGAGGCACTCGCGGGGGGGTAGGGCAGGAGGGCCGAGAAGCCCGCCAGAATGATCGCGTCACCGCTCGCCCAGGCGCCGATGTAGTAGAGAAGCAGTCCCAGGGTCAGGCCGAGGAGAAATCCGAGGACTCCGGAGGCGGCCAAAAGGAGGTCGTTCCCCTCGAGACCGCGGTAGAGGTAGTAGAGAACCCCAACCTCGACGGCGGGAATGGGGATCCTATCGAGCGTTCCCTCGCTCTCCTCGCCCTCCCAGCCGCGGAGCTTCCCGATGAGCGCGAGGGTGGGAAAAACGTGTATGTCGTCAATGAACCCGGTCTTTAGATCGGTGTAAGAAGTAACGGCTCCCATAACCAGCCCCAGAAGGAGGGGGACGTATTCCATGATTCCACCTCAAAGGTCTTCGAGTATCTCCTGCCTGACCTGGGTTACGTAGTCGCTTATTGCCTCGTTCATGTTCTTTACTCCGTTGAGCACCACCCTGGTGGCCATGAGCACGAGCACCAGCACCGCAGCCAGCATGAAGAGGTACTCGATGGCGCTCTGGGCACTCCTTCTCATCTCTCACACCTGACTTTACTTCGGCGCTAAAGGATTTAAAAGTTTCCATCAGCCTTTTAAGCGGGGCGGAAAAGTGGGGTGTGATGAAAGATGAGGATTTATCACCTGAAAGTCCGCGACGAGTACCTCGACTTCATAAAGTCCGGGGAGAAGAGGATAGAGGTTCGAGTGGCCTATCCCCAGCTCAGGAAAATTCAGCCCGGCGACAAGCTCATATTCAACGACTCGATTCCTGCCGTTGTAACTGAAGTTAAACGCTACGAGACCTTCCGTCAGGTGCTGAGGGAGGAGCCGATAAAGAAAATCTTTCCTGATGAACCGAGCTTCGAGAGGGCCGTAAAGCGGTTCCACAACCTCTACCCCAAGTGGAAGGAGAACCGCTACGGCGTCATCGCCATAAAGTTCAAGCTCCTCGGTGAGGGGAGATGAAGCACCTCGAGTTCGACGGGAGGTATAGGGAAGCGATACTAAAAGGCAGGAAGAGGGCCACGGTGAGGCTCGGCAGGAGGCCGAACCTGAAGGAGGGCGACACTGTCCTGATACACTCCGGCGGCTACGCGATAGGGAAGGCCGTAATCGAGAGGGTCGAGAGCAAGACGGTGAAGGAGCTGACCGATGAGGACGCCTTCCTCGACGGCTTCTCGAGCAGGGAGGAGTTAATCAACGCTCTGAGGGAGCACTACAGGTGGGTGAACGACGACTCGAAGGCCCACGTCATAGTCTTCCGCCTCGTTGAGCGCTTTGATAAACCGGTTATGAGCTCTGACTACGCCTATGAGGGGAACCTGCCGGTCGAGATAGCGGAGAAGGCCTTAAAATACCTCGATTTGCCCGAGGAGGACAGGAGGCTAATCGAACTATTCCTCAAGACTGGCAGTCTCAGAAAAGCGGCCTACAGACTCGGCGGTCTTAACAAGAGACACCTCATAAGGGAGGCCCTGAGGCGGGCCTACGAGGAGCTTAAAAGAAAGGGCATCATGGGGCCGAAGCTTTGACGCTCTCCAGGAGCGTAACCGTCTCTTCTCCCCCGACCTCCCTCTTGATTGCGGAGAGCCTGACGGGCATGAGCTTGAAGGTGTTGCCATTGATTAGCCTTCTGAGGACCTTTTCAAACTCCTCCATTTCCCTCTCGCTCGCGAAGTCCACACTGGCTATGAAATCGTACTCCTCGTAGAGCCAGTAGCCACTCACGGGGAGCCTTTCCAGAACCTCGTCTCGAACCCCCCAGACGAGGAGTATAGCTCGATTTTCCTCACCTCCTGCACAACAGGAAGTTGATTTATGATAAAAACCTTTCTCAACTTTTTCTGTCAGACGTCCAACTTATCGAAAGTTTTTTGATGGCCGTTCGTCTCCCCGGCGGGAAGCGTTTTAATCCTAAAGGAGAACGGGAAACGGTGGTGGAAATGAAGGCAGTCTTCTTCGACTTCGTCGGGACGCTCATAACCAAGGAGGGCGAAAACGTAACCCACCAGAACATCGTGAGGGAAGTCCTCAGAAAGGCCGGGAGGGAAGACCTGGACTACCTGCGGCTGTGGGAGGAGTACGAGGAGGAAAGCTCGGTGATGTTCAAGGAGCTCGCAGGCAAGCCCTACGTCAAAATCCGGGACGTTGATATCGAGGCCATGAGAAGAGTGGCCGAGCGTTATGGCTTCACAGTTCCTGAGGACTTCTGGGAGATTAGTCTTGAGATGCACGCGAGGTATGGCAAGCTCTTCCCCGATGCCGTCGAGACGATTAAAGCACTTAAAGACCTTGGCCTGCACGTTGGGATAATCACCGATTCGGACAACGACTACATAGAGGCCCACCTGAAGGCACTTGGCATCTACGACCTCTTTGACTCGATAACCACCAGTGAGGACGCCGGCTTCTACAAGCCCCACGAGAGACCATTTAGGCTCGCCCTTGAGAGGGCCGGCGTTGAAGCGAGCGAAGCTCTCTACGTCGGCGACAACCCGTCAAAGGACTGCGTTGGGGCGAAAAACGTTGGAATGCTCAGCGTCCTTCTCGACCCGAATGGGACAAAGAGAGAACTGTGGGGCAACTGCGACTTCGTGGTTTCAAAGCTGAGCGAGGTCGTTGAAATCGTGAAGGGGTTGATGTGAGGGGTCGGCAACGGCAGGGGTCTTCATCGCCCTGGCGGCTCGCCTAGCGAAATTTTCGTCATTCCCCTCTTCTTCACTCCCTGAGCCTCTGGTAGGCGGCGTAAAGCCTCTGGAGGACGGTTATCCACGCCAGGACTGCAACTGCATAGAGGCCGTACTCAACATGGCCGAAGAGCGCGGTGATGATTATTATCAGTAGCCTCTCGGCCCTCTCGGCTATCCCAACGGCCAGCCTTCCGGAGCCGGCCAGCTCGGCCCTGCAGCGCTCGTAGCTGACGAGGTAGCTCCCCATGAAGGCAATGAAAGCAACACGCCAGTCGGCGAGGTTGCCCAGGGCTATCCCGAAGAGAACCGCACCATCGCTTATCCTGTCGAAGGTTGAATCCAGGAACGCTCCAAAGCGGCTCGTCTTCCCTGTGAGTCTTGCGAGCGTTCCGTCGAGGGCATCGACGAGAGAGCCGAAGAGCAGAACGAGAGCCGCTATGACCTGCTCGCCGCGGTAGAAGAGGTACGCCCCGGCGAGGCTTATCAGCAGGCCGAGGACGGTTATCGTGTTCGGAGTCACTCCCGCCCTCGCGAGGGGTCTCACGAGGGCCTCAAGGTAGCCCTTAACGTTCTCGCGGTAGCGGTTGAGAACCATGAGCATCCCTCACTTCAGCTCGATTACCCTCTTCCCCCTCTCCTGCGGGATTATCTTGAGTTTTGCATTCTGGAACTCCTTCCTCAGGCCCTGTCCTTCAAGGAGCCTGTCGAGGAAGACCGCCAAAGCGGCAACCTCGCTGTGGGGCTGGTTCCCCACGCCGACGTTGTAATCTGCGATCTCATAGACGTCTCGGGGCACCTTCTCGGCACCGACGACGACGAGCACGTCCCTGCCTTCCTTCAGCTCGTCCCTGATTCTTGGCATCGCGTCGTCGATGTGGATCCCGTACATCGTGAGGTGGACTATCATTCCTCCTCGCTCCTTCCACTCCCTCATCAGCCGCTTCCAGCCCGGGTCGAAGGTTATCTCGAACGGTCCCCCCCAGCGCCTCACAACGTCCTCGACGCTCTCCCTCACGTGCTCGTCTTCTTCCGCAGCTATGACGATTTTATCCGCCCCAAACGCCCTCGCCGTCAGAGCGACGTGGGTCGTTATCCTCTTGTCCCTCTCAGGTCTGTGACCAAGGCGAAGCACGGTTATCATCTCACATCACCCGCGAATATCCTCCAGTACTTCGTGAAGTCGTCGCTCCACGTCATGTCCCTGTAGAACTCGTACATGGTTTTTACGTTTTGCTCCATTCTCTTGGTGCTGTACTCCTCCACCACCCTGTTGAGCTCTTCATCGTTCGGGGCCGAGGCCAGGAGGAAGAGGGCGTAGAGCCTCTCGTTCTCGTTCAGGTTGTTGAGCACCATAGTGAGCTTGGAGCGGAGTTCCGGCTTCAGTCTGTCACTAACGACGCTCAGGAGCCTGTCCTCCAGGTTGGCCGTGAAGTCCCCGGTTATATCAACGTGGCCGTGTCCGCTGAGGTCCGTTGGGTTCTGGGCGACTATCCGGTATCCTTCCACCGTTATCATCTGGTACAGCCGCGGAAAGTAGGGGCTGGCGAGGTAGTCCTCCAGGGAGCCGATGAACGAGTGCCTGATGTCTACGACGTACCAGCCGTCGGTCGTGTAGAACTCCGTCACCGGCCTTCTGGTGCAGTCCGTTCCGTTGTACACCGTGACGACCCTTGCCGGGACGTCTATGGAGCGGAGCATCGCGGTCAGGAGTATCTGACCCTCGGCGTAGCTTATCCTGTCCTGGAGGAGTATCTTTTCCGGTTCCAGGGTCGAGGTGGTGTCCCCGAGGGAGTAGTTGCTTACCAGCCAGCTTAACAGCCTCTCCGCGGCACCCTCCTCCGAGCTGGTGTTCCCGATTATCCTAAGGGTAAGACTCCTTATCTCGGCCCTGTCGAAGGAGGGGGTTGAGTTGTAGAGGTCTGCCCAGTAGCCATCGACCAGATACCTGTCCGTTATCCAGTGGTACTTCAATCCGTAGGCTTCCCTGAGGGTTTCCTCGCTCTTCTCCCAGGGCCTCCACGTTATCTCAAGGGGTACGCTCTCGACGACGCTCTTCTCGGCGTCGCCTATCCTGTACCTGAGTATCGCCGAGACGTATCCCTTTCTGTAGGCGTAGGGTGCCTTGACGGTGTACCTGAGGGTAACCGTTTCCTCCCTGTTCAGCTCGTCCGGCAGCGCGTCGGCGGCGGTTACTTTCATTCCATCGAGGAGGTCGAGTCTAACATCAAGGAGATCCACCGGAACCTCCAGCCGGTTCCTTATGGTGACGGTTATGATCGAGACCTCTCCTCCCTCCAGCACTCCCGGCCTCTTCACGTCCAGTTCGACTTCCTCTGAGGGAAGAACGTCCCGTGAGACGGAGATCCTGAACTGTCCGTAGAAGCCCGTCCAGGTTCTTTTAAGCTCATCGGTCAGCTCGAGGGAGAGCTTGAGGTTGTAGTAACCGGGTATGGCAGGGGCCTTGAGTATCCAGACCAGCTGAACGGACTGGCCCACGGGCAGAACGTCCGGGAACTTTGGCTCCTGGAGTATCTGGAAGCTGTCGTCGCCGAGAACGAGGGTTGCCCCCGTCAATCCGACCTTGCCCGTGTTGTTCACGAAGACGATGACGTGGAGCGTTCCGTCGGGAGCCACTACTGTTTTATCAACCGAGAATCTGACCTCGGCGGGAGGTTTGAAGAGACAGCCCGAGGCAACCACGATAAGAATCAGGAGCAGGGTGAGGGCGAGCCTTCTCATGGTCATCTTCCAAACCCTTTAAAGCCCGAACCGTTAATAAGCTTTAGGTGGTGGGAATGATAACGCTGACGACGGACTTCGGGCTTAAGGGGCCTTACGTCGGCGAGATGAAGGTGGCGATGCTGAGGGTCAACCCCGACGCGAGGATCGTCGATGTGACGCATGCTGTTACGCGACACTCCATCATTGAGGGCTCTTTTGTGATGGAGCAGGTGGTGAAATACTCGCCTCCGGGAACGGTTCACGTCGGTGTCATCGATCCCGGCGTCGGGACCGAGAGGAGGGCGGTAATAATCGAAGGCGACCAGTGGCTGGTCGTTCCCGACAACGGTTTAGCCACGCTCCCGCTCAAGCACGTAAATCCCAGAAGGGCCTGGGCCATAGATTTCGAGAGGATAAGGCGCTTCACCGGCTGGAGGATAAGCTCGACCTTCCACGGGAGGGACGTTTTCGGTCCAGCGGGTGCGTTAATCGAGAGGGGCGTTTCTCCGGAAGAGTTCGCGGAGGAGATTCCTCTCGACTCGCTGATTAGGCTCGACGTCGAGCCGAAGAAGGAGGGCGAGGCATGGCTCCTGAAGGTGATTTACATCGACGACTTCGGCAACGTTATCCTCAACCTTGAGAACTACGGAAGGCCAAAGGCCGTTGAACTTCAGGATTTCGGCTTGAGTATCCCCTACCTCGACGCCTACGGCTACGTAAAGCCAGGAGAGCTTTTGGCCCTACCCGGAAGCCACGACTACCTTGAAATAGCCGTCAATCAGGGGAGCGCGGCGGAAATGCTTGGTCTGAAGGTCGGGGACAAGGTGAGGGTGAAACTGCTCTGAGAAAAGGTTATCAACCGTAAAAACGAGTGATAGACGGTGGGAAGATGGAGGAGATAAAGGTCAGGGTCTCGGTTCCCGAGGGTCTTGAGGGTATCTTTGAAAAGGAGCTGGAGGCGCTGGTGAAAGGGCTGAGGCGTTTGGTGGAAAAGCCCTCGGTTACAGTTGATGACGTCTTCGGCATCATGCCTACTGAAAAATCCGCCAGGGAAATGAGGCTTGAGGCCTATGAAGAGCTATTTGGTTGACTCCTCGGTGATACTGGAGACTTTAAAGGGCAATCCAAGGGCGAGGGACCTGCTCAAGGGTCTTGGGAATGAGCCCAAGTTCATAAACGCGGTGATCTTCAGCGAGGTTCTCTTCATCTTCCTGAAGAACATCACGGGAAAGAGCTACCTGACGCTCAGGGGAAACAGGAAGGAACTCAACGCTCAGGGCGCTAAACTCCTGAAGCTCTACAGGTTTCTCAGGGAGAACTTCGTGGAGGTTCCGCTCACCGAGGAGATAAGCGACCTTGCGTTCAAGATGGTTCTTAACCACGCCCTCCTGCCCAACGATGCCATAATCCTTGCCACCGCGAAGTTCTACGGTCTAACTCTGGTTACCCTTGATTCCGACTTCGTCGATGCCGCCAAAGGTGAGGGAATTCCCTGGTTGGAGGTGATTGAATGGTAAAGCGCGGACTCTTCGTCGGCCGGTTTCAGCCGGTCCACAACGGGCACATAAAGGCCCTTGAGTTCGTTTTCTCGCAGGTTGATGAGGTCATCATCGGAATTGGGAGCGCCCAGGCGAGCCACACGCTCAAGAATCCCTTCACGACGAGCGAGAGAATGGAGATGCTGATAAGGGCCCTGGACGAGGCAGGGGTTGAGAAACGCTACTACCTGATTCCTCTCCCGGACATAAACTTCAACGCCATCTGGGCGACCTACGTGGTGAGCATGGTCCCGCGCTTCGATGTGGTTTTCACGGGCAACTCGCTCGTTGCACAGCTCTTCAGAGAGAAAGGCTACGAGGTAATCGTCCAGCCGATGTTCAGGAAGGACATTCTATCGGCGACCGAGATAAGAAAGCGTATGGTCGACGGGCAGCCCTGGGAGGAGCTCGTGCCGAGGAGCGTGGCCGAGTTTATCAGAGAGATAAAGGGCTGTGAAAGGATAAAGATGCTCGCCACAAACCTCGAGAAAAACGAGAAGGAGCTTCAGGCACCGATAAGGATTCCGGAGTTTTGAGCCGCTCCGAAGTCTGATTTTAGTTTCTAATCCCCTTCACTCTCTTTTCAATCTCCTTGAGCTTTCTGGCGTTTCCCCGCCAGCCACCAGAACATCGCTCCCGCCACCAAAAACAGCCCCAGACTAACTGCATATGGCAACGTCGCGTGAACGCTTGCCAGCGCCCCGGCGATGAACGGCGTGACGAGGCCAAGAACCTTCCGGTAGCTCGATATCGCCGCGTGGAACTCGCCCGGTGGGGCCTGGAAGGACGCAGGCGGGCGTTCATGGCCATCGTGGCTTAAACCAGCCTCTTCCTGAACACCAGCACGTTCGGCTCCTCCGCCTCGTCCCAGAGGAGGAGGCCGAGCCGTTTTAACCCCGGCAGGAGCGGCTTAACCCCGCTCGGGAGCATCACGTCGAACTCTTCCCTGCCCCTCTCCCTCGCTACCCATGCCATCGCTGGAAGGATAGCCTTGAGCGTCGCGAGACCGACGTCCAGAGGCGTGAAAGTTGCTCCCTCCTTCGGGACCAAAAAGCGGAAGCCGTTGATGTCGTAGAGCTCGGCGTTTTCCTTAATCCACTCTAAAGCTTCCTCGCTCCTGTGGACGAACTTCCAGC
Organism: Thermococcus sp. MV11; assembly: GCF_012027285.1. Taxonomy (NCBI): domain Archaea; kingdom Methanobacteriati; phylum Methanobacteriota; class Thermococci; order Thermococcales; family Thermococcaceae; genus Thermococcus; species Thermococcus sp. MV11. The sequence goes on from NZ_SNUD01000001.1 coordinate 10,559, forward strand.
CGACGGGAACGGTACCGAGCGTCAGGTCCTCAAGGGTCGGCTCTATCCGCTCAGGCTCCTCCGGCTCGAAGCTCTCGGTTTTTGCCCCGAAGACGAAGAACCTGGCCTTGACGTGGAAGCCCGTTCTCTCGGCCATCGAAATGCTCTCGCGGTTGAGGAAGTAAGTCGCGAACTCAAGGGCTTCAATCTTCCTCTCGTGGGCGAGCCTCTCGCCAGTTCAAGCATAAAGCCGTGGAGCTTCCTCCCGTAGCCCCTACCTCTGTAATCCGGGTGAACCCTGAGCCCCTCCAGCCAGCCGACCTTTCCCGGGAGAAGCGTCAGCTTCGCCGTGCCGATTACCTTTCCATCAACCTCCAACACGTAGTAGTGGCCGTCTCTAAGCCACTCGTCAAAGACCCCCGCCAGGTAGTCTTCTCCGCCCCACGTGAGCCTTGAAATCTCCTCGATGAAGGGTCTGTCCTCAGGTCTGGCTTCCCTTATGAGAGGTTCCATACCACCACCCGTTGCCTGATTGGAAAAACACTTTTAAGGTTCTTTCGTTATTACGAGTGGTGGTGTTAATGAATCGCCTCCTCGCGCTCGCCGTCGCGTTGCTCATCATTTCCGCCTCCCTCGGCTACGCATACCATCAGCAGGAAAGGGAGTTTGAGGCCACTCTGAATGGCATACTCGATGTTTCAAACATCGCGGTCTTCTGCCTGGAAGACATGAACACCATCGGGATAATGCTCGATGGCAACGTGAGCAATGATGTCCTTAGGGAAAGGCTGAGCCGGTACACTTACTGCTCCGTGATGATGGAAAAGGCAGCGTTCTCCCTCTATCTGCTGAATGAAGATGAGAGGTACTGGAGGCTCCATGTGGCGGCCAGTAATCTGGAGGTCTACCTCCACACGGCCATGAACAGTCCAAATCCCGATGAAGTGCTCTCGGACGACGTGAAACTCCTAGATGAAATCTCAAGAGAACTGGGTGCGGTGCTCGAAAACGGAGGGGTGGGTGAACTGTCCCCCGCCCGCGCGGAGAGGCTGTTCAACCTGACGCAGAGGCTATCAAGCTGAGGCGAGGTTTTGGAGGTATCCTCATGGAGCGCTGGAACTTCGACGGTTGGGCCAGGAGCTACGATGAAGATGTAGAAAGGGAGGACTGGATACACAAGGATTACTGGAAGGTCCTCAAACTCGTTGCTGAACGAGCTAGGGGCTTGTTGTGGACATCGGCTGCGGCACCGGGAACGTTCTGCGCTTCCTCGACCCTGAGAAGTACATTGGCGTCGAGCCTTCCGTCGGAATGCGTGAGAAGTTCAGGGAGAAGCACGGCTTCGAGCCCCTCGACGGGCACTTCTTAAGGATTCCCCTCACGGACGAAAGTGTGGACACCGTGATAACGACCTACGCCTTCCACCATGTTCCCGATGGGGAAAAGACGGACGCGATAAAGGAGATGCTCCGCGTTCTTAAGCCTGGCGGGAAGATCCTTATCGCCGACGTGATGTTCGAATCGGAGGAGGAAGAGAGGCGTATAAGTGCGGAGGACGGCCTAAAGAAGGAGATGGAGGACGAGTACTTCGCGACCGTCTAGGGGCTGGGGAAAATCTGCACCGCGCTCGGGCTGGAGTGCCGGTTCGAGAGGGCGAACCGCTACGTCTGGATTGCAGAAATTGAACTGCTCACCCCTGACCGGAAAGGCCAAAGGATTGACCACCCTACCCTTAAACATGGCCGACGAGGAACTCGCCAGGGAGGTACAGGAGCTCAGGAAGGCCCTTGAGGAGCTCAGGGAGAGCTTTGCGGTGGTTTCTCAGATGGCGCAGGCCTACCTCAGGCTCATCAACCTCTACGCCCAGTACGGTGGGCTCGGGATAGAAGTGGCCGTGCCAGAGGTTACCGACCCTATAGCGCGTGAGATAGTCAGAATTCTCTTCGACCTGAAGAGGGCGAACGTCAGCCAGATAGCCCGGGAGCTGAAGGGGAGGCGCGGAAAGGCCTCGCGGAACACGGTTCGGGCAAAGCTGAGAGAGCTGGTTGAGCTTGGCATCGTCGTTGAGGTTCCCGGCGAGAGGGGAAAGGCCTACGCCCTCTCAAAGCGAGTGGTCAAAAGGTGGCTCGAACTAATCGGAATGCCGATTAGGTTTGACCAGACTAATGATTACTGAGGTGGTTGATATGGTGGACGAAAGGACCGGAGCCAGGAAGCTGGAGGAGCTCCTCGACGAGCTGGTCGAGGAAATAAGGAACGCCCAGAGTGTGGAGGAGGTAGAGGTTCTCAAGAAGAAGGCCGAGATCGTGGCGGATCTCATCGAGGCCTACGAGGGCGACAAAGACCTCGACAAGATACCGGCCCTCATGGATAAGGTTGGCGAGATGGTGGAGGACATACTCGAACCGCTCAAGGAGCTCCTCAACGAGCTCTACAGCCCGGAGAGAGTTCAGGCGATGGGAAAGAGCGTGGCGGAGTTCTACAAGAACCTGGCCGAGGCCGGAATGGATAGGGACGCTGCCCTTGAACTGACGAAGGAGTACATGGACGCTATAAACCCCGGCAAGAAGCTGATGGAGATGCTCGGCGAAATGGTGGGTGGAGGACGGCACCTCGGCCCCATTAACATCGTCCAGGGCGAACCCGGGGATAAACGAAAGGGGGAGCGTGAGTGAGGTTCCTCCGCTCCGCCCTTTATCTTCTGTTTCTTCGCGTCCCGGTGATTCTGTTCAGAGTGGCGGGCATAGCTAGGGTGACCGGCAGGGCGAAGCGGCGGTTCCGGAGGGCGCTCGCTGATTACGATCTTCCCGACGATGTTGTCGAGGTGCTCGTGGAGCACTTTGACCCCTCCACGCCGCTCAGGGAGATACTTTTCAGGTTTTCCAGGAGATAGCCACCTCCCTCTCACCTCCACATTGCCCTGGCAGAGGTTTTGACACCCGGCTTGTCCCCGTAGAGCAGTATCAGGACGTCCATGTCCCCGTAGGTGGAGATCTCGATGTAAACCGCTTCTCCGTTTTTCTCGAAGAGGTCATTGGCCACCAGGTGTCTCCTCTCATCATGGGAGGGAAGCTCGACGTAGTCCCTCTCCACCCACCCCGTTTCGAGGAACGCTTTCTTGAGCTGGAAGTAGACTTCCATGCCGAGCCGGGCAGGATAGAACAGCACCACCGCTTTCGTGTCACCTGAGGCGTTCCCCTCCAGCTTGTATATGTACCCGTCGAACCTCAGTCCCGCCTTTTCCGTCCAGTTCCAGGGCCTCACGTCGTTCCTCAGTTTGCCGAAGGAGAGCAGCGCACCTGGACTTGCTCCGCCCGTGCCGACCACGTGCCAGAAGAAGTCGCTGGTCGAGTACCTGGGCTTCTTGATGACGATGGCGAGGTAGTGGTTGTAGCGGTACTGGACGAAGGCCGTTAGGGTGTCTGAATTCCGGGCGAAGGTTCTCGCGTAGGGTTCCCTTCCGTCGTCGGTTCTCTCCCAGCCTTCAGCCAGGAGCTTTTCGGTCAGTTCATCGAGGGCTTTGAGGTAAGCGGTGGCGTTTGGATAGACGAGGAACATGAACTCGACGTCGGCAGTTCTTCCGCTGTACCAGGCCGCCGCCGGGACATCGGGGATATCCACAAAGTCCGCCGTGATGTTGAACTCCTTCCTGAGGCCATCGAGGACCCTCGATATCACCGTTTCAGGCCTCACGCCCCTTTCGCTGACCGGCCTAAAAACGCTCCCTGGCACCTCTGCCCCCCGCTCGAAGGATAGCCCCTCCGTCGGGTCTCCTTCGGACCACAGGTCGTTTACGATGGCTTTGACCTCTCTGGACTTTCCGAGCAGGAGGGCAACGCGCTCCAGGCCGGCGATCCTCGCCAGCTCTATGTAGGCCCCCGTGCCGTTGGCCTCGAAGTAGTCGCTCGCCACGAGATGTCCCGCCGGATCCCGGGTGTTTGTGTTGATGTACTCACCCTCAACCCAGCCGTTCCTGAGAAACGCCTCCTTGAGCTGGAGGTAAACCTCCCTCCCCTCACGGGGCCGGTAGACGAGAAAAACCGCGCTGACGTTGGTTCCCTTAACCTTCCCCTCAAGGGCGTCCAGGTAGCCCGAAAACTTCAGACCCCTCTCCTCACTCCATTTCTCCGCGATCACTTTGACCGGCAGGAAGGGGCCGAGAACCTTGCCGGGGCTGGGTCCAATAGTGATAATGCTCCACGTGAATCTGAAGAGGCGTTCTGTTCTTTCTTCCGCGCTCCCTCCAGCGGTCCTCGCCACGAACAGGACATAGAAGTAGCGCTCGTAGGTGTAGAACACCGTGTAGGTCTCGTTTCCCCTCTCCCAGAAGGTTCCATCTCCCTGCTGGAAGCCGTTCTCCATCAGGAGTTCCACCACACCTTTCATGGCTTCTTCGACCGCCGTTGAATTGGGGTAGGCAAAGAGGCCGAACTCGGTGTCGTTCGCCGTTCCGGTAAAGCTTGAGAGGCTCCTCTGAGGTTGGGGTACGCTTATCCTCCCCTCGGTGACGTTGTACCGTTTCGATAAATTGGAGACGACGTCAAGGATCGCGTACTCCGGCGGGTATGCGAACCAGTCCACTGTTTTCGGTTCGAATGTTCCCCTCGGAAACGTGGCTTTTACAGCCTCCGGAGGGGAAATGTTCATGGGGGGTCCATGTTCTCCACTTTTGAAGGCCGTTTCCGTTTCAGGGCTTCCGGTTCCTTCTCCAGGCGGACCGTTGATGCATCCGCCTGACATTGTGATCAGAATTATGAGGATGAATGAAACAATAATTTCGACGTGCCTCATAGGGAATCCCGGATACTTTTGGATTTCAAATTATAAGTATCTTTCCCTTGCAAGTTGTCCAAGGATTGGCACCCGTCCGGGTTCCTTCTGAGCCTCTCGTAAATCAGCTCGTCGATGTATCTCCCGTCGCTCCATACGTGCTCCCTCAGCCTGCCAGTTAATCCAGTTGAAGCCCGCCACACCGACTGGCTTTTCTTCCTCGTTCTCCACAACCGCAAACATCGGAGCTTTGTCCCGGTTCTTTTTCAAATCCTAGTAGAACTCCTCTTCTTCCTCGGGGAGGGTGAAATGGGCCGAGTTGAAGAGGTATCTGACCGTGCTCCTGTCGTTAAACCAATCCCAGCTTTTCTTTAAGTCCTCACGGAGGAGTACTGCGAGCGAGACCTTTTTTCCTCTGAGGATTACATTTTTCTTTTGAAAGCCTCGTCGTTCACGGCGGGGATGCAATAATCAACCCAACCAGCCATTCAGCAGGAAAGCAACACTTTTTTAAAGCTTAAAATTCATACCATAACTTGAAATGAAGCGTTCGGTAACGGTCAAACTTCAACCATCAAAGGAGCAAGAGGAGAAACTCTATCAGTTAGCCGACGCCGGGGCCAAAGTTTGGAACAGGGTGAATTACCTCCGTAGGCAACAGTTCTTCCAGGGGCAAATCGTGGACTTCAACACGACGGAAAAAACTGTTTATGAGAAGTTTAAGAAAGAAATCGGTTCAGCCACAGTCCAACAAATAGCGAGAAAGAATGCAGAAGCTTGGAGAAGCTTCTTCACCCTTGCAAGAAAGAAGCGGAATGGAGAACTCCCCGAATGGCTTAAGCCAAAACCACCGAACTACCTGAAGGAAGACGGGAAGAGAAAACCATTAATCGTCCTCAGGAACGACCAGTACCGGATTGAAGGGAGCAAACTCATATTGAAAGGCCTCGGGAAGTTCAAACGCTTGGAAATCCAGTTCAAGGGAAGAATACACTTGAGAGGCAAGCAGGGGCGGTTAGAAATAACTTACGACGAGGTAAAGCGGAAGTGGTATGTCCACATCTCCTTCTCAGAAGTCAGAGAAAGACTTGAGGGCGAGGAATGGGTTAAACTCCCGAGAAAACCAAAGGGGAGCCTTTCAGCAGGCATTGATTTGGGAGTGAACAATTTAATGGCCGTTTATGTCGAGAACGGGGAAAGCTTTCTCGTGAATGGCAGGCCTCTCAAAAGTATTGACTTCTACTGGCGGAAGAGGACTGCCGAATACCAGTCCAAACTCAATAAAAGTGGCCAGAAGACGAGCAGAAAGCTCAGGAGAATGCACGAGAGGGCTAAACTTCAGGCAAAGCACTACATTAATACCGCAGTTAGGGGAACAGTCCAGAGGCTCTACGAGTTGGGAGTTTCGAAAATCGTCGTCGGCTATCCTAAGGGAATAGCTCGAAACTCTGATAAGGGCAAGAAGCAGAATTTCATCCTCTCTCACGTGTGGCGGTTTAACACAGTCATTAAACGCTTGAAGGAAGTGGCTGAGGAGTATGGTATTGAAGTTATGGTTGTTGGTGAGGCTTTCACTTCGCAAACGTGCCCCGTTTGCGGGAAGCCCCACGATGGGGCGAGGTTTGTTCGTGGTTTGTTTAAGTGTCCCGCAACGGGGCTTACCTTCAATGCGGATTTAGTTGGAGCGTTTAATATTTTGAAGAGGGCAGTAAAAACCATAACCCCGAATTTGGGCGGTTTGTTCGCCCAAAGGAGGGGTAATGGGGGGAAGACCCTCCCCGAGGGGTTCAAAGAACCCTCTTCGAGGGTTGTCCTGATGAGAACCCCTCAAACCTCTCCGTCAATGGCGAGGGGTTAGCCAACCCTCGCCCCTCACGGCAGGGAGGAGGTCAGCGGGCGCATAGAATCACCTTTAAACTGCAAGGTTTGCAAACCAGATGTAGAGCGGAACCTTCATGCTCTTGCTCTTGAGGCAGAGGCTGTACATTGCGAAGGCAAACAGCCCAACGTAGAGCCCGAGGAGAACCGCCTGTTGAAGGGGCATTGCAATGCCGTTTATGGCGTGGGCAAGGCCCCACAGAAGCGTGGGGGCTACAACAGCGGCCCTCTCCCCTGCCAGCCTGAGGCTTCCGGCGTAAAGGAGGTTCACCGCCAGAATCTCCACGAAGTAGTACGCGTACTGCGAGGCGAAGAGAACTGCGGCAAGGGATTCCCTGCCCCCCGAAAGGCTGAGATAGTAGCGGAACTCTCCAATGGCCTGGGGAGTGTATTCCCACCCCGAGTACACCAGCTCAAGGAGCAGAAAGGCCAGAACCACCGCCGTGGAAAGGGCCAGCTCCCTTGCTCCAAACCTCCCGGCGAACAGTTCCCTCCAGTTAAGCCCAAGCCAGCGGAGGAGGATTGCCACCGCAAGCGCCCTGAGGATGGTTATCGTCCACAGCATTTCCAGCCGGGTCGTCGGAGGTAGGGATGTTAAAGAACCCGCGAAAGTCTTGTAGACAAATGCTACCCCCAGCTCAAGCCCCCATGTGGCGAAAACAAACCACAGGAGAGCAAACAGCGGAAAGGCCCTCTTCATTCATTCCACCAGAGATAACAATGCAAAATGGTTTTAAATTTTTCCTATGAAGTTGTTTTCAGTGGTGGGGAATGGAGAGATGGATAAGGGGAGTCTTCCTAACGGTCTCACTGGCCTTTCTGATCCTCTCCAACCGCTTCGTTAACTCGGTAGAATTCAGGGGCTGGTTGTTTTGATATTGTGATTATTAAGGAAAAGTGGCAATGACCATCTCAATCCTCTCCCCCTCCCTCACTCCAAGGGCAACGCCTTCCCCCAAAACCTCTACCGAGCCGTTCTCCCAGGGCTTTCTCCTGCCCACCACTTCTCCCCCTCCGGGGAGTTCAACGATGACGGCGTTTCCTTCGAGCTCCCCGCCGACGAGAAGGCAGTCTTTGGTGGCGAACATCGAAGTGGCGGTTCCCTCCCCGAGCGTGATGTCCCTCTTCCCTACCCGAACCCAGAAGTTCTCGCCGCGGTAGCCCGCGAGGACGAGCTTTTCACACCACAAACCGGCAGTCAGCGCTATCCCCTCCGCAAGGGCTTTCTCTCCGAGAAACTCTCCGCTGGAGCCAAAATCGAAGACCCTGACCTCCCAGCGCCCGGTTTTCACGCTCCCGATGAGCTTGAAGCCGTTCTCAGATGGAAGAAGTGCCGTGAATACTACGTCTTCCCAGGGCCCAAAGTCCCTCAGCAGGAGGAGTTCACCTTCGAGTGAGAGCCTTCCGAGGAAGAAGCCCTTGTCGCCGGGCCTTCCCGTCTCGCCGGCGATGAAGAGACCTTCTTCTGTCGGAAAAACCGAATAGACCGCCCCGTTCTCCCTCACATCAATCTTCCGCTCCCAGAGGACGTTCAGGCTTTCGTCGAGCCTCGCGACGTAGGCCTTCCAGCCCTCGCCGCCGTCCGGTGTTGCGACGCCTTCGACGGCCCCGCCGATGATGTAGCCGCTGTCCAGTTCCGCTGCGCTGTGGCCCTCCCAGTCGTGTTCTCCAGCCAGAAAGCGGGTTTCAATGATTTCCTCCCCTACGACCCTCGCCAGCATTATCCTGTAGTTCCTCCCGTCGTGGACGCTTCCAACTATCAGGTCGTCCGCTAGAGCTGCCGGAACCGTCTCAACGCCGAAGGAGTAGGTTCTCATGGCTCACCCTCCAACGGCCATCGTTGTTACCACTCAAAAAAGTTTTTAAGGCTTATCCATGACGATGAATTCAGGTGAAGCCAGTGAGGGAAGGCCTCTACGCCGCTGTCGTCTTGTTGGCGATAGCGGTATTCTTTGCCCCCACCATCATTATCGGGCCGGTTTACCTGGCGCTCGTCCTCCTGTACCTTATTGTCCTGTATGCCTGCGAAAAATTTGCACCGCAATGGGTTCAGGAGGCAGTTTCGGTGGTTTTCGTTCTAACCTCTGCCCACCTCCTGATGGAGAGGCTGGAGAGGTGGGACGTGAGGCTTTTCCTCCTCGTTGCCGTTCTTGCCACCGCATCTGCCCTCAGGAGGCTGAAAAATGAAGGTCGCCCTAATCCCGATGCGCGTTGAGGTTGGAAACTTCAAAGCCAACTGGAACGAGTTCAAAAAGCGCTTCAATGAGGCTTTGGAGTACGAGCCAGACTTCGTGGTCTTCCCCGAGTACTGCCTCACCGGCTTTGAGGAGTGGGACTTCAGGGGGGCAAAGCTGTACGATGAGATAGTCGGGCGGGTGAGTGAACTGGCCAGAGAGAACGGCGTTTACGTTGTCTTCGGCCTCCTTGAGCCCTACAAGAACTGCGTCTACAACTCCGCCCTGCTGATCGGTCGAAACGGCGAGGTGCTCCTCAAGCATCGCAAGTTCCAGGAGCCAATGAAGTTCTGCACCGGCAACACTGTGAGAACAACCAAAACCGAGTTCGGAAAGGTGACGATAATAATCTGCGGCGACCTCTACAACAAGAGGATAGCGAAGTGGATTAGACGGAAAAGGCCCGACTACCTCTTCGTGCCGATGGAGTACTCGCCGGAATATGGAGAAATGACATCAGAAGATGTCGAGGCGATGTCTGAGCGCGTTAAGCTCCTTGGCGTCAGGACCTTTGTTGTGAACAGCTTTCCGCCGGGCGGTGCGTGGGCCTTCAATGAGAACGGGACGCTCCTGGCCTCTTCACGGGGAGAACGGTTGCTTGTGGTCGGGTGAAAATTGAAAGAGAACGGCCAGTCACGGTCCCTTGCCCATTCCCTGGCCCGTCTCCATCGGGCTGTTGATTATTGCCTCGAACTCGTCCTTCGGCAGGACCTGCGGCTCATAGCTCACTCCCCTGCTCTCCAGCTGGCCGACGAACGAGCGAAGGTGGTTTCTACTTCCCATCATGAGGTTCTCGTAGACCGTGATGATGTCTATCTTGTTTGTCTTTGATATCCACTCCTGGAGATCCTTTATGTCGGTCTCCTCTATGAGAGCGCCGACCTTAAGGGCATCAATTTCGCTCTTCATGCCCATCTCGATGAGCTGGTCGTAGAGGGCCTGGAGCTCCTCGTTCTGGAACTCACCGATACCCTCATCTGCCGTTGGATCTGTTAGATTGTACTTTTTGAGGAGCATTCTCACGGATTCCACGTGGGTGGTCTCGCTCTTGGCGATGTTGTTGAATATCGGAAGCCCCCACTTCTCGTAGAGCTTGGTGTAAACGTCGTGGGCGAGCTTCTCCTCCTCGACCATATAGAGGAGACCCTCTTTTTCTGCGTCAGTAAGAGGTTCCGCCGGAAGCGAGTCTATATACTCCTGAAGATCCTGAGTGTTCAGGTCCCCGTTGGTGTCGCCCACGAGCGGAACGGTGTTGGTGGGCGAGGGACTCGTCTCGGTCGGTGTCTGGGTGCTGCTTATGCACCCTGCTACTGTGATGCTCAGCAGGAGCACTGTTAAGACGACAAGATAACGCCTTCCTCTCATGGTGGGTCCCCACGCAATAATCTTACCGAAGGTTCATAAATACCTTTTGGTTCATCGGCCCATTTGAAATGGGTATTCCGTCAAAAGATTTATCTGTAAGTCCCCGGAATGTTCAGAGGTGGTAGTATGTGGAGCTCTGCCAGGTTCATCGATGAGGGCGTTGCCTTCTCAAGGATGCCGACGGTGGGTGAAATCGATCGGGTTGCGGAGACGTTCGACGCGGTAGTTGTCCTCGTCGAGGAGTTCGAGCTTCCTTATTCCATCGAGGAATGGAAGAAAAGGGGCGTTGAAGTTCTCCACAGCCCGATACCCGATTTCACAGCGCCGACGTTGAGCCAGCTCCTTGAAATTTTGGGGTGGATTGAAGGAAAACGGATGCAAGGCAAGAGGGTTCTCATCCACTGCCTCGGTGGCCTCGGAAGGAGCGGAACGGTGGCTGTGGCGTGGCTGATGTACTCCAAGGGACTCCCGCTGGGGGAGGCCCTCGCGAGGGTCAGGAGTATAAGGCCCGGGGCCGTGGAAACCCCTGAACAGATGAAGATTTTAAAAGAACTGGAAAGCTTCCTCAGAAGCCGTTGAAGCTCACTACCTCCTCGAGCTTTCTTCTCTCGTACTTCGGCTTCGGGTCGGCGGGGTAGCCAACGGGCAGTATTGTCTGGAGCTTGTATTCCGTAGGAGCCTTTAGAAGCTCCTCTACCGGTTTTGGGTTCGGTGGCGTGTAGGTTACTGTCCCAAGGCCTAACTCTTCCAGGGCCAGGAGAAGGTAGCCGACGGCTATCCACGTTGACTGGAGCCAGTAGGGGGCTTTTGTGTGCCCGAAGACAAGTATCAGGTAGGGGGCCTCGCTGAGGAAGGGCTTCTCCGGCTTGAAGCCCTTCGCGCTGAGCCACGCCATCAAATCTCCCTTAGTTCTGGAGTAGAACTTCCTCTCTTCCTCCTCGCAGAGTTCCCTTACCTTCCCCTTCAGCCAGGGGTCGTCTATCACCACGAACTTCCAGGGCTGGGCGTTCATTCCGCTCGGCGCTTCCTTGGCCACCTTGATGGCCGTCATTATGTCCTCCATTGGAGGCCCATCCGGGAGGAACCTCCTCACCGTCTTCCTCCGCCTGGCGAGCTCAAGGGTCCTCATGGCCACCAGCTCCATCAAACTCCATGAAGTCCTCCAAATCCCATGCGAACCATCCCTCTCTCCTCAGCCGTTCTTTTCCCATAACCTCTTTCGCGACGAGCCCGTAATCCTTTCCCCACCCTTCAAGGCCCATCAATCCTGCCTTGCGCTCCAGGTCCTTCAAAATTCCTCGGGCCTCCCTCCCGCCAAGTTCCTTCCACTTCACCTCCACGAGGAGGGCCCTTTTTTCCCGCTCGTCGAGGGCAACGATGTCTATTTCCTCGTTTTTATGCCACCACCTTCCAAGCCTGCTGGGCCTCAGCGGGAGCTTTCCCTCCCTTCCCAGCCTGACGAGGAACTCCCTGGAAACCTCCTCGAAGACTGAACCTAGGTATGTGCTGTATCCCTTCAGAAACTCCTCCCAGAAGTCGAGGCTCTCAAGCTCTATCTCGTCCCTGTACCGCTCAACGAACCTGAAGTAGAAGGCGAGGTATCTGTCAGATATTCTGTACCTTGTGTGCTTGGTCTTCGGTGGGGCGGTAACCGGAGTTTCCCTCCTTACAAAGCCGAGTCTTTCGAGGACTTCCAGGTACTTGAAGAGGTTCGAGCGGGGGATTCCTGTGTAGGTGCTTATCTCATTGAAACGGGTTTTGCCCTCGGCGATTGCCTTCAGGATGAGCTTGTACGTCCGCGGTTCCCTCAGCTCGCTTGAGAGCAGGAAATCCGCCTCGGCGTATAGGAATCCGTGCTTGCTGAAGGCGACCCGTTTGACGTCCTCAAAGTGGCTGAAGAGGAGGAGATACGCCGGAACCCCGCCGGTCACTCCGTAAATCTTCACGGCTTCTTCAACGCCAACACCGAGCAGCTTCCAGGAGCTGAAGAAGTCGAGGGGGCCGAGCTTTATCTGGCCGTCTCTCCTGCCGTAGAGCGGGCTCTTCTGGCCCAGCACGTGCTCCTCCATCATACCAACGCTCGAACCGACGAGTATGAGATAAATCCCGGAGTTCCTGACGATTTCATCGACTATGTACTGAAACTCGCTCAAAACCCTTTTGTCTGACTGGATGAGATATGGAAACTCGTCTATGACAACCACAACCTTCCCCTTCTCCGCGATGTACCTGAAAGCCTCCTCGAAGCTCGAGAACGACGATTCGTTCAGGAAGGGGGAGGGGTGCACCTTGAGAACCTCCCTCGTGAACCCCCTCAGGTTGTCCTGGTAGGTGCTGTTTCTGGCGAGGTAATAAACCGACGGTTTGTCCCTCATGAACTCCCCGACCAGGCGGGTCTTTCCCACGCGCCTCCTCCCGTAGATGGGAAGGAATGCGTTCTCCTCCTCCCAGAGTCTTTCCATGAACTCTATCTCGGACTCCCGGTCAACAAAAGTTATTGCCATAGTATGATACTCGACTTATAACTTTTTAAGCATTGCGTTCACACGTAGAACACCATACCGTCGTAGGCGACGAGAACCCTGTTTCCCCACCTTTTTCTAACGTACTCGGACAGCTCAAGGAAGGGCAAGTTCTTGTGGGAGATGTGGCTCAGGACCGTCCTCTCGGCGAGCCTAAGTCCAATCTCTGCGGCTTCATCAACGTTGTTGTGGTAAGGATCCTCAATTCCCGGCGGGTAGGTTGCATCGACGATGGCGAGCCTGAGGGGGGCCTTCTCCTTCAGGAACTCCTCCGTCTCTTCGGGGAGGCCCTTGGTGTCGTAGAGGATTGCGATGGCCTTCCCGTCCTCCTCGATGAGGTAGCCGAGGGTTTCGACTTGGTGGTTGAGCCTCAGGGCCGTTATTCTCAGCGTGTCCAGCTCGATGACGTCGCCCGCTCTCACCACCCTCGGCTGGAGGTTCTTGGGCTCGCGGAGGATCAGGGCGTCGGCGTGCCCCTCCGGGGCGTAGAGCGGGGTTTCAAGTGCCATCCAGCGGAGCTTGTAGAGGCCGTAGATGTGGTCGTGGTGCCAGTGAGTGAGAAAAATCGCCTCGAGCGGGACGTTGAGGTAATCCCTTATGTCCGTACCCACGTCGAAGAGAACCGCTTTCCCCTTTTCGGTGATCACGGCAAGGGTCGAGGGCTTCCTCTGGGCGAAGCCGAACCTCCTCGCCTCGGTGCAGGTGGGACAGGTGCAGAGGTGGGCGGGAATCCCCTCGCTGCCGCCGGTGCCTATGAAGTAGACTATCAAACCCACCACATATTTCACGACTGTGAAATAAGGCCCTTATAAGGGTTGCCTCCAACTTCAGCATATGAGGTTCATCGCCGACATGATGCTCGGCCGGCTCGCGAGGTGGCTCCGGCTTTACGGCCACGACACCCTCTACGGGGTGGAGGACGATGACGAGATAATCCAGGTTGCCCTCCAAGAAGGCCGGATAATCCTCACGCGCGACTCCTGTTTAGCCGGGAGAGCCAAAAAGCTCGGCGCAGAGGTAATCCTCCTCTCCTCGAACTCACTCGGGGGACAAGTTCGAGAGCTCAAGGGGCTCGGCATTGACTTCCCAGAGCTTTTCCCGGCCAGCGCGCGGTGTCCTAAGTGCAACGGGCCCATAAAGCGCGTTTCGAAGGAAAAAATCAGGGGGAGAGTTCCGGAGGTGGTGTATTGGAAGTACGACGAGTTTTACGTTTGCACCAAATGTGGCCAAATCTACTGGCCCGGGAGGCAGTGGGGGGAGATGGTAAAAATGGACAGGAGGCTGAGGGATTGAAATGAGATGGGAGGACTGGAAGCCGTTCTACGAGCGAATCGTGAGGGAGATGGGCTACTCGGTCGAGGAGGACAGGAAGGCGGCGGAGCTTTTGAGGGCGCTCCTGCTGGAGGGCGACGAGTACATTCTGCGGGAGGAGCTCGCGGCTGTGGTTGGGAGGAAAGCCTACGTCTTCGGCGCCGGCCCGAGCCTTGAGCTGGCCTTGAAGGAGTTCGACTTCTCGGACGGAACGCTAATAACTGCCGACGGAGCGACAACGGCACTCCTCGATGCCGGGCTACTGCCCGATGTTATCGTTACCGATCTCGACGGCAGGATACCCGACATAAAGCTCGCAAACGATAAGGGCGCTTTTTTGGTCGTCCACGCCCACGGCGACAACGTGGAGAAGATGGGCGTTTACGTGCCCATGTTCTCGCGCATACTCGGCACGTGCCAGACCGAGCCCCTCGACATCGTTTACAACTTCGGCGGCTTCACCGACGGCGACAGGGCCGCTTTTCTGGCCGAGGAGCTGGGCGCAAGGGAGATAGTTCTGGTGGGCTTCGACTTCGGCGATACCGTTGGGAGGTGGAGCAAGCCGGGTCTCAGGGAGCACGCGCGGGTGTGGGAGAGCAAGAGGAAGAAGTTCGAGTTCGCCAAGGAACTGCTGGAATGGCTGGAAAAGAATGGAAGGGCGAAGGTTGAGTACCTCAGACCAGGTCCCTGAGCTTCTTGACCTTTCCGGCCTTTATCTCGACGTAGCCCTGTCTCTTGAGGAAGCGAAGCACCTCCTCCAGGGCCTTTGGGGAGTAGTTGATGACCAGGGTTCCCTTCTCGGTTGGAATGGCTATCGGTGAGGCCCTCACGAAGCCCTTCACGAGCTCCTCCAGCTCCACCCTCTCGTCTCCTATGGCCTTCAGAACCTCCCCCGCCAGTATGGCCCTTCCGATGAGGGCGAAGTAGACCTTCAGCAGCAGCTCCTCCGGGAAGTATCTCGCCGCCACCTTCCCGAGGGCGTTTATCTTGCCTATGTCCAGCTCCAGTATCTCGAACTCGTACTCCATCGTGAGGTCGGCGAAGGCGAACTGCTTCGCTATTCTCTCGGCGCTTTCCGGGCTGTGGACGAGGTTGAAGGGGAACTTGAACTCGAAGCGGAGCTTTGTAACGTCCACCCCATCGCGGAGTCTTATCATGCCGTCCTCGTAGTCTATCGCCCCGTTCCTCGTGAGCTGGTCGAGGAGTTCAGCCACCCAGGGGCCCTCCTGCAGGAGAGCCTCGAACCTCTCCCCGACCTTGATGTGCTCCAGTATGTGGTTCAGGCTCTCACGGAAGGACGTGAAGCCCTCGAGGAGCGCCTCCCTGTCGGCGCCCTCCATGACATCTATCTGCGACCTTATCTCCTCCAGCGTTCCCTCGAGCATGTAACCCACGAAGCTCTCGTAGCCCAGTCTCTCGTTGAGCTCGAACCTTATCCCTTCCCTCTTCAGATCCTCGAGAAACGACCTCTTGACGGCCTCGTTCTTGGTCACGAACCTCATTCTATCACCGAACCGGAAACGGTTAAAAGCCTTATAGGCTTTTGGTCTCTGGAGGTGAGTGCATGGGCGAGAAGCAGTACCTCCTTGACAGGACCCTCGAGGCCTGGAAGGGGAAGAGGGTGGCCTTGGCCGTGAGCAACGATCACTCCTTCACGGGAATACTCAAGGACTTCGACGAGGAGGTCATACTCCTGAGCGACGTCGTGGACATAGCCGGGAACAGGGCGAAGGAGCTGATAATCAAGATAGACGACCTCAACTGGATAATGCTCCTCTGAGGTGGGAGCATGAAGGCTGTCGCCTTCGTTGGCTTCAAGAAGAGCGGGAAAACCACAACGGTTGAGGCGGTTGCGAGGGTTCTGAAGGAGCGCGGCTACCGCGTTGCCATAGCGAAGAGCATGCACGCCGACTTCGACAGGGAAGGGAGCGACACCTGGCGCTTCTCAAGGGTCGCCGATGCCGTTCTGGTTAGAGCTCACGATACCGATGCAGTTCTCTTCAAGGCCAAGGACATCAACGCGCTCTTCTCGATGGTCTCGGCGGACTTCCTCCTCCTGGAGGGCTTCAAGTCGGTCCAGCACGTGCCCAAGGTGATATGCGCGAGGAACGAGGAGGAGGTGAGGGAGCTCAACGGCGGCCTGGCGATAGCGGTGAGCGGGATAATAGCTTCAACCGGCGTTGAGGAGATAGACGGGTTGCCCGTTATAGACGCGACTAAAGAGCCAGAAAAGCTCGCCGATCTGGTGGAGAAGAGGGCCTTCATGCTTCCTAACATAGACTGCGGCCTCTGCGGCTTCCGCTGTGCGGAGATGGCGAAGATGATTGTTAGGGGTGAGAAAACCCTGAAGGACTGCGTTGTGCTCAGCTCGAAGCCGAAGGTCACGGTGAAGATAGACGGTCAGGTTCTCCCGATGAAGGACTGGGTTCAGGAGCTCGTCGAGAAGACGATTAAGGGCATGCTCTCGGCTATGAAGGGCTACCGCGAGGGCAGGAAGATAGAGATAGTGATAAGGGAGGATTGAGTTAGACAAGTTTAACTTCCACCTCCCGGATTTTGTCTCCCTCCAGCACATAAGCCCCGTAGTTTCCCCTGTCGTCCACTATCAGCCAGACCACCGGCCAGAGGTTCATTCCCTTCAGATCGTGGCCGCTAGGTCTCGGTGGACACTTCAAGTGGGAGTGAAAGATGCCAACAACCTGCAGACCTCTCGCCTCGGCATCATCGATGGCCCTCACCATCTCCAGTGGCTCCATCTCGAAGGCATTGGGTGAGTCCAGCCGATTGGTGATAAAGCTGACAATCTCGACACTCGCGTTCTCTCCTTCCCGCTTCCCGAAGAGGAAGCCGCATATCTCAACCTCGCTCTTTTCTGCCGTTTTGATAATCAAACTTAAATCCCCTTGTCGAATCATCAGCCGCATACCTAAATTTGGCCCGTTAGATTTATAAGTTTTGAACAAGTGACAATGGGCTGTCGGTGATAGGATGAAGTGGGCCCTCACGCTTCACGGTGGTGACCACCACGGAACCACCATAGTCTTCGAGGCTGAAACCGCCGACGAGGCAAGAAGACTTGCCGTTCAGGAAATGAGGCGGAAGGACGCGAGGGTCTTCGAGCTGGAGAAGCTTGAGTGATTCTCTTCCCCAATTATTCTTACCGGTGCCCTCCGCGGTGAAGCGACACTTGTGATCATTGGGATAATGTTGTACATTAATGCATATTTTGGTTCGTACTGTTGTGTACTTTGCTGTTGAAATCAGTGCAACAATGTTTTTAAATCTCTCGAACTCTTCTATCACTCGCAGTGATATATTGGGGTGATGGTATGCTCGTGAGGATCGTCTACTACATGAACAACACCCTTCCCAAGGAGAAGATAGTCGTCACCAACGACATAAAGAAGGCTGAGAGGATAGCGAGGGAGGAAATGGAGAAGCTCCGCGCGAGGGGCTACGAGCTCGAGTGGATCGCTTAGCTCTCCCCCTCGATCTCTATGACCTTGACGTTTATGGGGAGCTCCCTCAGCTCGTTGGCTATCCTCTCGGCCGCCCTGCTGGAGCGGGCGAGCATGACGAAGGCGACGTCACCCTTGTAGCGGGCCTCGGTGAAGCTTATAACGTCGCCCCTCGCTATGCCGTGTCCGATGACCTTTCTAACCTCGTCCTCGTACTTCGGCACTAGCTTCTCAGGAATGCTGAGCAGCACGCCGTATATCATTCCCATCACCTCCCCGTTCCATTCCGATCAGCAAGAGCAGCAGGCCGAGCCAGGTGAGGGCGAAGTAGACCGTCAGGCTGAGGAGGTGGAGCGGGACGGCCGCGAGCATCAGAACGCCCCCGATCCGGGCCGTTCTCCCGAGGCCTCTCGATACGAGGTAGATGTGGTAGACCGCCAGCGTCTGGAGGGCCGTGAAGGTCAGGTAGACCCCCCACCAGGCCACCGGCGAGACCTTCAGCGGCGTTATCCCGAGGGTCTCGCTCCAGCCGGATATTCCAAGGGCCACCTTTGCGACGTATAGGGGTATTGACAGGCCGATGGCCACCGCGGCCCTGCCCAGTTCTTCCCTGAACCCTGGCCACTCCCTCCTCAGCAGGAGGAGAGGTACGATGGACAGCGGGTAGAGGTACATCATCAGGACGACCGTGAGAAGGATCAGAAGGGGCTTTCTCATGGAACCACCTTAAGGGTTTGGAAGAAGGGGGATATAAGGTTGCCCCCCCGTTCTCCGCTCACCCGCGGGCCTGCTTGAACTGCTCCTGGACCCTCCTGTAGTACTCCATGGTCTCCTCGCTCACGCTCGGACCGATCTTCTTCATGGCCTCCTCGAAATCCTTCATCGTGACCTTGACCTTGGCCCTTATCTCGTCCGCCCTCATGCCGGGCCTTATAATGCCCTCCTGGAGCGCCCTGCGCATGGCGAGCATCGCGGCCTCCCTTACCACTGCCTCGATGTCGGCTCCCGTGTAGCCCTCGGTCCTCTTCGCCAGCTCCTCGAGCTTGACGTCCTCGGCGAGCGGCACGTTCCTGGTGTGGACCTTGAATATCTCCAGCCTGGCCTTCTCGTCCGGCGCTGGAACGAGTATGAGCCTGTCGAACCTTCCGGGCCTGAGCAGGGCTGGGTCGATGATGTCCGGCCTGTTGGTCGCGCCTATGACGACGACGCCACTGTTCTCCTGGATTCCGTCCATCTCGGTGAGCAGCTGGTTGATGAGCCTGTCGGTGACGCGGTTGACGTCGGTTCCTCTGCGTGGCGCTATCGCGTCGATCTCGTCGATGAATATCACCGTCGGAGCCGCCTGCCGGGCCTTCCTGAATATCTCCCTGATGTTCTTCTCGCTCTCGCCGACCCACTTGCTCAGCACCTCTGGGCCCTTGATGGCGATGAAGTTGGCCTCGCTCTCGTTGGCAACTGCCTTCGCGAGGAGGGTCTTACCGGTTCCGGGCGGGCCGTAGAGGAGTATTCCCTTCGGCGGGGTTATGCCGAGCCCCATGAAGGCCTCGGGGTACTTGAGCGGCCACTCGACGGCTTCACGAAGCTCCTCCTTGACGTCCTCCAGGCCGCCTATGTCCTCCCAGCGGACGTTCGGAACCTCGAGGAGCACCTCTCTCAGCGCCGACGGCTCGACCATCTTGAGGGCCTCGTAGAAGTCCTTCCTCGTGACCTTGAGATCCTCAAGGACCTCCTTGGGTATGTGCTCGGCCTCGAAGTCAATCTTGCCCTCCTTGATGAGCCTCCTGAGCGCTGCCATCGCCGCTTCCCTCGCCAGCGCCGCGAGGTCGGCACCGACGAAGCCGTGGGTCACTTCCGCCAGCTCCTCGAGGAGGGCATCGATGAGCCTGGCCTTGACCTCGTCGTAGAGCCTCCCGTCTATGCCCCTGAGTATCTCGGGAATCTCCTCCTCCTTGGCGTCCTTGACCTTCATGAGTGCCCTCTCGGCGCTCTCGCGGTAGGCGTCGTTCCTCTCAAGCTCCTCGAGTATCTCGATGACCCTGCCCTTCCTGAACTCCGGCTCGATGGGCATTCCCCTCGTGTGTATCTGGAGTATCTCCTTCCTGCCCTGCTTGTCCGGGACACCAACTTCGAGCTCGCGGTCGAACCTTCCTGGCCTCCTGAGGGCCGGGTCGATGGCGTCGGGCCTGTTGGTGGCGCCTATGACTATGACCTTGCCCCTGCTCTTCAGGCCGTCCATGAGCGTGAGCAGCTGGCTCACAACCCTCTTCTCGACCTCACCGTGGGTTTCTTCCCTCTTCGGAGCAATCGCGTCTATCTCATCGATGAAGATTATCGCCGGCGCGTTCTCCTCGGCCTCCTTGAAGACCTCCCTCAGGCGCTCCTCGCTCTCACCGTAGTACTTGCTCATTATCTCCGGACCGTTGATGGCTATGAAGTGGGCGTTGGCCTCGTTTGCCACAGCTTTGGCGAGGAGCGTCTTACCCGTTCCAGGCGGGCCGTACAGGAGAACTCCCTTCGGCGGCTCAATGCCGAGCTTTTCGAATATCTCTGGGTGCTTGAGCGGGAGCTCTATCATCTCCCTGACCTTCTGAATGACGTCGCTCAGTCCACCGATGTCCTCGTAGGTGACGCCGAGGGCTGCGGTCTTTGACACCTCCTTGACGGGCTTCTCGCTCACCTGGAACTCGGTGAACTCGGTTATCTGGACTATCCCTGCCGGAGTCGTTGCGGTGACCACGAAGGTCAGCTCCTGGCCGAGGATTCCGACCTTGATGTAGTCTCCCCTGACGACGGGCCTTCCGACGAGCCTGCTGTGGAACCACTCGACGAAGTCGTGCCCGAAGCGGATCGGCTCGGTCGGGGCGACTATGACCTTCTTCGCCTCCTTGACGTCGGCCCTCCTGACGGTCACCTCGTCACCGAGGCCAACGCCGGCGTTCTTCCTTATGGTTCCGTCCATTCTGATTATGCCGAGTCCTTCGTCCTCGGGGTAGGCCGGCCACACCACCGCGGCCGTGTTCTTGGTTCCGATGATCTCGATTATGTCACCGCTCTGGACGCCTATTTCGCGCATCGCCTTGCGGTCTATCCTAACTATTCCCCTCCCAACGTCCCTCTGGTAAGCAGAGGCGACCTTGAGCTTGACTTCCCTCTTCTCGGTCATCATTCACCACCTCCAAACTTTTCGTGACCGATGATCGTGAGATTCAACGTTCTTATTTTACCCGCTTGTGCGGGCAGCAGCGCGGGTTTGATGACAGGGAGGACGGAAGGTAGTCCCCCTCAAAAACGAAAGGGTCGTTACTCGATCTTCACCTCGAAGCCCTCTCCCTCGGTCTTCTTCGGAGCCTTCTTGGGCAGCTCTATCTCGAGGACCCCGTTGTTGTAGCGGGCCTTGGTCTTCTCTGGAATAACTTCCTCCGGGAGCCTGATGACCCTTCTGTAACCGCTGTAGTAGCGTTCGATCCTTATCGCGCCCTCCTCCTCGAGCTCCTTCTCGCGCTTCACCTGGGCCTCGAGGTAAACCGTGTCCTCGGTGACGCGGAGCTTAATGTCCTCCTTCCTGACTCCCGGGAGCTCGACGGTTATGACGAACCTGTCACCGCGGTCGAAGATGTCCACGAAGGGCTCGCGCCAGGTCTCGCTGACGGCTATGCTCTCGCCGGGCTCGCGGTAGCCCCAGAGCCTCGGCCCGCGCATGACGTCCCTGAATATGGCGTCGATCTCCTCCTGGATCTCCCTCATCAGGTCGAAGGGGTCCCAGTAGCGGTCCCTCCTCCAGACCATGCTCTCACCCCCCAACCCTTTTGGTTACCAGTAGTAACTAAAAGCTGACCCTTTATAAACTTTTCGATTTTAGTCCCCGGTCGTTACTAAATCCTCAGTCCCGTGTTGGGCTCTATGGACTCGGCGGTATAACCGAGTCCCCTCAGTATCCTCGCGAATTCCCGGGCGAAGCCGTAGACCGTGAAGATCCTTTCCGGGTTTACCTTCTCCACAATCCTCATCAGCTCCCAGAAGTCGGCGTGGTTGCTGAGCTTCAATCTTCCAAAGCCTGAAACCGTCAGTTCCCAGGGAGATAGGGAGTTCTTCACGCGCGGAGAGCGGTAGGAACGGAGAACGACCTCGCCATCGGGATCGATGTTTCCAAAGGTTACCCCGAACTTCGAGTAAACGCGCGCCACCTTGAGAATCTCCCGTGAGGTCTTGACGGTGTAACCGTGTGCCTCCAGTATCTTCATGACCTCCTGAGCCTTTCCCGTCTGGTTCACGTAGAGAACCGGCCTTTTTCCCCTGTCGAGGGCCTCCTCCACGAAAGCTATCAGCTTCTTCTCCACCTCCCTCGGAGCTGGAAAGGTGAAGCTCGGGACGCCGAAGGTGGCCTCTATGACCAGGAAGTCCGCCCTCGGAAACCTGCTCCTTTCTGCCGTCCTGAGCTTGAACCACTTGGTGTCACCTGTGTAGAAGAGCGTCCCGTTTTCCAGCCAGAGCTTTATTCCTGCCGAGCCGAGCATATGACCCGCTGGATAGAGCTTCGCCTTTAAGTCGCTGAGGTAAAAGGTTTTCCCGAACTCGATTTCCCTGTAAAAGCCGCCCTTCCGGAGGTGACTGAGGAATTTGGTCGCCTTGGTAGCGAAAATGGCCTCCCCGCTGACGAAGTGGTCGGTGTGGGCGTGGCTCTGAAAGGCGAAGCGCGCGGAGCTGTCGAGGCCTACGTTGCCTATTATCATCACATTGAATAAGGGTTAGTCGGCCTTATTTATCTTCGCCCGGCCTCGTTGGACTGATGGACAATTTATCCAAAATCAAGGCCGGCCTTGAGTTATGTAAAAGCTTTTTATAGGCCGGCGCCCAAATAGGGGCAGGTGGTAGGCATGACCTTCGATAAGGAGAAGCTCGCGAAGATTAGGGAGGAGGAGAAGCGCTGGGAGGAAACGACCGTTAAAAAGTTCATCGAGAAGAGGCCCGAAAGAAAGGAGAAGTTCATGACAGACGACGGTTTTGAGATAAAGCGCGTTTACACTCCCGCCGACCTCGGGGAAGACTGGGACTACCTTGAAAAGCTCGGCTTCCCCGGAGAGTACCCGTTCACCCGCGGAGTTTATGCAACCATGTACCGCGGAAGGTTCTGGACGATGAGGCAGTACGCCGGCTTCGGAACCGCTGAAGAGAGCAACAGGCGCTACAAGTACCTCCTCAGCCAGGGCCAGACCGGGCTTAGCGTCGCCTTCGACCTGCCCACCCAGATAGGCTACGACTCCGACCACCCGATGAGCGAGGGTGAGGTCGGAAAGGTCGGCGTCGCCATTGACTCCCTCTGGGACATGCGCATACTCTTCGATGGAATCCCGCTCGACAAGGTCTCAACGAGCATGACCATCAACTCGACCGCCGCCAACCTGCTCGCCATGTACATCCTGGTTGCGGAGGAGCAGGGGGTCCAACCCCACCAGCTCCGCGGAACGGTTCAGAACGACATCCTGAAGGAGTACATAGCTAGAGGAACCTACATCTTCCCGCCGCAGCCGAGCATGCGCCTCACGACCGATATCATAATGTACTGCGCCGAGAACGTCCCCAAGTGGAACCCGATAAGCATAAGCGGCTACCACATCCGCGAGGCAGGCGCGAACGCCGTCCAGGAGGTCGCTTTCACCCTTGCCGACGGTATCGAGTACGTTAAGGCAGTCATAGACAGGGGCATGGACGTGGACAAGTTCGCCGGAAGGCTGAGCTTCTTCTTCAACGCCCACAACAACTTCCTTGAGGAGATAGCCAAGTTTAGGGCCGCGAGGAGGCTATGGGCCTACATAATGAAGGAGTGGTTCAACGCCAAGAACCCGCGCTCGATGCTCCTGCGCTTCCACACCCAGACGGCCGGCTCAACGCTCACCGCCCAGCAGCCGGAGAACAACATAGTGAGAGTTGCCATTCAGGCCCTCGCGGCGGTTCTCGGCGGGACGCAGAGCCTTCACACCAACTCCTACGACGAGGCCCTTTCCCTTCCAACCGAGAAGAGCGTTAGGATAGCCCTCAGAACCCAGCAGATAATCGCCTACGAGAGCGGCGTCGTTGATACGATAGACCCGCTCGGCGGTTCCTACTACATCGAGTGGCTCACCGACCACATCTACGAAGAAGCTTTGAAGTATATCGAGAAGATCCAGAAGATGGGCGGCATGATGAGGGCCATCGAGCGCGGCTACATTCAGAAGGAGATAGCGGAGTCAGCCTACAAGTACCAGAAGGAGGTCGAGGAGAAGAAGCGCATCATCGTCGGTGTGAACGAGTTCATCGTCGACGAGCCGCTCGACGTCGAGATACTCAAGGTCGACCCGAGCATCAGGGAGAAGCAGATCGAGAGGCTCAAGAAGCTGAGGAGCGAGCGCGACAGCAAGAAGGTCGAGGAGGCCCTCGACAGGCTCAGAAAGGCCGCCGAGAGCGAGGACGAGAACCTCATGCCCTACATCATCGAGGCCCACAGGCACCTCGCGACCCTTGGAGAGGTCACCGACGTCCTGCGCGAGGTCTGGGGCGAGTACAGGGCGCCGCTGATATTCTGATCCCGCCCTTTCCATTTCTACCCCCATTCTCCCAGAAACCCTGAAACCCCACGAAAAAGCTTAAAAAAGGATAGCCAAAGCATCAACAGGCATCATGATAATCCCCGGAGGTGTAGTTATGGCGAGAAACAAGCCGCTTGCGAAGAAACTCAGGCTTGCAAAGGCCGCCAAGCAGAACAGGCGCATTCCGGTCTGGGTCATAGTCAAGACCAACAGGAAGGTCATGACCCACCCCAAGAGGAGAATGTGGAGAAGGACCAAGCTCAAGGAGTGAGGTGAGTTGAGATGATCAAGCCCGGAGAGGAGGTCATATTCGTCGTTCCCATCAAGAAGATAAAGAAGCGCGTTCCGCGCTGGAAGAGGGCCCCGAGAGCAGCTAAGTTCGTCCGCGAGTGGATAGCCAGGCACGCCAAGGCCGACGAAGTCATCATCGGCACCGACGTCAACGAGAAGCTCTGGGAACGCGGAGCGGAAAAGCCGCCCAACAAGCTCCGCGTCAAGGTCATTGTGGAAGAGGAAGAGGGCAAGAGGATAGCCAAGGTCTCCCTCGCCTGATCCCTTTTAATTTAACGAGGTGACGAGATGCACATAGAAAGACTCGATTTTGAGAACTCTCCGTACCTTGGCGTTTACGGTACCGCCACCGACAGGTTAGCCCTGATCAGGGAGGGCCTCGGCGAGAAGAAGCTCGGGGTTCTCAGGGAGGTTCTCAAGGTTCCGCTCATTGAAACGAGCATAATGAAGTCCCGCATAGTCGGCATATTCGCGGCCGGAAACTCCAGTGCCATAGTCGTCCCCTGGTACGTCTGGGACGCCGAGCTGGAGCACATCAACGGTCAGCTTAAGGAGTACGGAATAGACACCGAGATAGTCCCGTTCCAGAGCACGCTGACGGCCTTCGGCAACTTGATCCTCGCCAACGACAGGGCCGCGCTGGTGAGCGCGAAGTTCACGCGAGAGGAGGCTAGGAAGCTCGAGGACATACTCGGCGTCGAGGTCGAGAGGGGTATGATAGGGGACTACCACGCCGTCGGGAGCGTTGGAGTGGTGACCAACAGGGGCGGGCTGGTTCACCCCGAGGCAACCGACGAGGAGCTGGAATGGCTCCGCGACCTGTTCAAGGTTGACATCTACGTCGGAACCGCCAACATGGGCGTTCCCTTCGTTGGCTCCTGCATGCTCGCCAACTCTCACGGTGTCGTCGTTGGGCACCTGACCACCGGTCCGGAGATAGTGAAGATTGAGGAAGCCCTGGGCTTCCTTGACTGATGATGGAGGTGTGAGCTATGGAGGTTAAGGTCTTTCGCGTTAAGGGCGTTTTCGAGAGGAACGGGAAGAAGGAGAGGTTCACCAGGGAGTACCGCGGCCTCAAGGCCGAGGACGTGCTCGAGATACTCTACTCCGAGATAGGCAGCAAGCACCGCGTCCCGAGAACCAAGATATGGGTTGAGAGCGTCGAGGAGATAAAGCCCGAAGAGGCCGAGAACCCGATAGTCAGGAAGCTCAGCCTCGAGCTCTAATTTCCTTTTCCTTCCACCCCATAACCCTCGACTGGTAATGCCTCCTCGGGAAGATCTTGAGAGGGTCAAGTCCCCTCTCCCGAAGAAGATAGCGAAGCTCTACCTCGTAGTCTGCTTTTTCCAGCTCCTCGCTCTCCCGAATTTCAACGATGAAAAGCCTCTCCGTCAGCTCGCGGATAGTTTTGTAACCCAGGCCGAGGAGGGGCCTTACGTAGGCGACGTTGAAGCGGTCTTCAAGAGATCTCGTCTTCGGCAGGTCGAGGAGTGGAACCCTGTCGTCCCTTCGCGTTCCGTCGCTGACCCTTTCGACCTCCGGGAGAGAAGCGAGCGCTTCTAATGCCCTCTCGTGAAGGAACTGTATGGCATTGTTCGGGTGACCGTCTCTAATGGCCATCTCGGCTGCCTTTTCCAGAATTTCCCTGGGCAGGTAGAGGACATCGTGCTCGAAGCCGAGCTTCTCGGCGGTTTCCCCGGCGAAACGCCAGTTGTCGAGGAGGCCAAAGCTGACCGTTACGAGCTTCACCTCGTAGCCGAGCCTGGTTAGAATCCACGCGGCTAAACTTGAGTCCTTTCCGCCCGAGTAGAGATGGTGAACGAGCATGGCCTCACCCCTTCTCCGTAGGTTATTGTTGCCAACACCTTTAAAAGGCCAACCTTTATAAGGCCCTCACCCGCGAGAGGCTTAGGGGTGAGAGAGATGGAGAAACGCTTGCCTGGTAAAGTGAGACGCGCCATGAGGGCGAGATACTACGACATTCCCCCGCGAGCCTGGATAGGTAAGAGGGGACTTGACGAGGGCGTGATAGAGGAGATAAACACCCAACTCGAGAAGGACGGTGTGCTCAAGGTTGAGATTCGGAAGGGCGCGCTCATAAGCACTGGCCTGGACAGACAGGAGCTGGCAAGGAGGGTTGCCGAGCTGACCGACAGCGAGCTAATCGACGTGCGCGGCAAAAGGTTTATATTGTTCAAACCGAGGGAAGGTTGGGAAAAGTATTTAAGGAAGCTCCAGAGAAAGGAGCTTTCGAAGGAAAAGCGGGAGGAGAAGCCCGTTAAGAAAGTCAAGCTCGACATCGCTCAGTTCAGGAGGAAATTCAAGAAGGGGAGGGATTGAAAGTGGCGACCGTTTACGACGTTCCCGGTGATTTGCTCGTTGAGAGGGTTGCTCAGAAGCTCAAGGAGATAGAGGCCATAAAGCCGCCCGAGTGGGCCCCGTTCGTCAAGACCGGGAGGCACAAGGAGAGGCTTCCCGAGCAGGAGGACTGGTGGTACTACCGCGTTGCCAGCATACTCAGGAAGGTCTACATCGATGGGCCGGTCGGCATCGAGAGGCTCAGGACCTGGTACGGCGGCAGGAAGAACCGCGGCCACGCCCCGGAGCACTTCTACAAGGCCGGTGGGAGCATCATTAGGAAGGCCCTCCAGCAGCTCGAAGCGGCTGGCTTCGTCCAGAAGGTTCCGGGCGAGGGAAGGGTCGTTACCCCGCAGGGACAGAGCTTCCTTGACAAGATTGCCACCGAGCTCAAGAAGGAGCTCGAGGAGCAGATACCCGAGCTCAAGAAGTACTGAGCTCGGCCTTTTTTCAAACCTCTGCCCCCTTCTGCCGGCTTTCTGTGCCAGGAAATGTTTTTAGGGCCACCTCGAATTTTTCTATGGATTTCGATTGATACCCCGAACGCTACCTAAGGTGAGGACATGTCGCTGAGAAAAACCCTCACGGTCCTTGCTGTGCTGTATCTGCTCATCCTCCCTCTTGAGAGTGCCGGAGAGTTCCGTCTGAGCTCCATAACGGTCATCTCCAACGGCGAGGACGCTTTCCTGCTGGCCACCTGGTGGCTCTATGACTATCAGTGCCAGTGCCCGGGAACCGAGCCGTGCTGTTCCCCCGCACCGGTCTCCGCCTGGGTTGACATCTACCACTTCAACGGCACCTCCCTGAGCTACGTTGGAAGATCGGGATACGCAGGGGACTTGCCGGTCGCCTTTGTACCTCCGGGTTTCCCAGATCTGCCCTCCAACGCATGGCTCGTCTTCAACGGCACCCATCTGTTCTGGTTTATGCCTGAAGAGAAATGCGTTCGCACGCTGGGTGAACTCCGCCCGGGTTTCGGAAGCGTGAGGCTCAGCCCACCGGACGTTTACGTTGCCCACCGCAACGGGACGTTTGAGGTTTACCGCGTTACCGAAGACGCTTTCTTCAGGGTAAACGAGCCCGCCGGGGAGCACGTCTCTTACGTTCCACCCGGGTTCAACGTCAGCATCTCCGGTCAGAGCCTCGTGGTTGAGGGCGGTGGAGAACGGTACGAGATACCCATCGCGGAGCTGGAGGAATACTACTCCAGGCAGGACCTCGAGCATCTCGCGGCGGTTCCGGTCGCCGGCGGAGTGCTCATCTACTACGTTCCCGGTCATCACCCGGACAACAGTTCGATTCCCATTGAGACCTCCTCCGAAGTTCCACTGCTCTTTTATCGCGGCGGAACTCTCGCGGTGTACACCTTCATAGAACCCGCTTATACGGGGTTATCGGCTTCTTGGCCCGGATTGGTCAGTTTCAATTATTCCTTATGTCCCAGCGGCCCTGAACCCTCTGAAGATTTCACAACGGCGGTGTGGCTCATCGTGGCGGTCCTTGGGGTAATGGCTCTCGTCCTGGTCCTGGGGAGAAGGTGAAGCCCTGAAACGCAAAGCCTTTTAACCCCCTCCCCAATCTTAACCCCGGAGGTGAGGGCCATGGCCGAGGACATAGAGGAGATCAGGAAGCGCAAGCTCATGGAGCTCCAGAGGAAGTACCTCGAACAGCAGAAGGCCCAGGAGGAAGCTTTGAGGCAGGAGATGGAGCTTGAGGCCCAGCTCGATGCCATAATGAGGAGGATCCTTACTCCTGAGGCCAGGGAGAGGCTTGGCAGGGTTAAACTCGTCAAGCCAGAGCTCGCGAGACAGGTTGAGCTAGTTCTGGTCCAGCTATACCAGGCGGGCCAGATAAGGGAGCCCATCGACGACGCCAAGCTCAAAAGGATTCTGGCCCAGATAGACGAGAGGACGCGCAGGGACTACAAGATTAAGTGGTAACCAGAAGGTGACTCCATGGACGCCAGGCAGATAGTGGAGATTCTCGACGAGAAGGGAGAGGTTAGTCTGGACACTTGGAAGGCCGTCTCGGTTAAGAAGAACAAGGACGGAACGGTCGATCTGCTCTACCGCAACCTTCACGTTGGGAGTGATGACGACCCAGTGTTTCTGTGGATCTATGCCAACATCGTTGAGGAGGACTGGGACGTCCGTGTCCTGGAGAGGATAACCTTCAAGCGTGAGGACCTTGCCTGGTTACTCCGCTATGTGGTTAAAAAAGGCGAAGGTTTATAAGGGCCATATAAAATAGCCGGCCGGTTGGGGGTGTTGGAGTGAGCAATCGTAGGGTTTGCCCGGTCTGCGGCTCGACGGAGTTCATCTACGATCCGGGTAGGGGCGAGATAATCTGTAAGGTCTGCGGGTACGTTATAGAGGAGAACGTCGTTGATATGGGGCCGGAGTGGCGCGCATTTGACGCGAGCCAGAGGGAAAAGAGGGCCCGTGTTGGCGCCCCCGAGAGCATTCTTCTTCACGATAAGGGCCTTTCAACCGACATTGGAATCGACAGGAATCTCTCCGGGCTGATGCGTGAGAAGATGTACAGGCTCAGGAAGTGGCAGAGCAGGCTCAGGGTGAGCGATGCCGCCGAGCGTAACCTCGCCTTTGCCCTCAGCGAGCTGGATAGAATAGCGAGCCAGCTCAAGCTCCCGAGGCATGTGGAGGAGGAAGCGGCAAGGCTCTACCGTGAAGCCGTCAGGAAAGGCCTGATAAGGGGCCGCTCGATTGAGAGCGTTATAGCGGCCTGCGTCTACGCCTCCTGCAGGCTCTTGAAGGTTCCCAGGACGCTCGACGAGATAGCCGACATCTCCCGCGTTGACAAGAAGGAGATAGGCAGGAGCTTCCGCTTTATCGCGAGGAACCTCAACCTCACGCCGAAGAAGCTCTTCGTCAAGCCGACCGACTACGTGAACAAGTTCGCGGACGAGCTGGGCCTGAGTGAGAGGGTGAGGAGAAGGGCCATCGCGATACTCGAGGAGGCCTACGAGAAGGGCCTCACCAGCGGAAAGAGTCCTGCAGGTTTGGTTGCCGCGGCGCTCTACATAGCCGGCCTCCTGGAGGACGAGAAGAGGACCCAGCGCGAGGTGGCCGAGGTGGCGCGCGTCACCGAGGTCACCGTCAGGAACAGATACAAGGAGCTAGTGGACAAGCTCAACCTGAAGATACCGGTTTGAGGAAAAGAAAAGGTCAGCGCTTCCCGAACCAGCTTTCCAGCGTTGCCTGCTTTCCTGCCTTCACCGCCTTCTTCAGCCTTTCAATGCCGTTCTTAACGCGCTCTTCACTGAAGTCGTGCTCGTCGCAGAGGAACCTGATGATACCCTCCTCGTCCGGCTCGCGCCACTTAAGCTCGTATTCATCGGTGACCGGGGGGTTGAGGAAGAACTCCTTTATGGCGTACAAATCAACGTCGCTGTCCTTCTGGTACTTCCTGAGCGGGTCCTTGGTTCTTTTGACTATGGTCAAAGCCTTCTTCGGACCGATACCCTTAATTCCGCCGGGGTTGTAGTCGGTTCCAACGAGTATGGCCATCTCGATAAGCTTTTCCCTGTCTACCCCGAGCTCCTTGAGAACTTCCTCCAGAACCACGAGCTCGGGCTTAACTTCGACGTAGGCGTTCTTTCCAGGGAGCTTCCTCCTACCGGTTATGGTTAGGTTTCTAACCAGCCTCGGCGCGCCGAAGAGGAGCGAATCGTAGTCCTGGCTGGCCGAGGCGTAAACCTTCTTTTTGGCGGCCATGTAAGCTGCCTGGGCCTCTCCCTCGCTCGGTGCCTGGATCACCGGAATCCCCATCAGCTCGAGCAGTTTCTTGGCGTCGTTTATGAGCCCCTCGTTTACGCGGGTTGCGCGCATCGCGTACTTCTTGGCCTCCTCAAGGTCGCCCCTTTCGAGGGCCTCGTGCCACCTCTCCTCGGCCTTTTCCCTCGCTTCACGGCGTTTTTCAATCTCCTTTCGCTTGAATTCTGGTGGCTTTCCGTCGAAAACGTAAGCCGGTTTTATACCAGCCTCCATGAGATTGATGGTCCGGTAGAAGAAGCCGCTCAGGTGGGAGGTTATCCTCCCTCTGGAGTCCATGAGCGGCGTCCCGTCGCGCTGCCTTATCGTTGAGAGGAACTGGTACATCGCGTTGAAGGCATCTATCGCCACTTTCCTCCCGTACAGTCCTTCTAGCTCTATCTCCTTCCTCGGAACCAGCTCGCCAATCTGAACCCCCATACCACCACCCCTCACGTATTCTCCTCGATCCCGTGTTCTATCATGAACTCCGTGTGGGCGTCCTCCCTCTGCCGCTCTCTGGTGTAGACCCAGCCCATAGCCGCTATAAGCGCGGCAATCCCGAAGAGCATCTGCCAGCCGAGCTCCGCCAGGTCAATGTTCACGAGAAGTTCCTTCACCAGCGCTAGGACGCCTATCTCGACGACGCTCTTCATGGGCACGTGGTGGTAAGCGATGTACATCACGATTATCTCGAAAACCTCCAGGAATATCAGAATCAGCACGATCCCCTGGAGCGCGTCCTCTGGAACGAAGTGCCTGAAGGAACTTATCGCGAGGTCGATGATCATTCGAATGACGTACACCATAGTGAGCGTTCCCAGCGCTATGACCACGAAGTCGAAGAGAATGCTGAGGACGTGCAGGGCCCTCTTCTCAGTTCGGCCTTCAAGCGCTTTCACGTTATCACCTCTCCTTGATTCGAAGGCCGGGCTAATAAGAATTTTGGAGAGGTTCTGAATCTTCGGTGCTCAACCTTCGGTTCTTTTAACGTCCGTCGATTCGGCTATCGTCAAAACGAGAAGAGAAAAGTTATAACCGCTTTTACTGACCGGAAAATGTGACTCTCATCGAAGTGAGGTGATTGAGATGGACAGGAACCTTGAGGCACTTTTCAGGCCGAAGAGCATCGCCGTCATCGGCGCTTCTGAGAAGCCAGGCAAGATTGGCTACGCCGTCATGAAGAACCTCGTGGAGTACGGCTACGAGGGCAAGATCTACCCCGTGAACATCAAGGGCGTCGAGATAGAGATAAACGGGAAGAAGTTCAAGTCCTACAGGAGCATTCTTGACGTTCCGGACGAGGTGGACATGGCCGTCATCGTCGTGCCGGCCAAGTTCGTCCCGCAAGTCGTTGAGGAGGCCGGCAAGAAGGGCGTCAAGGTTCTCCCGATCATCAGCTCGGGCTTCGGCGAGCTTGGCGAGGAGGGCAAGAAGGTCGAAAGGCAGATAGTCGAGACCGCTCACAAGTACGGCATGAGGATCCTCGGCCCCAACATCTTCGGCGTCGTCTACACCCCGGCCAAGATGAACGCCACCTTCGGTCCGACCGACGTCATGCCCGGAAACCTGGCCCTCATCAGCCAGAGCGGTGCACTGGGAATAGCCCTCATGGGCTGGACTATCCTCGAGAAGGTCGGCCTTTCAGCGGTTGTCAGCGTCGGAAACAAGAGCGACATTGACGACGCTGATTTACTCGAGTTCTTCAAGGAGGACGAGAACACCAAGGCGATACTCATCTACATGGAGGGCGTCAAGGACGGAAGGCGCTTCATGGAAGTTGCCAAGGAAGTCAGCATGGAGAAGCCGATAATCATCATCAAGGCAGGAAGGAGCGAGCGCGGGGCCAAGGCTGCCGCTTCCCACACCGGTTCCCTCGCCGGTGCCGACAAGATATACGAGGCGGCCTTCAAGCAGAGCGGCGTTCTCCGCGCCCTCACCATCGGCGAGGCCTTCGACTGGGCCAGAACGCTCAGCAACCTTCCGGAGCCGGAAGGCGAGAACCTCGTCATACTCACCAACGGCGGTGGAATCGGAGTTATGGCCACCGACGCAGCCGAGGAAGAGGGACTTCACCTCTACGACGACCTCGAGGACCTCAAGGTCTTCGCCAATCACATGCCGCCCTTCGGCTCCTACAAGAACCCCGTCGATCTCACAGGAATGGCCGGCGCGGAGAGCTACGAGGGTGCCGTCAGGGACGCCCTTGCCAACCCGAACATGCACAGCATAGCCGTCCTCTACTGCCAGACGGCCGTGCTTGACCCCCGCGACCTTGCGAAGATAGTTATCCGCGAGTACAACGAGAGCGGCAGGAAGAAGCCCCTCGTCGTTGCCATCGTCGGCGGCATAGAGGCCAAAGAGGCAATAGACATGCTCAACGAGGAGGGCATTCCGGCCTACCCGGAGCCGGAGAGGGCGATAAAGGCTCTGGCAGCGCTCTACCGCTGGAGCAGGTGGAAGGCCAAGCAGAGGAGGGAGTGATTTTCCATTCCTTCCCATCTCTTCTCGGTTCTCTTCTGTATTCGGTAAGTGTTTTTAACGTGCGTCTCCCATGTAAACGGGGGAAGTGTCATGCTCATCGCCCTCGTAAGCGACATTCACTCCAACCTTGAAGCGCTGAAAGCCGTTTGGCGGGAAGTCAGAAGGGCCGACGCGGTCCTCTGCATGGGCGACCTCGTCGGATATGGAGCCAGTCCGAACGAGGTTGTGGAGTTCGTAAGGAAGCAGATGGAAAAAAGAACTTTCCTCTGCGTCCGCGGCAACCACGACAACGCGGTAGCCTTCGGCGCAGAGTGGGGCTTCAACCCCTACGCGAGGCAGGCTGTAAGGTGGCATCAGCGCATGATGACGAGCGAGAACCTCGAGTTCCTCAGGCGCCTTCCGGTAAGGCAACTCTTCACCGACGATGCCGGGAGGAGCTACCTCCTGATCCACGGCTCCCCCCGGGCCCCTCTGGACGAGTACCTCTTTCCCTGGCTCCCGGAAGGGGAGTTCCGCGCCGTTCTGAGCTACGTTAAACAGGACGATCTCCTGGTCGGCCACACTCACGTCCCGATGCTCAAGATAATCGACGGAAGGAGGATAATAAACCCCGGCGGCGTCGGCCAGCCCCGCGATGGGGATTGGAGGGCCGCCTATGCACTTATCAACACGGAAGAAGAGACCCCCGACAATCTTGAATTCCACCGCGTTGAGTATGACGTTGATGATGCCGCCAGAAAGATACTGGAGGCGGGACTTCCCCGCTTCCTTGCGGAGAGGCTCTACGAAGGATATTAACGGGGAGCCGGAATCACTCGGAGGGCTTCGGTGAGGGCGGCCTTCTCAGCTTGGACTTGACCGCGAGCTTGGTGGAGTCAATTATTATTACCTCGCCTATGCTCTTGACCGCACTGATCGGGACGAGGAGGAGTCCCTCGTGGTCGGTGACGAACTCGCTCGTGTCGAGGTCTTCGTCCGGTTCGGCAACTATGACGAGAATGTCGCCGGTTTCTTCGTCAAAGCTGAGGTCGTAGACCCAGCCGAGCCTTACACCAGTGTCGGTTATGAGCTCGACGTCCCTAAGCTTGGAAGCCATTATCTTGACCATCTTCGCCACCCCTCGGTTTAATCGTGTAGCCTCTTGGGCACCAACGTATAAAACTTTTTCCAAAAGGTGAGGAAAGTCAGAAGGTGTAGTAGTCTGGCCCTCCCTTCCTTCCCTCCACCCTCTTTCTGTTCTCCTCGAAGCTGCGGTAGTACTCCACCATGTAGGGGGTTATGCTCGGGCGGACCTTCTTGAGGGCCTCCTCGAAGTCCCTCCGCGAGACCTTCAGCATCTCCAGGAACTCCTCGCTCTCCTCTTCGACCAGCTCCTCCGGAAGCTCCGCTATCGCCCTGCGCATCGCCAGCAGGGCGGCTTCCCTTACAAGGGCTTCCAGGTCTGCACCGGAGTATCCCTCGGTCTTCTTCGCCAGCTCGCGGAGGTTTACGTCCTTGGCCAGAGGCACGCGCCTGGTGTGGACCCTGAGTATCTCCAGCCTCGCTTTCTCATCGGGTGCCGGAACGAGTATGAGCCTGTCGAACCTTCCAGGCCTCAGTAAAGCCGGGTCTAGTATGTCAGGTCTGTTCGTTGCCGCTATCACAACGACACCACTGTTCCTCTCTATGCCGTCCATCTCGGTGAGGAGCTGGTTAATGAGCCTGTCGGTGACGCGGTCGCCTTCCATTCCTCTCGCTGGGGCTATTGCGTCGATCTCGTCGATGAATATCACCGTCGGAGCCGCCTGGCGAGCCTTCCTGAATATCTCCCTTATCCTCTTCTCGCTCTCACCCACCCACTTGCTCAGAACCTCCGGCCCACGAATGCCGATGAAGTTGGCCTCGCTCTCCGTCGCCACTGCCTTGGCGAGGAGCGTCTTACCGGTTCCAGGCGGGCCGTAGAGGAGAACCCCCCTGGGCGGCTCAATTCCGAGCCTCTGGAAGGCCTTTGGATACTTGAGCGGCCACTCTACCGCCTCCTTCAGCTCCTGCTTGACCTCATCAAGGCCGCCTATGTCCTCCCAGCGGACGTTGGGCATCTCGATGAGCACTTCCCTGAGCGCACTTGGGTCCACCATCTTGAGGGCCTCGTAGAAGTCCGCCTTCCTAACGCGGAGCTCCTGAAGAACTTCGGGAGGAATCCTCTCCTGCTCCGGGCTTATCTTGCCCTCGTTGATGAGCCTCCTGAGCACGACCATAGCGGCTTCCCTTGCCAGAGCCGCGAGGTCGGCCCCAACGAAGCCGTGGGTCTTGTCCGCTATCTCCTCCAGCATTCTGTCGATGAGCCTCGCCCTGACCTCGGGGTAAATCTCGCTCTCGCTCTTGAGTATCTCCTTGATTTCCTCCTCGCTCCTGGCCCTCTCGACGCGCTCCATCAGCTTTCTGAGGGCCTTTTCGTCGAAAGCCTTCCTCCTGGCGAGCTCCCTCAGCACCCTCAGCACGGTCTCCCTGTCGTAGTCCGGCTCGAGCGGCATGCTCCTCGTGTGTATCTGGAGTATCTCCTTCCTTCCCTGCTTGTCCGGAACGCCGACCTCGATCTCCCTGTCAAAGCGCCCGGGCCTTCTCAGGGCCGGGTCGAGGGCGTCGGGCCTGTTGGTGGCGGCTATGACTATGACCTTGCCCCTGCTCTTCAGGCCGTCCATGAGCGTGAGCAGCTGGCTCACAACGCGCTTCTCGACCTCCCCGACAACCTCCTCTCTCTTTGGCGCTATCGCGTCAATTTCGTCTATGAAGATGATGCTCGGCGCGTTCTCCTCGGCTTCTTTGAATATCTCCCTCAGGCGCTCCTCGCTCTCGCCGTAAAACTTGCTCATTATCTCCGGCCCGTTGATGGCTATGAAGTGGGCGTTGGCTTCGTTGGCCACCGCCTTGGCGAGGAGCGTCTTACCCGTTCCCGGAGGACCGTAGAGGAGAACTCCCTTTGGCGGCTCTATTCCAAGGCGCTCGAAGAGCTCGGGGTGCTTGAGCGGAAGCTCGACCATCTCACGGATTTTTTGAATCGCGTCGCTTAGACCTCCGATGTCCTCGTAGGTGACCTCGGGGATAGCTTCCTCGCGGACTTCAACCGCTTGGGGGAGGACTTCAACCTCCGTGTTGTAGGTTATCTGGACTATGCCCTTGGGGTTCGTGTTCACGACCACGAACTTCAGCTCGCCGAAGCCGAGGGGCATCGTCTCGAAGAGCCCTCTCAACAGTTCGTCGAAGGGCGAGCCGCCGTAGTAGGTCTCGCTCCTGCTGCTGGCCACTATGAGGTCGCCCTTAACGACCGGCCTTCCGAGGAGGTTCTGCTTCACCATGTCGCCGGGTATCTGAATGAAGACCCCCTTCTGGGCCGGGGCTAAGACAACCTTCTTCGCCTCCTGCACCTCGGCCTTGGCGACGGTGACGTAGTCTCCTATGCTCACTCCAGCGTTCCGCCTGATGTAGCCGTCCATTCTGATGATGTCCAGCCCGCGGTCGTCCGGGTGCGGGTTTGCAACTATCGCTGCTGTGGTCCTCTCCCCGATCAGTTCGACGATATCTCCAGGCTCGACTCCAAGCTGCTTCTGGTACTTTCTATCGAAGCGTACTATCCCCCTTCCTACGTCCCTCTTCAGGGCCTCGGCGACGCGGAGCTTAATCTTCTCGTACCTCTCCTCATCTTTTCCAAATATCATCGTGACCTCCTCCCGATCCCCTTTTTGTGCCTTTCTATTGCCTCCTCCAGCGTGATGTTGCCCAGGGCAACCTCCCGCGCCAGTCTGGAGGATATCGTGATGTTCCCGCTCAGCTCCCGACTGCGCCTCTTTATGTCCTCTATCTCCCTCTTGGTCGGCTCCCTGACATCGAGCAGCTCGCCGATTGGAACGGTTCTTCCCTCGCGCAGGCCGATGTTTATGGCCGCCACTATGTCCTGAACCTGCGAAACCTCGACTCCCCCCACCTTGGGGGTCGTCCGGTACTCGTTCACCACTATGACGGGATAATCGTAACCCAGCAGGTCGGCGAGGGCCTTCAGCATGAGCACCCTCTGCCTCTTCGCCCCGTGGCCAATCTTGATTTTAGCGCCTGGATACTTCTCCAGCAGGTCGAGTATTATTCCAACGTCCCGGGGACTTTTGAGGTGGTGAACCTCAAGCACGCGGTTGTCGGCGACGACGCTCAGCCCGGGCCTCTCCCCGGGGTCTATGGCGATGTAAATCCTCTTAAACCTCTCCCTTCCCTCGAGCTTTGCTAAGAGCTCGTCTATGAAGTTCTCGTCCTTCACGACGACCTTGACAGGAAAGCGAACACTATCCCGGTCCCTCTCGCCGGTGAGAACAACCTCGACGTCAAAGGGTATCCTCTCACCAACCCTGAGGCTGTGGAAGGGAATGCCATACTCCTTCAGCACCCGCGCGGCGGTGTAGTAAACCCTAGCATCGCTTGTTACAATAGCAACCCTCATGGTCTTCACTTAGTCTGACCAATTAAAAACCTTTCTAACCGTCCCAATCAGAAAATTTGGAGACGAAAGGCTTTGATTCGATAGAAAAAAGTTTATAAGCCATTATCGGAATGTGGGAACGGGGATAGTGATGCAGCCTCCCAAGAAAAAGAAGGACGTTGAGGAGTTCGACGAGGAGCTCTTCGAAGAGGAAGAGGAGTGGGAGCTCGAGGAGGACGAGCTTGAGGACTGGGAGGAGGAGTGGGAGGAGGAAGATTGGGAAGAGGACGAGGAGTGGTGAGCTTTCCTTTTCCCGTTAAACACTCCCGCTTACGCAACCCATTTATAGAGACGCGTTTTCTTTTCTCCGGGTGATAGAATGGCGTTCCTGAAGGTCGTTCCCCTCGAGAAGGCTTTGGAGGTAATCGACTCATTTCCCTTAGAGCCGGAAACCGAGAAGGTCCCCCTGAGCGAAGCCCTCGGCAGGGTTCTTGCTGAGGAGGTAGTTTCCCCAGTAGATGTCCCGCCCTTCGATAGGGCGACTGTGGACGGCTACGCCCTTAGGGCAGAGGATACCTTCATGGCGAGCGAGGGCGAGCCGGTGCGGCTGAGGGTCGTCGGTGAGGTGAACGCCGGTGACTTCCCCGACTTCGAGCTCAAGCCGGGCGAGAGCGTCTACATCTCCACCGGTGCACCCATTCCGAGGGGAGCAGATGCGGTTATACAGTTCGAGGACGTGGACAGGGAAGGGGACGAGGTAATCATTTACAAGCCGGCTTATCCTGGTCTCGGCGTCATGAAGGCCGGAGCGGACATTCCGAAGGGCAGGCCCCTCCTAAGGAAGGGGACAAAGCTTGGCTTCAAGGAAACCGCCCTCCTCTCCGCCGTTGGGATTTTTGAGGTCCCCGTTTTCAGGAAGCCCAAGGTAGCGGTGATAAGCACCGGCAACGAGCTCGTCCTCCCGGGGGAGGAGCTAAAACCTGGCCAGATCTACGACATCAACGGCAGAGCAATAGCCGACGCCGTGAGGGAGCTTGGAGGTGAGGCAGTTTTCCTCGGCATAGCAAGGGACGACCGCGAGAGCCTCAAGGCCCTCATCGAGAAGGGAGTTGAGTGCTGTGACATCGTCCTCCTCAGCGGTGGCGCGAGTGGTGGGATAAGGGACCTCACCAGCTCGATAATCGAGGAGCTCGGAGAGGTGAAGGTACACGGCATAGCGATTCAGCCAGGAAAGCCGACGATAATAGGCCTAATCAACGGAAAGCCGGTCTTTGGCCTGCCTGGTTATCCTACGAGCTGTCTCACCAACTTCACCCTGCTCGTTGCACCGCTCCTCAGGAAGCTCCTCGGTAGGGAGAGCGAGGTCAGGAAGGTGAAAAAAAGGCTCGCCCACAAGGTCTTTTCCGTTAAAGGCAGGCGTCAGTTCCTCCCCGTCAGGATAGATGGGGGGAAGGCAGTGCCGATACTCAAGGGGAGCGGGGCGGTCACGAGCTTCATCGATGCCGACGGCTTCATCGAGGTTCCGGAGAACGTCGAGATACTCGAGGCTGGAGAAGAGGTAGAGGTTACGTTCTTCGGCTGAGGCTGTCGTTCTTCCAAATCCCTCATCAAAACCTTTTTTAAACTCCCGTTCCTTCTTCTCCCAGGTGTTGGCGATGCTGGACATAAAGCTCATTCGTGAAAATCCAGACCTGGTCAAGGGCGACCTCATAAAGCGCGGGGAGATTGAAAAGCTCAAGTGGATAGACGAAATCCTTGAGCTTGACAGGAAGTGGCGTGAGAACCTGAGGAAGATAAACGCCCTCAGGAAGGAACGCAACCAGTTGGCGGTTCAGATAGGCAAGCGCAAGAAGGCCGGCGAGCCGATAGATGACCTCCTAGCGAGGAGCAACGAGATAGTGAAGGAAATCGAAGCCCTTGAGAAGGAAGTTGAAGAGCTCAGGAAGAAGATAGACTACTACCTCTGGCGCCTGCCGAACATCACCCACGAGAGCGTCCCTGTCGGGGAGAGCGACGAGGACAACGTTCCCATAAGGTTCTGGGGCAAAGCCAAGGTCTGGGAGGGCTTTTTGGAGAGCTTTAAAGAGCAGAGCCGTGGAAAGATGGACTACGAGGTTTTAAGCTGGAGGCCGAGGCTCCACGTGGACATGCTGGAGCTCCTCCGCGGTGCTGACCTTGAGAGGGCCGCGAAGGTGAGCGGTTCAAGGTTCTACTACCTCATGAACGAGCTCGTTATCCTTGATCTGGCGTTGATACGCTTCGCCCTCGACAAGCTCATCGAGAAGGGCTTCGTCCCGGTCATACCGCCCTACATGGTGCGCAGGTTTGTAGAGGAGGGAGTCACCAGCTTCGGCGACTTCGAGGACGTCATCTACAAGGTTGAAGGCGAGGATCTCTACCTGATCCCGACTGCCGAGCACCCCCTCGCTGGAATGCACGCCAACGAGATAATCGAGGGGAAGGATCTCCCGCTCCTCTACGTCGGAGTGAGCCCGTGCTTCAGGAAAGAGGCAGGAACCGCTGGAAAGGACACCAAGGGGATATTCCGCGTCCACCAGTTCCACAAGGTCGAGCAGTTCGTCTATTCGAGGCCCGAGGAGAGCTGGGAGTGGCACGAGAAGCTCATAGCTAACGCAGAGGAGATTTTCCAGGAGCTTGAGATTCCTTATCGCGTCGTGAACATCTGCACCGGCGACCTGGGCTACGTGGCTGCCAAGAAGTACGACATAGAGGCCTGGATGGCCGGCCAGGGCAAGTTCAGGGAGGTTGTGAGCGCGAGCAACTGCACCGAGTGGCAGGCTAGAAGGTTAAACATACGCTTCCGCGACAAGACCCACGAGAAGCCGCGCTTCGTCCACACCCTCAACTCGACGGCCATAGCCACCTCGAGGGCCATCGTGGCAATCCTCGAGAACCACCAGACGGAAGAGGGCGTCGTGAAGCTTCCAAGAGCCCTGTGGAAGTACACGGGCTTCAAGGAGATCCTGCCCGCGAGCATGAAGGAGCGCTGTTGCGAGGGCTGAGACTCCCCTTTCCTTTTCTCTGCATCTTGTACTGTACGGAGTACAAGAATTTATAAAGGGTTGTACTGTATGTAGTCCATGATGGGCCATGATTGAAAGGGAAACTTGGGCCGAGGTGATTCTCGATTACCGTTCACTGCCCTTCGATGGGGTGGAGCGGGAAATCGACGTGAGAATCCCCAACACCCAGATGGCACTGGCGATAATCGGACCGAGGAGGGCCGGGAAGACCTACCTAATGCGTCAAATCATCGAGAAACTAAGGTCGGAGGGTGTTCCGGAGGAGAAGGTCGCCTACGTGAACCTTGAGGACCCGAGGCTTGTGGGGGCTTCCCTTGAGGATCTGATGACACTCCTGGAAGTCCTGAGGGAGATGGGTGGGGAGAAACTCCACCTCTTCCTCGACGAGGTCCAGGCCGTTGATGGCTGGGAGCGCTTCGTCCGCTACCTCCTCGACACGGGCCACCGGGTTTTTGTTTCAGGCTCGTCTTCGAAGCTCCTCTCGAAGGAGATAGCGACCCAGTTGAGGGGGCGCTCGGTATCGGTTCGCGTCTTTCCCTTTTCCTTCGGGGAGTTTTTGAAGGCGAGGGGATTTGCGGTTAAGCGCTACCTCTCAAGTGCTGAGAAAGCGGAGCTTAGAAGTCTTCTGCGGGAGTACCTTGAATGGGGGGGCTATCCAGAGGTCGTGCTCAACCCCCACATGAGGATTGAAGTCCTCAGGGGAATCCTCGACCTCGCAATCTATCGCGACATCGTGGAGCGATGGGGGGTCAGGAACGTCTCGGCTTTGAGGCTTCTTTTGAAAATCCTGGCCCGTTCAAGCCATCTCACACTTACCAAGGCGTATTCGACGATGAAGAGCCTTGGAGTTTCGATAGGCAAGGGAACCCTCGCCGATTACCTCGAATACCTGAGCGATGCGTTCATTCTGCACCGTCTCCCTCCCTATGTGAAGTCCTACAAAAAGGCGGAACTGCTCGGCTTCAAGCCCTACCTCGTTGATAACGGCCTGCTGAGGATTACTGGGGTTAAGGACAGGGGAAGACTGCTTGAAAACCTCGTCATGGTTGAACTTCTGAGGCGGGGCTTTGAGCCGGGAGAGGATTTGTTCTACGTTCCCGGCGATGACTGGGAGGTAGATTTCCTTGCTGGAGACGAGCTGATTCAGGTCAGCTACGAGCTCCACCCCCTCAACCGGGAGCGCGAGCTTAAAGCCCTTGTTAGTGCCTCGGAGCGGATTGGTGCGGAGAGGCTTACAGTGATTACGTTCGCCGACCGGGAGAGGGTTGAGCTGAGGGGCAAAAAAATCGATGTCGTTCCCCTCCAGGATTGGCTTCTTCGCTAAACCCCTCCCCGCTCCCTCACCTTCCTCCTCACGTTGGGGTCGCGGTCGGCGATGATTTTCAGGGCCTCCTCAAAGGTCAGCCAGTCTGGGACCTCTTCGTTCAGATAGATGCCAGTCCTCCCAATCGCGTCCCTCCTCGTTAGAACGTGGACGCGCTCGGTGACGATGTCCACGCTCACGCCGAGGGTTCTGGCAACTTCACTTTCCCTTCCGACCACTTCCCTCTCGATGTGGCCTTTCTCCGTCGGAATTATCAAGATGAGCTTTTTATTCACGCCGGGAACGCGCTCTTTCGTTTTCAGCCCCCACAGGTCTATCGCTCCACCCCAGCGGTAGAAGTCGAGCTCCCTGTCGGTAGGCTCTATTAACGGGAACGTTACGGTCGTTTCCTCGTCTATCTCGATGACCCCCTTGATGAGGTGCCAGGGCGTCGCCATGACTATCTTCCTTCTCCTCACGAGCCCCTCAAGGGCTAGCTCCACCAGGTAGCTCGGGACCCTGTAGGGTATGAAGATGTCCACGTCGCTGTCCTTTCTCACGTCGCCCCTTGCCACGCTGCCGTAGAGGAGGGGGTCGAACTGGCTAAGCCTCTCCATTATCTTGAGCGCCTTCTCGCGCTTCTCCCGGAGGTAGTGCCACCTCTTTGGGGTGTAGATTACCTCCCTCTCGTCCCAGATCCTAACGACTTTTTCCCTGGCCATCGCTGGAAGTTGGGGGGAAAGTTTAAAGCCCTACCGATAGCGTTTTATATAAACCGATCGACTTCGGGGTGGTGAAAGAAAATGCCAGTACTCGGGTTCAACATAACCAAGGTTGAAATGGAAAAGCTCGGTGTCTCCGCTCCGTCGGGCCAGATAGAGGTCAGGCTCTCCCCCAAAGTTAAGGAGATGCGCCTCGGGGAGATACGCACCCCGACCGGAAAGATGAACGGCATCGAGGTCCTCTTCAGGTACGAGATTGACTACAACCCTAGAATCGCCCAAGGTGCCATAGAGGGCGCCATACTATACCTTCCGCCGCAGAAGGACAAGATAGATGAGATACTTGGCCTGTGGGAAGATGAAAAGAAGATAGACTCCGTCACCTTCGCGGAGGTCGTGAACTTCATAACCAAGGAAGTTTCCCCGATGCTTATGCTCCTCGCGAAGGAGATGCGCCTTCCGTACCACATACCCATTCCGAGGGTTGAGGTCAAGTCCTCTCCCTGATTCTCCTTTTTCAGCCGTACCCCTCGGCCGCGTGTATCTTCTCCAGCACCTCCACGAGCCCGTCCCTTCTCATGGCCTTTTCCGCCAGCTCCAGCGCCTTGGTGTGTTTGTTCCTGCCGAGGTAGTATTCAATGTTCTCGATGTCGTCGAGGACGTCCTCCCTGCTGTTCTCGGCGGCGAACTTCTTGAGGACGGCTATTCTAACGCGAACCCTTGCCGGCATTGTGCTCCTCGTCTCGAGGGCGCTCTTATATGCTCCCATTGCCTCCTCTAGCTTCCCGATACCTATCAGCGCCTCGCTCAGCTCCACGAGCTTCTCCGCCGCCTTTTCATAGTCTCCCCTCGAGCGGTGGGAGCTTATGACCTG
Organism: Thermococcus sp. MV11; assembly: GCF_012027285.1. Classification (NCBI taxonomy): domain Archaea; kingdom Methanobacteriati; phylum Methanobacteriota; class Thermococci; order Thermococcales; family Thermococcaceae; genus Thermococcus; species Thermococcus sp. MV11. The sequence continues at coordinate 53,932 of NZ_SNUD01000001.1, forward strand.
GTAGAGCATTCTTGCCGTGTTGAGGCCAATGAGCTTGGCCCTGTTGAAGTTTCTGGCTAGGAGGTACGCATATTGGGCCTTCACGAGACAGCTCGTCGTCCCATCGAGGTCGCCGTTGGAGTAGGCGGTTTTGCTGGCCTTCTCGAAGTTCTTGGCGGCGGTGTCCATCATTTCTATGAAGTGTATGTCGTAGCCGAAGATCGCCCTTGTGAATCCTGCCAGGTGGTAGAAGGCTTTGGCTGCCCCTTTCGTGTCTCCGCTCTCCAGCCTGCTCTCGGCCACCTGGCCGTAGAGGGTTATAAGTGTCTCCGCTATCCTCTTGTACGCCTCCTCGTTGCCCATCAACTTGTAGTACCTGTAGGCCGTCTCGTAGGCCCGTATGGCAATTTCTAGATCGTCGTTCTCCTGGTAGGAGTTGCCAAGCTCCTCGTATATGCCCGCAAACTCCTCGGCATACTTCTCAAGGTTCTTCTGGTCGTTCAGGGTGGCGAATATCTCAAGAACGCTGAAGCAGTACTCGTCGAGGGTGTCTATGTCCACGTCCGGCTTGGATATCTCCCTATCGATTAAATCCAAGTAAAGGTAAGCGCTCTTTAGAAGGGAGGGGCGGGCCTTTTCGATGGACCCTGTTCTCTCGAGGAGCACGTAGCCCAGGTATTTGAAAAGCCTGGCGGCGTCCTCAGCCTTTCCCTCCTCCTCGTAGCCCTTTGCGGCTCGGAGCATGAGCTTGAGGCCCTCTTTTAACTCGCCGCTGTTGATTTTCTTGATGGCGAGCTGCTCGAGGTCCTCCGGCCCCTCCAGTCCCATATTGCCCACCAAATCTCTCACCTCACATGATTCGAGTCCGCGAATGTTGCCTAAATCTTGGCAATCACAATATTTAAGCGTTGTCTATGCCCAGACTATCCTGTATCCGGCCGCCTTCCTCAGCCTGTTCATGACCGCGAAGCCCAGGCCTTTCTCCTCAACGCCCTCCGCGATTATGACGTCTACCCCTCGCCTGTCGAGCTCCCTCAGGGCCTTGAAGAGGTTTCTCGCGACTTCTTCCTCGCTCCTCCCGAGGTGGAAGAACTCGTCGGCCTCGAACTCCTCCGTCGCCATGACCCCAACGCGATAGCTTTTTGAGCGGTACTCCCTCACCAGCTCCTCGATCTTTGCCCTCACCCGTTCCCTGCGCCCTTCCACCACTATGACCTGGGCGTTCGGTGAGTAGTGCCTGTACTTCATTCCCGGGGCGCGGGCGACGTCTATCAGCTTCCCCCTCACCGCCGGGTGTATCTCCACTGGACCTATCACCCTCTCGATCTCCTCCAGTGGCAGGCCTCCTGGTCTCAGGAGGGTGGGTTTCTCGGAGCTGAGGTCTATCACCGTCGATTCCACGCCTATCCTCGTCTCTCCCCCGTCTATTATGGCCTCGATTTTTCCGTAGAAGTCGTCAATCACGTGCTCCGCAAGTGTTGGGCTAGGTTTCCCACTTATGTTGGCGGAAGGGGCAGCAATCGGCGTGCTGGCCCTTATTAGGGAGAGTGCTATCGGGTGGGAGGGCATTCTAACCGCGACCGTGTCAAGGCCCCCGGTGGTCACGAGCGGGACTTCTTCCTTCCTGGGAAGAACGAATGTCAGGGGGCCAGGCCAAAACTCCTCGGCCAGAAGTTTCGCCTCCTTCGGAACCTCTGACGCGAGCTTTTTCAGGTCGCTGAAGTCCGCTATGTGGATTATTAGGGGATTGTCTGCCGGCCTGCCCTTCGCCTCAAAAATTCTCCTCACGGCTTCCTCGTTGAGGGCATCGGCTCCCAGTCCGTAAACCGTCTCGGTCGGGAAGGCCACCAGCTTGCCCTCCAGTATGAACCTCGCGGCGACCCTTATCTTTCTCTCATCGATCCCGTCTCGCATGTTGATTATTACCGTCATTCTCTCACCCTGGAGAGGGCGAGAAAAAGCGGTTAAAAACCTATCCCAGGACGGACTCGTAAACCTTCTCAACTTCCCTCGCAACCTTCTCCCAGGAGTAGAGCTTTGAAACGTGCCTTCCGGTTGAGCCGGCTTTCCTGTTTGCCTTTGGTTCGAGGAGCTTTCCCACAGCCTCCATGAGTTCGTCGAAGCTTTGGAAGGTCAGTCCGTTCTTGCCCTCGCGTATCAGCTCAGGAACCGCGCTCACCCTCCTTCCAACTGCCGGAACCCCAAGGCTGTTAGCCTCGATAATAACGAGTCCGAAGCCCTCCCTCCTCGAGGGGAGAACCAGGAGCCTGCTCTCCGAGAGGATTCTATCAACGTCCTCCCGGTAGCCGAGGAAGCGGACGTTTTCCGGCGCTTCCCTCTCAAGCCTCTCCCTCAGCGGGCCGTCGCCCACCACCAGGAACTCCTCGCTCGGGAAGTGTCTGGCAAGCTCGATGAAGGTTTCCGGGGATTTGTACTCTCTGAGCGCACCGATGAAGGTTACGTACCTCCTGGCTCCAGGAACACTTCTCAGCTCCCTCACGCCGTTCGGAATGACCCTGACCCTCTCAGCTCCGAGGTCGAGCGCTTTCCTCGCCAGCCAGTGGCTGACCGCTATTATCTCGTCCGCCGCGGCCAGGGTTCTTTTCACGTAGAACCTCCCGAGTCTCAGCTTTGCCGTGTGCTCCAGGTCGCTCCCATGGGCGGTCACGACGAGCGGGAGGTTTAGCCTTTCCTTCGCTAGAACTCCGGCGAAGCTCGTTGTTCCAACGAAGTGGGCGTGGATTAAATCAAATTCGAACTTCCCCTGGAGCCTCGTTATCCTCCCTGCTCCCAGGAACGCGAAGCTCGTCCCCCTGAGACCGTAAACCCGGGGAACCTTCACCTGGTGAACCAAATCCCTCTCGAACTCCCTCGGCTTGATTGGGCCGTATGTGAGAACGTGGACCTCGTGCCTCTTCCTCAGCTCCCTCACGAGGCCGTCGAGGTGGTTAGCGACTCCTCCCCCGTGCGGCGGGTAGTGGCCGACCATTAGAATCCTCATTGTGACCGGAAAAAATTGGGAAGGGTTTTAAAAAGGCTTATGGTTTCCCCTTATCCCTTCCAGATGGCGGCCCCGGAGGCCTCGGAATGCCTCCCTTCCAGACGGTCTCCTCGGCTATCTTCTCCTTGATCATCGGTATGAGGTCGTTGATGAGGTACGAGTAGTCGCCCCTCTCCAGGGCCCCCCTTGCCTCTTGGAGGAGCTCCTCGGCCTCGCTCACGTCGTAGCCCCTGGCTTTTAAAACTTTGAGCATAGCCTCGAGCTGGGAGAGCTGAACCTGGAGCTTTATCTTGGCGGAGCCTTGGTATATCGTCCTGACCTCGCTGTAGGCCCTCGCTATCACGAAATCCGCTTCACCACTTGCCCTGACGGATAGAGCGTAGGCTTCCACGTAGTCCCCGGCGCTGTAGGCTTCCCTCGCTTTCTGGAGGAGCCCCCTTGCCTTCTCAAGCCTCTCCCTTGCTTGGGGTATCTGGAGGCCGTCAAGAAGCTCCTCCGCCCTCGTGGTTCGGTTCTCGGCAACGGCCAGCTGTATTAGGGCATCTCTCGGTCCAGGAGGAGATGTCCTCTCCTCCACGCTGACGTTTCCACCGAAGTGTTCCCTAACGAACCCCTGAATTGCCCCCTTGTTGAGGGGGAACATCGGCCTTCCATCGTCCTCCGTCGCTATGTAGCGGATTTTTCTAATTTCTGTCAGCCGTGATAGGGCTTCGAGGGTCTCATTGGTCTTCCCCTCGTCCGTGAGAACGAGGAGCGGCTTCTCTCCCGTGCCAGCGGTGATGGAATTTGCGTACTCCCTGAGGGCGAGGGCGTCTCTCCCGTTGGCCACGACCACCGTGCTCACGTCCCTCAGAACCTCTGGGAACTCCCTGGCGAGTCCTTGTATGACGGCGAGGTTCGTGCCGTACCTGGTCTCACCGTACCAGCGCTCGTAGGGTATTCCGAAGTCCTTCAGGTCGCCCGTGTAGTCCTCCGGAAGGGCCACGGGACCGCCGATGATTATCACCATTCCCGGTGCGGCGCTGAGTATCTCGGCGCTCACCTCGGGGCTGTACGTTCCCCAGGGACTTACCACAACCTCCGCCCCGAGAAGTTCCGCCGCACCCTTGGCCACCGCCAGGTCGGCCTCGTTGTCCGTGACGAGTATCACTATCCCGCTCTCCGCGCCAGATGCGCCCGGCAGGGGGAGCAGTGACAGCACGATGAACCCTATGAGAATGACCCCAGTTGCCTTTCCCTTCACCTTCTCTCACCACTCTATCCATCGAAAAGGGCCTATTTAAGCCTTTTTCACGAAACCGTTTGCCCCGGTTAGCTCTGCGAGCGGGAAAAAACGTTGAGATGCCCCCTTTGGGGCGGAAACATTAAAGAACGTTCAGGAACGTTTATCCCCGTTTAAACGTCTCAATGAAAAGTTTCTCAGCGTATTCTCTCAGCCTCAGCCCTTCGCTTTTTGCGAGCCTCTCGAGGATTTTCTGCGAACCGCTGCCGTACTGGGCGGCTTTCTTCTCCCTCCATGCCACTTCCTCTGGGAGTCCGAGCTTTAACGCCGCCTTTCTGAGGACGACCTTCCTCCTCCCGCCGGAAATCTTGGCCTCCAGTGGCGTGTTCAGCGCCGCCGAGACAACCGGCAGGGAGAGGAAGGGGAAGCGGCCCTCGACCGAGTTGAGCATCGCTATCTTGTCGTCGCGCGCGAGGTTCTTCTCACCTATTTCCTCCAGGTCGCGCTCCATCAGCTCGGGCCTCTCGAGGTACTTGGCGTAGCCGCCGAAGAGCTCGTCCGCCCCCTGCCCGCTGAGGAGCACCCTGGCCCCGTCTTTCCTGGCCAGCTCCGTGGCGAAGTAGAGGGGAACCCCTATGGCCAGGTTCATCGGGTTCGGCTCCTCAATGGCGAAGGCGACCCTGGGGACGGCATCTCTCACGTCGTCGATGTCGAAGACCCTCTCCCTCAAGGGAAGCCCCAGAAGGTCGGCGACCTTCCTCGCCCACTCGAGGTCCTGGCTCCCCTCGGCCCCGGCGGTGTAGAGGACGACGTCCGAGTACTCCGAAGCGATGAGGGCGATGGTCGAGCTGTCCAGCCCGCCGGAGAACAGGATCCCGGTTCTCTTCCCAACCCGGTGCCTGGTGGCGCAGGTAAGGGCTCTGGCAACCGCTTCGACGGCCCTTTTCGGGTCGAGGGGCTTTCTCCTCAGCCGGGCTAGGGAAAAAACTGTCTCCCGCTTGATGGTATTTCTGTCGATGATGACCAGCTCCCCGGGCCTAACGGGAATCGCCTCCTCGCCTATCGACCATAGAACCTTCCTCTCGCTGGCGAAGAAACCCCTGGGCGAGAAGTATAGGGGCCTTATCCCAATGGGGTCGCGGAAGAGGTATATCCTCTCCCCGTTGGAGAAGGCAACCGCGTAGTCCCCTTCAAGCATTCCCATCGCCCTTCCGACGGCCTCAGAAACGCTCATTCCCCCATCGAGGAAGAACTCGATGAGCCTCAAAATAACCTCGCTGTCCACGTCGCTCTCGAAGGAGACGCCCTTTCCCTCCAGCCAGGCCCTCAGCTCACGGTGGTTGTATATCTCGCCGTTGTGGACCAGGGCCAGCTCGTTCACGAAGGGCTGGGTGAAGGCCTTGGAGCCGGTCATGGCAAGCCTGCACTGGAGGAGACCTATCCTTCCGTCCGGAATCTCCGAGACTCTGGAGAAGTCGCCTGATTTGAACACTCCTCCGTCGGTCCAGACGCCGAAGCTGTCTTCTCCCCTGTGCTTTCCTGCGAGTATCATCGTGACGAACCTTTCCCTCAGATTTGAACCCACTCCGCCGGCAATCAGGCACATCTCTCCCACCGCGTTAAATACACAGTCGCCGAGATAAGGCTTCCCGCTTTCGATGTGGTGTAGTGATGAAACGGAACCGGAAACGCTGAACGTTCGTCCAGAAAAGGGACGAAAAACTGAACCTGGAATTATGTGAGGTCGCCGCAGGTGCAGCGGTGCTCGTGGGCGAGGGTTTCAAGCTCGTCGAAGCCCTCCCCCGTTCTTGCCGAGAGGTAGACCACCCTCGTCGGCGGCGCCAGCTCCGGCAGGGCGGAGCACATCTTGTGAGCTAGAAGCCCCTGTGTCGAAGGTTCCAGCTTTAGCCTTGCGGTCAGGTACTCGATATCGTCTAGGAACTTTCTGTATCCCTCAAGGTCCTCCACGGTGTCCACCTTGCTGAGGGCCGGAACCGTCGTCGTGCCCAGGCGGAGGTCTATCATGAGGCTGAAGAACCGGACGAAGCAGAAGTCGTGGGGCTCCTTCAGTATCTCCGGGCCGAAGAGGTAGACCGCGAGCGGCTCCGGGAGGCTCTCCATCAGCCTCACGCCGAACTCGTGGAAGAGAAACGTCTCCATCTGCCCCGGCGTGTCCACCATGATGTAGTCCCTCTCCCCGTCCAGCCTGGCTATTCTGGAAGCGTACTCGTCCACCTCCGGCAGAAGTCTGTCGTAGCTCTCCACTATGGCCCCGTTCGGACCGAGGCCCTCCTCCATAAGCTCCCATGCGGTGACGCTCTCCCTCACGTCGACGTCCGGCCGGTAGGGGAGGCTCTTGACCCCGGTGTCCAGGTTCACGTACCCCACCGAGTATCCGTTCTCCTCTAGGTACCTTCCGAAGGCCGCGCTGAGGGTAGTCTTCCCGCTTCCAGCGGTGCCTATGAACACCAGTATCATCGCATCACCCTCGCCTTGAACCCCGCTATCCTCGTTATCCTCTCGGCCAGCTCCATGAAGGCCTTTGCGCCCGGCGAGTTGGGCTTGTACTCTACCACAGGAACCCCCTCAAGCGTTGCCTCCCTGACCGGCGGATCCTCAGGAATAACCGCGAGGAGAGGAATCTCCATAACTTCCTCAGCGACGTCAGGAGGTATGTCGTTATCGCTCCTGCCGTAGCGGTTGAGGACGAAGCCAAGAACAGCTAAGCCGGCTTTCCTGAGAACCATTCCGACCTTCATTGTATCGGTTAGGCAGGAAATCTCGGGATTGGTGACTAGGAGAACCTCCTCACCGCTCAGCATCGCGTTCATCGCGTCCATCTGGAGGCCGGCTGGAGAGTCGATTATAACGAAGTCGAACTTGCCCTTGAGGGGTTTTATGGTCTCGGGAAGCCTCCTCGGGTCGGCCCTTATGACGTGCTCCCAGTCGATGGCGGCCGGGATAACGTGAACGTTCTCGTAGGCGGTCGCGTATATTGCGTCGTTTATGTCCGCCCGTCCGGCGAGGACGTCGTGAATGGTCGTGTAGGCGTCGTCTATTCCCATCACGAGGCTCAGGTTGGCCATCGTCAGGTCTGCATCGACGGCGCACACCTTGTAACCCATCTTCCCGAGGGCTATGGAGAGGTTCGCGGCGGTGGTGGTCTTTCCGGTGCCCCCTTTGCCGCTCGCTATGGAGATGAGCCTTCCCATCTTCCCACCCATTCTATTTCTGGCTAAACCTTTATGAACCTTTAGCCACACCGACGTTAAGAGGGAAAGAGGTGGGAGAGATGAAGGTGTTCGTAGCTGATACGAGCGTTATCGTCGATGGGAGGCTCACGCAGTTCCTTTCAGCGTTCGACGAGAAGGTCAAGGTTGTGATTCCGGAGGCGGTCATAGCGGAGATAGAGCACCAGGCCAACGAGGGGAAGGCGATAGGCCACACCGGCCTGGAAGAGCTTAAAAAGCTCCGGGAGATGGCTGACAGAGACAGGATTCTCCTCGAGTTCCACGGGGAGAGGCCGGAGCTATGGCAGATAAGAACTGCCAAGTCGGGTGAGATAGACAACCTCGTCCGTGAGACGGCTCGGGTCCTTGGGGCGACCCTCATCACCGGCGACCAGGTGCAGAGGGACATCGCGATAGCTAAAGGCATCGACGTCATTTACCTGACCGCTAAGAAGGAGGTCAGGCACCGTCTCGAGGACTTCTTCGACGAGACCACCATGAGTGTCCACCTGAAGGCTGGCCTCCGGCCCCTAGCGAAGAAAGGCCGCCCGGGAGAGTGGCGGCTCGTTCCCGTTAGGGACGAACCGCTCAGTGATGAGGAGCTCGAGGAGATTGCAGATGACATCGTCGAGCGCGCAAGGCGTGATCCGGAGAGCTTCATAGAGTTGGACGAGCCCGGAGCAACGGTGGTCCAGCTCAGGAACTACCGTATCGTCATAGCAAAGCCGCCCTTCGCCGACAGGATTGAGATCACCGCCGTGAGGCCGGTCAAAAAGCTCAGCATAGAGGACTACGAGCTGAGTGAGAAGCTGTTGGAGAGGCTCAGGAACAAAGCGGCTGGCGTGCTCATTGCAGGAGCCCCCGGAGAGGGAAAGACAACTTTTGCTCAAGCCTTGGCCGAGTGGTACGCCGGAATGGGAAGGATCGTCAAGACGATGGAAAAGCCCCGCGACCTTCAGGTGGGTGAGGAGATAACGCAGTACACAGCTTTAAAAGGTAGAATGGAGCTGACCGGCGATATACTGCTCCTCGTCAGGCCGGACTACACGATATTCGACGAGATGAGGAAGACGAGCGACTTCAAGATCTACTCGGATTTAAGGCTTGCCGGCGTTGGAATGGTCGGTGTCGTGCACGCAACGAAGCCGATAGATGCAATCCAGCGCTTCATCGGAAGGGTCGAGCTGGGAATGATTTCCCAGATAGTTGATACGGTGATATTCATCAAGGCCGGAAGGGTTGCCAAGGTTCTGACGCTCGAGTACCTCGTCAAGGTGCCGAGCGGAATGAAGGAGGAGGACTTAGCGAGGCCAGTCATAGAGGTCAGGGACTTCGAGACGGGCGAGCTTGAGTACGAGATTTACACCTACGGCGAGGAGATAAGCGTCGTCCCGGTGAAGAGGGAGGAGAAGGCCCCCGCGCTGAGGCTCGCCGAGAAGAGGCTCAAGCAGGAGATCAAGAAGTTCCTACCAGATGTCTACGCCGAGGTCGAGATAGTCAGCCCGCACAAGGCGGTGATCTACGCGGACGAGTTCGACATTCCGGCCATAATCGGCAAGAAGGGCAAGCGCATAACCGAGCTGGAGAAGAGGATAGGGATAAGCATAGACGTCAAGAGCTTCGCCGAGAGGGAAGCAGAGAAACCCAAGGAAAAGATACCGGTGGAAGTCGAGGAGAAGAAGAAAACGATAGTGCTCCGCGTTTCCCCAGACTACGCCAAAAAACCCCTCAAGTTCTACGGTGGCGAGCAGTACGTCTTCACGGCAACGCCGAGCAAGAAGGGCCTCGTCAAGGTCAGCAAGAGCACACCGATAGGCAAGGAACTCAAGAGGCTCCTTGAGGCTGGGATACCCATCTGGGCAAGCGCTTGAGAAAATCTTTTATAGTTTGTTTTCTTCTTTTCTATGGTGGTAAGCTTGGGAGCGGCCGACGTCCTGGCCACCCTAGTGGCGGTGTTCTTCCTCGCCCTCATACTTGCCCCTTTCGTTCCTGGCGGCCCAGCGCTGATGCTCCTCCTGCTCGGGCTCCTACCCCTTGCGATTCTGGTAGTCCTTCTAGTCAAAGTGTGGCAGCTCAGTGATGAGGTCGAGGTTTTGAGGAAGGAACTCGAGTCGCTCAGGAGGGAGAAAGAAGATGGAAAGCCGCTATGACCCCATGGAAACCCTCGGGGCGATCCTGAGCGCCCTCGGGCTGGCGGGTATTATAGTAACCGAAGGACGTGTCCTGGGGTTTGGCCTCCTTGTGATTGTCTTTGGTATCGTCATCTGGAAGATGGGCGAGGTTCGGAGGGAGCTTAGAGGGGAAATCGAATCGCTTAGAAGGGAGATGGAGGCGTGTCCCGGAGAATCGGGGAGTGGTGAAGATGCCCGTGCTCTGGAGGGATAGACTTTTCTGGAGTCTTGCCATCGGTGGCCTGCTGGCTCACCTCTCCGCGCTGTGGGTTGGCACAAGGGGTATCATCGCAGGCAACTTCCTGTGGATCATGGCCTTTGTCTACCTTTTAATCTCGAGCATCAGGAGATTACTTAATCCTCGCAACGTTTTTAACCCTCCACCGGAGCATTGACCATGCTCGTGCTAGCTTCCGCCAGTCCACGGAGGAGGGAGATACTGTCGAGGTTCGTCCATGAGTTCAAGGTGGTGCCAAGCAACGCCAGCGAGGAGTGCCGGCTCAGGGAGCCAGGAGATTATTCCGTCGAACTCGCCAGGAGGAAGGCCAGGGAGGTTTACTCCAGGGTTGGCGGCACTGTCATCGGCGCCGACACCGTGGTGAGCGTGGACGGTCAGATACTGGGAAAGCCAAGGGACGAGGGGCACGCGGTCAGAATGCTGAAACTGCTGAGCGGCAGGGTTCACCAGGTCACCACGGGATACTGCATAATCCACGGGGGGAAGGAGCTCTGCGGTGCCGTGACGACGGACGTGAAGTTCCGCGAACTGGACGAGGAACTGATACGGGCGTACGTGGCAACGGGTGAACCGATGGACAAGGCGGGGGCGTATGGAATTCAGGGACTGGGAGGGCTCCTGGTAGAGTGGATCAGGGGCGACTACTACAACGTCGTGGGCTTCCCCATAGAGATAATCTGGAAGCTCCGGGAGCTTGGATTTGAGGTCTTGTCGCGCTGAACTGGCTCGGTTCTCTGGCCATGAGATGCTTAAATCTGGAAGGGAAACAAGGACGTCCCGCGATTTTGGGCCTCTTTGTCCTTGGTGATCTCAAAATTGAACTCGGCCTCGGGGAGGGCTGAAATAACGAAAACCTACAGGAACTCCCCGAAGAGCAGGTCCTCCTTTCTCCCTCCCGCTTTCCTGAAGATCTTCTCGCTCCAGGAGACGCTCCCGACGGCGGGGGGATAATGGGCGTCGCTCGCGAAGGTGAGCTTTATTCCCCGCCTTATGCACTCCCTCACGAACTCCAAATCGGGGACGCGGTAGCGGGAGCTTATCTCGAAGGCCTTTCCGTTGGCCTCGGCCAGCTCGAGAACCTCCTCGAGCTCCTCCAGAGTTGGATATCCGATGTGGGGAAAGTTCGCCCCGAAGTGCCCTATAACCGTCACGTTCTCATCGATGAGGGCCAACTTCACCAGCTCGATGTACTGGCTCGGGCTCTCCAGCCACTCGTGGACGCTGGCTATCACGTAGTCGAGCTTTCTGGCCATGAAATCCGGCACGTCCACGCCGTTAAAGGTTAAGTTCCCTTCGATTCCGGCCAGTACCGTTATCTCGGCCTCCCCTCCCCACCGCTTTATTTCCCTGACGTATCTGCTGAGGGTTCTCTCTGAGAGGTAGTGGACGTGGTCGGTTATTCCGAGCAGTCTAAGCCCCTTCTCTTCGGCGGCCGCTATGTTCTCGGCTATCCCCCCGATGCCGTCCGAGTAAACGGTGTGGGTGTGGGCGTCGTGTGCGAACTTGGGCATGGTTCAACCTCCCGGCGAGGGGTTAAAAACCCTTTCTGGACAAAATATCCAAAGTAAAGCCCAACCTTGAGTTTTGACAAACCTTTAAATACCGCAGGGGAGAAAAGAAAGCGGTGATGGAGATGGTCGAGCGCTCCAAGGTTAGGGTCGTCATTGCAAAGCCCGGACTTGACGGTCACGACAGGGGAGCCAAGGTCGTTGCCAGAGCTTTGAGAGATGCAGGATACGAGGTTATATACACTGGAATAAGGCAGACTCCCGAGCAGATAGTTGAAACCGTGATACAGGAGGACGCTGCGGTCTTGGGCGTAAGCATCTTGTCCGGCGCTCATATGGTGCTGATACCAAAGATACTAAAGTTACTGGAGGATAAGGGCCTTAAATTGAACGAGGACGTGGTTGTTTTTGCGGGAGGAATCATACCGCCCGATGACGCCGAGGAGCTCAAGAAAATGGGTGTTGCTGAAGTCTTTGGCCCTGGAACACCACTCCAAGAGACCATTGAATTCATAGACCGCGCGGTTGAAAAACTCAAGCGCTTCAAAGAGGCTTAACTTTATTAACCTGTTTTTGGATAATTTGTCCGAGTGGTGACGATGCTAGAGGGCCTCATAGAGAGAATGCTCCGTGGGGACAAGCGGGCAACTGCCAGGCTCATAACCCTCGTTGAGAACGACGAGGAGAAAGCGAGGGAGATAATATCCAGGATTTACCCTCACACCGGCAACGCCTACATTGTCGGGATAACCGGGCCGCCGGGAGCGGGTAAGTCCACGCTCCTCGACAAGCTCATCAGGGTCGCCAGGGAGGAGGGGAAGGTTGTAGGCGTCATAGCCATCGACCCAACCTCCCCCTTCACTGGCGGAGCTTTGCTCGGTGACAGGATAAGAATGCAGCGTCACTCCACCGACCCCGGGGTTTTCATAAGGAGCATGGCCACGCGCGGCTCCCTCGGCGGCCTCGCCAAGGCCACGAACGACGCCATAAAGGTTCTCGACGCCTACGGCTGCGACGTTATCTTCGTCGAGACCGTCGGCGTTGGGCAGATAGAGATAGACATCGTCAAGACTGCTGACACCGTCGTCCTCGTCACGGTTCCTGGCCTGGGAGACGACATACAGGCCATAAAGGCTGGCCTGATGGAGATAGCGGACGTCTTCGTCATAAACAAGGCGGACAAGGAGGGGACGGACGCGACGTACTTCGAGCTCAACCTCATGCTCGACCTCGAGAAGGAGCGCTGGGAAAGGAGAGGCTGGAGGCCGCCGATAGTCGAGACCGTCGCCACGACGATGAAGGGAATCCGGGAGCTGTGGAAGGCCATCAACGACCACAGGAAGTTCCTCGTGGAGAGCGGCGAGATAGAGCGCAAGAGGCGCTTCCGGGCGGAGGAAGAGGTTAAGACCATAGTCTCCGGCAGAATATCCCGCATCGTCGGCGAGAAGCTCAACGAGGGGGAGGTAGCTTCCCTGATCGACGGAGTTGTGAGGCGTGAAATCGACCCCTACTCTGCCGCGGATAAGGTGTTGGAGAAAGCACTGGGGGTGAAGGTATGATAAAGAAGATAGACCACGTTGGTATAGCCGTCAAGAACCTGGAAGAGGCCATAAAGGTCTGGGAGGGCCTCGGTCTCAAGGTCGAGGAGATTGAAGAGGTACCGGACCAGAAGGTGAGAACCGCGATAATCCACGTCGGTGAGAGCAGGATTGAGCTCCTCGAGCCGACGGCGGAGGACTCACCGATAGCCAAGTTCATAGCGAAGAGGGGGGAGGGCATACACCACATAGCCCTCGGCGTCGATGACATCGAGACGCACCTGGAGAAGCTCAAGGAAGCCGGCTACAGGCTCATAGACGAGGAGCCACGCATAGGTGCCGGCGGGGCCAAGATAGCCTTCGTGCACCCGAAGGCAGTGACCGGTGTTCTCCTCGAACTTTGCGAAAGGAAGGCAGAATAGCCGGTTTAATTTCCATAAGTTTCCAACATTTTGTATTTCCTTTCAGTTTCATGTGGTATTTTTGGTATGTTGCTAATCTTCCAATTTTACACAGTAACACTTATAAAGTTGGATACGAAGTTGGGTTGGCGAGGAAACAGTTCAGTGCGTCCTCCAATCCAAATGGTGAAGAAGTGGTGGGTATGATGTTGAGGATCCGACCCACGTACGAGGGGTCGCGAGTGGTGGATTATAGGCGCCTCAATGAGCTCCTCCAAAGAAATAAGCGCCGAAGGAAGCTTCTCATAACCCGAAAGCCGCCGGTGGAACTTGATAAGCATAACGTCCACCCGATATGGGTGGCCAAGATCCCCCACCCCAACGCCGTTTCTCCCTCCAGGCTTCACGCCATCGAGCAGATGGTGTGGGAGCAGCTCCAGCAGGGTGAGGCGGACGTCATACTGGACGCCATCGAATACTTGATGATAGAGAACGGCGTCGAGCCAACGCTGAGGTTTGTCAGCAAGCTCCGGGACATGGCCCTTCTGGCGAACTCTGACTTCTACGTCACCATCAGCGACGGCATCGATGACAGGGTCAGGAACATACTCCGCAGGATAGTTGAGTGACACGGGTAAACTTATATAACCATCTTTGCCATTCCCCTGTTTAGGTGTAAGGGCATGCCGTACATCGAGAAAATTGAAATGAAGGGCTTCAAATCCTACGGTAACAGGAAGGTCGTCGTTCCCCTTTCTAAAGGCTTCACCGCCATCGTCGGTGCCAACGGTTCTGGGAAGAGCAACATTGGCGACGCCGTTCTCTTCGTCCTCGGCGGCCTGTCCGCCAAGGCCATGCGTGCCACGAGGATAAGCGACCTCATCTTCGCGGGCACTAAGACCGAGCCTCCGGCCAAGTACGCGGAAGTGGCGATGTACTTCAACAACGAGGACAGGGGTTTTCCGATAGACGAGGACGAGGTCGTGATAAAGAGAAGAGTTTACCCCGACGGCAGGAGCACCTACTGGCTCAACGGAAAGAGGACGAGCAGGAGCGACATACTTGACGTGCTCAGCGCGGCGATGATCTCGCCGGAGGGCTACAACCTCGTCCTCCAGGGGGACATCACCAAGTTCATCAAGATGAGCCCTACCGAGAGGAGAATGCTAATCGATGAGATCTCCGGCATAGCCGAGTACGACGCAAAGAAGGAGAAGGCGTTGAAGGAATTAAAGCAGGCCGAAGAGAACCTCGCTCGTGTTGATCTTCTCATCAGGGAAGTGAAGGCCCAGCTCGACAAGCTCGAGAAGGAGCGCAACGATGCCCTTCGCTACCTCGACCTCAAGGAGCGCGTTGAGAGGGCCAAAGTAACGCTTCTTTTGGGTGAGATAAGGAAGCTGGAAAGCCTGATAGAGGAAAGCAACCTGCGCGACAAGGAGATAGAGGCCGAGATAGCGGCGATGGGGGCCAGGCTCAAGGAGGTTGCCAGGGAGATAGTGGCGAAGGAGAGGGAACTGAACGCCATCGAGAAGGAGCTTGAGGAGAAGAGCGAGGACGGTATCCTGGAGGTCACGAGGAAGATAAGCGAGGTTCAGTCGAGGATAGAGATGGCCAGGAAGAACATAGAACTGGCTCAAAAGGGGATAGAGGACAGCCAGCACCGTCTGATGAAGGCGAAAGAGGAGCTTAGAAAGGTTTCGGAGGAAATAGAGAAAGGGCGGAACGCAATAAACCGCTGGAGCAAGAGACGTGAGAAGCTCATCGCCGAGATAAAGGAGAGGGAGGTTGTCAAGAACGAGCTGGTTGTCAAGCTCGGCGAGATAGACAGGGATTTTGCCATAGCCAAGCAGGACTTCGACAAGGTCGTTGACGAGCTGGAGGAGGCCAAGAAGGAGCTCTACATGAAGGAGAGCGATATTAAGAAGTTTAAAGAGGAGATAGAGAGGGCCAGGGCCAGGATAGCCCAGAACAACGCCAGAAGGATTTCCCTCAAGGCCCAGATCGAGGAGGCCAAAAAGTCCCTGGAGGCGAAGCGCTCCGAGCTCGGCGAAATCGACGGGAAGATGTCCAAGGCAGAGGCGAGGCTCAGGAAGGCCGAAAAGGAGCTGGAGGAAAAGAGCAAGGCCCTCAGGAAGGTCGAGGGCGAGCTTGCAAAGGCCAGAGAGGAGCTGATAAAGGCCGAGGCCCAGCGCGAGGTTCGCGGGAACCGCGCGGTTGAGTTCCTCAAGGGCCAGAACATCCCCGGCCTCTACGGGCCGCTCGGCGAGCTGATAACGGTTGCGAGCGAGGACTACGCGCTGGCCATAGAGGTTGCCCTCGGCGGGAGCTACGACCACGTCGTCGTCGAGGACGACAGGGTTGCGGAGAAGGCGATAAAGCTCCTCAAGGAGAAGAGGCTCGGAAGGCTCACCTTCCTCCCGTTGAACAAGATAAAGCCCCGCTCGATGCGCGAGAAGCCTTCCCTCGGAATTCCCGCGATGGACGTCGTCCAGTACGACCCGCGCTTCAAGAACGCCGTAGCCTACGCCCTCGGGGACACGCTGATAGTGAGCGACATGGACGAGGCGAGAACGGTGGGAATAGGAAAGGTCAGAATGGTGACCCTCGGCGGCGAGCTTTTGGAGAGGAGCGGAGCGATAACCGGCGGCCACTACCGGCCGAGGGGGAAGCTCGGAGTAAACGTGGACGAGATAAGGAAAAGGGTGGAGAAGCTCGAACATGAGAAGGAAGCTTTGGAATCTACCGTCAATGCCCTCAGGCTCGAGGTCAAGGGGCTGGAGAACGAGCTGTTCGAGCTCCGTATGAGGAAGAGCGAGCTGGCCAAGGACCTGCAGGTGGTCCAGCGTGAGATGGATCGCCTCCTTGTGGAGGACAGGGCGCTCAAGGAGGAGATCGAAGAGAGCGAGAGGCTCATCGAGGAGCTGGAAAAGAGGATTCACGAGGCTAAGGGCGAGATGGCGAGGCTCAGGGGGAGAATAGAGAGGCTGGAGAAGAAGAGGGAGAAGCTCAAGAGGGCCCTCGAGAACCCTGAGGCCCGGGAGCTGAACCAGCGCATACGGGAGGTCGAGGCAGAGATAAGCAAGCTCCGCGAGGAGCTGAGCAAGGTCGAGAGCAAGCTCGAGAACCTCGATGTGAGGATAAACGAGGAGCTGCTGCCGAGGAAAGCTGATCTGGAGGAGGAAATCGAGGGGCTGGTGAACAGGATAAACGCCCTCAAGGCAAACATCGAGGAGAATGAGAGCGCAATTAAGGAGTTCGAGGCTGAGCTTAAGGAGCTCAGGAAGGCGGAGGAGAGCGTCAAGGACGAAC
Source organism: Thermococcus sp. MV11 (assembly GCF_012027285.1). NCBI lineage: Archaea > Methanobacteriati > Methanobacteriota > Thermococci > Thermococcales > Thermococcaceae > Thermococcus > Thermococcus sp. MV11. The sequence goes on from NZ_SNUD01000001.1 coordinate 70,529, forward strand.
TCAAGGAGCTACGTGAAAGGCGCGAGAAGGTCAGGAACGATATAATAGACCTCCGCGCCGAGAAGGACGAGCTGAACTCCAAGCTTCAGGAGCTTCGCATAGAGGCAAACACCCTCAAGATAAAGCTCGCACAGTACGAGGCCGCGCTGAAGGAGAAGAGGGACGAGCTGAAGCACTTTGACCCCAAGCTCATAAAGAGCATCAAGGAAGTGCCGCTCGAGCTCGAAGCCCTGAGGGGGCAGATAGAGAAGATGGAGGAAGAGATACGCTCCCTCGAGCCCGTGAACATGAAGGCCATAGAGGACTTCGAAGTCGTCGAGAGACGCTACCTCGAGCTGAAGAGCAAGCGCGAGCAGGTTCTGGCTGAGAAGGAGAGCATAGAGGAGTTCATCGAGGAGATAGAGGGCCAAAAGAAGCAGGTCTTCCTCCAGACCCTCAACGAGATAGCCAGGAACTTCTCGGAGCTGTTCGCCAAGCTCTCGCCGGGAGGAAGCGCCAGGCTTATCCTCGAGAACCCCGACGACCCCTTCGCCGGGGGTCTTGAGATAGAGGCCAAGCCCGCTGGAAAGGACGTCAAGAGGATAGAGGCCATGAGCGGCGGCGAGAAAGCTCTAACGGCTTTAGCCTTCGTCTTCGCCATACAGCGCTACAAGCCGGCTCCCTTCTACCTCTTCGACGAGATCGATGCACACCTCGACGACGCCAACGTCAAGCGCGTCGCCGACCTCATCAAGGAGGCCTCCCAGAACAGCCAGTTCATCGTGATTACACTCAGGGACGTCATGATGGCGAACGCGGACAAGATAATCGGGGTCAGCATGAGGAACGGCGTCTCCCGCGTCGTTGCACTGAGCCTTGAGAAGGCCATGAAGATACTGGAAGAAGCAAGGAAGAGGAGCGAGGCCGAGCACGCCGAGATGTTCGGCCACCTGGGCGGGTGATGGTGATGGAATCCCGTCGCGAGGAGGAGATAACGCCCGTTGACATTCTCCTCCAGCTCGTTCAGATGGGCAAGGTCGATCCCTGGAACATCGACATCGTTGACCTGACCGAGAAGTACATCGAACGGCTCAGGGAGATGAAGGAGCTTGACCTCAGGGTTTCAGCCAGAGCAATCCTGGCTGCATCAATCCTCGTGAGAATGAAGAGCGAGGCTTTGCTCCACGCGGACGAGGAGGAAGAGGAGGAGCGGAAGGAGGAGAGGCTCCACGTCGAGGTCGAACCTTTGGCCCCGCCGCTCAGGAGGGTCGAGCGCTACTACACCTTCGACGACCTCTTAGATGCCCTTATGGACGCCCTCGAGGAGGCGGAGAAGAGAAAGCCCAGGAAGAAAAAGAAGGTCGAGATAGAGGAAGAGGTCTTCGTCGTCGATGACTTCCGCGTGGACATCGAGAAGCATGTCTATCGTCTCCATGAGATAGTCGTTGAGATGTACAGGGAAACGGGGGAGCCCATAAAGTTCTGGGACTTGGTTTTTGACCCGACGCCGAAGATAATAGCCAGAACCTTTCTCTACCTCCTCTTCCTCTCCAACATGGGGAAGGTGGACCTCATTCAGGAGGAACCCTTTGGGGAGATACTGGTCGTGCCAGTAGGTGAGGAAGCTTAGCTCAGGTTTCTTTCTTCCCTCTTCGCCGGCCTTATCGTTATGACCAGCAGGGGCTCCTCGCTCCCGAGGTAGAGGCTTTTCTTTTCCTTGTTCAGGTAGAAGCAGTACGTCCCGTCGGGAATTTCCTCCAGGAATTTTCCGGGAACTGTTTCCCTGGCGGTTCTCCCGTCGAAGAAAACGCACTCGTAGGCCCTGGAAATACCCGAAACCCTTTCTTTGATTTCTTCCAGGGAAAGCCTCTCGCATTCGAGCTTAGCACAGACCAGGCTCTTTCTCCCGTCTGTGAAGATCACGACCCTTTCGTTCACGTCAATCCTCCGCGAACGGTCGAGGAAGGCCCACAGCTCCGAGTAAATCCTCTCAAGCTTTCTTCTCTTTGCGAGCCTCTTGACGAGCCTCTCCCTGGCGTGTCTCGTGAGGAGCATGGTCTGAGTTGGTCTCATAATTTATAAACTTCGCCGAGGATATAGGCATATGTACCTTCGTCGCGATATAATCGAGCCTCGCGTTTACCAGGAGGTCATCTACGCCCGGTGCAAGGAAACCAACTGCCTTGTCGTTCTGCCGACTGGATTAGGAAAGACGCTCATAGCGATGCTCATAGCAGACTACCGCCTCTCCAGGTACGGTGGAAAAGTCCTCTTCCTCGCCCCAACGAAGCCCCTAGCGCTCCAGCACGCCGAGAGCTTTAGAAAGATCTTCAACCTCCCGCCGGAGAAAATCAACGTCCTCACCGGCGAGCTTTCGCCCGAAAAGAGGGCCGAGGTGTGGAGGGAGAGCGTCGTGATAACCGCCACGCCTCAAACCGTCGAGAACGACGTATTGACGGGCAGAATTTCGCTCGAGGACGTCGTTCTGCTGGTTGTAGACGAGGCCCACCGCGCGGTTGGAAACTACGCCTACGTCTTCATAGCGAAGGAGTACCTTAAAACTGCCAAACACCCGCTCGTTCTGGGATTGACTGCCTCCCCGGGGAGCGACGAGGAGAAGATACGCGAGATAGTGAGGAACCTCGGGATAAGGCGCATAGAAGTTAGAACCGAGAACTCGCCTGACGTCAAGCCTTACGTCCAGAGGATAGCCTTCGAGTGGGTCAAGGTTGAACTCCCAGGTATCTACAAGGAGGTTCGCTCGCTCCTCAGGGAGATGCTGAAGGAGAGTCTCAAGCCCCTGGCCCAGTTCAAGCTCGTCTCGACCTATTCCCCCGATATCTCCAAGAGGGAAGTCCTCCAGGCGGGCTCTAAAATCAACCGCGAGGTTGCCATGGGCAACTACGAGCTGGGCCGGCTTAGAATGTACCAGGCGAAGGCGGTGAAGCTTCAGCACGCGATAGAACTCCTCGAAACCCAAGGGCTGACCGCGTTGAGGGCCTACCTGAAGAAGCTCCGCGAGGATAAGAGAACCAAGTCCAGCAGGGAGCTGATGGAAGACCCCCGCATGAGGAAGGTGATTTACCTCCTCGTTCAGGCGAAGGAGATGGGAATGGACCACCCCAAGATGGAGAAGCTCAAGGAGCTCGTGACGCGGCAGCTCGAGAGAAAGCCCAACTCAAAAATAATCGTTTTCACCAACTACCGCGACACGGGAAGGAAAATCGTCGAGGAGCTTGGGGGACTTGGTATAAGCGCCGAGCGCTTCATCGGACAGGCCAGCAGGGGAAAGGATAAGGGAATGAGCCAGAGGAAGCAGAAGGAAACTCTTGAGCGCTTTTCCAGGGGTGAATTTAACGTTCTCGTCGCCACGAGCGTCGGCGAGGAGGGTCTAGACGTTCCCGAGGTTGATCTGGTGGTCTTCTATGAACCAGTGCCTTCGGCGATAAGGAGCATACAGCGTCGTGGTAGAACCGGTAGGCACAGGCCCGGGAAGGTAGTAATCCTTATGGCAAAGGGGACGCGCGATGAGGCCTACTACTGGAGCTCCAGGAGGAAGGAGAGGGGAATGTTCGAAGCGATAAGGAAGGTGGCGGGTGAGCTTAAGCGCGCACGTAACGGAGGAGATAGACCGGAAGGGCGGAAGGGGAGTGTTGAGATGTCCGCGAGGGGTAGGATAACTTCCCTCGACCAGTTTTTGAAGCCGAAGAGAGTTGAAAGGACCGATAAATCCGGACGTGAGCCAAAAGAGAAGCCGGAGAAACCGGCCGAGGAGCGGAAGGAACTCCCGATAAAGCCCGTTTTCGTGAGGAAACCGAAGGGAATAGTCGTTTACGTCGATTCCCGCGAGCTGAGGAGCGGGGTTCCGAAGCTGTTGAAGGAACTCGGGGCGGAGGTTGAGGTCAGGACGCTCGACGTTGCCGACTACGTCGTCAGCGAGGAGGTCGGGATAGAGAGGAAGAGCGCCAACGACTTCATACAGTCAATCATAGACGGCAGGCTCTTTGACCAGGTGGAGAGGCTTAAGAGGGCCTACGAGAAGCCGATGATAATCATCGAGGGCGAGCTCTACGGGGTAAGGAACGTTCACCCCAACGCCATTCGCGGTGCCATAGCCGCTGTAACCCTCGACTGGGGAGTGCCGATACTCTTCTCCTCGGGCAAGGAGGAAACCGCGAGCTTCATCTACCTCCTGGCCAAGCGCGAGCAGGAGGAGAGGAAGAAGGAGGTCCGCCTTAGGAGCGAGAAGAAGGCCCTAACCCTGGCGGAGAGGCAGAGGCTAATCGTTGAGGGCCTGCCAAACGTTTCAGCAACGCTCGCCAAGAGACTGCTGAAGCACTTCGGCAACGTGGAGAGAGTTTTCACCGCGACGGAGGAGGAACTCAAGGAGGTTGAAGGAATAGGCGAGAAGAAGGCGAGGGAGATTAGGAAGGTCATCACGGCTCCTTATGTGGAGGAGTAGCCCATCAGCCGGTAGTCGTCCCCTGCCACGGTGACCTCAATGTCGAGCGAATCGGGTATACCGCTGGTCTCGAAGGCCAGAACCACATAGTTGTCCCTCTTTTTGTCAGGGAACCTCACGCGGAGCGCGCTCCCGGTCGTAATCTCCCCGGTTCCCCCGTAGTACTCGAGCTTCCAGTCCGCGGGCACTGTGAGGCTGAGCCCCTCAACGTCGTTTCTTCCCCCGAGGTCGTAGAGGCTCACGAAGATGACGGCCCACCTGGGGGTAATTATCCCGGCCCCGTCTATCCTCTGGCTCATGTCCGGAGCCGGACTCTCGAACTCGAACTCCGAGGGCGTTTCGTTGGTGATGGCGAATCGGCCGTAGAGAAGGGTGTCGTTGGCGAAAACGTATGAAAGTCCGATGAACTTCTTTCTCCCAGGAACGTCACGGTACATCTCCCTGAAGAGCTCTAAGGGATAGTTAGGACTGCGCTGCTCGAGATAGGCCCTCTCCACCGCCCTGGCGGTTGTCTTCCCACCGATGGTCGGGCTGGCCCTCACCAGGTATCCCATCAGGGTTTCGTGATTGACTACCGGACAGGTGCGGATCCGCCGGAGGTGTCATCGTGGACGGCGAGAGCGTAGGAGAAAACCGCTCCAATCGCCATTCCCACGAGAATCCCAACCACGAGATCTCGGGAGATTCCTTTCATCTGCGCCACCGATGGGTTTTACGCACTGAAGGTTTAAATATGTTTGGCCTGTGCGTTCTTTGGGAGAGTAAAACCTGGAAACAACTTACCTGATAAGCATTTTTCTGTCTTAGAAAGCTTCGCTGGAAGTTTGTAGCTCTTCTCTATGTTGTAACCTGGAAATGTGGTTTCCAAACTTGAGGTTGATGTTTCAAGTGAGAACCACTTTGGGTTCCTGTTGAGGGGGTTTAACTCCAAAAGACGCCCGAAGGGCGTCAAAAGAAAGCAAACCCCTGTATTAGAGTATTCTGGAGTTGTTCTCCGTGTTAAACGCTCCAAAATGGGGGAAACCACTTGGAGATGGGTACTTCAAGAAGGAGCTACAAACCTTGGTCAAACTCTTCGGGACTGGCGTCCCTCGCGTCGAGCGAGGCTCGACGTCGCGCAGGCGAACAAACTTTGCTTTGCAAAGTTTGACCAAAAGGCTCTGACTGCATGCTAGGGAGAAGGTAGTTGCATGCCTCGTTAGTGGGCATTTTATCGAGGGTTTGTATTGATTAGAGACCTATTGAAGGGGTTTTATCTAAGAACAGCGCCCGAAGGGCGCTAAGGAGAAGAAAACCCCAACCAAAACAAGCGAGTTAATGACAAACCCCTAACTAACTTGCATGTTCTGACAAGGCATGCTAGCTTTGATGAAACTTTGCTCAGAAACGTTTCTGGTGCGGGGGCGGGGATTTGAACCCCGGAACCCCTACGGGACGGGACCCTCAATCCCGCGCCTTTGACCAGGCTCGGCAACCCCCGCGTTGCCAAACTATAAGGCTCGGGGAGCCTTTATAAATTTTTCTATCCCCTCTCTGCCCCGGGGGAACCGAAAGATTTATAAAGCAACCTCCCGTCTATGACTTCGGGTTGAGGGCCGGTAGCTCAGCATGGTTAGAGCGCGGGACTCTTAATCCCGTGGTCGGGGGTTCGAATCCCCCCCGGCCCGCCAGACCGCGTTTCTTCTCGACGCGTTCCGTTTGAGAAGGGATGCGTTTGAGTAACGTAAGGAGTTAGGAAAATGAGTTTTGAAAGCTTGGGCTTATCCGAGGCCACGTTAGTGGCCGTCAGGCAGAAGGGTTTTGAGACCCCAACGGACATTCAGAGGGAGGTCATTCCTCGTCTTCTATCGGGCGACGTGGATATAATAGGCCAGTCCCAGACAGGGACGGGGAAAACAGCGGCATTTGCACTCCCTATAATCGAAGCCATCGACCCGAAGGTCAAGGCGGTTCAGGCGATAATACTGACGCCCACAAGGGAGCTGGCCCTCCAGGTGGCCGATGAAATCAAGAGCCTCCGCGGGAGGAAGAGGGTTTACGTTTACGCCGTCTACGGCGGCCAGCCGATAGGGCCGCAGATAAGGGCCCTCGAGCGGGGCACGCACGTCGTTGTCGGAACCCCCGGAAGGGTTCTCGACCACATAAGGCGCGGCACCCTTGACCTGAGCTCCGTCAGGTTCTTCATCCTTGACGAGGCCGACAGGATGCTCGACATGGGCTTCATAGACGACATAGAGGCGATCTTCCGTGAGACTCCGAGGAGGAAGAGGGTGCTGATGTTCTCGGCCACGATGCCGCGGGAGATAAGAAGGCTCGCGAGGCGCTACATGGGGGACTACGAGGTCGTGAGCGTGAGCAGCGACGAGCTGGTCCCCGAAATGGTAGATCAGGAGTACGTTGAGGTCGTTCCCGCGAGGAAGTTCACCGTGCTAAAGAAGATACTCGATGGGGACTTCTACGGCATAATCTTCTGCGCCACCAAGAGGGAAACCAGGGAGCTGAGTGAGAAACTCAGGAGGCAGGGCTACAGCGCCGAGGCCTTGAACGGCGACATGAGCCAGGCAGCGCGCGAGAGAACCTTCTGGCGCTTCAAGACAAAGCGGACGAGAATTCTCGTCGCCACCGACGTCGCCGCGCGCGGCCTGGACGTTCAGGACGTGAGCCACATAGTGAACTATTCACTGCCCATGACGGCTGAGGACTACGTACACAGGATAGGGAGAACGGGCAGAATGGGCAAGCGCGGAAGGGCGGTGACCTTCATAATGCCCGGTGAGTTCAAGAGGCTGCGCTACATCGCCCAGGTCGCAGGGGTGGAGATAAGGAAGTCTGAGCTGAGCGAGGAGATACCGAAGGAGTACAGGGAGAGGTATGAGCGCGAGGAACGTCCGAGGAACTACAGAAACAACAGAAAGGGAAGGAGAAACTATTCCCGCGGCTACTCGAGACGCTACTGAAGCTCCCCGAGGTAAACGGTGACGACGAGATCGTCACCCGCTATCCCAATTTCTACCCAAACCGTGTCGCTCTTTTTTAGGTAGCCTAAGAACCCTGAATCAGATAGCATTTCACCGGTAAGCCACTCCGCATACTGTTTGTGGAATATGGGGTGGTAGTAGTCGGCCAGGTGATAGTACGTGACTCCCCACGTCCAGCCCGCCTTGTAGCCTCCGGGAAGCTTTCCGTCCGAGAGACTGGTCAGGGATTCATCGGCTTTCAGGCCAAAATCGCCGTAGAAAACGTTCATCATTGAGTATGCCAGTTTCCTGGCGTCAGCGTCAGTCATCGTGTAGTCCTGCTTGAGGAACTCCTCCCCTCTGATCGTTCCCAGGTTTTTCACGTTCGCCTGGTTTTCCCTGGGCGTTATCTCGTAGAGCGTGGCGTTGATTATCGTACTTCCCTGTCTCTCCCAGTAGCGGTAGTAGGCGCCAAGGTCCATCGGGGGAAGGTGCTGGTCAAGGGCAAAGTACCAGCCACCTATCTTCACCAGCGCCGTTGCATGCCCGAGGTCGGTGAGGTTTATCGCCATCGCATATACCGGCGAGTGGTTCATCGCAAGAAGGAGGGCATCGGTTAGAACCGTGTAGTCGGTGCACACTCCCTTTCTCCGCATTATCGTCTCGTAGGGGGTCTGAATGGTGTTGTTCTGCCCCTCAACGACCTCCTGCCTGCCGTCGGGGTATATTATGGCCTTCGCAAGGGGCTGGCTGGCCTTCTCCCAGTCGTAGCTCAGCCACTCCCCCTCCCACTCCAGAACGTTCCAGGCGCTTTGGACCAAGTATTTGCCCTTCAGTTGCTCTGCCAGGGGTGAAATCACATCGAGCTCCTTTCCGCTCAGTATGCATTCGAGGGCATCCTTCAGGAGATAGCGCCAGAGAATTCCCGGACAGTTGAGCTCGGCGTCCTGGCTTGGCAGGGATATCGTTGCGTTCTCCCATTTCACGAGAGGATTTGTCCAGGTTGCAGGGAGTGTCGTGTACGAAGGGGAAGAAGACGTGACTTCAGAAGTTTCCCACGAATGAGGGGTCTCGCTCTCACCAGTGTCATGTAACGGGGCAATGCACCCCGATGAGAACACTATGAGCACCAGGAGGGTCGCTAAGATGGCTCTCCTCATACCTCAAAATAGAGCGTAGGTCTTATAAACTGTGCCCCCGGGGAGCGAAGGGAAATCATCGCTCGCCGAGCGCTCATTCCCCGCGGTTTCCCGGGGGCGTTACCTTTTAGTTAGCGTTGGACTTAAGCTTTTACCTCGTTACTATCGCGCTCACTCCAGCTGCCGCCAGGGTCAGCAGCTCGAAGACCTTGTAGGCTTCCTCAACGGTCTTCGCCTTGAACTCGACCGTCTTCCCGTCTATGCGATTCACGAACGGCAGCAGCTCGGCGGTGTCTGCCATATCGCTCCTCAGGAAGCGGACTTTTACGTGGACTGGCTCTCTGGTAACGAGGGGCTTTGCCTCCCCTATCTTCAGCCGCTCGACGGCCTCTATCACGCCCTCCCGCAGCATGGTCTTTATTCTCCTCATTCCAGGGCTCTTGGCGGCGTAGCGTGAGGGAGACTCCTTGAAGGGAACGCCAACTACCCAGGGAGTGAATGTCTTAACGTCCGTTTCGAGGAGCCTTCTATCCCCTCCCACGAGGATCACGGGGATTCCCCAGCTTCCCAAAATGTAGGCGTTGAGCAGGAACTCGCTCACCTCAACCCCGTTTATCTCCAGCCTGTCTATGCTCGCCCCGCTGTAGGTGTGGTCGAAGGTGGCGTAGCTCGTGCCGGCCTTGGCGTGGTAGCCGAGGAAGAGCGCGGCGTCGCTTCCCCTGGCGAAGGCTACCATGCTGAGCGGCCTCGGAAAGCCCCTCACCAGCTCAACGTATTCGGGCATCTCTCCGGGAAGGATATTGACCATCGGACCATGGCTGTCGGCTATGATGACCTCCTCAAAGCCGAGTTCGTGGAGCGTCTCGGCCGTAACCTTCACCACCTCGGTCGCTATCCTCCGGGCCTCCCCGTAGAGGGCGCCTTTCACGAAGAGGTGCTCCCTGCTGACGATGTACGGTAGGCCCTCAAGGTCAAGGGATATGAATGCGCGCATCTGCATCACCGAGATAAAAATCGAAGCGATAAAAGATAAGTCTTGCGGAACCGGAATAACCCTCAGGAATATCGGTTCGGAAATTCGATAATTCCCGCTCATGAAAATGGTTATATAGGCCTTTTTTCATAAAACAAAGCGGTGATAGGTATGCAAATTGTCGAACTCGATATAAAATTGCCCTATGAAGGTAGGGGAAAAATTCTGGGCCGTTTGTTTGCCACGGTTAGGGGCAGGATTAGGGACATACACTTCTTCCCGCCCGACGCGGAGGGCTTCAGCGAGATAAAGATGGAGGTAGTCGAGGACGACACCAGGGGGCTTCTCTCAGAACTCAGGAAGATAATCAAAAACGGTAAGGTCAGCCTCAGGGTCCTGTCCGAGGCTTAATCCCGCCCCTTTATCCCCCTGTTCAGCTCGCGGAGTTTTTTCCCTGCCTTTTCAAGCGAACCTGCCTTTTCTATTGCAGTCCCCGTCACTATTATGTCAGCCCCTGCCTTCACGGCCGCCCTCGCCTGCTCGGCCGTCCTTATGCCGCCGCCGACGATGAGGGGCACGTCTATGACGTGCTTGACGAGGGCTATCATCTCCGGAGGAACCGGCTGGGACGCCCCGCTTCCGGCCTCAAGGTAGACGAGCCTCATGCCGAGGTACTGGCCGGCCAAAGCGTAGGCCGCCGCTATCTTGGGCTTGTGCCTGGGAATCGGCTTTGCATCGCCGACCCAGCCGACGGTTTCCCCCGGCTCGATTATGAGGTAGGCCATCGGTATCGGCTCCAGCCCGTAGCGCTTGACCTGGAAGGCTCCTAAGGCCTGAGCCCCGGTTATGAAGAACGGGTTGGTCGAGTTGAGAAGGCTCATGAAGAATATCGCGTCGGCGTACTTGCTTATCCCGCCGTGGGAGCCCGGGAAGAGTATCGTGGGCAGGTCGGAGGATTCCTTTATCGCCCTCACCACGCCGTCGAGAACTTCCCCTTCTGCCCCCGTGGAGCCGCCTATCATAATCGCATCGACGCCGGTTTCCTCGCTCATCTCCGCTATTTTGGCCGCTTCCTCCGGCGTAACGTCGTCCGGGTCGAGAAGAACGAAGTGGAGCTTCTCCCTTTCGAGCTTCTCGTGAATGTAGCGCTCGACCTTTCCAATTTCCAGCATCTTTCACACCCCCATAAAGCTTCTAATCTCCAAACTCTTGGTTGGCCAGGTTGATAGGAAAGTGGGCGGTGTCGCCTTTGAATCTAAAAACTGGGGGACGGCTAGCGGAACGGGGGGGAACTGCACCGTTTGGGGCTTTACTGGACGCTCTGCCTAACATCTTCCAGCACTTCCTCCACGCTGACATCGACGGGAATCCCCTCAATCTCATCAAGCAGGTCCCAGATGGTCTCGCCAACGATAATTCTGACCTTCGTCCCCTTTGGTATGTTCACTCGCCTGAGAGGTCTGAACGTCTCGCCGTCATAGGCCGCCTCGATAATCGTCCCCATACTACCACCGCATATCCTTTACGTCGGCCTCGCTTTTAACGATTTTCCAGTTGAGGCCGAGGTTCTCGAGGATTTCCGTCAAGGTTTCGTCCGGTTCTTCTTCAAAGCGGTAGAGGTTAGTCTTTACCCTCACGTCCCCCGCCCCGAACCCCGGCACCGGTTCGCCACGCCTGGCCACCTCCAGGGAGAGCCTCTCCTCCAGCCTCTCGTCGCTTGGAATGAGGTAGGCCCTCAGAAGCTCCGCTTCCTTCAGGAGAAAGTCGATGTGCCAGTGGAGCCTCTTTTCCCTTTTGAAGTGCCTCGCGACCCGCTTTTCGAGGGAGTTCATGGCAGAGCCGACGTAGACGTAGTGGCCCGCCCTGAGCCGGAACGTTCTGCCCTTCGTTCGTATTTCCTTGTCCCCGTCCAGCCTGATAACCAGGAAGTAAGAGCCCCTCATGATATCCGGTTCTGGTCACCATTTATAAACCCTTGATTCCAAATCCTTCCGGTGTGTGGAATGGACGAGCGGAAGAAGAAGCGCCCCGTGGACGACTTCGCCTGGCAGGAGTACGACAGGGAGGAGTTCGAGCAGACCTTCCCGGCCCTCGCCAGGGAGCTCGAGGGAGAGGGCATTTCGATAGAGGCCTACAGAACCAGCGAGGAGAGGGTGGAGGAGCCGACGGACTTCTCCGGCTACAACCCAACGGTGATAGACTTCCTCAGGCGGTGCGAGACGGACGATGAGGCGCTTGAGATAATAAACTGGCTCGAGGAGCGCGGTGAGATAACGCCCGAGATGGCCAAGGACCTGAGGATAACCCTCGTAAAGAAAGGCGTCAGGGCCTTCGGCCCCAAGAAGGAGTGGGGCTGGTACGAGAGACACGGGAAGCGCGGCTGACTTCGGCTAACGAAAGGGAAAAGGGAAACGGAACCCTTCAGATGTTCCCGATTCGCTGGAGAACCATTCCCTCTATCCTTATCGGCTCTGCTCTGCGGGCGAACACTATGGCCTGGTCGAGCCTGGCCTCGCTCTCGGCGTGGATCGTGAAGAGCGGGTCTCCTTCTTTGACCTTCTCGCCGACCTTGACGTATAGCTCGAGTCCCGCACCCTTGTCCTCCGGCGCTCCCGCGGCCCTGGCTATGGCCGTTATCGCCCTGTTGTCTATGGCCGTTACGTAGCCGCTCGTCGGGGCGGTGAAGGTGTAGGTCTTGTCGCCGATTGGTATCTCCTCGGGTTTTATGTTTGGATCGCCGCCCTGCTCCTCGATTATCTCCTTCATCTTCTCCCAGGCCTTTCCGCTCTCGAGTATTTCCCTCGCCATCTTCTTGCCCATTCCGGCCGGGGCAACGCCGCCCATCTCGAGGAGTATTCCTGCCAGGCCGGTGGCCTTCTCTATGAGGCTTCCAGGGCCTTTGCCGGTCATCAAAGCCGAAAGGGCCTCCCTTGCCTCAAGGGCCGGGCCGACGGTGTGTCCAATCGGCTGGCCGCCGTAGGTTATCGCTACCTCGACGTACTGGCCGAGCCTCTTGCCGAGCTCTATGAAGTCCCTGGCCAAGGCTCTCGCCTGATCGACCGTCTCGACCTTGACGCCCTTCCCAGTCGGAATGTCGATGAGCACGTACTGGCTTCCCATGGCGTACTTCTTGGACATTATGCTCGCGAGCATAAGCCCGGTCGGATCGATGCTGAGCGCGCGCTCGGCCTTGATGGTTATGTCATCGGCCGGGGCGAGGTTCAGAGCTCCTCCCCACACCATACAGGCGCCGATCTTCTCAACTATGCGCTTTATCTCGTCCAGGGAGAAGCTGACCTCCGCGAAGACCTCGACCACATCGGCGGTTCCAGCGGCGCTGGTTATTGCCCTTGAGCTGGTCTTGGGTATCGTCAGGCCGGCCGCGGCAACTATGGGCACGACGAGTATGTTGGTCTTGTTGCCCGGAACGCCGCCGATGCTGTGGACGTCCATTATGGGCTTCCTGTCGATGTCGAGCATGTCTCCGGTTTCAGCCATTGCAATGGTGAGGGCAGCTATTTCGTCCATGTCCAGGCCGTTTATCTCCAGTGAGGTGACGAAGGAGCTTATCTCGATGTCGCGGAGCTTTCTATCGACTATGTCCTTGATTATCGTCTCTATCTCAACCTTCCTGAGCTTCTCTCCGTTCATCTTCTTCTTTATGTAGCGGACGCTCTCGGGGGTTCCGCTTGGGACGACCGTGACGGTCTCCCCCTCGGAGAAGCTGTGCAGCTGGAGAACGTCCCTGCTTACACCTATCTCGCCTTCCCCGACGAGGCTGCTTATAACAACGCTTCCGTAGACCGTCTTTTTGCCCGCCTCAATCTTGACGAGGTCGTCCGGGTGGAGCTTAGCCTTTTTGGCTTCGCTCTCGTTGATAAAAACCGAGTACCTCCCGCTGTACACGTCCAGTATCCTGACCCTTGCCTTCATCTCTGATCCCTCCGGTGGATTTGGTTCACTCTATTGCATCGAAGAATACTTAAACTTTTTTAACTGATGGACTGGAAAAACCCCCTCCTCTGGGGCCGGCTCCTTGCAGAAAAGGTGTAAAAATCAGCCGCTGAGGCCGTGAATGTACTGGGTTCCTGTCTGGTAGTCCATCTCGAGCTCGCCGGTTCTGAGGAGAACGTCCACCACGTCCCGGGCGACTTCCCTGATTGCAGGGGGAAGCAGTCCATCGCCCTTAAGGTAGTAGCTCACGAGCTCGTTGAGGGGGGCACTCACGAGACGTCCCTTGAAGACGTAAACGGTTCTATCCTTAACCTCGACTATCCTGTCCGGATAGCCGAGTCGAATCTTCATTATCCCTCACCCCCCATATAAAGTTGGCAGAAAAGGAGTTTTAAAATTTAACGCCCCAGAAATGTTTAATAACAAAAGGGTTGAAAAGCTCAGAGGTTCCTGACTTCCTCGTCTATGGACTCCTCGAGGGTCTTCTCCCACTCCTCGACGTCGAAGTCCACCAGCTCGCTCTCGAGATCCTCCTTGAGGCTGGAGACGCGCCTCTTGAGGGCGCTCTTGGTCTCCTCGTCGTAGACGACGTAGTAGGGGTTGCTCTTGGCGGAGAAGTAGAGCATCAGCAGTATCACGTTGAGCAGTATCAGTATGATCACTATTCCGTACACGAGGGCGTCGGCCATCATTTCTTCCCTCCGAAGAGCGCTTTGAAGACCCTCTTAATCGGGCTCTCCGGCTCGGGAGCCTGCCACTTGATTCCTGCGAGCTTGGCCGCGAGCTGCTTGATGGCTATGGCCGCCGGACTGGTCGGGTTCTTGATGACGAGCGGCACACCGTAGGCGGAGGCGCGCTTGACCTCTGGGTCCTCCGGTATCATTGCCAAGACAGGAACCTCAAGGATCGCCTCAATCTCTTCCTGGGTGAGTTCGGTCTTCTCGTTGGTGACCCTGTTGAGTATCGCTCCGAGCGGCAGGGTTCCAAGCTTCTCTGCTATGAGCTTGGTCTTGAGGGAGTCCGTGATGGCAGATATCTCGGGGTTGGTGACGATTATCAGTTCCTTACCGATGAGGAGGGCTGTAACAGATGTCATCTCAAGACCTGCGGGGGCGTCAATGAGAACGAAGTCAGCCATCTGGCCGATTTCCCTGATGAGCTGCCTGAGCCTCTCGGGCTTGGCCTTCTTGATCTTCTCCAGGCTGAGTCCTCCCGGTATGACCTTGACTCCAGCGGGTCCCTCGTATATTGCGTCCTTGAGGTCTGCCTCGCCTGCCAGGACGTCGTGGAGGGTTATTGGAATGTCCTCCATTCCAAGGACGAGGCTCAGGTTGGCCATGGTTATATCCGCGTCCAGCAGTATTACCTCCTTTCCGAACTGGGCCAATGCGACACCCAGGTTTGCAACCGTCGTTGTTTTACCGGTTCCACCCTTTCCAGATGCAAAAACAATTGAACGGCCTTCCAAAGTTCACACCTCCAGCGTAAGCGGTACCGCCTTTTTGCAGTGATCTCCGCGGCCTTTCGATTTTATACGGAGTGTTCAATTTGCGTGTATGAACTATGCAGGCAATGCTTTTATTTTTTGCGGTTCATCTAGTGACAGGAGAAAAAGGTAGAGAAAAGACCGTCTTCAGTTTACTCTTCCTGGGCCTTCCCTTCGCCCTTTGACTCTCCCTCCCCGAGCACTTCCTTCTCGAGCTTTATCCTGGCCACTTCGGCGGTATCGGCGAGGCTCCTGAAGAGCTTGAGCATCTCCATCGGCAGGGTCAAAACGATTACGTTGCTCTTGTCGCTGGCGACGTCGCTGATCGTCTGGAGCGTCCTCAGCTGCAGCGCCATCGGGTGCTCGCTGATTATCTCCGCCGCCTCGCGGAGCTTTTCAGCCGCCTGCCTCTCTGCCTCCGCCAGGGTTATCCTGGCCCTCCTCTCCCTCTCGGCCTCGGCCTGCCTGGCCATCGCCCTCTGCATTCCACTCGGCAGCTCAACGTCCTTTATCTCGACCGTGCTGACCTTTATGCCCCATGGGTCGGTTGCCTCGTCGATTATCTTCTGGAGCTGGAGGTTGAGCTTCTCCCTCTCGCTGAGCAGCTCGTCGAGGTGGGCCTGGCCTATGACGCTCCTCAGCGTGGTCTGAGCTATCTGGCTGGTGGCCATTATGTAGTTCGCCACCTGCGTCACGGCCTTCACCGGATCGACGACGCGGAAGTAGACCACGGCGTTCACCCTGACGGGCACGTTGTCCTTGGTTATGGTCTCCTGAACGGGCACGTCGAGGACCCTGGTCCTGAGGTCCACTATGACGGCCTTCTCGAAGATCGGGATTATGAAGAACAGTCCAGGCCCTCTGGCTCCCACGACCCTTCCAAGGCGGAAGATGACGGCCCTCTCGTACTCCTTGACTATCTTTATTGCCGTCGCCAGGATAATCAAAACAAACAACAAAACAATCGAAATAACCACGGTACTTGCCGTTATGGCCATTCATTCTCCCTCCTTCACTCCATCAACTTTTTCGACGATGAGGGTCAACCCCCTGACTTCAACAACTTTGACCTTCTCCCCGACCGGGATTCTCCTCCCGTCCCTGCTCTCCGCCTTCCAGAGTTCCCCACGAAGCTTGACGACGCCCTCAGGGTCTACGTCTTCCACGACCTTTCCGACTTCCCCTATGAGCTCCTCTTTCCCGGCCTCGGGCTTTTTCCGGTGGGCTCTGACCACAGTGGCTGCACCGAAGAGGAAAAACAGCCCGAGCAGTATTGCCATGACCAGTATCGCTATACGCAGTACTGAGTACGTCTCACTCGTCACCAGGTACTCACCTCCGGCTCCGGTTCCGCTGAAGAGCAGAATGCCCCCTATGACGAAGGTCACAACCCCCGCGACTGTGAACAGGCCAAAGGTCGGCGTCAGGGCCTCGGCTATGAAGAATATCATCGCCAGCACTACCAGCAACAGTCCTGCGCTCTCGTATCCAAAGTAGCCCAGGCCTAGGAGGCCAAGAACAAGCATTATCGCGCCCACCGTCTCGGGAACGTGCCAGCCCGGAGTTAGAAAACCGAAGATGAGGCCTATGAACCCCAGGTTCAGGAGGAGGTAGGCTATCGTGGGGTCTGTTATGTACTTGACGACCGTGTCTCTGAAGGACGGCTCGATGTACATGAGCTCCGCGTCCCTGAGGTGAAGAGTCACCTTTCCCTTTCCGGCCACGGGGACTTTTGTCTCCATTCCGTCCGCCTTCTGGAGGAGCTCCTCAACGTCGCTCGCAATGACCTCGATGACGCCGTACTTCAACGCCTCCTCGGGCGTTACGCTCCTGTCCTCGGTTATGAACTCTTCCGCCAGTGTTTCGTTCCTCCCGCTCACCCTCGCTAGCTCGCGAATGTAGGCGACGTAGAAGTTTGTTATCTTGGGAGGGGCTTCAACTATGCTCCCGTTGGTGGAGTAACCCAGTATCGGCCTGCAGGCCCCTATGACAGTCCCGGGGGTCATCGCTATGAGGTGGGAGCTTAGTGCTATGTACGTCCCGGCGGAGGCGGCCATTCCCCCGGAGGGGTGGACGTAGATTATAACGGGAACCTTAGCGTTTTGAATCCTCGTGACGATCTCCTGCATAGCATCGCCCCTTCCGCCGGGTGTGTTCAGCTCTATGATTATGGCGGAGGCGTTCGCCCTTTCGGCCTCGCTTATGTAGCGGTCGAACTGGTCCACCGTGTAGCCGGTTATCATGCCGTCCACTCTGGCGACGTAGACGACGTTTTCCTTCCCGCTCACCCCCTGCTGGAGAATGAGCACGGCGAGTAGCAGAGCAATCAGCGCGAGCCTGGGCCTCATATCCACCGCCAAATACTAATACCACTCGAGGGTTTAAACCT
The DNA here is from genome assembly GCF_012027285.1 of Thermococcus sp. MV11. Lineage (NCBI taxonomy): Archaea > Methanobacteriati > Methanobacteriota > Thermococci > Thermococcales > Thermococcaceae > Thermococcus > Thermococcus sp. MV11. The sequence goes on from NZ_SNUD01000001.1 coordinate 87,868, forward strand.
TTTGCCTGCCGGCCAAAAGTGATTTATACTGTCCCGAGAACTCACCAATATGAGGCTGAAAACCCTTGCCAAGCTCTACCGGGTTGCTAAGGGTGAAGAAAAGGTCGCGAGGGCCTGGGAGCTCGTGAGGGAGGCAGCGAGATATTCCAGCCGCGAGCCTTACTGGGAGTTCCTCAGGCGGAGCTTCGACGTCCGCGCCGAGGACATCAAAGACGCCCTTCGCTTCCTCGAGGAGGCGGGCGAGGTTCAGATAAAGCGCTCCGTCGATGGGAAGAGGCTGTACGTCTCGACCCTAAAGGATATAAGGGAAAACCCCGTTAGGCTCGACCGATGGCTGAGATCGATCTCGAAAAAACGGCCCGCGAGATGATACGCAACGGCACGTGGGTATTTAAGGACGGGACGTTCTATCAGGCCATCTGGCTGAGCACCGGAAGGGTCGGAATCGTTGCCTACGACGGGGACTTCCACTTTCCCGGGGATTGGGGGAGGAGGGAGCGAAAAGAAGCGAGGGATATGCTGCCCTTTGTTCTCGGCCTCGATACGGACCTAGATTCATTCTACGCCGAGATAGGCGACTCCCCCTTTGCTTTTCTCATTGACGAGTTCTACGGCCTGACGGTTCCAGCAGCGCCGAGCCCGTACCAGGCCCTGGTTGAAGTGGTGGCCCAGCAACAGGTCAGCTTCGAGTTTGCCCAGAGGACGATTAGAAACCTGGTTAAACTGGCGGGGGAGCCCGTTGGGGGCATCTACGCCTTTCCGCGCCCCGAGAGAATAGTGTCTCTGAGCGAAGAGGGGCTCAAAAAAGTGAAGCTCGGCTACCGCGCCGGCTACATAAAGGGCCTCACGGAGCTATACCTGAGCGGAAAGCTCGACCTTGAGCTCTGGGACTGGGGCGCCGAAGAGGCTGTTAAGTATCTCACAAAGTTCCGGGGAATAGGTAAGTGGACGGCGGAGCTTTTCTTGGCCTACGGCCTCAGGAAGAACGTCTATCCTGCCGGAGACTTAGGGCTGAGGAGAGGAATAGCAAAGATTTTTGGGAAGAGCGTTAAAGAGGTTAAGGAAAAGGACGTCCGCGAGGTCATTGAACCCTACGGGAAGTGGAAGGGGCTTCTGGCGTTTTACGTCCTCTGCTACGACAGGAAAACCGAGCTGGAGAGGAAGAAGAGATGAACGAGATTGTGATAATTCTCCCCAAAGAGAAGTTCAAATCCCTGAAGGGGAGGGACGTTAAAGCCATCATCGAGGGGAACCTTTCAAGGGTTGAAGAAACGCTCAAAGCGGAGCGCGAGGAGTTTCTGCGCGAGAAGATGGGGAAGCTTGAGGAGAAGCTCCGCGAGATGGAGGGGGAGATTGAAGAGCTTAAGGAGTTCTACGAGAAGGCTTTGAGGGACAAGGAGTTCATGACCGCCGAGCGCGACAGGCTGAGAAAGGAGAACGAGGAGCTGAAGAAGGCCGTTGAGGAGAGAACGCGGGAGCTTGAGAAAGTTCACGGATCGTGAACAAGCCGTTCATGGAGTGTGAACGAAATGAGGCTCATCATCAGGCCCGAGAAGGGCTTCGGGAAAATCGAGGTTGAGCTCGATGAGAGCCTGTGGAAGAAGATTGAGGAGCTTGCCGAGCGCTACGGCGTTTCTCCCGAGAAGGTCGTTGAGATAGCTTTAACCGGCGAGTTCCGTGAGCCGAAAGGGAAGCTTGAGGAGCTTGAGGAGAAGGTGAAGGAGCTCGAGGAGAAAACGTGGGCGCTTGAGAAGAAGTACTCTTCCCTACGCTTCAAGGCCTACGGCCTGAGCGAGGACAATAAAATCTTGGCCATTGAGCTGTCTGGCCTGATGGCCGAGAACAGCGGGCTTAAGAGGTTCCTGGGGAGGAAGCCCGAGCGCAACATCGAGCTGAGAAAGCTTATATCCTACTACCTGCAAGGTTGAACCGCGGATGATGACAGCGAATTGCACCGAGCATCGTGATGACGAGGACTGGCCCTGACGCCGTCCCGGGCGGGCCGTGACGATTCCAAGACGGGCTGAACCGCTTTGCGGTTGTGACGTACCCTATGAGCGCCGAGCCCGTCCGGGGCGTTGGATAAACCGCAAATTCTGGAAAAATTTATAAAGCAAATGCACGTTTCTTTACCTTAAAGGCCGGGGGTGTGCACCATGAAAAGGATAGGTGCCCTGGTAATCATCTTAGTTGTGCTGGCGATGTTTTCAGCGGCCCCGGTGTCCTCCGCCGGAACCGACCTCGGCGGCTATACCATCTGCGTCGATGCGGGCCACGGCGGTACCGACCCGGGAGCGGTTGCGAACGGCGTTGAGGAGAAGGACATCAACCTCGCCATAGCCCTTAAGGTTGCAAAGCTTCTGGAAGACGATGGAGCAAAGGTTGTCCTCACGAGGGACGGCGACTACTACGTTTCCCTCTCCGACAGGGTCAGCATAGCCAACTCCGCCGGTTGCGACATCTTCATCAGCATACACGCCAACGCCGCGAGCGACACCTCAGCGAGCGGCTTTGAGGTCTACCACTACTACGGTTCCACCAAAGGTAATCTCCTCGCGACCTACGTTGATGCGGAGATGGCCAAGGTTATCCCCCTAAAGAACAGGGGCGTTAAGGAGGCCGGTTTCTACGTCCTCAAGTACACCTCCATGCCCGCCATACTCATCGAGACGGGCTTTGTCACGAACACCTACGACGTGAGCATAATGACCGACGAGAACTACCAGTGGCGCTACGCATACGCGATCCTCTACGGTGTCCAGCGCTACTTCGGTGTTCCCGTGCATGACCCCGTCCCGACTGTCACGGGTATAAGATTCGCCCAGCACGACGGTTACTTCCGCGTCGTCCTCGACCTGAGCCAGCCGGTTGCTTACCACGTCTACTACACCTCGTACTCAAGCGGTTATCACCTGGTTATCCAGCTCGACAACGCCCGGCTTTCAGACCTGGGCTGGCCGGTCTACGGCGACTGGCAGTACACATACACCGGCTCCCCAACGGCTCCCTACATCTACGCCACCGAGAGTAACGGCTACGTCTTCATCGTCCTCGTTCTCAACACGCCGTACCTGCCCTACAACTCCTTCACACTCAGCAACCCCGACAGAATAGTGGTCGACGTCTACGGCTGACGCCTTCCCCGCTTTTTTCGTCTTTTCCTCGGTATCAGCCTCACCGGGCTGCCGCAGTCCGGACAGACGCCTTCCGGCGGCATCTCTGAGAAACGCTTCCCGCAGCCGATGCAGACGTAGTTCCAGCGGATTACGCGCTTTATCCCGCGCTTGAGTGTTTTGAACTCTATCCCCAGGGTTTTTGCAATGTTCTGCAGGTTATAGTCGTCGGTGAAGAGGACTCCCTTGAGCTCATACGCCAGGGCAAGAATCTCGATATCGGCTTCACTCAGCTCGCCGAGCTCACCGGTTCTCCTCGCCGCTTCCTTAACGGCCTCAATGCTCTCCCTTGACGGCTGGAGAACCCTGACCTTGCCCGCGCCAATCAGGCCCTCAAGGAAGAGCCTCGACTCGGGGTCCTTGACCTCATCGACGACCCTGGGCGTTGTAACCCCCTCAACGTCAGCCCCCTGAATGAATATCGCGGTGTCTATGACCTGGACCTTCATGGCCTAAACTCGGGGAAACCCTTTTTTAGATTTCCGTCGAAATGACATCGGTGGGAGCATGAAGGTCGATTTGAACTCCGACCTCGGCGAGAGCTTTGGGAGGTACAGGCTCGGCCTCGACGAGGAGGTCATGAACCACATCACGAGCGCGAACGTAGCGACGGGCTGGCACGCGGGTGATCCTTTGGTCATGAGGAAGACGGTGAGGCTCGCGGGGGAGAAAGGCGTTGCCGTTGGGGCACACCCGGGTTATCCGGACCTGCTTGGTTTTGGAAGACGCTACATGAAGCTTTCGCCGGAAGAGGCGAGGACCTACATCCTCTACCAGGTAGGTGCCCTTTACGCCTTCGCCAGGGCTGAAGGGATCGAGCTCCAGCACGTCAAGCCCCACGGGGCACTTTACAACGCCCTCGTCAAGGAGGAAGAGCTCGCGAGGGCCGTCATCGAGGGGATAGCGGACTTCGATAGGAACCTGATATTCGTTACCCTCTCCGGTTCAAGGCCGGCGGAGATGGCGGAGGAGATGGGGGTTAAGGTCGCCCACGAGGTCTTTGCAGACAGGGCTTACAACCCTGACGGCACTCTAGTTTCCCGGTCGAGGCCGGGAGCGGTCATACACGACAAGGAAGAGATAGCCGAGCGCGTTATCTCAATGGTCAAGGACGGTGGCGTTAGGGCGATAAACGGCGAGTGGGTCGAGCTGAAAGCTGATACCATCTGCGTTCACGGCGACAACCCCAAGGCGGTGGAGATAGCGAGCCACATCAGGAAGGTTCTCGAGGAGGAAGGAGTGAGAATAGTGCCAATGAAAGATGTTGTCCGGTGAGAGCATGAAGGTCAAACCCCTCGGCGATTCGGCCCTTCTGATTTCCTTTGGGGAAGTCATAAACGAGGGAATAAACGACCGCGTTCACGCCCTCGCTAGGGCGATAGAGAAAGCGGGCTTTGAGTGGCTCGTGGAGGTAGTTCCGGCCTACTCCTCCCTCGCGGTGATCTACGACCCGACCTTGATAGACTTCGAGGGCGTCAAGCGGGCCGTTGAAGGCGTTGAGGCCTCGGCTGAGAGCTTTGAGGGAGAGCTCGTGGAGATTCCGGTCGTTTACGGCGGTGAGTACGGCCCGGACCTGGAGTTCGTGGCGAAGCACAGCGGCCTGAGCGTCGATGACGTCATAGAGATCCACTCCAAACCGGTTTACCGCGTCTACTTCCTCGGCTTTCTGCCGGGTTTCGCCTACCTCGGTGGAATGGACGAGAGGATAGCCGTACCACGCCTGGAGAAGCCCCGCCTGAGGGTTCCCGCTGGCTCAGTCGGGATAGCGGGAAAGCAGACCGGGATTTACCCCCTCGAAAGCCCCGGCGGCTGGCGTCTCATAGGCAGAACCCCGCTGAGGCTCTTCAACCCGGAGAAAGAGCCACCGACGTTATTCAAACCCGGCGACAGGGTCAAGTTTGTGCCGATTGATGAGGGGGAGTTTTTGAGACTCTATCGGGAGGAATGGGGCGATGATTGAGCTCCTCCGCGTTCCCTCCCTTCTGACGGTTCAGGACGGCGGGAGGAAAGGTTACAGAAAGCTCGGCGTTCCTGTATCTGGCTACATGGACGACTTCTCAGCTAGAATAGCCAACTACCTCGTTGGAAACCCCGGAAACTCTCCGCTCCTCGAGTTCCTCCTCGGCGGGCCGACGCTGAAGTTCAACGCCTCGGCGGTCTTTGCGGTTGCAGGAGACGTTGACTTAATGCTCAACGGAGTCCCAATCGAACCCTGGACGAGCCACTGGGCGAAGAGGGGCGACGTCCTTGAAGTTGGAACCCTCAACAATGGCCTCTACGGCTACATCGCATTCGCCGGGGGCGTGAAATGCGAGAAGCTCCTCGGGAGCTGCTCGACCTACGCGAGGGCAGGCCTCGGAAGGCCCTTGAAGGCGGGCGATAGGCTGAACCTCGGCCACGCGATCCTGACGGAGAAAGATGGTAGGTACCTGCCCGAGGAACTGAGGCCTGACTACTCGGCTGAGGAGATAGCAGTTGGCGTCATTCCCGGTCCCGACCTGGATCACTTCACGGAGGAAGGAATTAGGACTTTCCTCAGCGAGACCTACACCGTAACGCCCGAGTCCGATAGAATGGGCTACCGCCTCGACGGAAAGGAGATAGAGCACTCGGGAAAGGGTGCGGGGATAGTGACGGGCCCCCTAGTCCCGGGCACGGTGCAGGTTCCCGCCAGCGGGAGGCCCATCGTCATGATGAAGGACGCGCAGACGACGGGTGGCTACGCGAGGATCGGCGTCGTTATCAGCGCCCACCTGTCCATGCTGGCCCAGATGAGGCCCGGCTTCAGAGTCAGGTTCAGGGAGGTAAACGTTGAGGAGGCCAGAGAAGAGCTGTTGAGGCGGGAGAGAACGCTGAGGGCAATAAGGCTCTTCCTCGAGGGGAATATGAGGGCATACCGGGTTAGGATTGCGGGAGAAGAAATCGTAACGTTTGCAAAAGTGGAAAAAGAAGGTTAATCCTTCTTGCGCATTACCTTGACTACCTTGTAGGTCTTTCCGTCGCACTCGACTTCTCCGGTTACCTCGATTATTTTCACGTGGTCGCCCTCGAAGAGGCCCTCGGGCCTGAAGAGTTCGGCCTTCTCGGGATCGTTGCAGTTCTCGAACCTGAGCCTTATCACCGAGCCCGCCACAGCGAGCCTGGGCTCTATCGCCACCTCTATGCTCGGCTCGACGACTTCGACGACCCTTACTTTCCCCTCGTGGAGCGGACATGAGTGGGAGGGCATACTCCTTACCCTTAGTATCTTGTAACGCCTTCCTTGCTCCAGGTTTCCGACGCAGACCCCGGCCAGTTTGCAGGTTCTGCACGGCTCTGCAGGCCCGTAGAATATGAACTCAACCCCTGGTCTTGCCAGCTTTTCCCCAACTAACGTGATTATCGCCATTCCAAACACCTCCATGAGTGATGATAGTCAGATGACTCCCGTGATTTTAGCGGCCTTTTCAGCCGCTTCTCGCGTGAGGCCGTCCTTCCCGAGGATCGTGTAGCGCTCGGGCCTTATTGTGTGGGCTATGGTGAGTGCCTCAATGATCAGCTCGGGATCGATTCCCAGCTCGTATGCGTTAGTTGGCGCCCCCACCCTCTTTAAGGTTTCCCTAATCCTCTCCCACTTGAGGCCGTGGAGGTAGGCCATTATTATCGTCCCAACGCCCACCTGCTCGCCGTGGAGGGCTGGCTTTGGCGCTATTGCGTCAAGTGCGTGGCTGAAGAGATGCTCCGCCCCGCTGGCAGGTCTCGAAGAGCCCGCTATGCTCATCGCAACGCCGCAGGAGATGAGGCCCTTCACCACCTTCCTCACGCTCTCCTCGTTGCCCAACCTTATTATGTCCGCGTTCTTCATAACCATCTTGGCGCTCATCAGGCTGAGCGAGGCGGCGTACTCGCTGTAATACTCGCCCTTTATCCTGTGTGCCAGCTGCCAGTCCTTCACCGCCGTCAGGTTGCTTATCATGTCGCCCACGCCCGCCGCGAGGTAGCGGTAGGGGGCGGTCTTGATCACCTGGACGTCCGCTATGACAGCCACCGGCGGCACTGCTTTGACCGAGGTTTTGGTTCCGAGGTCTCTGATGGAGGCGTTGGCGCTAGCTATGCCGTCGTGGGAGGCCGTTGTCGGAAAGCTGATGAAGGGAACTCCCGCCTTGAAGGAGGCGAGCTTGGCGACGTCTATTATGCTCCCGCCGCCGACCGCTATGAGCCAGTCAAAGCTCCCGCTTCTGATTTTATTGAGGGCTCGGGTCACCTCCTCCATCGTGGCGCCCTTGACGGTGAGACCCTCCACCTCGTACTCCGCCGAGAGGTTCTCCTCGACCTCCCTTCCCGCTATCTTTTTCGTGTGTTTTCCATAGAGCACGAGCGCTTTTCTCCCCAAACCGAGCCTCTTTGCAACGTTCACGACCTCTCTCTTGAGGTTCTCGCCGAGCAAAACCTCTCGCGGGAGCTGCATCAGGTGCACTTTTCTCACCACCCTTAACCTTAAGGTGGGAAAAGCTTTAAGGCTATCGGAACAACCGTCTATGGTGGTCGAATGGGGCTTTACGAGTTTTTTTACGAGTACTTCGTGCTTCCCATCAAGGAGAATCAAGGCTACAATCCCGTGAACACTATTGCCTACGCGATAATCCTTGGCATAGCAGTACTCCTGCTGTACAGAATGCTCAAGCGAATGGAAATAAAGGTTGACAACCGCTTCTTCAGGGCCCTCATTCCGTACATAATCCTCGGCCCGCTGATGAGGAGCATGACGGACGTGGGAATACTGCCAAGGACCTATTTAACCGTCAGCCCCGGCGGCTACTTCGTCATAGCGGCCTTTGCTATAGCTTCCCTCTTTGCGGTCTGGAAGCACTGCCCCGGCGAGAGGCTCTATCCCCTCTACCGGGACTTCGGCTGGATACTCGTTGGTGGGCTGCTGTTCGTGCTCGTGATAAACCTCGACAACGTGAGCTTCAACCCCGCGGTGTTCAGGTACTTTATCCCCGCGTTACTGGTTTCCGAGGCCTTCATATGGCTTCTCTCAAGGAAGTTCGCCCTCGTCAGTGATAACTCGATCCTCTTCTACACGCACTTCTACGATGCCACGACCACTTTCGTTGGAATCCAGTTCCTCGGCTTCTGGGAGCAGCACGTCCTCGCGAGGTGGCTCATAGACGCCTTTGGGACCGCGGCGGTGATGTACCTCGAGAAGTTCCTTATCCTCCTCCCCGTAGTCTGGATACTCGACCGGGAGATGAAGGAAGAGGATCCCGATTTAATAAACTTTGTGAAGCTCACGATATTCATACTCGGCTTTGGGCCGGGAACGAGAAACCTGCTGATAATGCTCATGGGTGGTTGATATGGAGATTCCATGGAACGAGATTGCCCTCGAAACCGCGAGGGAGGTTGAGAAGGAAGTGATGCCCCTCTTCGGCACCCCCAGGGCGGGGGAGACCATAGGAGAAAACGTCAGCGGAGACGTTACGAAGTACGTTGACAGGGTCGCCGAGGATGTCGTCCTTGCCAGGCTCCAGCCTCTTGGGATCAACATCGTCAGCGAGGAGATAGGCTTCATAGACAACGGGAGCGACTACACGGTCATCGTTGACCCGATAGACGGTTCCTACAACTTCGCCGCGGGGATACCAATATTCGCCTTTAGCTTCGCTGTGTTCAGGAAGAACAGGCCCGTTTACGGCGCGATATACGAGTTCGTTACGAGAACTTTCTACGAGGCCCTTCCGGGAGGGGGCGCCTACATGAATGGAAAACCTATAAAGGTCAGAAAACCCGAGCGAGGGAAGGAGGCGCTGAGCTTCTACACGCGCGGCAGGTGTCTTGGATTAATAAGGAGGGTCAAACGGGTTCGCGTCCTGGGCGCGATAGCCGTGGAGCTGACGTACCTCGCCAAGGGTGCCCTCGACGGCGTCCTGGACATAAGGAACTACGTGAGGACGACGGACATAGCGGCGGGGGTGCTCATAGCCAGGGAAGCCGGAGCCATAGTTGTGGACGAGAGGGGGAAGGAGCTGGAGCTGAGGCTCGACGCGACGACCAAGACGAACGTCATAGCCGTTAACGACCGCTACCTGCTCGATATAATCCTGGAGGAACTGGAAAATGGGCCTTGATGCTTCTTTCCGCCGCTACGGGAAGGCAACCTTCACACTCTTCCTGATAAACGTGGCCGTTTACATAGTCGAGGCAATCCTCAGCGGGAACCCCTTTAGTATAAGCATCGACGTCCTGGCGAGGTTCGGCCAGTGGAACTACGCCGTCCTCAACTACGGCTACTGGTGGCAGCTCGTCACGGCGATGTTCGTCCACGTCGGGATACTCCACATAGCCTTCAACATGTACTTCCTCCTTATGATGGGCAGGCAGCTCGAGGGAATCCTCGGGCCGAAAAGGCTCGTCATGGTCTACTTTGTCTCTGGTCTGGCCGGCAATCTGCTGACGCTCTTCCTGCTTCCGGCCAACTCGGTGAGCGCAGGCGCGAGCGGGGCCCTCTTCGGCATAGTTGGAACGCTGATAATCATAACCGGCGTCGTTGGTGGCAACATGCAGGCGGCCCTGGTGAACGCCTTCGTCCTCTTCCTAATAAACAGCATCATGCCGAGCGTCAACGTCTACGCCCACCTGGGAGGGCTTCTCGTCGGAATGGCGATAGGCTACTACTACGGAAAACGGATAAAGCGCCGCCTGATGGCGCAGATGTATGGCTACTGGTAGCCTTTTCTATGTTTTTGATTCCCGCTGGGAGGGGTTCTGAAACCATACTTGAAACTTGAATCCAAGGAGAAAATTCGTTATTGACGTTCGATGGAGCCGTTTTTAGAGTGAAGCACTCCCCAAGGGCAACTCGAGAATAAACCCGCGTTAAACGGAGACTCTTAGATAAGGCACCTGATCTTTCGCCAGCGCTGAAACTTTTGGAAAGGCTTCACCAAAAGCACGTAGCCCCTCTTAAAAAGGTTCCAATGCGAGGATTTTTACCCCCAGTGCTCGTTTCTAAGAGAGAACACGTTGAGAATAAGCCTCAAAACGGGGTTACTCTCTCCTTGACGCCCTTCGGGCGTCGATTTAAAAGCAAACCCACACCCAAGAAATAAGTCAAAAAGTTCTCAACTCAAACGGCCGATTGGTAGGAAAATCACTTTAAAATTCGGCTTTCCAAAAAGAGCCACGAGCTTTGGTGGAACTTTTGTCTGTCAAAAGTTTCTGTGGTGCCGGGGCGGGGCTTTGAACCCCGGACCTCTCGGTTTCTCAGGCTCCCCCGAGGGGGAGCGGCCCTATGAGCCGAGCGCTCTGACCAGGCTAAGCTACCCCGGCACTGCCCGAGCGCCCGACCTATACCTCCCGCAGGGTCTTTTTAAATCTTTCGCCCCCTGACCAGAACCTCCTTAGGTAGAGCCTCATTCTGGCCAGATCGACGGGCCTCATCGTCTCGACGATCCAGTCGGGCAGGTCCTTTCTTATTCCCCTCCAGAGGACGCGGTAGTCGAGTATTATTATGCTCCCCTTCTCCTCTGCCGAGCGATGCACCCTCCCCGCGGCCTGGACGAGCTTCCGGTGGGCAGGCAAGTAATACCCGTAGTAGCGCCCCTTATCGGGGAACTTCCGCTCGAAGTACCTTACCTGGGCCTGAACCCTCGGGGTCGGCCTCGCGTAGGGGATTCCCACGAGGACTACACCGTTCATCTCGTTCCCGCTGTAATCCTGCCCCTCGCTGTTCCTCCCTCCCATGACTCCCAGCAGAACCGCGCCCTTGCCCTTTGCGTGGGCTTTAAAGCTCGCCACCATCGCGTCGTTCTCCGCCGAGCTGGCCCCCTGCTTTTCGATGAACACGGCTTTTCCGGTCTCCTCAAGCCTGACTTGGAGGTTGGCCGAGAGCAGGCCCTGGAGAACCTCGTAAGATGCCGCGAAAACGCCGACGTTCCTGGGGATAAGCTTTGCCGCTTCGACTATGTAGTCCACCATCTTCCTGTAAACCTGAAGGGAGCGCTCCTCACCGCGCGTTGAGACGTCTTTAGCCACCAAGACCTGAGCGTTCTCCCGCCTTACCATTCTCGGGAACTTCTTCAACCTTGCCCTCTCGATGCCCATCACGTCGCGGAAAGCTTCGAGCGGGGTGAGCGTTCCGGACATGAATATCGCGCTCTGAACTTCCCTCAGGAATCCCAGCGCCTTGGAGGGGTCCAGGGCCACAAGCTCGAGGCTCAGCCCCCGTTCCCTGCTGAGGAGGAAGAGGTAATCTTCCCTGCCTATGAGCGAGAGCCACAGGAGGAGGAACTCTCCAACGCGGCCGATGTAGCTCCTTGGGGGCTTGCCCTTCTCTATCCTGTCCTCCCTTATCGCGTCGCCAACGGCCACCATGTCGTTGAGGGTCTTGACGAGCCACCTCGTGTCCAGGCCTAGCACATCTACGACGTGAGAGAAGACCAGCTCGGGCTGAACCGGTGTCTCCTGGACGTCCCTGCTCGCGAGCTTCTCCTGGAAGAGAATCTCAAGTCCCCTGCCAAAGATGCTGAGGAAGTTGGCTATCTCGTGCTCGTTGTACTCGTCGGCCTCCTTTATTGCCCTGTTCACGGTGTTGATGCTTATCCTGTCGCTAAGGGCGGAGATGGCCTGATCCGGTAGGTTGTGGGCCTCGTCGAAGACCACTATGAGGTCAGAGTAATCGACGTCGAGCGAGCTTATGAAGTTCTCCCTTATCGAAGGACTGAGAAGGTAGAGGTAGCTGGCCACTATCACGTCGGCCTTCTCCGCCATTCTCTTGGTCAGATCGTAGGGGCACAGCTCGAGAGTTTCCGCGTAGCTCAGGATCTCAACTGGGTGGCTCGGCTCGTCGAGGAAGAAGTGCACCAGCTCGTCGAACTCGGCCTTTTTCTTCTTCTCGTTCTCGTAGAACTCGCACTTCCCGAGCTTTTTGAGGTTCTTGCAGACGACCATGGCCGTGTAGGCGTCGCTCGTGAACTGGGTGAGGTAGGTGTGGAGGCACAACTCCTTCCTGCTCCTCAGCTCAACGCCGGAAACCTTGGCCTTCCGGTTTATGACCTTCAGCTCCTCTATAACTCTATCCATCTGCCTGTGGGTTCTCGCGAGGTAGAGAACCTTGTATCCCATCTCCTTCGCTTGGGGCAGTATTCCCGCCAGGACGCTCACGGTCTTTCCGAAGCCAGTGGGGGCTTCGATTATGGCGTTCTCTCCGTTCCTGACGGTTTCAGCTACCAGCTCAATGAACTCGCGCTGGTTGGGCCTCAGGCTCTCGTAGGGAAAGTATTCGAACTGCTCGCTGGTATCACTCATGAGAAAGAGTTTTAACGGGCCGCTTTTAACTTTTCCCCAGGTGAAGGGTAATGGAAGAGAGAACTAGAAGACTCATCGAGTACACGGTCGAGGCGCTCCTGGTAGCCTGGCTGAGCTATCTATTCTTCTACCAGAACTACCTGCTCTATCGCTGGCACCGCGGCTTGCCGCTCCCCTCCAAGTGGCCGTTCTTCCTCGCGGGCGTTCTCGTCGGGGCCCTGCTCTTCTGGTACGAGTGGAACAAGTTCCAGATGGAGGAGAAGAGCGTTGCCCCAGTGGAATCAGAAGAGCACGGGAGTGGGACGAGTGCTCCAGCAGAAGAAAGCGATTTCAGTCCCTGACCTTCATGACGTACTCTCCCCTCGTGTCTATTCCCGCGAAGTCCCGCCCATCGACTTCCAGAATGCTCCTGCCGACCTCTATTATGGAGCTTCCTGAGCTGGACTCGTATTCCACCTTCTCGACTATCCCGTCCTTCACCTTCACCGTGAACCTCTCGCTCCCGTTCTCCCCGGTGAGCGTGAAGCTTTTCATTCCCGTGTTTAGACGGACGTACCTTACCACGTGGGCAAGAAGGGACGGCTCGAAGTTCCTGATTATAAAGTCCCTGGGTGATCCGAAGGCCCTCGCCGCTATGATGCCGTGGCTCTCGGCCATCTTCGCCAAACTGAGCCCCGCCCCTTCGGCGAGGTAGGCCAGCTTCTTGCCCAGCATTCTCTCCCCTGGAACGTCGGCGGAAGCTCTGGCCACAAGTTTTCCTTCAAGGGCGGCGAAGGAGAGTATGAGGAGCCCCCTGCTTCCCTTCATAACGTAGGTGACGTGGGGCTCGTTAAAGGTGAACTCGAGGACGCCCTCGAACTCGAACTTGAACAGAAACTTCCTGACCGAGAGTCGGGCTATGACTTTCTCGCCCATTCTAACGACCTTGGCCTCGTACGGAAACGTTGGAAACACTCCCTCCGGCCTCGAGGCCACTCCTACGAGTGCCTCCCACCCGGCCGAGAAGGGCACCTCTGCCGTCCTTGACTCCATGGGGCACACCCTTGTGCACTCGTCCCCGGAATGTACTCAAGCAGGTTTTTAAATTTGGCGATGGAAAACGATGAAAAACGGAGAAGGGCTCAGAGCTTCAGCCCCTGGATCTCCTCGAGGACCTTGACGGTCAGCTTGACGGCGGCATCGACGTCCCTCTCGTCCACGACCTCGGTGTTGGAGTGTATGTAGCGCGCCGGAATGCTTATTCCGCCGCTCGGGACGCCGGCCTTGTTGAGGTGTATCGCTCCTGCATCTGTTCCTCCGCCGGTGAGAATGTCCCACTGGTAGGGTATCTCGTGCTTCTTGGCAAGCTCTTCCATCCACCTCACTATCGTCGGGTGGCAGATTACCGAGCGGTCCATTATCTTGATCGCGACGCCCTTCCCGAGCTGGGTTATCTGCTTGTGCTCCGGCGTTCCGGGAACGTCGGCCGCTATGGTTACGTCGAGGGCGAAGCCGTAGTCGGGGTCGATGCCGAAGGCTGAAACCTTTGCACCGCGAAGCCCTACCTCCTCCTGAACCGTTGCCACGAAGTAGACATCGGCATCGGTCTTACTCAACTGTCTCGCGGCCTCAACGAGGGTGTAGACCGCTATCCTGTCGTCGTGGGCGATGCTGACTAGGCGGTGCTTGCCGAGTCTCTCAAGCCTTCCGTCCCAGGTGATGACTGTGCCTATCTTAACCCCCATCTCCTCTGCCTCTTCCTTGCTCTCGGCACCGATGTCAATGAAGATCTGCTCCCAGGTCGGGGCCTTGTTCCTCTGCTCCGGCTTCTGAATGTGGGGCGGAACGCTTCCACCGACGCCGTAGACGAACTCGTTCGGCCCAACCCAGACCTTGAAGCGCTGAGCGATGAGCGTCCTAGGGTCCACCCCTCCAACCGGTGCAACGCGGAGGAAGCCGTTCTTCTCGATGTGTGTCACCATGAGGCCAATCTGGTCCATATGCCCGGCGAGCATGACCTTTGGGCCCTTGCCCTCCTTGTGGGCTATGACGTTGCCCAGCTTGTCAACCTTAATCTCATCAACGTAGGGCTTGAAGGCCTCGATGACGACGTCCCTGACGCCAAGAAACTCGTAGCCGGAAACGCCCGGCGCCTCTACAATCCTCTTGAGCAGTTCAAAGTCCACCATCGGCACCACCGTTTAGACAGTCATCATAATGGGCTTTTAAGGGTTTAGGTGAGCAAAAGTTCCTCAATGGCCATGCAGTCGTCGCACTTCCGCCGGAAGCCCCTGGCGATTAGTTATCCCGTCATTCCTGTCGTAAACCTCATTATCCTCCAACTGATAGATTGCCCAGTTCTGGATAAAGGGTGACGGCCAAGGTTTATATTCCCCGCACCCATAGAACACTCCCATGAGGGAGGTCCTGCTGAAACTGAATGTCGTTCCCTGCGTCTTCCTCGAGAGGCTCAACCGCTTCGTGGCGCTGGTTGAGGTCAATGGAGAAATTAGAAAAGCCCTCGTAACCAACACCGGTCGTCTGGAGGAGTTCATGGTTCCCGGAAGGAGGGTTTTCTGCCTCCCGAAGAGCGGGGGCAAGACCGATTTCGTCCTGCTCGCTTTCGAGGACCGGGGCGGAAAGGGAGCGGTGATAGACACGAGGACTCAGGCGAAGGCCTTCGAGAGGGCCGTTGAGCTCAACCTTATCCCCTGGCTGAGGGACTGCTCAATAAAAAGGAAGGAAGTCCGCGTCGGCAAATCTCGCCTCGACTACCTCTTCGAGTGTCCCGAGGGAGAGATATACGCCGAGATGAAGAGCGCCGTTCTCAGGGGCGGTGAGAGCGGCGAGTACGCGATGTACCCCGACTGCCCAAGCGTCAGGGGTCAGAAGCACGTCAGGGAGCTGATAGGGCTCGCAAGGGCAGGGAAAAAGGCGATGATTTTCTTCGTCGGAGCGATGCCCGGTGTAGAGAAGTTCAGGCCCTACGAGGGGGGCGACCCTGAGATAGCGAGGCTTTTGAAGAAAGCCAGCAAAGCGGGCGTTGAAATCCGGGCGCTCAGCATCTCCCTCCTTCCCACCGGCGAGGTGATCCTGGAGAGACCTGTTCTTAGGGTGGAGCTCTAAACCGCCGTTCTAGGCGTCTTGTACCACACCTTCTTGGCCTTTCTCGCCTCCCACAGACCGGCGAGGGAGATTAATATCCACATCTGAGAGTATGTGTAGTACATGAACGGTGCGAGGAGCCAGCAGCCGATGCTCCTTATCTTCCCGTCGTAAAGGCCGGCGAAAATCTCCAGCAGGAACGAAAGGTACACAAAGCTCAGGATAAGTCCCGTGAACCATGTAACGTTTCCTGAAGCCATCATTAGTGCCACAAAGGCCACGTCCGCAACTATGACGGCTATCGCCAGGAGGTAGTACACCATCAGCGTGAGGAGCAGGTCAAAGCGCAGGCCCCAGCCCTTTATCTCGCGGAACCTCTTTACGTGCTCCCTCACGGTGTAGACGTTTCCGGCCGCCCAGCGGGTCCGCTGCCTGAACCACACGCGCCAGCTCTCCGGCTCCTGCTCCCAGGTGACCGCGAGTGGGTTGTAGGCTATCCTCTTTCCCAGGGCTATTACCCTGAAGGAAAGCTCCAGGTCCTCCGCGAGGGCATTCTCGTCCCAGCCGCCCAGCTCTTCGAGCAGGTCCCTCCTTATTACGAAGTTCGTCCCAGGAAGTATGGCGGTTTTGTACAGCTTGCTCTTTCCGCTCTGGCCGGCCAGCTGGAAGTAGAGGTACTCCATGCATATGAAGCGCGTGAGTACGTTCCGGTTCCAGTTTATTGTTCGGACTTTTCCGGTTACTGCAGGCGTCTCGTCGCTCAGCATTGCCACCAGCCCCTTGAGCGCCCCCGGCTCCGGCCTGTTGTCGGCGTCGTAGACCGCTATGACCTCTCCCCTCGCCAGTTTAAGGCCGTAGTTCAGGACGTAGCTCTTCCCCCTTCCACCGCCCTCAACGCGGATCACCCTGATGAAGGGGTGCCCCCTCGCCACCTCCTCCGCTATCCTCACAGTCTCGTCCGTGGAACCGTCGTCGAGCAGGAGAACCTCCAGTTTGTCCTTGGGATAGTCGAGGTTTGCCATCGCCAGGAGCGTGTCCCTTATCACCACACCCTCGTTTCTCGCTGGAATGAGAACCGTAACAGATGGGAGATCCTTTGGAACGTCTGGGGGGTTGAACTTCGAATTGTACCTGAGACCCTCGAGGGTCAGAACGATGTAGTAAGTGAAGATGGGGTATATCACGATGACAGTGAGTACCCACACGATCTCCAGGATTCCAAGCAACGGCTCCACTAGCCACCCAGAGACCTGCACCGTTCTCCCCTAATAGTATTTGGGAGTTTGATCTTATAAGCCTCCCGATGGGAACCGTTTTAAGGTCGAGATGGTGAGAGTTTACGGTGATGGGTATGGCGATAGTCGATGTTAGAATCCTCGTGGAAGGTGCGAGCGACGTTGAGGTCGTAAGCAAGGCCCTCCAGGGGCTGGCCCTGGGGAGCGAGTACAACATCACGATCTCCGCGATAATCCCAACGACTAACGTGGAGATAGCAAAGAGCGCGGCCGCCGGAGCCGATTTGCTCATCATAGCAACCGACGCGGATAGGGTTGGAAGGGACCTCGCCGAGAGGCTCTACGGCGAGCTGAGCGAGATGGTTGGCCATGTCGAGAGAATGAAGCTTCCCCTCGGCCACGATCTGGAGCACGTTGATGTGGAGCTTGTGAAGAAGGAGCTCAAGAACACACTCGTCAGGGCGGGACTGAAGAGTCTTCAGGTACTCCCCGAGTACATGGCCCTCAGGAACCAGCTTCTTGACCTCAAGGGGCGCTATGATGGACTTGCCGAGGAGCACAGGAGGCTCAAGGAGGAGCACGAGAATCTGATTCAGACCAACGAGGAGCTGAGGGCCGAGAACGAGAGGCTCAGGGAGGAGAACGAGAGTCTTAAGGCCCTCCTGGAGAACAGCAGAAACGTCTACCGTATCGACGAGGCCTGGAAGTCCCTCTTCCCGGCCGAGCCGGTTCCAGACGAGGCATACATTGGAAGGGCCGTCGAGAAGCTCGGTCTGGCCGGCAAGGTCATAGTCGGCCAGGGGTACATCTTCGCCGAGGACAGAAACCTGGTGGACGAGCTCCTTAGGACGGTCTACCTTAGCCTCAGCATAGCGGAAGAGCCGGAGCCTCCAAGACCTGAACAGCCGACGTCGGAGGTTGAGGAGGATCTGGAAGTCATTGAAAGTACTGAGGTCAAGCCCGAAGATCTGGAGAATCTCCTAAAGGGCCAGTAAAATGGAAGCCCAGGAAATCATAGAGGAGTTCGAGACCTACCTGGACCTCGAGGGCAAGAGCCCTAACACGATTAGAATGTACTCCTATTACGTGCGGCGCTATCTCGAGTGGGGCGGGAGGCTAAACGCCCGCTCCGCCCTCCGCTTTCTGGCGAGGCTCAGGAGGGAGGGGTACTCTAGCAGGAGCCTAAACCTCGTCGTCCAGGCCCTCCGGTCCTACTTCCGCTTTGAGGGCTACGACGAGGAGGCCGAGAAGCTCAAGCCGCCGAAGGTGCCGAAGAGTCTGCCGAAGGCCCTAACGCGTGAGGAGGTCAAGAGACTCCTCTCGGTGATTCCGCCGACGAGGAGACGTGACAGGCTTATCGTTCTCCTCCTCTACGGGGCCGGGCTGAGGGTAAGCGAGCTCTGCAACCTCAAGAAGGGCGATATCGACCTCGACAGGGGTCTCATAGTCGTCCGCGGCGGGAAGGGCGCTAAGGACAGGGTCGTCCCGATTCCCGAGTTCCTGGTCGGAGAGATAAGGGCATACATTGAAACCCGGGAAGACGACAGCGAGTACCTCTTGGTCGAGGAGAGGAGGAGGGAAAAGGACAGGCTCTCCCCCAAGACCGTCTGGTACCTTCTTAAGAAGTACGGGGCGAGGGCAGGGATTGAGGTAACCCCCCACAAGCTTCGCCACAGCTTCGCCACCCACATGCTCGAGCGGGGTGTGGACATAAGGGCCATTCAAGAGTTACTCGGCCACTCCAACCTCTCGACGACCCAGATTTACACCAAGGTCACCGTGGAACACCTCAGGAGGGCCCAGGAGAAGGCTGGCCTCATGGAGGGATTGGTTGAGTAGAAACGGTACACCATACCGTATTTGGTACGCTACACCGCACCAATCTCAACTGGAGAAACGGAGAAAAAACCTCAGAGCGCCTCCTTCTTCTTCAGCAGCGCTAGATAGCTCGTGAATGCCCCTGCGGAGATGGTATCGCCCAGGCCGACCGTCGAGACCGGGTTCTTGACGAGCCTCGTGGGGATTATGACGACCTTGTACTCCCTCGTGCGGAGCCTCCTCTTCGCCTCCTCGAAGCGCAGTTTGACGTACTCCCCGCGCTCGTTGTACGGCACTTCAGTGCCCACCTTGAAGTCCTCGGGCGAGCGGATTTCCCCAAGGGAGGCCCTAGCGGCTGCTAGAGTGGTGGCGAGCTCAAGACTGTTCCTGAGTTCCTCCTCGCTCAGCGGGTTGTCCGCGTGGGTGATGTACATCAGGTAGTAGATCGTGTGTATTTGCAGAACCTCAAGGTTCATCTCGTCGATGAGTATCTTCCCCCCGAGGACGGTGTCCTCGATGCGGTTGTAGGTGAATATCCGATCGGCGAGCTTGGAGTAGCCGAGGGCGTTGAGGACGTGGGCTATCTCGGCCTCGTCCATGCCAACGCTGTCTACCAGTGGGAAGAGGTTGTAGATGACCTTCTTCCTGAGCTCGCGGTTCTGTATCGAGGCAAACTCCAGGTGAACCTTGACGTCCTTCTCCCGCTTGAGCAGGAGTATGTCCCTCTTCGCCTCCCTGAGGTAGTGGTTGGCGTCCTTGCCGTCCGAATAGCGGAGCTTTATGCCCTGGTAACCTGAAAGGATCGCCCCGTCAACCTGAAGGCCGATCTCCGGCAGGAACGGCTTCAGCTCGGGCTCGGTGTATATCCTTATGCTCTCAAACCTTGCTGAGACTATGAAGCGACCGGAGAAGGGGACGGTAATCCTTTCACTTCCCAGATTAAATGTCGTCCCGGCGCGGAATTCAAAAATGCGGTTCACCTTGATAGGGTCGTTCTCGCGGTAGGCCTCGCGTGGGTGCCTGAAGGTCAGCCTCCCGTCCTCAACCACCGGATAGAGAAGGTTCGGCCCCTCCACGAACATCTCGGCCTGCTTCCTCGCGAGGTGGGGGGTGTAGACTATCACCCTCCTGAAATCTAGGCTGGCCAGGAGGTTCGCTATTATCCCCGCCTGGCCGCCCATTCTCTCGACGTCGTACTTGAAGTGGGAATCAAACCAGGAATGGAGCTCCTCGTTCACGAGCGGGACCGCCATCGGCTTACCAGTCTTCAGCGCGTGCACCAGCCTCGCCACGAAGTCGAGGGGCTCGTTTATCTCCCTCGGGTACTCCTCCATTCTCCTTCTCACGTTCTCGGCCCCGAGCTCGTCTATCAGCCCCTGCACCGTCTCTCCCGTCAGGTAGGTTATCGCGTCCACGTTCGTGTTGTAGGCGGTGTAGATTGAAAGCTTCCTCGCCTCCTCCAGGAGCCCCATATGTATCACCCTCAGTGACTAACACCCAAGAAATGCGCGAGGAGTCTTAAAAGGATTTCGGAGGGCAAGGGCAGAAAAATGTTGAGGGATCAGAACTCCGTGAAGAGCCGTCCGAGGTAGGGAATCTTCTCCATCACGTCCATCTGCCTCAGTGCGAGCCACAGCGAGGCCTGGTTGCTGGTAACGACCGGGACTCCTAGGTCCTCCTCCAGCGTTTCGATTATCTCGAAGGTCCTGAGGTTGGTGCAGCTTATGAAAACCGCGTCCGCCTCGTCGAGGAAGCTCGCCTTTGCCAGGCGGTATGCCTCGTAGGGCTCGAGATTCCCTATAGCCTGGTTGTCCTCCAGGCCGAGCCCCCTTATGTCTAGGACCTCGAAGTCGTTGGCCTCGAGGAACTCCCTCTCCCTCTGGTTTATCTCGTCGGTGTAGGGCGTGACGACCAGAACCGACTGGGCGTCCAGTATCTTCAGCGCCTCCACGACGGCGGTGCTCGTGCTCACGACCGGGACGTTCACCTCTTCCTCTATTTGCGCCTCCAGTTCTTTCTCGTAGTCCTTTCCGCCTATGAACGAACCGCTCGTGCAACCGTAGAGGACCAGCTCAACCCCCGCATCGCGGAGGAGCCTGGCGCTCTCGACCGCCAGGGCGTTCATCTTTATAAGCTCCTCTTCGGTGACGTTCCTGAGAGGAACCCTCGCGGTGTGGAGCGAAACGCCCTCGGGAAGGACTGAATGAAGTTCCATCTCCATGGTCGTGTTAGATGACGGGACGATAAGGCCAAGTCTTCCTCTCCAGCCGTACATGCTTTCACCTTTCCCCTTTACTCGGCCGTTCTCTTAAACCTTTGGTTCCGGAAAGGTTGATTAAGGTCCTCGGGAATCCTAAGTGGGTGGTAGCGTGGAGCTGGAGGAGGCGATAAGGCTAAGAACATCGGTGAGGTACTTCGAGGATATGGACGTTCCCGAGGAGCACGTGAAGGCCCTAATAGAGGCCGCCATAAGGGCGCCAACGGCCAGCGGCCTGGAGAACTGGCTCTTCGTGGTCTTCCGGAGCGAAGGGGCGAGGGGAAGGCTCTACTCCCTGATAGCTGAGGGAATGGAAGCCTACTACAGGGCGGTGAAGCTTTCCGAGGAGAAGATAGAGAAGCTCAGGCGGAGAATGTACGAGGAGGGAATGTACAGGGCGCCGGTTTACATCGCGGTGTTCATCGACAGGGGGACCCGCTTCCTTCCCGGGAAGGAGTTCGACGAGCTCGAGTTCATATGGAGCGTTGAGAGCGCCGCGATGGCCATTCAGAACCTCATGCTCAAGGCCGTTGAGCTGGGCCTCGGGACTGTCTACATCGGGGTAACGAACTTCCGGGGGATAGAGGAGAAGGTTAGAGAGCTCGCAGGCCTCGACGAGAACCACTACCTCGTTGGCCTCGTTCCTGTGGGCTATCCAAGGGGTGAGGTGCGACCCAGGAAGAGGAGGAAAAAGCTGGGGGACGTCGTTAAGTTTGTCTGAGTTACCTTTTTATTACCCTGTCACCACTGACCTTTGGTGGGAAGATGATAGAGTTCGTTATCCTGCTCGGTGTCATCGGCGGCTGGATAATAGTCGCCTCCACGCTCTTCCTGATGCTTGCTCTGGGTCAGACTTGGGGCCTGGTTGGAGTGGCCCTGCTCGTAGGATTCATACTAATTAACCATTCCCTCAAGAGAAAGTACATGCGAACCATAGTGGACGCAACGCCCCGAGCAAAGGCCATAGCGGCCCACATATTCGAGATGAACGAGCTTATTCTCCTCTCCTCCTATCTGGTTTCCCTGATCCTTTACGAGGGAATCCAGAAGTACGTGGAGATAATAATCAAGTTCCCGCATGCCCTGGGGTGATTCCATGAACGTGATCATAGTCCGCTACGGCGAGATTGGAACCAAGTCAAGGCAGACGAGAAGATGGTTCGAGAACATACTCATGAACAACATACGCGAAGCTTTAGTCAGTGAGGGGGTAGAGTTCAAGAAGATCGAGGCGAGGCACGGGCGCGTTCTCGTGAGGACGAACAAAGCCAAAGAAGCCGTCGAGGTTCTCACGCGCGTCTTCGGCATAGTTTCGCTCTCGCCGGCGATGGAGGTCGATGCAAACCTCGATAAGATCAACAGAACAGCTTTGAAGCTCTTCAGGAGGAAGAAGCGCGAGCTGGGCCTCGAGAGGCCCCGCTTTAGGATCACCGCCAGGAGAATAACCAAGGAGTTCCCGCTCAAAAGCCCCGAGATACAGGCCAAGGTCGGCGAGTACATTCTTGAAAACGAGGAGAGCGAGGTTAATCTGCACGACTACGATATTGAGGTCGGCGTCGAGCTGATGGAGGGAAAAGCCTACGTCTTCGTGGACAAGGTTAAGGCCTGGGGAGGACTGCCGATAGGGACGCAGGGCAAAGTGGTGGCTCTGCTTAGCGGGGGCATAGACTCGCCGGTTGCGGCATTTCTCATGATGAAACGCGGCGTCGAGGTTATTCCGGTTCACATCTACATGGGCGAGAAGACCCTTGAGAAGGTCCGGAGGATATGGAATCAGCTCAGGAAGTACGGCTACGGCGGAAAGGGTGAGCTGATAGTTGTGAAGCCCAAGGAGCGCGAGAGAATCATCGAGAAGCTCCGCGAGCTTGGAAAGGAGAAGTACACCTGCGTCTTCTGCAAGTTCATGATGGTTAGGCACGCCGATAAAATAGCGAAGGACTTCGGAGCTAAAGGCATCGTCATGGGCGACTCCCTCGGGCAGGTGGCTTCGCAGACCCTCGAGAACATGTACATTGTCAGCCAGGCGAGCGATTTGCCGATTTACCGCCCGCTCGTTGGCCTTGACAAGGAGGAGATAGTGAGCATAGCCAAGAGAATCGGCACCTTCGAGCTCTCAACCCTGCCTGAGGACGAGATACCCTTCATTCCAAAGCACCCGATAATCCGCGGTTCGTGGGAGGAGTTCAGGAAGCTCTACAAGGCGGTTTTTGGTGAAGAGCCGGAGAAGAGAGAATGCTGAAAGGTTAAAAATGGGAAAAACAAGTTGTTACGGGGTGAGAACGTGCCGATAGTTGTTGAGGCCGTGTATGAAAACGGAATTTTAAAACCCGTAAAGAAGCTCAACCTGCCTGAAAAGAGCAGGGTGCTCATAAAGGTTGAGGTCTTTGGACTTCTGAAGGACTGGGACGTTGACCCTCAAAAGCTGAAAGATGAACTGAGGGAGGTACATGGCTAAGTTCTTCGCCGATACCTACGCCCATAGATTTCTCACGGGGGACAGGGAGTTTAAGGACATGGACAATGTAGAGTTCGTGAAGTGATTATCATGACACCCACGCGCCTTGCCTCCTATATAGCTCTTTCGCTTCCCGTTCTCTTCCTCGTGGGCTTAGCGGTGAACGTCCACGCCAACCCCTGGTTCTCCTTCACGGACAACGCGCTGAGCGACATGGGCTCGCTTAAAAACCCGAACCGCTGGCTCTTCAACGGCTTCCTCATGCTCTTCGCAACGGTTGCGATGATACCGTCACTGGTGGCCTTCAAGAACGGGCTGAGCTACTTAATGCCCCTCGCGATGGTTTTCCTCTTCCTCGTCGGCGTCTTCCCGGAGGAGCTACCCTACCACTCCCCTTCGGCTGTCCTCTTCTACGTCCTGGCCTTAGCTGACATAGCGATAATAGGGATAAAGCTCGGGCAGAAGAACCCCATCAACTACGTCTGGAGCGTTTTAGCCGTTCTCGTCTTCTTCACCATGCTCTACCTGATTAAGGCGAGGGTCTTCAAGGGCCTGGCGATTCCGGAGCTCATAGGGGCGTTCTTTATCCTGGCGTGGTTCGTTTACCTCGGCTTTCTCCTCAAAGGTTTGAAACCCTGAGTTGAGGAAAGCCTCATAAAAGCTCCCTCCAAGTCCAAGGCATGAAGGCAGTTGCCCTACTAAGCTCGGGCATAGACTCGCCGGTGGCGATTTACCTGATGCTCAGGAAAGGCTTTGAGATAACCCCCGTTCACTTCCGGCAGAGCGGTACGAAGGAGTCCAAGGTTTTTGAGCTCTGCGAGGTTCTCGGAAAGTACGGAAAGCTGAATGAGCCGGTTATAGTAGATGCCTACGAGGAACAGGCTCCGGTTTTTTCGAAGCTCGCCGAGATTGGAAAGGCCAAGTGGACGTGCCTCTTCTGTAAATACACGATGCTCAGGAAGGCGTGCAGGGTGGGACACGAAATCGGGGCAAGGGCTATAGTTACGGGCGACTCCCTGGGGCAGGTGGCATCGCAGACCCTCGACAACCTTCTCATCATAAGCACCGCGAGCGACCTGCCTATTTTGAGGCCCCTCATCGGCCTCGACAAGGAGGAGATAGTCAAAATAGCAAAGGAGATAGGGACGTTTGCGATAAGCATCGAGCGGGAGGAGCCGTGCCCGTTCGTGCCGAGGCACCCGATAGTGAGGGGTTCACTCGGTGAGTTTGAGAGGATAAAGGAAAGGCTCGTGAGGGAAGGGGCGCTCTGATTACCCAATTTTGTCCACAACTGTTCGTTTTAGGAAAGTTTTTAAAGCCCTTCTCTCACCCGTTTTCGGTGATGGCAAATGAACGTGTTTAACAGCACCCTCGAACTGTTCGAGAAGTACAAGCCGACCCCCCTGGTCAAACTCTCGGCGGAGAGGGGGGATGTATTTTGCCAAGCTGGAGTTCTTTAACCCCTTCAGCAGGAGCATCAAGGACAGGACCGTTTTTAACATGCTTATGAAGGCCATCGAGCGCGGGGACATCAACGGCACGGCCCTTTTTGAGGCCACCTCCGGCAACGTCGGGATTTCTCTGGCCGCTTTAAGCAACGTTCTGGGAATAGAGTTCAGGGCATACCTGCCGAAGCCAACACCAAAGGCTACCCAGGTTCTGCTCAGGGTCCTCGGTGCAGAGGTCGTTATGACGGACTTCGAGACGATAGACCCGACGATGGTGCGCTTTGTGCAGGAAGAAGCCAGAAAAGCCGGTGCGATGAACCTCAACCAGTTCGAGAACGACGACAACTTCGACGCCCACTACCGCTTTACCGCGGGGGAGATAGACGAGCAGCTGAAGAGCATCGGCAAAAAGCCCGACGTCCTGATAGCGGGCATAGGTACCTCGGGCCACATAGCCGGTCTGGCACAGTACTTCAAGGAGCGCTACGATACAAGGGTCATCGGCGTTGTCCCCGCCAAAGGAGAGAAGATCCCCGGAATAAAGCGCCTCGAGACGAAGCCCAAGTGGTACTTCCAGGTGGACATAGACAGGGTCGTGGAGATAACCCGGAACGAAGCTATTGAAGGCGCCTTCAGCGTGGCACGCAGGGACGGTCTCTTGATAGGACTCAGTTCTGGAGCGGTTGTCAAGGCGTACGAGAAAATCTCCAGCGAATTCGGTGAGAAAACCTACGTCCTCATCTTCCCCGACGATGGGTTTAAGTACGTGGAGATATTTGAAGGTTATCTGGGGGTAACATGAAACGGCTAACCCTTGCCACCCTCCTTCTTTCCATCAACGGGGTACTGCTCCTCTACTATGCCTACGCATGGGGTTCGTTCGTTTACCTCTCCTTCGCGCTCCTGAGCCTGTCCCTGGCCTACGGGGTCGGACGGGAGAACAGGACTGCCATCAAGGTTGCCCTAATCTACGCTGGGATAAGCTTCTTCTTCGCCCTGCTCTTCCTCATAGCCGGGAACCTCCTCTCCGCGGTTGATACGGCCATAAACTTCTTCATACTCCACGACATACTGGGCTACGTCCAGGAAGTTTACCGCGAGGAGAGTGAGTCCCGGAAAGAGGAAGAAGAAAAGGCGGATTGATCAGGCGCACCTCTCCCTGTACTCGCTGCTTATCTCCTCTTTCTTCTCGGTGGGCTCCTTGACGATTATCCTGGCGTCAACCACCACGGCACCCTTGCCCTTCTCGTAGACGAAGATCGGGTTGAGGTCCATCTCCTTGATGTAAGCGTCGAGGTCGTTCACGAGTTCGCTGACCTTGAGGAGCAGCTCGACTATTGCATCGATGTCGGCCGGCTCCTCACCGCGCGCCCCGGCGAGGATTGGATAGCTCTTGATCTCGGTTATCATCTTCCTGGCGTCGCGCTCGGTTATGGGTATTATGCGGAAGGTCACGTCCTTGAGCACCTCGACGAAGATTCCACCGAGGCCGAACATGAGGGCGTGACCGAACTGCGGGTCCTCGGTAACGCCGATGATTATCTCCCTGCCGGGCCTTAGCATTGGAGCTATGAGAACGCCGAGTATCTCTGCATCGGGCCTGTACTTCCTAGCGTTCTCGTGGATAACCTCCCACTTCTCCTTCAGCTCCTCCGGGCTCTTGATGTTGAGAAGGACGACCTTGGCGTCGCTCTTGTGGAGAATCTGTGGCGACATGAGTTTCATGGCAACCGGGTAGCCGATTTCCTCGGCGTACTTGAGAGCCTCGTCCAGTGTCTTGGCTAGCTTTTCCTCCGGAACCGGGAGACCGTAGGCTTTGAGAACCTGCTTTGCCTCGTACTCGACGAGGGCGGTCCTGCCCGAGGCGAGGACCTCCTTAATAACCTTAAGGGCTTCCTCCTTCATACTACCACCACCGAAAGGTCTGGGGGTCAAACCCCCTTCCTAAGGTATTCGGCGTACTTGACAAGGCCCGCCATGGCCCTGACTCCCCTCTCGGGGGTCGGATAAACGGGAACTCCCTTCTCCTCAAGGATTCTGGCGTAGTGATCGGTCTTCTTACCACCCATGGCAACGGCAACGATGGGCTTGTCGCTCTTCTTCTGGTACTCGGCGAGAATGTCGATTATCTTCTCCTCCTCGAGGAGCGGAACCTGGAACAGGACGATTACCACTATTGCATCGACGTTCGGGTCGTTCACGAAGCCCTCGATGGCTATCCTGTAGCGCTCCGCGTCGGTGTCCCCAACCACGTCGGTGGGGTTGCCCGGAACCGCGTGCGGCGGGAAGTTCTCCCTCAGGAACTTTACCGTCTCCTCGCTCAGCTCGGCCATCTTGAGGCCGAACTTGGCAACGGCATCGCTGGCCATGACGCCGGCTCCACCGCCGTCGGTGATTATTCCTATCCTGTCGCCCTTCGGGAGCTTGTCCTTGAGCGCGGCGAAGGCCTTCGCCAGGTCGAACATGTGCTCGAAGTCCTCGGCACGGATTATTCCGGTCTGCTTGAAGACAGCATCGTAAATCGTGTCCGCTCCGGCGAGTGAACCGGTGTGGGAAGAGGCGGCCTTGGCCCCGTACTCGGTCCTTCCGCTCTTGAGAGCTATGACGGGCTTAACCCTGGTTATCCTCTTGGCGCTCTCCATGAACTTCCTGCCGTCCTTGACTCCCTCGATGTAGAAGGTAACGACGTTTATGGTATCGTCGTGAATGAAGTAGTCCATCAGGTCCGCATCATCGACGTCGAGCTTGTTCCCGTAGCTGACCATCTTGCCTATGCCTATACCCGCCATCGCGGCCCAGTCGAGCATCGCAGCGGCGAAAGCACCGCTCTGGCTGACGAAAGCGATGGGCCCGCTCTTTGGCCTGTCCATCTTGCTCTCCGGCAGGAAGACCGTGTCAACGCCGGTGTCTGGAACGTAAACGCCAACGCAGTTCGGGCCGATGATCCTTATTCCGTTCTCCCTGGCTATCTCAAGAATCTCGCGCTCCAGCTTCTTACCTTCCTCGCCGAGCTCACCGAAGCCGCCTGTGATGATGATGACGGACTTTATCCCCTTCTTTGCTATCTCTCTCATTGTATCTGGAACGAACGGGGCCGGAATTGAGATAACCGCCAGATCTGTGTCATCGGGAAGCTCATCAATGGTCTTGTAGACCTTGTATCCATCAATCTCATCGAGCTTCGGGTTCACCGGGTAGATGTTGCCCTTGAAGATTCCGCGCTCCTTGTTCATCTTGAAGTTTTCGAATATGACGTTTCCAACCTTACCCTTCTTGTTGGTTGCACCGATGATAGCGACCGCCTTCGGGTCGAAGAAGGGCCTCATTTCCTCAACTATCTTTTCCGCCATTGCTATCCCTCCGCCAGAAACTTCTCCTCGGGGAAACTTCAGTTTGAATGTATAAAAGAGTTGCGTTTTGTAAAATCTGAACCCTAGTGAACTCAAAAGTCCATCAATGCAGGTTTTTCAGGAATTCGAGGCCTTTTCTGGCGGATTGCAGGTTCCCTACTTCGAGGGCCCAGGTGGTGTCTGGAAGTCTCGGAACCAGGGTCTTCCAGGGTACCGTTCCTTCTCCCGGCGCCAGGTGCTCGTCGCTCTTTCCGGAGTTGTCGTGGAGGTGCAGGTGGATTATCCTGGTGCCGAACCTTTCGAGGAAGCCGGAGAAGTTGCCGGTTGTCGTGTTTAGGTGGCCAACGTCGAAGGTGATCCCGATTTCAACGTCCCCGATGACCTCCGCCAGCCTCTCGCACGTCTGTGCATCGAGAATTGGAAAGCGCGGCATGTTTTCAACGCCGATCCTGACCCCGTATTCCTCCCCCCACCTCGCTATTCTCCGCAGGGACTCCCTGTGTATCTCCAGGTACTTTCTCCTGTTCCTCACGCTCACCGGCGAGCAGTGGCCGGGGTGGATTGTAACGACGAGGGCGTCAAGCTCAGCCGCCAGCACTAAGGTTTCACGGATTATGCCGAGCGAGGCCTCTCGTATCCTTTCGTTGAAGGAGGCGAGGTTGAGGTCGCTGAAAGGAGCGTGGAGGGTAACCTTTAACTTGTGGGCTGAGAAGGCCTCCTTGAAGGTGGGGAGGGTCTCTTTCGTTAGGTAATGTGGCCACTCGCTTACGAGCTCGACGAAGTCGAAGCCAAGGGCCTCAACCTGTTCCAGCCACTCGTCGAAACCCTTCAGCGTTTTCTCCCGGTAAGCGGTCATCGAAAGGCCGATCATGCTCCCACCATCAGCTTGGCCATCAGCACGACGTATATCGTCCCGAATATGTCGCTGTTGTTGGAGATGAGCGGAATGGCCACGTGGTCCGGGTCGATGTTCTTCTGGAACAGGAAGTAGGAGATCGCGTAGGAGTAGAGCATTATGAAGAGCGCCATGAAGGGGTAGGTGAGCACTATCCAGTAGACCGTCCGGGGAACTCTCGCCCCGGTCGTGAGAGCCATCAGCGCACCGCCTATGAGGACCTTGGTGAGTCCTATCACCGGGGCGGTGGTGAAGAGGGCCAGTATGTCGGTGAAGGCCTTCGGACAGAGGAAGCCCTCTATCTCACCGAGGTGGAGCTTAGTTGAGGTCTTGGCGGCTATTATTGAACCGTAGTTGCCGAAACTGCTGAGGAGTGAGGGGTAGATGAAGCTCAGTATCACGGAGGCCTGTATCACACCGCTGAACTTCGCCAGGAGCGAGCCAGAGACGGTGGAGAGCAGTGCAAGGCCGGTTATAGTCAGGAACACCTGCTTCAGTTCGAGGAACTCCGCCTTTCTGACTCTGCTCACCGCGGCGACGACGGCGAAGAGGACTATCATGGAGTAGTTGAAGAGCCTGAAGGCTTCGGGGGATTTCTCTATGAGGAGTATGAAGAGCACTAAAGAGGGAACGGTTAGAAAGTCGCCCATCGAGGCGACGAGCGGAGCGGCTACGCTGTCAGGGTCGGTGCCGCGCCTGAAGGCGAAGATGGTGACGAATGAGGTGAAGTATCCGAGGATGAAGGAGACCAGTATCGTCGATGTGACGACTATGAGGAGGACGTCGAAGGCATTCTTCTTTATTCCGATGGCGACGCCTATGGCCCACAGAAGGAAGATCGGAATGAGCGAGATGAGCATTCTGAGCACTATCTCCTTGAGAACCTTCCTGTCACGAAGGGAAGGCTCAAGGTCACCGAGGTAGAGCATCGTGGAGAAGCGGGAAGCCATCGAGCCGAAAACGTTCCCACGGAGGCCCATCATGCCCGGCAGAACCACAAGAAGGCCGGGAAACTGGGTTCTTATGGTCTCAAAGTACTTGCCCAGAAAGGTGCCGCCGAATAGGCCGAATATCTGGGATGTAAACAGGGACGGCAGCGTGACCCTGTAGGCTTCCTTGACCTTCTCCCTCAGCTCCTCCCTGACCTCCCCGCCGATCACTGCCATCACTCTCCATTGCCCTCACCCCGTGGACGTTGGCCCTTGCGGGTATTAAACTTTTCGAAGGCGAAAACTAAATAAGATTTCCCTCCCTCCCCACATCGGTGAGAGCCGGGTGGAAGAGTGGGACGAAATCGAGGTTCCAAGGAACGTTAAGGACATTTTCATCGAGATGAAGAACACCGCCGAGCTGATGGTTGACCTGGCCTACTCCTCGATACTCTTCAACGAGGAGGAGATGGCCGAAGAGGTGCTTGAGCTTGAGGAGTACCTCGACCTGCTCAACTACCACCTCATGGTTCACGCGGTTTTGGCGGCTAGAAGCCCCAAGGAGGCCGAACAGATAACGTCCATTCTCCACATGGCCCACGCCATAGATGACATGTCCAACGCCGCCGCAGACCTGGCGAAGATGGTTCTGGAGGGAGTTGAACTTCACCCAGTCATAACCGAAGCAATACTCGGGAGCGAGGAAATAATAGGCAAAATCTACGTTTCGGCCGATTCGATACTGGTGGGCAAAACCCTGGAGGAGCTGGATTTGGCCACGAACACCGGAGTATGGATAGTCGCGGTGAGAAGGGGCAAGCGCTGGATTTTCGACCCCGACGGGGACTTCAAGATATTCCCGGGGGACATACTCATAGGAAGGGGAACGAACACCTCCATAGACTACCTCAAGGAGATAGCCAGGGGCAACATCAAGGTGATGGGCAATGAGTGAGCTTGAAGAGATTAGGAACTGCCTCATAGAGATGAAGGACCTCTCATCGCTCATGGTTGATCTGGCCTTTTCCTCGGTGATGTACAACAGCGAGGACATAGCGGAGGAGGTTTACCTGCTTGAGGAGCGCATGGACGAGCTGACCCTCAAGGTCAAGAAGCTCGCTCTGATGCTTGCCAAGAGGGAGGAAGACCCGCTCAAGCTTCTCAGCGTCATAGATATGGCCGAGATAAACGAGCAGATAAGCGATGCCGCCTACAAAATATCCGACCTCGTGCTCCGCGACGTTGAGCCGCACCCGATAATCCGGAAGATAATGGAGGAGAGTGAGGAGGAACTCGGCAGGGTGACGGTTCACAGGGGCTCTGTTCTTCACGGCAAGACCCTCGAACAGCTCAAGCTTCCCAGCAAGATAGGAACCAGGATTCTGGCCATAAAGCGCGGGAGCAGGTACATCTACAACCCGGGACGGAACGACGTCATAAAGGAAGGCGACGTGCTCATAGCCGTTGGCTCCGACCTTGACAGGCTGAGGAAGCTGGCCGGCGAGGAAGTGGAAGAGGAGGAGTGAAAGGCTTTTATATCCCCCGTCCATAATTTCCTCCATGTGGGTTGGAAGAAGGCACGTCCTTTCGATGGTTCTGATTCTCCTAACGGCGGTCGTTGCTTATGCCCTCCACTGGCTCCACCTCAACCCCGTCGCATATCAGGGCGGTGGGGAGGAGTTCCACCTCCAGGGCGAAGTCCTGGTCATCAACGCCTCGACCTTCCCTGCGAGAATCGACAGGTGGGCGCTGATAGGGGCACTGAGGACTTCCTGCGTCGAGACCGACGTCAGGGTTTGCCTGGGAATCAGGCTCTCCGGGCGTAGGAACGTCGCTGGCACTCAGGTCCGCATCTCGGCCCCGGTGACCGTCGAGGCCTTGCCCCTCAACTCCTCTGTCCAGGTCACACGGGCGGAGGTTAAGGTACTGGCGTCTGGCAACACCTGGCTCGACGACGTGGTTCCCGACGACTTCGTGGGGTTTCCCGTTTTCAAGCCCCTCGACGGGCCGTTCCTGGTGGAGGCGAGGCCCTGCGGCGACCCCAACGAGGCCGGTTGCATCGTCGCCATACCAACGGAACCAGCATGGGGGAAAAGGCTGCTCTTCGAGGCGTGGCCAGACTTCACGGTGAACGGGAATCCACCTGCGTACTCCGGGAATGTTACCTTCGTGGTCATGGTTGAGTACGAGGTCAGGAGGGGCAGTTTCACCGCGGAGAAAAGGGAGGTGGGGCTGGAGTTCCCCCTGAGGTTCGAGCTTCACGACGTCGGCACGGGCACTACCTGATGTCCCCGTTCCCCACTAATCCCTTCGCGTAGGGACACAGCTCCCTCAGCGGACAGGAATCACACTTCGGCCTTATGGGGTTGCATATGTTCTTTCCGTGGTCCACCATAGCGTGGTTCACGTAAATCCACTTCTCCCTGGGGATTAGTTCTCTCAGGTACTCCTCGACCTTCTCAGGAGGAACCCTCGGTGGAGCCAAACCGAGGCGCTTGCTTATCCTGTTCACGTGGGTATCAACTGGGATAGCCTGCTTCCCGAAGCCGTAAGCTAAAACGATGTTGGCGCACTTCCTTCCTATGCCCGGCAATTTCATGAGCTCATGAATGTCATCGGGAACTTTCCCGCCGTACTCTTCGAGGATTATCCGCGAGGCCTTAACGATCCACTCCCCCTTTGTCTTCCAGAGGCCGACGCCACGCTCCCTCAGAAAGCGCTGCATCTCCTCGACCGGCGTATTTGCTATAGTCTCGATGTCGCGGTACCTCTCGAACAGCTCCCCCCAGACGCGGTAGGTAACCTCATCGCGCATGCGCTGGGAGATAATGCAGTGAACCAGAGTTCGGTAGGGGTCACCGATGAGGAGCCTCTCCCTCGGGTAGGTTTTCATCAAAATCTCGACGATTCTCCCGGCCCTTCTCCTCTTCTCCTCCCAGGTTTCATCGAAGGTGAAGCCCTCAAGGCTTAACGAGCCTGATTTTGTTCCCGCCATGGATTATCACCACTGTTCCTTTGGAGACCCTAACTCCGTTAAGTTCCTCGAACTCGTCGCTATAAATCTTTTGCCCGGTGTGGTTCAGAATTAGAACCTTTCTGCCGAGCACAACGACAAAGCCGCCGTCGAAGGGAACAACTTCCCTCACCGGCTCGTCGAACTCGAAGTCCAGAACCTCCACGTCCCCCCGCGAAAGCTCTATCTTCGTCCCCCTGCCAACCTTTAGAGGGCTCGGCTCGGCAAGGAGAACCTTGAAGCGCAGTGGCTTTCCGAGGAGTTCAACCTCAACCTCTTCTCCAGTCCTTAGCTCCCTTCCCATTAGCTTGTCCTTTAATATCTCCTCGAAACCAGGGGGTAGCTCGGCGTCGAAGAGGGGCTTCAGGACGACCCTCATCACCATCACCCCGCGATGGACTTCTGGTGGTAATAACGTTATCGCCCAAAGCTTTATAAACCAATGTATCTAGCGATATATCGGTGAAAGCAATGGAGAGACCTAACTTCAGGGGATACATGAAGGTACTTATCCTCGACCTCCTCCGGGAGCCGATGCACGGCTACGGGATAATGGCGGAGCTGGAAGGAAGATACGGCATGAAGCTGAGCGCCGGAACTGTGTACCCTATCCTTGCCTCCCTGCGGAGAAGCGGCCTGATTGAGGTGACCAGCAGGGGTGAGAGGGAGAAAAAGACCTACGTGATCACCGAGAAGGGGCTGGACTACCTCGCGGAGCACGCTGATGATCTCGCCGAGGCAAAGCGCAGGATGCGCGCCTACAAGGCGTTCCTTGAGCTGGGAGGCGACGAGCTTAGGGCGGCCTTCAAGGAGCTCTTTGAGTCCGTGGACGAACTGACGGACGAGCAGAGGGCGAGGATCAGGGAGCTTTTTACCGGCTGCGCGAGGGAGCTGAGGCTGATTCTTCTTGGAGGTGAAAGGTATGAACGCGATTGAGGTTGATAATCTCGTGAAGAAGTACGGGGACTTTGAAGCCGTTAGAGGGATATCGTTCAATGTGAGGCGGGGCGAGATATTCGCCTTCCTTGGCCCGAACGGGGCAGGAAAGACCACAACCGTCCACGTCCTCACGACGTTGCTGAAGCCGACGGCCGGGAAGGCCATAGTCGCCGGCCACGACGTCGTCAAGGAACCGATTGAAGTCAGGAGGAAGATAGGGATAGTCTTCCAGGACCCGAGCGTTGATAGGGAACTTACCGCCTACGAGAACATGCTCATCCACGGCAGGATATACGGCGTTGAGAACCTGAAGGAGAAGATAGAGCGCCTCCTCAAGTTCGTCGAGCTGTGGGAGTTCAAGGACAGGCCTGTTAAGACATTTTCTGGTGGAATGCAGCGCAGACTGGAGATAGCCCGCTCGCTGCTCCACGAGCCCGAGATACTCTTCCTCGACGAGCCGACCATAGGTCTTGACCCGCAGACCCGGGCGCACATCTGGGACTACATCAGGGCCATGAAGGAGGAGCACAACATGACCATCTTCCTCACCACCCACTACATGGACGAGGCCGAGCAGCTGGCCGACAGGATAGCGATAATGGACCACGGTGAGATAATCGCCGAGGGGACCGCCGAGGAGCTCAAGAAACTCGTCGGCAGCGACATAATCTACCTGAAGCTCCAGAGCCCCAGGGAGGAACTCAAGTGCCTCAAGGCGGACTTCATCAAAGGCTGCAAGGTGCTCCCGGACGGGAGGATCAGGCTGGACGTGGACAACGCGGCAGAAGCTCTGCCAAAGCTCTTCGAGCTGGCTAAGGAGAACGATGTCAAAATCCTCGAAGTCACATACCACAGGCCGACGCTCAACGACGTCTTCCTGCACCTCACAGGCAGGGAAATCCGGGACGAGGGCGGAGAGCAGAGCGTGGCGAAAATGATGATGAAGGCTCGCATGAGGAGGTGATTGTATGCAGGTCTTTTTCACCATGATATACCGCGAACTGAAGCGCTTTTCCCGCTCACGGGCGAGGGTGATAGGGAGCATAATCAACCCGCTCATCTGGCTCATCTTCTTCGGCAAGGGCTGGGGCGGGGTCTTCGACAACCCCATGGCGGCCCCGATATTCGGCGGCGTCGACTACATGACCTACCTGGTGCCTGGAATAATAGCCATGACGGTCTTCAACATGAGCTTCATGCAGGGCATAACGCTCATCTGGGACAAGCAGTTCGGCTTCCTGAAGGAGATTCTCGTCGCCCCCGCAAGCAGGACGGAGGCAATACTCGGTAGAATCACCGGGGGAGCGCTCATGGCCATGATACAGGGCGTCATAATCCTGGCACTCAGCTTCACGATGGCCGACCTCAGGGTGAGCGGAATCCTCCCCGCGCTGGGCCTGAGCTTCCTCGTCGGGATAGCGATAGCGGGCATGGGTGTTGCGATAGCGCTCAAGATGACCAGCATGGAAGGCTTCCAGATGATAGTGACCATGATAATGCTCCCGATGACCTTCCTCAGCGGGGCGTTCTATCCAATAAGCACGATGCCCGAGTGGATGCAGTGGCTGGCAAAGGTGAACCCCCTCACCTACGCTGTCGACGGCTCCCGATACTACCTTGCCGGCGTCGAGCCGACCTTCGGAATCGTCACCGACTGGGTGGTGCTAATAGGCCTCGCCGCACTCTTCGCGGGGATTGCTGCTTTGGGCTTCAGGAAGGCCACGATAGACTGAGCGGGACACGAAATCTCTGGCCACGCCCTTACTTTTCTTTTCCATCTCCCTTTTGTAGCACATGTTGGTCTGTGGCTGTCAGTATTTCAATTTTCAATCGAAATCTTTTTATTCTTTTGCGTTCTAAACCTTCCGATGCGGAATGAGTGAGGTGATCCTCCCCACTTTCATGCTTGTACTCGGCGTTTCGGTCTTCGGCGTCTATCCCTTCCATCTTTTCAGGAAGGGACGGCTCTCCCTGGAATCGCTGGTTGTGTATCTGGCATTTATGGCCTGGGTCGTGACATTATCCATCGGAGCAATTCTTGACAGCGGTCTCCTCATAATCGGCTCGTTTGGAATGCTGCTGCTTACGGCCGGTCTCGCTCTCGCGTTCCGAAAGGAGATGCTGAGGGACTCTTACTCCGTCGAGGTCTCACCGGAGGAGCCCCTCAGGCTACACTGGCTGGTAACGCTCAACTCTTCCTTCTGGGTGTGGTTGGCCTACCGCAGGGGCTCAACGCTGGCGGCGGCCCTCAACGTCATTATAACGTACCTGGCCGTCGTGGCAACGCTGTTCCTCCTGAACCACTTTCTCGGCGGCCATTTCCCCCTGAAGTCCTTCGCGGTGGTCTATGCCGTCATCATGCTCTTTCATTTCAGGGGCGTTTATCGGAGGCTCTACGAGAAGACCGGTGTGGACTGAGCGCGGTAGCCTTAAATCCCCCAAGCGCGTACTGCTTCCGTGGGTTCAATGGCTGGAAGGACGGAAGCTGAGGGAAAAGTACCCGGGCGGGAGGAGGTTGAGGGGCTCGAAGAGGCCCTTGGCATAGCGGACCACGTCCACAACATCTTCGTGATGGCGCTGATAGTTTCCACGATAATTTCGGGGATTGTGTGGGTTTACGAGAGGCTGGTTCTCTCAAACTCCATCCCGATGCCGCTGGAGATACAGGCGATGGTGGTCTTCCTCGTGGCCTTCGCCGCGACCTTCTACATCACCAACGCGAGGAGAATGAGAAGGGGTTACCTCATCGCCGGCGCATTCCTCCTGCTTCTTGCCCTCTGGGGCCTTGAGGCCGTCCTCGCGGGGGTTGAATCCGTGGAGGAGAGGGTGCTCATAGCCGCTTCCTTCGCCCTTGGAATCGTAGGTCACGTTCTCTACTCGAACAGAAGGTTAATGGAGAGGGTGGAATGGTTCCTGATGCTCCTCCTCGCGGGAACACTCGCGGTCGTTCTCCTCGTCTGGCTGTTTACCCTTTGAGAAGGCCCTTGAAGCGCTCGTAGCTTTCCCTGAATGCCTCAAGGACTGGAAGCTTCTCCCCCGCGAAGAAGCTCAGCATCGCGCCACCGCCGGTTGAGACGTGGCTTATCCCGGTTATGCCGTACTTGTAGATGCTCGCTATTGAGTGGCCACCACCAACGACGCTGAAGGCTTTGCTCTCGCCTATCGCCCTGAAGACTCCGACCGTTCCAATTGCGAACTCTTCACGCTCGAAGACACCCATCGGCCCGTTGGCGACTATTATCCTCGCCTTCATGAGGACCTCTCGGTACTTCTCCACCGTTCGCGAGCCGATGTCGAGGATCGGATAGCGGTCGAAGAGCCACTTCTCATCGCTCAGGAGGTCCACCTCGACGCGCTCACCCCTGTAATCTACGGCGAAATCAACGGGCGTTCTGACCTGCGGATAGAACTCGTCGAGGATTTTTTCAGCCCAGTCCACCAGCTCCAAGAGGCCCTTCCTTTCCATGAACTCGAGGTTGGCATCGCCGAGGTTGAAGCCCTTGGCGAGGGTGAAGACGTGGCCGACGAGACCGCCGGTTAGAATGAGGTCCGCCTTTTCCCCTCTCAGAACGTTCTCTGCAACGCGGAGGGAATCGTCCACCTTTGCCCCGCCGAGGACGTAAACCCTCGGCTTCTCCTGGGTCTCGTAGGCCTTTGTGAGCGCCCGTATCTCCCTTTCCATGAGGAGGCCCATTATCATCGGCTTGAGCCTTGCGAAGCCCACCAGCGATGGCTGGCTCCTGTGGGCGGCGGCAAAGGCGTCGTTCACGACGTAGTCGATGAGCGGGGCAAGCTTCCTCACGAAGAAAGTTTTCTCACATTCCTCAATCGGCTTGTATTTGATCTCCTCTGCAGAAAAGCGGAGATTTTCGAGCATTATGGCCTCCCCGGGTTTAAGCGAGCTTATCTTCTCTCTCGCGTACCTCCCAAAGATGTCCTCGACGTACTCCACCTCCTGCCCGAGGAGCCCGCTGAGT
Source organism: Thermococcus sp. MV11 (assembly GCF_012027285.1). Taxonomy (NCBI): domain Archaea; kingdom Methanobacteriati; phylum Methanobacteriota; class Thermococci; order Thermococcales; family Thermococcaceae; genus Thermococcus; species Thermococcus sp. MV11. The sequence goes on from NZ_SNUD01000001.1 coordinate 125,729, forward strand.
ATCTCGGCGTGCTGCTCGGTGGTAATGTAGTCCCCCTTGTACGGCTTGCTCTGGTGCGTCCCTATGACGAGCTTGGCCCCACCCTCAAGGAGGTACCTTACCGTCGGGAGAACCGCTCGAAACCTGGCGTCACTGATGATATTCCCGTCCTTGACGGGGGAGTTCAGGTCGGCCCGTAGAAAGACGGTTTTATCGTGATAATCGAAGTCGGTGAGCCTGAACATTCCATCACCATCGCGGTGTTAAATTGTGGAGTTAAAAAGCTTATTTTGAACACCTGCGGTGATAAGGCCGTTCCGGGGAAAGAGATTTATAAAATGAGCACGATAGGGGGGTGATGGTAGAGTTCACTTTCATGGGTGAGACTGATGCCGTGGAGTCCCGATTTAATAAGAACTGCCTCTAGGGAAACGCTGATTGAGAACGTGATAGAGCTGCTGAGGAGAATGGGCTTCAGGGAGTACGAGAGGGTCGCCGGCAGGAAGGAATGGGGAATCGACGTGGTGGCGATAAGGGACGACCCTATAGCCGGAATGGAGAAGGTGGTTCTTGCGCTCCACCCAAAGGGCTTGGCGTCTTCCAGGGACATCAACGTTTTTGCAGACCTCGCTGACAAGTACAGGGCTGACAAGGGAATACTCATATCTCCCGCCGGCTTCACCAAGGACGCCAAGGTTCTCATCTCCAGGGAGTACCGGGGGCGGATAGTCCCGTGGGACGGGGAGAAGCTGGCCTCGCTCTTTAACAACTACGGCCTTGAACCCCCCGAGGAACTGGTCAGAGAAATGGCGAAAGCTCACGAGAAAAGTGAAGACACTCCCATAGAGGAGTTCGAGCTGGACGCTCCCCTGCTCCACGACTTCTCGCCGGAGGAGGTCCTCGAGAGGGTCGCCTCCTTTGCCGCCTCACGGTACCCTGTGAAGCCCGGGGAGATAGAGCTTGAGTCCGTTTCCGTGACCCTCTCCAGCGCCTACATTTTCTCCTGGTCGGTGGAAGGTGAGGAGGAGAAGGACAAGGCCGTGGTGTTCTCGGACGAGGACATTGTTCTCAGAGCCACCCAGGATAAGAGGCTGAGCGTTCCGGTTACAAAGGCTCTCCTGAACGACCGCTCCATCATAAGGGCCACCGAGAGGGAAGTGGAGGTCCCGATAAGCCCAAGCGAGGCCGTCTTCGTTCTCAAGGCTGCCGCCGCGAGGGAGCTCGGTGTTCCGGAGGGGAAGATAACGATACACGAAAGGAAGAAGGTCTACGTTCCCAAAACCACCAAGCTCTCCATCAGGGCGGGGGAGAACAGGGCGGAAGCGCTGGTGAACCTCGAGACTGGAGACGTGGAGCTGGAGATGGAGCCCCTCCCCGATGGGTACTTCATTGAGAGGGTTCGCAACGAGGTCCTCAAACAGACTGGGGAGGGTGTGAAGGCGTACGAGCTCAGGAGGGTGAACGGAAAGGTCAAGATAACCGGGACGACCGAGAGGTTCTCCTTCGAGGCTTCTTTCAACGCCTACACGGGCAAACTCCTCGGAATGGAGGTTATAATGAGCGATGAGGCCCTGGAAGAGCTCCTCAGGAAAGCCTACCCCGATGGAAGGGTGCTTAACCTCGAGAAGGGCAAGAAGGCCGCGGTGGCGGATATCCTGCTTGAGGACGGGATAGCGGTCGTCAGCGTGGACCTCACCACTGGAGAGTACAGGGAGGCGAGAAAGCTACCCTCGCCGGAGGAAGCCTCCGAGAACGCCAGGGCGGTGATAGAGGGCAACTTCCCCCTCAGGAACCTGGAGATGAGCTCGTACCGCGTGCTGGAGCACAAGTACCTCGAGCTGATTCTCGAGAGCGCCGATGGAAGGGCGGTCGTCAAGGTGGACGGCTCGACAGGTGACGTGCTGGACTACCTCGTCGAGGTGACGGCGGAGAGGGCCAGGGAGATAGTCTCGGGGCGGTACGGGGACTTCGAGATAAAGTCGGTTGAAGAGGACGAGACAGAATACAGGGTCACCGCCGAGAACGATCGCCATATAGTAACCGTCAGGGTTAGCAAAGATGGAAAGCTGATAGAAGAGACCGACCGCGTCCTCAGGGGGGAGCTGGCGGAGAAAATCGCGGTGGAGAAGGCAAGGGAGATAGACGAAGAGGCCACGGTCAAGTCCCTTGCCCTAAGAGAGAACTGGGTGGCGGAATTCGCGGGGAGGACGAAGGTCGGCAGGATAGTTCTCCACAGGACGACCGGCGAGGTTATCGAAAGCGACGTCCGCTTCACCGAGATGGCAATAAAGGAGGGCTACCTCAAGCACGTGGCCGAGAAGTACGGGGAAGAAAACCCCACCGTCGAGAGGCTCACCCTCTACGAGGAGAAGGGCTACGTCCACGTCAAAGTGGCCGGTAAAGAGACGCTCTACTACGCCAGGATAGACCTCAAAACGGGAAAGATAACAAGCGAGGACAAAGCCCCTGCGAAGGGGCTAACGGCGAAGCTCAAACAGCTCCCGCTGGAAAACAAGTACAAGTGATTAGGCCATCAGCATGCTCTCTATCATTCTTATTGCTTCCACTATCTTCTTCTCAGGCTTTTCCTCGTTCCGCGGTATCTCCAGGTTTATGACGAGCCGCTCCTCCTTGTTCTCCTCAAAGTCGTATATCTCCAGCTCCTCCACCTCGACGTCCTCGAAGATGCTCTCGAGCTCTGGGCTTATTATCTTCTTGTCGTTGCCGTAGACCTCGACCCTAACAACGTCGTCGGTGGTTGATGCAACGACCACTATCTCGTAGGAGCCGACTTTCTTCACGAAGCGGAGGGCGCTTCCGTAGCCTTCAACCTCCTCCTTAAAGCCAAGCTGGCGCATCGTGCTCCTTATCGCCTCGGTCTTGCTCTTTATCCTGTTGAGCACCCTCTCGCGGAGCCGGTAGCTCTCGAAGAGGGCCTTCTTTATCCCTTCGCCGGCCTCCTCAACCGGGCCTTCCCATGTTCCTATTATCTTGATGCCCGAGGAGGTGGGCTTGAGCTCTATCTTAATGGAATCGACGTCAAAGTCTCGCAGGTCGTCTATTTTAAGCTCGCTGAGGGTGAGGATATCAAATTCAATCCTCACGATGTTACCAAAGGCCTTGCCCTTGAACTTCACCTTCACCACCATGGGGGGCTTATGGGGACGGTTTAAAAACTCTTCCCCGGGAAGGAGGGCTTTGGAAAACGAAAGGTAACGTAAAAAAGAGATGGAAGGCTTACTTTCTCCTCCTGAGAAGAGCCGGGAGGAGTGCGAGGCCCACGAGAGCCGCCGGACCGCAGGTGCTTCCGCCCTCGCTGGTCTCGGTCTGGCTCGGGCTGCTGGTGCCAGTGCTTCCGCCAACGGTGTAGGTGGTCTCGCCGGTGTTGCCGTAGAAGTCGGTCGCGATCACCTTGATGGTGAACTCGCTTGCATCAACGCCCGGGATCTCGGTGTAGTAGGTGGCCTCGACCTCTGCCGGCTTCATCGAGAACGCCGGGTATTCCGCCAGAACCTTGCCATCGCTGATTATCTGCACCTTCATGTCCCTGATTCCGACGTTGTCGCTGGCGGTGACGTAGACCTTGAACCTCTGTCCCGGCCTGGGCTTGCCCGGCATGAGGTAGCCTACCTTAACCTCGGGCCCCTGGGTGTCGGCTTCCTTGACGACGGTTATCTGGCTGACGCCGGCCGGGACGGTGACGTTGAGGAGCATGTAGTAGGTTCCGCCGATTTCCCTCTCGCCGAGGACGGTGTAGGTTATATTGGTGTGTTCCGGATCAACCTTGGCTCCCGCGGGTATCTCGAGGACGAAGGGCCCGCTGACGGCCTCGCCAAGCTCGTTCACGAACTTGACTGCAGTCCCGTCTTCACCGTTCTGCCTGTAAACGATGAACTTCTGCGGTATCGGGAGGGAGCTTATGCCCTCGTGAAGGACGTCGCCGGCGAGCGGGAACTTCACGGTGCCGTTTTCATAGACGTAGATGACCTGCGAGCCGTACCAGCTCGGGGTGGTGTAGCCCCTGCTCTGGTCGGCCTGGCTCGGCGGGTTGCTGGTCTTGTCCGGGGCGCCGGTGGTGGTGACGGTGTAGAACCAGTGCTCGTTGCCCTCCCTGTCGATGTAGAGGACCGGCTTGTCCCTGTGAATGTGTCCGGCAAGGACGAGCCTGACGTTGTACTTCTCGACGAGCTGGAGGAAGGTTCTGGCTATCTCGTCGTACTCGCCGTTCTTACCTTCCCAGTCCCAGCTAACGTATTTGGTCAGGGTCTGCCAGTCACCGTCATCGAAGGCGGTGTAGCCCTTTATGGTCCCGCCCCACTTGCCGTCGGGGGTGCTGTACCAGAACGGGTGGTGGACGAGGACTATTGGTACCTTGTCAGGGTGGCTCTTTAGCACGTTTTCCATCCACTGGAGCTGCTCAAGCTCGGGGTGCCTCTCCTCGCCCCTGCTGTCCAGACCGATTATCAGAAAGTCGCCTATGACCTCGTAGAAGTACCTAGGCCCAACGTACTTGTTGTAGTAGGTCGGTGGGTGGTCGTGGTTGCCCTTTATGCTTATGAAGGGCGTGCCTGCGGCGGTGCCGTGGAGTATTGCCTCGTCCAACATCTTGTAGCCCTCGCTGTCGCCGTTGGTATCGACGTCGTCGCCCGTGCTGATTATGAGGTTGATGACGTTCTCACTCTGCAGGCCAGTCATGGCGTAGTACGTCATAAAGCTGTCGGCGGCGGTGTAGCTGTGCATCGCGTAGGGGTGGTCGCAGTACTGGAGTATCTCTGGAATGCTCTTCTGGAAGTAGTCCCCGCAGACGAAGCCCATCTTGGAACCGCTGGTGACGTGAAGGTCGCTGCCGTGGGCTATCCTGAGAACCGTTGGGGCGTCCTTCATGACCCACACGCCGTTGGGTATCGTGACCTCGCCCCTGTCGCTCTTGACGACGAGGAAATACACGTCCGGAACCGCGTCCTCCGGTATCTTGGCCTTGATGATGCCGTTCTCGGTGCCGACGATTTCAAGGTCATAGGGTCCGTGGAGTATCGAGACTATCTGGAGGGACTGGATTGCAACGCCTTCCGCTGGCTGGATTTCAACGACATCTCCTGGTTTCCCTATGGCTGGAACTCCTGGCAGGGGCTGAATCAGAACCTCCCCCGGAGCCACCGAGCTCGAGGCGGCCCAGACCGTGCTCACTGGAACCGCCGCTATGGTAAGCAGGGCCACCAAAAGGGCCATAAGCTTGCCGGCCTTCATGGTACCACCAAGAAAAGCTGAAATAAATCGGTTATAAGCTTTCCCTACCCACCTTCGTTCAGTGCCGCCATCATAGCCTCAGCCAGCTCCAAGCTTCCTCCGAACCGCCTGTATGAGGAATAGTTCGTGACTATCCTTTCGCGCAGCTTCTTGGCGACATCAATCTTCCCGTTCCTCCTTGCTACCTCCAGTCTGGTGAAGTCCACGGCCATCTCGAGGAGATGGAAGTCCGCCCTGCTGAGGGGCATTGGGGGTAAGACTCCAGCGATGACCCCCGCGGGTTCCAGGGAACATTTCATCACCGTCGCCTTTCCGAGCTCGTCCTCGTGGGGCTCTTCCCGCCACTTAACCCTTCCGTAAACTCCAGGTAGGGTTTTTATCCAGCGATAACGACCGTTACCTTCGAACTCCAGCTTGACGGGAACGTTCAGGGCCAGCTTTACAATAAGCTCGACATCGTTGGTGACCTGTAGAGAGGCATACGGGTGTTCCTTTAGCTCACCAGCGCTCTTTCCACCGAAGAGCTTGAAAAACAGCCTCTCTCCCTTCCTCACGATCCCTACTGGGGTGACGTTTGATTTCGTGACCAGGAGAACCTCGTAAACCTGGCCCTCCCGGAGGAACTCCAAAAGCTCCATGCCACCACCTGGGGATAATTAAAAAGAGGGGTTTAAAGCTGCTGCTTTGGAAGGACGATTATGTCGTCCCTCTCAACGTAGAAGGTCACCGGCTGGGTTGGCCTCAGGCCGGCAACTTCCCTGTCGCTTATCGTTCTGGCTATTATCCTGGTGTCCCCGAAGAGACCGACGACCTCGATGAAGAAGCCGTAGTATTCAACGAGATCAACGGTTCCTGTAAAGGAAACTGCATTCTCCACCGGTTTGAGTTTTATCCTCTCTGGCCTAATGACTATGACCACGTCGTCGCTCTTCTCGGTGTAGTAAAGGCCGTCGAGTCTTATTCCTTCGAACTCAACGGTAACGCGGTCACCGTTCCTCTCGACGACCTTCGCGGGAATGACGTTGGTCTTACCCATGAAGCTGGCCACGAACTCTGTCCTCGGACTCTCGTATATCTCCTTCGGCGTTCCGACCTGCTCGACGGTTCCGACGTTCATGACGGCAATCCTGTCGCTTATGGCCATCGCCTCCTCCTGGTCGTGGGTGACGTAAATCACCGTTATGCCGAGCTCGCGCTGTATGCGCCTTATCTCCGAACGCATCTCAAGGCGGAGCTTGGCGTCGAGGTTGCTCAGCGGCTCGTCCAGGAGGAGAACCTTCGGCTCGACGACGAGTGCCCTCGCTATGGCAACGCGCTGCTGCTGACCTCCGGAAAGCTGGGTCGGGTAGCGGTCCGCAAAGCCCTCTAGCTTGACGAGCTCGAGTGCCCACTGGACCTTTTTCTTTATCTCCTCCTTTGGAACCTTCCTTAGCTTGAGGCCGTAGGCGACGTTGTCGAAGACCGTCATGTGGGGCCAGAGGGCGTAGTTCTGGAAGACGAGCACCGCTCCGCGCTTGCTGGAGGGGAGGTAGGTGACCTCCTCGTCGCCGAAGTATATCGTCCCGCTGTCCGGGAAGTCAAGGCCGGCTATGATCCTCAGCGTCGTGGACTTTCCACAGCCGCTCGGTCCGAGCAGGGTGAAGAGCTCCCCCGCCTTTATGTGAAGGTTTATTCCTTTGAGGGCAACGGTTTCTCCAAAGGTTTTGACGATGTTTTCGAGTTTGACATCAACCATCTCAACCACCTCATGTGAGACCTATGAAGGAGTACTTCTGCTTGGTTATAAGGTTCGCAAGGACTATGGCGATTATCTGGACCGTCATCAGGAAGACACCCAGTGCCGCGGCCAGGTTGGCACTTCCAACGGCACTTGTCATGAGCTCCACCATTCTGGCCGTTATCGGATAGTAGTCGGGGTTAATGGAACCGAGGGTGATACCCACGCTGGTCTCGCTCATACAGTAGACGAAGCTCAGCATTGCACCTCCAAGGAGGTTGAGGAGTATCAGCGGTATCAAGATGCCCGTCAGTGCCTTCCACCTGCTGGCGCCGAGGTTTAGGGCTGCTTCTTCAAGGGACACGTGGACCTGTTGGATTCCTGCAGAGATTGAACGCGCCGCGAAGGGGAGACGTCTTATCGAGTAGGCCAGTATGAGCACCATGGCCGGGTTGAAGCCCAGCAGGTTGGTGGGGTCGAGGGGCGTGTTCGGGAACACCTTGGCAAAGAAGAAGAAGTAGCTCATGGCTATGACGATACCTGGGACGGCTATTGGTATGGTTGAGAGGCTGTCGAGTATCGGACCGAGTTTGCTCTTCTTGAACCTGCTGGAGGCGTAGGATGCCGTGAGCGATAGCAGTATGATGACAATAATGGCCGCCGTCGAGTACATTACGCTGTTTATGATGACCCTCTCAATATCTGGCTGGGTTATGATGCTCTGTATGTGGGCGGTGGTGAAGCCCCGGGGCCAGGTTCCTGCCCAGCTCTCGCTGAAGGCCAGCATCACGACACCGACCTGTGGGAATATTGATATCAGGAGTATTGGGACGACGACAAAGTATATCAATGCAGCCTGCCAGGTCTTTGGTTTGGCAACCCTAGGCTTCCACCTTCCGCCCTTGCTGAGCATTGCGTACTGCCTCATGCTGACGTACTTCCTGATTCCAAGGAACATTAGGATAGCTATGGTGAGCATTATGAGGGCCAGCGCGGCGAGCTGTGGACTGCCAACGTTGAAACCGCTGGTGAAAGCGCTGTAAATCTGGAAGGACATGAGCTTCCTGGCGAGGGGATTGCCCTGAAAGACTATCGGCGCGGCAAGGTCCTCGAGGCTGAAGATGCCGACGAGGGTTGCACCGGCCGCTATTCCCGGAAGGGCAAGCGGGAAGGTGACCGTCCTAAAGAGGTGGAATCCCCTGCTTCCAAGGTTCTCGGCCTGCTCCTCCAGCGTTGGATCGATGTTGATGAAGCTCGCGTAGGCGTTGAGGTAGACTATCGGATAGTATGTCAGGGTCTGGGCGATTATGACGCCGACGAGACCGTCTATGACCACCCTGTGAGGGAATATATGGAGGGTGTCGTAGAATATCCAGTTTATTAGGCCGTTGGGGAGGAACATCTTCTTGACGATGAAGACGTTGACAAAGGGCGTGACGAGGAGCGGGACGAAGAGGAGTATGCGCATGATGTTCTTGCCCGGAAAGTCGTAACGTGCCATGACAAAGGCGAAGATGGTTCCGAGTATAGTCGTCAGTATCATGACGCTTATGGCAACTATTATTGAGTTGAGCACCACTCCGAAATCAACGCCCTGAATGTAGTATATCTGCTCCCCGTTGGGCATAGTGACGAGCTTGGCGAAGTCTCCAGTGGGCCAGCTGATGTAATAGTCCGACGTCAGGATGCTGGTGAACCAGTGGAGAGAAAAGTGGCCGTTGTACTCGAATGCCACCGCCAGCATCGCCAGCACTGGGATCACGAGAAACGCTACCAGATACAGGAGAGGGAACAGGAACGACGCTGCCACAACGGGATCGAACAGTGGGGTTCCGAAGAGTCTCTCGCTCCACTTGCTTACCCGCATTGAGCATCAACCTCCGCTAGCCTTTACGACAATACCAGCCACTCTTTGTTGGTCGAGAGCGGGTCTATTTAAATATTTCCGAAAACCGCTTGATTTGTCCGTTTCCAAAAAAGGGTTCAAAAGAGAAAGGAATCTGCAAGAAGTTATCAATCAACCGGTCATACTCTGGAGGTCCTGGAGTACCTTGTCGTACTTGTTGCCTGCCGCCTGGCGCCACTCCTGGACGAGCTGGTCCTGGAAGTTCCTGTCCTTCACGATCTTGTCGTTTATCTTCTTGGCATACTCCTCGGTGAAGGTGACGGTCTGACCGGTTTCGGGGTCCTTGAACTCTATCGGGGCGGTAAGCTCTGCCTTGAGCTGCTCGAACTGTTCTTTGGTTATCTTACCGTCCCTGTATGCCTGGACTATTGCCACCCACGCGTCGTGGAGCTTCTGGTTCGGATCTACGAGGGTGGCCTTGAAGTAGTACTGGACGGCGCTTATGGTCTCGAGGGCGCGCTTGTCGTCAAAGGGTATTCCTTCAGCGTTTATGGCGTCCTGGTAGGCCTTCTCGAGGGCGGGCCTGGCCTCACCATAGGTCTTGCCCTCGTTCTCGCCCTTGAAGATGACGTCTGCGTAGGGCTTGGTGATGGTCATTTCGAATATCTGCGGGTTGATCGGGAGCCTGTTAACGTCGGGGCTCATCCAGACGGCCTGGCCCTCGGTGAGAACCCAGTAGATGAAGGCCTGGGCCGCCTCGGGGTGCTGGGCGTTCTTGAGGAGCGCTATCGGGTCGCCGTTGATTATGCTCTCCCCCTTCGGGACTATGTACTGGCAGTCGGGGTTCTGCTGCATGGCTGTGTAGCCGTAGAAGTCGATGGTGTTTCCAGCCGCTATCTCACCGTTTATAACCGCGTCCCTGACGGCGTCGCTCTGCATGTAGACCTTGGAGTTGGCCGCTATGAGGGTCATTATGCGCCAGCCCTCCTCCCAGCCGAAGGCCTGGAGGATAATCTGGTATATCCTAGTGTTGGAGGTACTCCTTGTCGGGTCTGCTATGCCGTACTGGGGCGGGTTGAGCGCCCACTCCTCGCTTGCTATGTTCTCCCACTTCTGTGGAACCGGGAGGTTCCACTTCTCAAGCTGCTTCTTGTTCACGGTGAATCCGAACGACGAAAGGGCCGCGGCGATCCAGTAAACGTTGTCTCCGTCCTTCCTTATCATAGGCATTCCTGCCAGCTCGGTCGGGATCGGGTCCCCGATGAGGCCGAGAACCTTCTCGTCGGTTATCGGCGCGAGGTAGCCGGCCTTGTAGAGGTCGTCGAAGAGTGTAGGCCCTCCACCCCAGCCGACGTCAGCACCTTTCTCGATGTAGCTCGGCCAGAGGCTCTCAGGGACCTTGATGAACTTGAGGTCCACGATGTTGTACTGCTTGGCGATGTCACTCTGGAGGAAGGTCTGCTTGACCATATACTGTATCGTCGCGTCGTGCCTGGTTATGACGACGAGGGTTATTCCTGAAGTTTCGCCGCTTCCGCCGCTTATGCAACCGCTGGCAACAACACTAAGGGCAAGGAGCAGGATAAAGCCGATTGCCACGGGCTTCTTCATGGTTTATCACCCGGTTATGCCAATCGTGGGTGGTTCGAGAAACTCAATAAAAAATTAATGGTTCAAGGGACAAAGAAAATGGAGGGGTCACTTCCTCCTCCTGTAGAGGGCGAGCGGAATAAGGGCGAGACCGATCAGAGCCGCCGGACCGCAGGTGCTTCCACCCTCGCTGGTTTCCTCCTTACCGAGGTTGCTCTGGACGGTTATGGCCCAGTGAATGAAGTTGGTGACGAACTGCGGGCCGTCGAGGTCAACGCCGTGGTACTCGGGGGTCCACATCGGCTCGTAGCCGCCGTAGGGAGTCTCACCGCTGACGACGAGGACGTTCTTCTTGTCCTCAAAGAGCTGGACAGCCATGAGCGGGAACTCGCCGGTGTCGCCGGCGGTGTACGCCTGGGCCGCTGGATCGGTGTTCTCAACTATCTGCCCGTCGGCGCTGGTGGTTACGATGATATATATTCCCTCGGCTATTCCGCCGTGGAGGCTCTTCCAGTTGCCGTTCTCATCGACGTAAGCAACGACACCCGGCCCATGGAAGAGAACCTTACCCCCGTTCTTGAGGTCCTTGGTGAGCATGTCCTTGTCGGGGGTTCCGCTGTCGGGGTTCACAAGGCCTATGACACGATAACCGGCTCCGGCGTTGCTGGTGGCGTCCTCGGCGGAGCACTGGTCAAGCCTGAGGTTGGCGCCTATGGCGTCGAGAATTGAGTTGGCGAAGTCGATCCTCTGCGGGCCGTCACCGTAGTCCGAATCGCCCGCGACCCAAAGAATCCTGTTGCCGTCGTTCCACCACTGGACGATGGCCTGTATCTCGTCCGGACTGAAGGCCTGTGTTGGCTGGCCAATGATAAGGAAGTCCACGTCCTTTATGGCGTCGTAGGTTATCTTGTCACCGAGCTGGGGGATTCCAAGCTCGTCGGCCTTCTCGGCCGGGCCAATGTAAGCCCAGCTGACGTCGCTGATGGTCTTTATCATTCCCTCGGCTATGACGTTGCCGTCCTTGTCGGTCAGAACAGCCAGTCCCTTGTCGCTCTCGCCGTGGGCGAGATCGACACCGATGGTCGTAGCGCTGGCCATGGCAAATCCAAACACTCCAAAGAACACAAACACAGCCAGTATTATTGCAGCCTTCCTCATGGTATCACCGGGTTATCTAAGGCTGATGAAGTTATAAATCTTATGAATCGGAAAGTTTTTCGTCCCTGTTAAACTTTGAAGCCCTGCAGTGAGTTCCTTTCCCCTGGCAGTAAAACCCTTAAAGCCTTCCGCCGTTTCAGGCTCAGGTGGTAGTGATGGACATAGAGGAGAGGATTCAGCTCATAAAGAGGAAGCCCACGGAGGAACTCTTGACTGAAGAGAACCTCAGGCACCTGCTCGAAGTCGGCGTTCCAATGCAGCACTACATAGGATTTGAGATAAGCGGTTACATTCACCTCGGAACCGGACTCATGGCTGGGGCGAAGATAGCCGACCTCCAGAAGGCAGGAATCAAGACGAGGATTTTCTTAGCCGACTGGCACAGCTGGATAAACGACAAGCTCGGCGGTGACTTGGAGACAATCCAGAAGGTGGCTTTGACCTACTTCAAGGAGGGCATGAAGCAGAGCATAAAGGTCATGGGCGGTAAACCAGAGAAGGTCGAGTTCGTTCTCGCGAGCGAGATACTTGAGAAGGGCGACTACTGGCAGACGGTCATAGACATATCCAAGAACGTTACCCTTGCGAGAATGATGCGCTCGATAACGATAATGGGCCGCCAGATGGGAGAGGGGATAGACTTCGCAAAGCTCATCTACCCGGCCATGCAGGTCGCCGACATCTTCTACCAGGGTGTTACGATAGCCCACGCCGGAATGGACCAGAGGAAGGCCCACGTCATAGCCATTGAAGTCGCCCAGAAGCTCAAGTACCACGCCCTCGAGTGGAATGGAGAAAAGCTCAAGCCGGTTGCCCTGCACCACCACCTCCTACTCGGCCTTCAGGAGCCGCCGGTCTGGCCCATCGAGAGCGAGGAGCAGTTCAAGGAGCTGAAGACCCAGATGAAGATGAGCAAGAGCAAGCCCTATTCAGCTGTGTTCATCCACGACCACCCCGAGGAGATAAGGCAGAAGCTCAGGAAGGCCTTCTGCCCCGCGAGGGAAGTCAAGTACAACCCGGTCCTCGACTGGGCCGAGTACATAATCTTCAGGGAAGAGCCAACGGAGTTCACGATTCACCGTCCGGCCAAGTTCGGCGGCGACGTCACCTACACCACCTTCGAGGAACTGAAGAGAGACTTTGCCGAGGGCAAGCTCCACCCGCTCGACCTCAAGAACGCGGTAGCTGAGTACCTCATCGAGCTCCTCAGGCCGGTCAGGGAGTACTTTGAAAAGCACCCCGAACCGCTGGAGCTGATGCGGGAGATAAAGATCACCCGCTGAGCCTTCTTTTCCTTTTCCAGCTGGTGGAGCCGATGCCCGGAGTAGACGAGAAGGACAGGGAAATTCTCAAAATCCTCCGTTCGAACGGCAGGATTACTCTGACAGAGCTGGGGAAGAGGGTAGGCCTGTCCCCTGCGAGCGTTAAGAACAGGCTTGAGAAGCTCGAAAAGCTCGGCGCGATAAAGGGCTACTCCGCCGTTATCGACCCGGCTTTCCTGGACGAGTACGTTTCGGCGTTCCTCGAGCTCAAGCTCGCGATAGACGATCATACCGTGGACTCTCTGCTGAAAAAGGTCGCCGAACTCGAAAACGTCGAGGCGGTTTACAGAAAAACCGGAGAACGGAGTATACTGATAAAGGCCTCGTTCCACGACACGGACGAGGTTAAGGTCTTCGTCGGGAGACTCAAGGATCTCTTCGGCAAGAACCTCGAGAGGGCCGAGGTGACCCTTATCCTGGACACCTTCAAGGAGGGCTGGATACCCTTCGAGAGAAGGAGAGGGTGATGTCCGTGCTCTTCGTCATCAGGCCGGGAAGGAAGAAGAACGAGCTGGAAGCGTTTTTTATCGAGAGCGAGCCGGAAAAGCTCACCGCGATGAAGAACCTGAAGGCTGACAGGATATACCGCTTCATAATGCGCGAGGGGAGGCTCTTCAAGGTTCTGGAGGGAAGCCAGTACCGGAACCCCAAGGAGATTGAGAAGCTCCTCCGGGGGGCAAGAATCGTCCTCGTCAATGCCGATGAGTGGGAGGACTACTTCAGGCGGAGGCTTCAAAACAAGAGGGTTGAGAAGGCAGAGCTGTGCCGCCTCTGCCTGCTGGAGGGCAGGATAACAGTTCTCACCCCCGGGAACAGGATAAAATACCGGGACGAGTACATCTGCGAGCGCTGTGCCGAGGACGAGCTGAAGAGGGAGCTCCGATTTCGCTTTAACAGCGTGGCCATGTTCGACCAGGCGAAGAAACTCTTGGACAGGTTCAGAGACCTCGATAAGGTCCTCTACGCCTTCGACCCACGCTTCGACCCGACGAAGCACCCTGAAGTGACGAAGTGGGACGAGCTGAAGGCAAAGCACGTAAAAGTTGAAAAGCTCAAAGTGGACGAGCTCTCCCTACCAGAGAAGTTTAAGGAAGTTCTAAAGAGCGAAGGCGTCAGCGAGCTTCTCCCGGTTCAGAGTCTGGCCGTTAAAAACGGCCTCCTCGAGGGGGAGAACCTTCTCGTCGTTTCAGCAACAGCGAGCGGTAAGACTCTCATAGGTGAGCTGGCGGGCGTTCCGAGGGCGATGGAGGGGAAAAAGCTCCTCTTCCTCGTTCCGCTCGTTGCCTTGGCCAATCAGAAGTATGAGGACTTCAAGCGGCGCTATTCTAAACTCGGCCTCCGCGTTGCCATTCGCGTCGGTATGAGCAGGATTAAGACGAGGGACGAGCTGGTGGTGGTCGATACTGGAATAGACGCCGACATTATAGTGGGAACCTACGAGGGCATTGACTACCTCCTCAGAGCTGGGAGGAAGATAGGAAACGTGGGGACGATCATCATAGACGAGATTCACACCCTCGACGACGAGGAGCGCGGACCGAGGCTTGATGGCCTGATAGCCCGCTTGAGGGAGCTTTACCCGAAGGCCCAGTTCATAGGGCTGAGCGCCACCGTCGGAAACCCCGAGGAGCTTGCCAGAGAGCTTGGCTTGAAGCTCGTCCTCTACGACGAGAGGCCCGTCGATTTGGAGAGGCACATAATCATCGCCCGCAATGAATCGGAGAAGTGGCGCCATATAGCGAGCCTCTGCCGTGCAGAGGCGAGCAGGAAGTCAAGGCAGGGCTACAGGGGTCAGAGCATAGTCTTCACCTTCTCGCGCAAGAGGACGCACGAGCTTGCCGCCTACCTCACGAGCAAAGGCCTCAAAGCCAAGCCCTACCACTCCGGTTTGCCCTACAAACAGAGGAAACTCACCGAGATGGAGTTTTTGGCGCAAAGGCTCGACGTGGTTGTTACAACAGCGGCTCTGGGGGCGGGCGTTGATTTTCCGGCATCGCAGGTCATCTTCGAGAGCCTCGCCATGGGCAACAAGTGGCTCACCGTTCGGGAGTTCCACCAGATGCTTGGTCGAGCTGGAAGGCCGCTCTACCACGAGAAGGGCAGGGTTTACCTCATCATTGAGCCCGGGAGAAAATATTCCGCCCAGATGGAGGGGACGGAAGAGGAAGTGGCGTTCAAGCTTTTAACAGCTCCAATCGAGCCCGTGATGGTGGAATGGAGCGACGAGCTTGAGCAGGACAACGTTTTGGCTCACTCCTGCGTTTTTAACAGGCTTGACGTCATCGAGGAGGTTCAAGAGCGCTGTCTCGGAGCGAACCAGAGCGCCGGGAAGGTTCTGGAGAAGCTGGAGGAGTGGGACTTCGTCCGCCTCAAGGGCTCCCTGGTGGAGGTCACGCCCTACGGAAGGGCCGTGAGCATGAGCTTCCTCCTGCCGAAGGAGGCCGAGTTCATAAGGAAGAACCTGAGGGAAAAGCCCGCCCGCTGGATTGCGCTGAAACTTCATCCCTTTGAGAACCTATACCTGAGCGGGACGCTCCAGAGGGAGCTTGAAGGCGCGGTTAGGGGAAGAATAAGCGCGAACGTCTTTTCCCCGAGCTTTGCCTCGATCCTTGAGGAGCTGGACAAGGTCATTCCGGAGCTCAGCCCCAACGCGGCGGAGAGGCTGTTCACAATCTACCAAGAGTTCTTCATGTGCGGCGAGGAAGACTGCACCGACTACGCGATGGAAAGGGTTGGAAACCTGATAATCGAGCTGAGGAGGAACGGCAGGCACCCGACCCAGATAGCGGAGCACTTCAGGAAGGTCTACGGCCTCATCGTTTACCCGGGCGACGTCTTCACGTGGCTCGACGGGATGGTGAGGAAGCTCGAGGCCATCGAGAGGATAGCGAGGGTTTTCGGGGTAAGGGCTGCCGAGAATGAGGCGAAGCTTCTCAGGAGGGAGATCGAGGAGGGCAGGACAATACGCGGGGATCATAGGGGCGGAAGGGGACACCAAGGGCCCTTAGATTGGAGGGGCCGGGGAGGCGGAAAAGATCGGGGAAGGAGTGACCAACCCCAGGAAAGGCACAGGAATGGAAGGAGGAACGGCTGAAGGATCAGCCTCCTATCTGCAGCACCAGCTGGGCGGGGTCCCTTATCGCCGGCCCCAGGCCCAGGACGTAAACCATGAGGTACCAGAGGCGTCTTTCCTCCTCGTCCGGAACCAGCTTCTGGAGGCCGTAGTAGACTACAACAAGAATGAAGGTTATCCACGGGTAGTAGAAGTACGCCCCGAAGTGCTGAACCAGGATGTTCTCCAGCCAGTGAACCTCGCGGTAGCCGTAGAAATGAATCGCCACCACCGTTGACCCCATGTCGTAGAGGTGAGCTAAGACGGCATAGAGGTAGAGCCTATCGAAGGGCCGGTACCTGTATACCAGCAGGGCCGGGATCCAGGAGACGAAGGTGTGGATCAGCGTCAGCTCGTAGGGCTCCCAGCTCTTGGCGTTGGTAACCAGAAGGTAATTGGCCCAGATGGAGAGAACGGTTCCCCAGGCTATGGTGGCCTTGGGGTAGGTTTTGAACTTGACATCTGCCAGTATCGCCGGTAGCGTGGCCAGAAAGGCCGTGAAGAATATTCCTGGGGTGAGGAGCAGGGGGTGTTTGGGGAGGATTCCCCCGTCCACTAGAGCGCGGACGGTGGCACCGAAGATTACCATTGGGGTAACGGCCAGGAAGAGCTTCTCATCGACCTTTATGTTGAGGGGTTTCAGTATATACCTATAGGTATATATTGCACCGAACCCGAGCAGGAGGGCGTAGACGAGGGTGTTCACAGGGTTGTAACCGCTCCTTGTGAACATGGGTTCCCAGAAGTACTTGTAGAGGAAGTTCCATATCTCGTGTTGGAGTGATTCAAGCATCTTATCCCCCCAATCGGAAATCGAGAGGGCAATTTAAATTTCTTTTGGGGAAGGTTTATTAACGTTCCTTTCAATGGCCTTTGGGTGATACCATGTACGGCCCGGGCCACCTCGTTGCAATAGGCACTGCAGGCATCTTCGCGTTCCTGTTCAGTCTGTTCATCGCGGCCATCTTCCTGTCGCTGGCGGGCAAGCTGATAGGCATAGAGAAGGCCTCAATAGGGAGGGCAATGATAGCCATTCTTGGCGGAGGAATCGTTGGCGGAATAGTGGCCGTTGTGACCGCGGCAATCTTCCCTCCACTGGCGCCGTTGCTGGCCTTCCTGGCCAATATGTGGGTCATAAAAACCGTCTTCGACACAGGTTGGCTTAAAGCCTTCCTGGCGTGGCTCCTGTCCTTCATAATAGCAGGCCTCGTGTTCGGCGTGCTGGCGCTGCTGGGCCTCTTCACCATAGGCGCCCTCGCTTCCCTCTGAGGCCATCTTTGTCTTTTGCGGAAGTTATAAATACCAGGAGCGCGTTATCGAAGGTGATGGCCATGTTCTTCAAGCCGGCCGAACTTCAGGCCAAGGAGGTCAAGCCCTTTGACGGTTTTCCCTTTGGCTTAGGTGAGGGAACCCTGGCCGGCTTCGTGTTCGCGGACGAGCTTTCCGAGACGGTTTTCCTCCACCACCTGGCCTCGTCTGCCCTGAAAAGCGGTTCGGTTTACCATCTGGGGCCCGGCGGCGTTCTCTCCGTGCGCCTGCTGAAGCGCCTCGCCGAGGACGTCTCAAACCTCTACGCCGGCAACGTTTACTCCCTCGACGACCTTCTAAAAGCCCTCGAAGCGGTTGATGACGGCTCGCTCGTCCTCGCCTCCCGCTTTCCCGCCCTCGCGGGCGTGTCCAGGGAAGGTCTGTTGGAGGTCCGGAAGGCGGTGGACCGGAAGGGCCTCGTTCTCGTCCTGGGGCATTCTACCATCGAGCTGAACGAGCTCGACCTTCCTTCCGAGTTCAGACGGTTCTATACCCTTCCGGAACTCTTCGATGCCCTGGCAGTTCTGAGAACCAGCTCCTACCGCGGCCACTACCGGCTCAGCATCACCGTTCTCCGCGCGCCTCCCGACTACGTTTCAAGCCTCGGCGACCACTCCCTGCCGATTGACTCCCTCGTCAAGGCAATTATTCAGTTGTAGATGCTCACGTGGCCTATTCCAAGGGCGTAGCGGAGGTACACCGCCAGTCCGAAGAGGACAAGCACGAGGACGACCGCCGCGTAGTCCCTCGCGCTCATCTCTATGTCATAGAGAAAGGTTCTCTTCTTAGAAGCCCCAAGGGCCCGACTTTCGAGGGCTATGCTGAGCTCGTGGGCCGTTTTGAGCGATGCGACGAGGAGGGGAATGAGAACCGCCGTCATCTTCTTTGCCCTGACTATGAAGTTCCCCCTGTCCACCTCCCAGCCCCTGCTCCTCTGGGCGTCCATTATGTTCCTGGAGAGCAGGTAGAGGGTTGGAATGTAACGGAGGGCTATCGATATCGTCAGTCCGAACTCGTAGGGCATTCCCAGTCTCACGAAGCCGAGGATAAGGTCGCGCTGGCTGGTCGTCATCAGGAGGAGAAAGGTCAGGAGGGCAAAGGTGAGGAGCCTCATCGCGAAGGAAACCCCGAAGAGAAGTCCCTTGAGCCTCGGCTCGTATATCAGGGGCCACACCACCAGGGTTATGACGACTATCGGCAGGAGGGGCTTCAGGAGCCTCAGTTGCTCCCCCAACCCAACCCCACCAAGCAGCCGCCCGACGAGCAGGAAGAGGAAGAACATCGGTATCAGAACGGCTGGATCGTTATAGAGCATGAGCGCGGCTATTCCCGCGGCCGTTCCGATTATTTTCACCCGCGGGTCGAGGGAGTGCAGGAGGGAATCATTCTCAGTGTAGAAGGGGTAGATCATCTCGCACCACCCGCCAGAGCCTCCACCAGCTCGTCCACGCTCCTCACGAAACCCACTCCAGCCCTCTCGCTTATCCTCAGGAGCTCGGGCTTTTCAAGGCCGTAGTCGTGCAGTTCCAGGGAGAAGAACTCCTCCACCGGACCGTCGAAGACTTTCCTGCCCTCGTGGAGCAGAACCACCCTCTCGGCCAGCCTCGCCACCAGCTCCATGTCGTGGGTTATTAGGAAAATCCCGTGCCCCTCCGAGTGGAGCCTTCTTATCGCCTCCACGACGCCCTCTTCGGACCTTCCGTCGAGTCCCGTCGTGGGTTCATCGAGTATCAGATATTTGGGCTTCATCGCGAGGACGCACGCTATGGCCAGCCTCTGCTTCTCACCGCCGCTCAGGGAGTACGGTGTTCTCTCCTCAAAGCCCTCCATGCCCACGGCCTTCAGTGCCCACCTGACGCGCTCCTCGATCTCTTCCTCACTCAGTCCGAGGTTTCTGGGTCCAAATGCCACCTCGCGAAAAACGTTCTCCTCGAAGAACATGTGCTCGGGGTTCTGGAAGACGTAGCCGACCGTGCGCGAGAGCTCCGCCACCGTGTGCTCGCGAGTGTCCATTCCGTCCACGAGAACCCTCCCCCTAGTCGGCTTCAGAAGGCCGTTCAGGTGCTTGGCCAGCGTTGTCTTTCCGCTCCCGTTGGGACCGACTAGGGCGACTATTTCCTGACCCATCTCGAAGCTGACACCGCGAAGGGCCTCCCTGCCGTTCTCGTAGACGTGCCAGACGTTTTCGGCCTTCAGCATCGCTTCACACTCTTCGGCTGGATTTAAAAACGTTCCCAACGGCGACGGCAAAAGGTTTTAAGGCTCCCCTCCAGCATCTCTCGGTGGTTACATGAACGCCAGGGAGACTTCCTTTGCCGCCCTCTTCGCGGCCCTAACCGCGGTCGGTGCCCAGATAAGCATACCCATAGGCCCGGTTCCGATAACGCTTCAGGTTCTGGTCGTTCTCCTGAGCGGGCTCGTCCTCGGGGCGAGGCTCGGCTTTCTGAGCCAGCTCGTTTACGTGATCATGGGTGCCGTGGGGCTCCCGGTGTTCGCCGGTTTTCAGGGCGGGTTTGCGGTATTCTACGGGCCGACTGGGGGTTACATAGTCGCGTTTCCAATAGCGGCGTTCATAGCGGGGTATGTGCCCAAAAAAACTGGAAAGAAAAGCGGCATGCTCGGAGGTTCCCTGGTCGGGGTCGGGGTAATATACCTCCTCGGCTGGCTGAGGCTCGGCCTTTTCCTGGGAGGGGACTTTCAGAAGGCCTTCCTCCTTGGGGTGATGCCGTTCCTGCCCGTTGATGCAATAAAAGCTGGAGTGGCGGTTTTGATAGCAGACAGGGTCAGAAAAGCAATAGAAATAGGGTGAATGGCAAATCACCAGTCGGCCATTCCCTCTTCAAGTATTCCTACTGCCTGCTTCTGGTGAAGCGCCGCCTTTCTCAGGTCTATGAAGATGTAGATCCTCGGGAAGTTCGCAACAACCGGCCCGTACTGGCTCGCGTTGGCGTAGTAGTCAGCGGCGGTATCGTTCTGTATCGCCGCCAGACCGAGGGTTTCGTTGTCCAGTCCCCCATCGAGGGCCTCCCCGTAGAGGGTGTTGTACCTGTCGAGGTTCCTGTGGTACTGAATGTAGTAGTAGAAGTTGAATAACATCACGTTTATTCCCTTTTGAGCCGGTGTCTCAGGTGTGGGAACCACTTGGGAGTAACCCAGGTTGTTCAGTATTATCTCCCTGTAGAACGCCTCCCATTCGGGCCCCTTTCTTGCGACGCTGTATTCGATGGTAAGGCCCGTTACAAACACCCTGCCGTTTCCAAGGGTGTAGACTGCAGT
Source organism: Thermococcus sp. MV11 (assembly GCF_012027285.1). NCBI lineage: Archaea > Methanobacteriati > Methanobacteriota > Thermococci > Thermococcales > Thermococcaceae > Thermococcus > Thermococcus sp. MV11. Next base: position 146,284 of record NZ_SNUD01000001.1, read on the forward strand.
GCTCGGCCTGCCGTATTCGGGAGTTCCCGATGGTGCCTGAACTGTGATTATCTCCGCGTCGGCGGGAAGGTTGTTGAGGTAGGCGTGGCTTGCGTAACTGCTGGCGAGGGTCGTGTTGTTGGCGATAACGTAATCCCTGCGCGAGTAGCTCTTGGTCAGCGTCACGTCCCTGGGCAGGGGTGTCGTCCACACTCCACCGCCCCAGCCCCAGTTGGCGGCGTGGATTTCGAGGACCCTTCCTGCCCTTACGTAATCCTCCAGCTTGCCCATCTGTGGCCCTATTTCGTCGTAAAAGTCCTGGGACTGGTCGCTTACAATGATAATCATATCGTACGTATCTATTAGGCCCTGAGTTGTTCTGTTCTGAAGTTCAGCGCTTGTCATAACGTCGTAGGGGACGCCCATGTTCGTGAGCGTGTTTTCAACGCTGGGAGAACCCCAGGCGTCAGAGTTCTTTAAAACCAGCACGTTGTAATCCGTCAGGGGCTTTGCGGAAGCCGACGGGGGCCCCAGCACTGCCACCAGACTGAAAATCATGAGCAGCGATACCGCTGCGCTCAAAATTTTTTTCATAATACTCTCTCCTTTTTGATCCGAACCGAGCAGAAGAACTTTTCGGGACTCCTACCCTTAGTTTATTGTAGGCTTTGAACTATTTAAGCCTTCTTACATAATTTTGAAGTGTTTCCAATCAAATTTGGCTTCTCATCTTTTCCAGCGTCTCCTCAGCGAATCTGACGTCGAAGGAGTTCCGCACCCTGAAGAAGCTCAGCGTGACCTTCGGGTTCCTCTTCGCCAGTTCCTCAATTGGCAGCGGTTCGTAGTCGAGGAACTCCACTACCCTGCCCAGGCTCCGGTATCCCTCGGCCAGTGCCGCCTCAATGGCATCGGCAAGGGCGTCAGGCTCGTAAACCGCATGCGTAACCTCTGCCGTCCCGTCCCTCCAGACGGGTATCAGGGCCTCCGGCTCGTTCTCGTAGAAGAGGCCCGTCATGTAGTTCACGAGGAAGGGCATTATCAGCGGCATGTTGCCCTCGGCCAGGAAAAACGGCGCTTCCGGGAGGGCCTTCATGAGAGCCTCCATCTTGCCCCTCGCGGAAACAGGAAGGGGATTCGAGACGTGGAGTGAATAAACCCTGAGTCTGTCCCTCCTGACCACAGTGATGACCTCGTCTATCTTCTTGCTCATCAAAAGCCTCCTCTCGGTGAGCTTAATCACAGGTTCATCAGCCACTGGAACCGTGTAGTTCTCCCACTTCTTTTCAGGGAACGCTATCACGTAGGCCCTCATGGTCTCGAGTCTGCGGCTGGGTTTAAAAACCTCGGGGAAAGTTTTATATACTTTGAGTTACTAAAATTCTCGCGAAGAAAACGGAGGTGATGGCAGTGGCGGAGATGGTGATTCCATACCCCCAGCTCCAGAAGATACTCGAAAGAACCTGTGAGCTGGCGGTCATTAAGCCCCGCGCCGAGGAGATGATGGAGATAGTCGAGAAAAAGCTCGCTGACCTCTTCGAGGTGGCCTACGAAAATGCTAAAGCCGAGCGCTCAGGCACGATAAAGCTCAGGCACATACCCATCACAAAGGGCTTCAGGAACAGCCTCAACCTCTTTAGAGCGGTCATCGAGGACGAGAAGGTTCAGATCGAGCCCATCAGGAAGTACGTCCTCAGGAAGATACCCGGCGACATTCCGCTCGAGGAGGAAGTTGTGAACGAGCTTCCCATAATAGCGGGAACCCTCTTCGTGCTCGTCGGGAGGGTCATCAAGGCCCTGCACCCGGAGATAAAGAACGTCTACCCCGAGCACATCGAGGAGGCCAAGAGGGTTCTGGACTACACTCTCTGAGCCCTTTCTTTTTTCTCCGAGCTGAGCCTTAGCCCCTCGAACTCCTTCCTTATCCACTCGAAGTGCTTATCCTCCGTGACGAGCCTCAGCCCCCTGTTAATCGCAACGGCGGCAACTATCGCATCAACCGCCGGGACCGGCGTCCCCCTCTTCACCATCGCCTGCGATATTTTAATCGCCAGCAGGTAGTCTTCGAGGCTCGGCGTTATCACCGTCAGTCCGAGCTCAAGCGCCCTCGGGAACTCCACGACGTTTAGAACGGTGGTGTATTCGTTCAGCTTTTTTCCGGATTTTGCCGCTTCAATCAGGACGTTGGTGTCGTAGAGAGCCTCCTCCATTCCGCATCCCTCGTTTTCTCAAGTGCCTCCTCGTATTTCTCAAGGGGGGTGCTCTCAAGCTCCCTCCTGAAGTCCTCGCCGAGAAGGGACAGTATCTCCTCAGAACCCAGCTCCTCGGCCTCGATTTTGGCCAAATACTCTGCTATGGCCTTTCTCGCTACCTCACTCCACTTTATTTCGGGGTGCCTCTTCATTCGCCTGTAGAGGTCGGGGGGGATAGAGAGGGTTATGTTCGGCATAGCATCACCGCACTGGAATATGTGAGTTCACGTATTTAAGTGTTGTGAAAAATGGAAAGGCTCACTCCTTGAGCCACCTCTCCATCCACCCGGCAATCAGCTCCAGGCGCCTAACGCGGTGCTTCGGCTTTCCGCCCCTGCTGAGATCGTGGTTTTCGCCGGGGAAGAGGGCAAGCTCGACCGTTTTGCCGAGGTACTTCAGGGCGGTGTAGAACTGCAGAGCCTCCGGGAGCCAGCAGCGGTAGTCTTCAGTGCTGTGGATTATGAGCAGGGGCGTTTCAACGTTCGGCGCGTACTTCAGCGGGCTCTTCCCCCAGTAACCATCGAGGTTGCTCCAGGGGTCGCCTCCTATCTGGTCAGGTGCAAAGAAGTAGCCGATGTCAGTCGTGCCGAAGAAGCTCACCCAGTTCGAGATGGAGCGCTGGGTTACAGCGGCCTTGAAGCGCTTCGTGTGGCCTACTATCCAGTTGGTCATGAAGCCCCCGTAGGAACCGCCGGTGACGCCGATTCTCTCCGGGTCGATGAAGTCGAAGCGCTTTAAGGCCTCGTCAACAACCTCCATCAGGTCTTGATAGTCCCGCTCGCCGTAGTGCCCCCTGATGTCGGCAAAGTCCTCACCGTAGCCGTCGCTCCCGCGCGGGTTGGAGAAGATTACCACGAAGCCTTTGGCGGTCAAAACGTGAAACTCGTGCATGAAGGAGTGGCCGTAGGCCGTCTTCGGCCCTCCGTGAATCTCCAGAACGGCGGGATATTTCTTTCCGGGCTCAAAATCAACGGGTCTCATTATCCATGCGTCTATCTCAACGCCATCGCTGGCTTTAACCTTGAAGTGCTCCGGTTTGGAGAGCTCGTACTCCTTTATCCAGCCGTTGAAGTCCGTGAGCTTTTTCTCCTTCCCATTGCGGAGAATGTAAAGTTCCAAAGGTGTAATAGCGTCCTGGGCGGTGAAGGCTATGTAGTCACCGATGGCGAAGCTCTCGACGCTCCTGTCACCATCGATGACGCGCTCTATCTTCCCCTCGAGGTTAACCCTGAAGAGGTTCGCCCTCGGCCCGTCGGTAGCGACGTAATAAACCCAGCCGTCTTTAAAAGCCAGCTCTTCCCTCTGACTCCCCCTAACATCGCTGTTGAGGGAGTTGTAGGCGGAGCGGTCGAGTTCAGCAGTGAGCTTCCTTAGCTCTCCCGTCTCAGGGTTGTAGTGGTAGATGTGGGTGTTCGTAGGAATGCCCCTCTCCCTCGTGTTGGCCTTCAAAATGAACGTTCCATCGTCGAGGGGAATGAAGTCACTTACGCTCCACTCCCCGGGGGTTAGTCTCCTTGCCTTCCTGCCCTCGAGGACGTAGAGGTCGCTCGCCATCGGCTTCCTCTCGCGGTCCTCCTGGGCTATGAAGTAGAGCTTTCCTTCATAGAACCTAATCTGCGAGACGTCAAGGTTTTTCGGCGTCAGCCGTCTCTTCTTCCCGCTTTCAATATCCACCAGGTAAACAACGCTCCTCTTCCCGTAAACCCAGCCAACGCCGTTGAACCAGAAGGGAAGCTCCTTAATTAGGTGAACATCATCTTTCGGCTTCTTTTCGACGTCTATCGGCGTGACGACCGCTATTCCCTTCCCGTCCTCGGTGAAGCGGAGGTTTTTGATTCCGTACTTGAACTTCGCTAAAAGCCTCGCCTCTCCGCCGTCCGTCGGAATGACGTAGAGCTCGGCTTCCTTGCTCTCCTTGTCACGCTTCGAGGTGAAGGCTATCAGCTTACCATCGGGAGAAAAGCGCGGGTTCGAGTCCTTGTTGCCGGAGGTGAAGGGTCTGACCTTCCTCCCGTCGTAGAGGTAGAGCTTTGAGAAGTAGTCGTCCTTCTCCACGCTTATTTCGGTGACCTGGAAGACCACCTTCCTTCTGAAGACGTCTATGTTTCCCACGAGCTTGAACTTTCCTAAGTCTTTCTCACCCAGACCTTTCACCATAGAAACCACCGAACTAACTCGGCCTTTTTCGTATAAAAGCTTAGCGTTTCGATAGTCGTCTCCGCGACGTGTTTGCAACCCCGAAAGGTATTTAAGGACATCAACCATGGTTGTGGTGATGAAACTCTCCAGGAGAAAACATCTCGCGGCGCTCGCAATAGCGGGCATGGTCCTCCTAACCGTCGTCCAGTGGTGGAGCTATCGCCAGGTCGGCGAGATGCTGGAGGGCTACCCCGGTAGCCAGGTCGTTGCCCACTACCATGAAAACGTCAGCCCGATTTTGCCGGCTCTCTACGTCCGCTCCCTTGGGGATTCCCTGCTTGGCTATTCTTACCTGCCGTCTACCGGCGAGTACTACCTCCTGGTCAGGGGGCGTGAGGGCAAACCGGACGAGCACTACCGGCTGGAACTAATGGGGCTGGAGAGGTCCTACAGCAACTTCCTCAACCTCACCTCCGAATACATCGCACTCTGGTCTGAAACCGGAAACGAATCGACCTTTATCCACGCTATGAGCCTGTTCAGGATAACCCTCGAGGTCAGGAGTGAACTTGAGAAACTCAAACGCGGTGAAAACGTGACGGAGATCCTGATGAAGCCACCCTATCCCTACAGGCTTTTCCACGGCGGGAACCCGGTTCCGGGTGAGATCGTGGTTTCGCTTCTCCTGCTGGCGGGCGCGATTCTCCTGCTTTCCAGGATCGACGTCCTCATTGAGATGCTCTCGGATTTCAGGAACCTGGCACTCCTTCTTGCCCTTATCATCGGGGTCTCCTTCATCTCCTACGGCCTCCTTCAGGGACACGACCCGCTCCTCGGTGTCGAGTCAAAATGGGAGGATAAGCTCAACTTCTGCGGCGAGAGGGCCTACTACGTCCATCGCAACGCCCGGGTGGACTCCCTCCTGCTCGACGCCGTGGGTTCGGCGGAGTACGTCCGTGTCGAGAGGTGGAACGGGAGGGTCCTCTCAATAACGCTGGCACTTCTCCCGGAGAGGGCGGAAGGACTACTCGGCAACCTGTCGGAAGAAACCACTGTGCTCTACGTCTATTCCCTTCCTTCGTGGCCCGAAAGGCTGGAAATCGATGACGCCTTGGTATCGCTGGTCCGGGAGGACCTGCTCGAGACAGGGAGACTGGACGAGGGTGCCGTTGATGCCGTGATGTCCGCTTCCCTCGAGGGGCTGGAGAGGTCGGGAAGGGAGTTCGGTTTCTGTGCGAACGTTACCATATTGGAGTTCGACTTCGGAGGGATCGGGTGATGAGGAAGTCGTCGAAGGTGATATTTGCCCTGGCCTTTCTCCTGGTGGCCGTCCCATTCGTGGACTGCGGCATAGCGGAGTTCCTCCTCCGGGACGTGCCGGAGGTGCCGGTGGTTGTGGGTACGCCCGTGACGTACGGCATCTACTTCCCCAAGACCTATGCCGTCCTGGAGGCCGGGAGGAACGGGGAGATAGTGTGGAGGGCTGGGGATACGCTCTACGTTAGGACTTCGGGGGACCTGAACCTCCCAACCGAGTACGATTACCGACCCCAAATTCAGGAGCTGATTGAGAACCGCTCTGCAGAGATTCAGCGGATCCTTGAGGAAGTGAAGGACGGAAAGGGAAACTGGAACGCGAGCGAGCTGTACCTCCGGCTTTCACACGTGGTCTGGCTCAACGAGAGCATCTCCGAATACGGGGACCGCTTGGGCGAGGCGAGCGTCGAGCTGTTCCCGGTGGTCGGAACCCTGGCGCTCCTGCAGGGCCTGGTGATAACCCTCGCGGGCGTAGCCTTCGCCTTCGAGATAAGGGACTTCGCCGACAGGGAGCCTGCAAAGGCCCTGGCGGTGGCGGTGCTCTTCTCCGCCCTGCTACTGGTTGGCTACGCCTTCGTCTTCGCAGGATATCCCTTCAACACGGTGCACCACTCAATTCCCGAGGGGTTCCTGGCGGGAATACAGCCGGTGGAGCGGAACTCCTCGGTCAGTCCTCCCTGCCTTGAGAGCTGGTACGTCAGGGCGACGCCGGAGGTGGAGAGGATCTTCCGGGAGCACCTCCTGGACAACCCGCCGGTCTATGCAGACGACCCCGATTACTCCGTTCACTACCTCGAGCTGTGGCTCAACGAGAGCGAGAGGGACGCGCTTTTCTCAGAGCTTGAGAGCCTCGGCGCGGTGTGGGTCTGGGACAGGGAATGCTGGGACCGGGAGCGCCTGGCCACACTCAACGAAACTGAGGCCCTTGGGAGGGAACTCCTCGATAGGGGCTACATAGACGAGAGGGACTTTCGCGGGCTGGAGGCTTTGATAGACGCCGAGAGGAAAAGGATAATGGAAATGAAGTTTCCGGCCAGATACCGCGTGATGGTGAGCTTCGTGGCGGGCTGACCACGATCCTGAGCTACCTTTTTAAATCCCCCTTCTCCCCTTTATCCGGGAGGTGGCGGCCGTGACCGTCAAGGTCCGCTTTGATAAAGAGGTTAGGGATTACGCCAAGGGCGAGAAGGTTAAGGACTCCGTTCTCAAGCTCACCGAGACTGCCCTTGCTCAAGCGCTTGAGAAGTTCCACAGGAGAATGATAATCATAGAGGGGGACACCCTGAAAAAGGCCGAACTGGCTGGAATCCTTGCTGGCGCCTCCGCGAGGGTTCTGGACGGGATCCTGGAGGAGCTGAAGAAGAAGCGCCTCCGCGACGAGAGCGAGGGCAAAATAGAGGTTCTCTACGCCACCGATGCCCTCGGCGAGGAGACCTTCGGCAGGAAGCGCTACGAGGCCTTCAGGAAGCACTTCGACGTTCTGGCCGGCTCGAACGCGGAAGTCAAGGCCGTCACGTTCAAACACACCCGCGATATCCTCGGAAGAACCTACGACCTCCTTATCCTTGACATGAGTTACGACTACTCCCCGAACGACCTCGGAAGGATAATCGAGACTGTCAGGGGAGGCGGACTGATATTTATCCTGGCCCACCCCTTCGAGAAGTGGAAGAACATGTGGACGGGCTTCCACAAGAGCCTCGTAACGCCACCCTACACGATAGACGACGTCAAGAAGCGCTTCAACAGGAGGCTTATCAGGAAGTTCACGGAGCACGATGGCATCTACATCATCACCGAAAACGGGAAAGCGAAGAAGAAGCCGAAGAGGAGCAAGACCCAGGCGAGGATTAAAACGAGGAAGGGAGTTCCAATTCCCGAGGAGACCCTCTTCCCGCGCGAGCTCTACGAGATGGCCCTCACGGAGGGGCAGGTGGAAGTTCTCAGGGCCTTTGAGGGGCTGGTCGAGGAGGAGGGAATGCTCGTCCTTACAGCCGATAGGGGGAGGGGCAAGAGCGTCTCGGTTGGGATCGCGGCCATAGGCTTTGCCCTTGCGCTCAAGAAGAGGACGAGGATAGTCGTCACCGCCCCAGAGCTTGAGAACGTTCAGGCCCTCTTCCGCTTTGCCAAGAGGGCTTTGGAGAAGCTCGGCTTCAAGCCCCACGTCGTCGAGGAGAGGGGCCTGATAAAGGAGCTCTACGCCAGGAAGATCGGGCTTAGGTATTACCCGCCCACCGAGGGCTACCGCAAGAGCGCCGACCTGTACATACTCGACGAGGCCGCTGGAATCCACGTGCCGATACTCCACAAGTACCTCAACAAGGAGAGGGTTGTTTACTCCTCCACGATTCACGGCTACGAGGGAGCAGGAAGGGGCTTTTCAGTCAAGTTCCTGAAGAAAGCCAGGGAGAAGCGCTCCTTTAAGGAGCTCCACATGGACGAGCCCATTCGCTACGCCGAGAACGATCCCATAGAGGGGTGGCTCTTCGACGTCCTCCTGCTCGATGCTGAACCGGTCGAGCTGACAGAGGAGGACTTCGAGCTGATTAAGAGGAAGGAGGTTTACCTCGAAGAGCCTGATTTGGACGACTGGTTCGAGAACGACAGGCCCGATCTGAGGCACTTCGTGGGCATCTACGTTTTAGCACACTACCGCAACAGGCCGAGCGACGTGGCTTTGCTCGCCGATGCGCCCCACCACGAGGCGAGGGTTCTGAGGCTTAAGAACGGAAAGATAGTCACGGCGATACAGATAGCCAAGGAGGGCGGGATTCCGAAGAAAGTTATAGACAAGATGGCCAAGGGCTACAAGCCGAGGGGCAACATAATCCCCGACATGATGGTCAAGCACCACCTGGCGAAGGAGTTCGCCAAGCTGAAGGGGTATAGAATAGTCAGGATCGCCACCCACCCAGATGCGATGGATCTGGGCCTCGGAAGCAAAGCTTTAGAACTGCTAGAGAAGGAAGCCAGGGAGAAGGGCCTCGACTGGATAGGCTCGGGCTTCGGAGCGAGCGAAGAGCTCGCCAGGTTCTGGGTCAGGAACGGCTTCGCGGTGGTGCACCTCAGCCCCGCCAGGAACCCGGTGAGTGGCGAATTCACGGCGATAGTCCTTAAACCGATAAGCGAGAGGGCGAAGAAGCTCATTCGCCAGGCCAGCGACGAGTTCAGGATCAGGCTGACCGAGTGGCTCGGTGACACCCACAGGGAGCTTGAGCCTGAAATAGTTCGCTGGCTCTTCGAGACGCCCTTCGGCGAGGCAGTCGATTACCCCGTCCACCTCACGGAGATTCAGAAGAAGAGGCTCGACGCCTTCACGGGCAAGGTTCTGACCTACGACACGGTGGTTGATGCGGTGAAGCCAATCGTCAAGCTCTACTTCCTCGACGGCTGGATGAAGCCCTACCTAGATGAGAGACAGATAAAGCTTCTCATCTACCGCGTCCTTCAGGCCCACAGCTGGGAGGAAACGGCGAAGCTCATAGACAGGACGGAAATGTTCACAATGATTGAAGTCAGGGATATAATAAGGGGCCTCTGGTACTACTACAAGAGGCTCCTCTGAGCTTCCCTTTTCTCCAGTGTTTTCAGGATAACATGATCCACGATGCCGACGATGAGGTACAGGGGGAGCAGGTACAGGAGGAACTGAAAGGCACCTTCGGGGCTAAGGGAAAGCCACTTGACGACGAGCGCCGCGGTGATGGTGTTGAGGAACACCAGCCCAAAGTAAGCCTTGAGGGCGTGCCTCCTGAGCTTTCCGAGCGCGTGCCCCATGAGAACGGCCGCGCTGGTTCCGGCAACCGCCCCCGTAATACCGTTGTCGTCGAAGTTCTCTCCGAAGAGCGCGGCGACGATGACTATGGCCACGAGGGCGGTGGCTATCCCGAGCGCCATAGCTGTGAGCTTTCCCCTGAGTGGAGCTTTTCCGGACTTGGACTTCACCGCCATGCTCCCACCGGCGTACTTTTTCACTCTGTGCGGATTTTATAACTCATCGTTTTAAAGTCTTCCCGGGCTGGGAATCAACCTTTTTATAGGATTGTCCCGTAGGTAGTGTGGTATCCCATTGATTCATTCCCACAATCCCAACGGTGACCTCCCATGGCAGGCAGCAACTGGGAGCGCATAATATCGATGACGAAGGACGGAATGAGAAGCATCGGAATGATGCGCAGGAAGATAAGCAGGGGTAGGAAGATAGCCCTCCTCATCGATGGTCCGAACATTCTGCGCAAGGAGTTTGGGATAAAGCTCGAGGACATCGTTGAGGCCCTCGAGGGTCTCGGCGACCTGCGCGTCGCCAAGGTTGTTCTCAACCAGTACGCCCCCCAGGGATTGATAGAGGCGATCTCCAACCAGGGCTTCGACACTATAGTTGTCTCCGGCGAGACCGGGGTCAAGCTGGCCGTCGAGGCGATGCGCGAGATTTACAACCCCAACATCGACGCCATAGCCCTCGCCACTAGAAACGCCGAGTTTCTACCGGTCATACTGAAAGCCAAGGAGAAGGGGAAGGAAACGATAGTCCTCGGAATTGAACCAGGCTTTTCCGCGGCACTGAAGCACGCCGCCGACTACACCATAATCCTGACTCCCAAGGGTGGTGAGCGATGAAGGAGAGCATCTTCAAGGTCCTCCGCAGGGGTGAGAAGGAGGTAGGGGAGGAACCTGCCAAGCCCGTTAAAGGCAAGAGTATAGGGCTGATAATTGACGGTCCGAACATTCTGCGCAAGGAGTTTGGGATAAAGCTCGAGGACATCGTTGAGGCCCTCGAGAGGATAGGAAAGATTCGGGTCGCCAAGGTTGTTCTCAACCAGTACGCCCCCCAGGGATTGATAGAGGCCGTCGTGAACCAGGGGCTTGAGCCAATCATAGTCGCCGGCGACACCGACGTTAGGATAGCGATAGAGGCGATGGAGCTGATTTACAACTCCGACGTTGAGGTGATAGCCCTCGCGACCCGCGACGCCGACTTCCTGCCCATAATAAACGAGGCCAAGAGGAAGGGCAAGGAAACAATCGTCATAGGAGTGGAGCCGGGCTTTTCAGTTGCCCTTCAGAACGCGGCCGACTACGTCATACGCATGGAGGGCAAGGAGAAGGGGAATGACTTTTAAGGCCGCCCCCTATTTTATCCCGGTGGGAGAAGGTGATAGTTGAAATAATCCTCTTTGCCGTCGGACTGGTTCTGCTCATCAAGGGAAGCGACTACTTCGTTGAAGCCGCTTCACGGGTTGCAAAGGGCTTCGGGGTGAGCGAGTTCATCATAGCGCTCGTCCTGGCGAGCATAGCCACCACCCTGCCGGAGGTGACCGTCTCGGCCATCTCCTCCTACCAGGGGAACCCTGACATAGCGCTGGGCAACGCGATTGGAAGTGCTCTCGCCAACATCGCCCTCATTCTCGGCGTCTCCGCACTTCTGCGGCCCCTCAGCGTTGAGAAGACCGCCTGGAAGAACTCCCTCTTCATGGTAGGAGTTACTGCCTACGCGGGACTGCTGATGTACGACGGAACCATCGGCAGGCTCGACGGGTTGAGCCTTATCCTCATCTACTTCGGCTTCCTCTACTACCTCTACCGGAAGCACATGACCCTCGAGGAGCTCCCGGAGGGCGGCAGGGGCAATCCGAGGAGGGACGCGCTGATAATGCTCGCAAGCGGCCTGGTTGTCGTCACCGGTGCCAAGCTGGTGGTGGACAGCGCGGTCACGATAGCGAGGGCCTACGGCGTTCCCGAGGTGGTGATAGGCCTCACCATGGTCTCCATCGGGACCTCCCTGCCGGAGTTCACCAACTCCCTGATGGCCACAATCAAGAGGCTCCCCAACATAAGCGTGGGCAACATCATCGGGGCCAACATACTCGACGTGCTGATGGTGATAGGCATAGCCTCGCTCATAAACCCGATACGCGTTGATGCGACGGTCTTCACCTTCACTCTCCCGCTGACACTGCTCGTCATGGGCCTTCTCACGGCCGTCCTGAGGCTCACGGGGAGGATAGACAGGGTAACCGCGGGAATCTTCCTGGCCATCTACGGGTACTTCCTCTACGTTTACTCCACCGGCTGATTTCCCTTTTTCCGCACTTCCCAACTCTGGGAAGCAAAGCTTTATTAGCCCGGCTATTACCCCATTATTGGAAACCAAAACCCGGTAGTGGAGGTGGTGAGATGAGAAGGCTGGGCCTTTTCCTGGTTGTTGTCCTCCTCCTCGGCGTTCTGGCCTCTCCCAGGCCCGTTAAAGCCGAGGAGACGCTGACGGTGTACTCCTACGACAGCATAGAGTGGTGGATGAAGGAGATAGTGCCGATATTCGAGCAGAAGTACGGCGTCAAGGTGAACCTCGTCCTCATCGGCGACGCCGGTGAGGTTCTCAACAGGCTCATACTGGAGAAGGACAATCCTCAGGCCGACGTCGTCGTTGGCATAGACAACAGCTACCTCGCCAAGGCCATCGATGCCGGAATACTCGAGCCTTACAGGCCGGCCAACGCGGACGTTATTCCGGACTGGATAATCGAGAAGTTCGACCCGACGTTTCACCTCACCCCCTACGACTACGGCTACATAGCCATCAACTACCGCAAGGACATGGTTCAGAACCCACCGGCAAGTCTCGAAGACCTCACCAAGCCCGAGTGGAAGGGCAAGCTCATCATCGAAGACCCGCGCACCAGCTCGCCGGGAATGGCCTTCCTCCTCTGGACGATAGCGGTCTACGGTGACGACTGGCTCAACTACTGGGAGAGGCTCAAGGCCAACGACGTCCAGATAGTCAAGGGCTGGAGCGAAGCATGGGGAGCCTTCAGCGAGGGTGAGTATCCCCTCGTTCTCAGCTACGCCACCTCACCGGCGGCAACGGTTTATTACGAGAACAACACCAACGTCGGAGCCGTCGCCTTCAGGGAGGGCAACTACCTCCAGATAGAGGGTGCCGGAATAGTCAAGGGCGCCAAGAACAAGGAGCTGGCGAAGAAGTTCATCGAGTTCCTCATCAGCGAGGAGGCCCAGGAGAAGCTTCCCCTCAACCAGTGGATGTACCCGGTGAACAGGAACGTCAAGCTCCCGGAGGTCTTTAGCTATGCCGTCAATGTGGAGGAGCCCGTCACCATAGACCCCAAGGAGATAGAGGAGAACTACGAGACTTGGCTCAAGCAGTGGACGGCCCTGATGGTCGAGGGCAAGAGCCCGGAGGAGATAACCGGGACGACCTCAACCTCGCCGGAAGGGGAGAACGGCGGTATCTGTGGGCCGGCACTCATAGTTGGCCTTGCCGTCCTTCCGCTCCTTCTCAGGAGGAAGTGAGATTTTCTTTTCCTCTTTAACGTTTCATGGCCATTTAGCAGAACCTTTTAGAATCGAATTTTTGGGAAATGGCGGGCCCGGCGGGATTCGAACCCGCGACCTCCGGCTTAGAAGGCCGGCGCCCTATCCTGCTAGGCTACGGGCCCTCGGGCTAATGGTCTTGGGGGAGTTTTATAAAAGTTGTGGTGGGGCAGGCTCACGGGTAGAGCCTGCTCGGCGTCCTTGGGAAGAGCGTGGCCCAGCGGACGTGGTCGAGCTTGAGGACCCAGGCGACGAGCCTCTCAAGGCCCAGTCCAAAGCCGCTGTGTGGAACCGAGCCGTACTTCCTGAGGTCGAGGTACCACTCGTAGTCCTCCGGCTTCATGCCCTCCTCCCTTATGCGCTCCACGAGCTTGTCGTAGTCGTCCTCACGCTGTGAGCCACCGATTATCTCGCCATAGCCTTCCGGCGCGAGCATGTCGGCGGCGAGAACCTTTCTCGGGTCTTCAGGATCTTCCTTCATGTAGAATGCCTTGATGTGCTTTGGATAGCCGTAGACGAAGAACGGTGCCTCGAACTCCTGGGTGAGTATTCTCTCCTCGTCGGCGCCCATGTCCTCGCCCCATTCTATCTGCACGCCTTTGCTCTGGAGTATGTCGATTGCCTCGTCGTAGCTTATCCTCGGGAAGGGCGGAACCGCGTTCTTGAGCGTCGTTAAGTCCTTCCTGAAGGTCTCGATGTCGCTCCTCCTGAGCTCAAGCGTTCTCTGAACCATGTAGCTGACCAGCTCCTCCTCCACCTTCATGATGTCCCAGAGGTCCATCCACGCGGCCTCAAGCTCTAGGTGCCAGAACTCGGTGAGGTGCCTTCTCGTCCTGCTCTTCTCCGCTCTAAAGCTCGGAGTTAGCGACCAGACCTTTTCGAGGCCGAAGATTGCCGCCTCCAGGTAGAGCTGGGCCGACTGGCTGAGGTAGGCGGTCTTATCGAAGTACTTGAGCTTGAAGAGGGTCGCTCCCCCCTCAACTGCCCCTGTGACGAGTATCGGCGGGAAAACCTCGTACCAGCCGTCCTGGAGGAGCCACTCTCTAGCTGCCTGCATCAGCGTGGCTTTAACCTTCATTATGCTCGCGACCTTGGGCGAGTGGAGGTGCAGGTGCCTCACGTCGAGCAGGAACTCCTCGCTCGCGTCCTTCGTTATCGGGAAGAAGTCCACGTTCTGGATTATCTCTATCACGTCCGCCTGAACCTCGACTCCCGTCGGCGCGCGGGGGTCGGCCTTGACGGTTCCCTCGATGATGACGCTCGACTCAATGCCGAGCTTTTTGGCTGCCTTGTAGGCTTCTTCACTCCTATCCTTGGCGAAGACGATCTGAACGATTCCGCTCGAGTCCCTCAGCACTATGAAGACCCTCTTTCCGACTTCCCTCTTTCTGTAAACCCAGCCTGCGAGCTTGACGCGCTTGCCCTCCATATCGGGCCGAAGGTCTGCGCAGTAAACTTTATCAATCATCTTTACCACCTCCAGAGGCTTTGAAAGTGACTTTATAACGGTAGCGATTGGTCTAAGCGAGAAGAGTCAATTCGTCCACAGGGCAAGGGTGCGGGACCTTTTTCTAATGACCACAAGGAGCGGCATGGTACTTAATCCTCGGGGGTGGCATTTAAGTTCTTTGGGCAAATTTATGTCGATGTGTCAGAAGTTTTATTTATTCTGATGGCAAATCTCCAAAAGGTGATGGAATGTTTGCGCTCATCGGAACCGCAGTCGATGCGGAGTCAGTCAGAAGGAACGCCGCGGTAATCGTCGAGGGGAAGGCCATTCGGGCCGTTGTCCCCGCTGACGAGCTCAGGGAATACGGTGTCGATGAGGTATACGGTGGAGGGAACCACATTGTGGTCCCTGGTCTTATAAACGCCCACACCCACGTGGCGATGGCGCGCTTTAGGGGCCTCGGTGAAGACTTGCCGACGGAGGAATGGCTTGAGAGAATAATCTGGCCAATGGAGCAAGGGTGGACGCGGAAGGACATCAGGAAGTGGGCGGGGCTTGGAATCCGGGAGGCCCTCGCAAACGGCTCGACGACGATAAATGATCACTATTTCTTTGCCAATGAAATAGCCGAGGTTGCCGAGAGGCTCGGCGTTCGGGCCTTCATCGGACAAACTATGATGGACGAAGTTGACTTCCCCCTCGCGAGTCCCGAGGAGGGCTTTCGGTTCTTCAGGAGGTGGCTCGGAAGGAGCGAACTCGTTACCCCAGTCCTAGCTCCGCACGCGACCAATACCGTCTCGCTCGACCTATTTAGAGAAACCGCGGAGCTGTCGGAGGAAACCGATGCGAGGGTTCACCTTCACCTCGCCCAGAGCAGGGCCGAGGTTGAGGAGGTTAAAAAGCGTCACGGCACTTCCCCCGTCGGCCTCCTTGGAAAGGCAGGCCTGCTGAACGAAAAACTCATAGGCGTCCACGGCGTTTACCTCGGAGAGGAGGACTTCTCCAGACTCGCTGGAGCCGGCTCGACTCTCGTTCACTGCCCGACGAGCAACGTAAAGCTCGAGGGAAGGACGATTAACCTTGAAAAGCTCCTCGACCTCGGCCTCAACGTTGCCCTGGGAAACGACTCGCCGAACCCGACCGGAATCCTCGACCCCTTCCTGGAGATGAGAACCGCCGGAATCGTTGCCAACCTAACAGCAGGAAAGCCCCATGCCGTTCCGGCAAGGGAGATATTCGGCATGGCAACGCTTTTCGGGGCGAGGGCGCTCGGTCTGAGAGCTGGACTGATAAAACCGGGTTATCTCGCCGATTTGGTTCTCATAAACGCCGAAAAACCCTGGTTCAGACCGATGGAGAACCTCTACTCACTCCTCGTTTACTCCGCAAGGGGAAGCGACGTCGAGGTCGTTGTGGTGGACGGCAGGGTGGTGTACGAGAAGGGGCCGGGAGAAGACTGAAAAAGGCTGATAAAAGCACAGGCCTAAAGCTCACACCCTCCTGACTATCAGCTTGACCCCGTCCACCTCAGAGACCTCGACAACTTCGCCTATTTTCAGCTTTTCGTCGTTCTCGCTGAGCGCTATCCACCTGTCTCCCTCGAGCTCGACTATGTAGTGATCCTTTCCTATCTCGACGACCTTCCCGCGCTTGCCCTTGAGCTCGAAAGTGTATTTACCCTTTCCCGCGTCCTGGACGTCCTTCTTTATGTAGCGGCCCACGATGATGTACGAGATTATCGCCGCTATGAGGGCTATGACAAAGCTTTCTGTGAAGCTAACTCCGAAGCCCATGAGGAGCCCAAGGACGACCATGGCCACTCCTATCGGCGTTATGAACGCCGTGACCATCATGTCAAGGGCTATCACGAGAAGGCCAAGGATAAGGAGGGAAATAGGAAGCGTCTCCATGATCACCACCGTTAAAAATTGAGTAGAAAGGGCTTTAAGTCTTTTCAGGGGTGAGGGAGCTTCCCTCTTCCTGGGAAACCGCCCGTTCAGAATCTCCCTTCGGAGGCTCTGGCATCGGAGCGTCCTTCACCTTCTGGAGGATTCTCAGCAGGCCGATGAGGGCTTCCGTGTCGTACGGGACAATGAGGTTACCGTACTTGGCCAGCTCGGGCATCTTCTCAATGTACTGAAGCGTCAGGTACTTCTCGTCCGCCATCTTGAGGGCCTCGAGAACTTTCCTTATTGCCTCCGCCTGGCCTTCGGCCACGAGTATCTGCCTCTGCTTTTCGCCCTCCGCCTTCAGTATAGCAGCTTGCTTCTGGCCCTCTGCTTCCTTGATTGCAGCCTCCTTCTTACCCTCCGCGAGGAGTATCATGGCCCTCTTCTCCCTTTCAGCCGTCATCTGCTTGGCCATCGCGTCCTGAATGTCCTTGGGTGGGTCTATGCGTTGTATCTCAACGCGGGTTATCTTAACCCCCCAGCGGTCGGTTATCTTATCCAGTTCCTCCCTCAGCTTGGCGTTGATTATGTCCCTCCCGCTCAGCGTCTCGTCGAGCTCCATCTCACCTATAATGGCACGCAGGTTGGTCTGGGCGAGCTTGATTATCGCCATGAGGAAGTCGCTGACGTTGTAGACGGCCTTTACCGGGTCGAGTATCTGGTAGTAAACGATGGCATCAACCGTAACGACGACGTTGTCCTTACAGATGACCTCCTGCGGCGGCACATCAACGACGTGCTCGCGCATGTCCACGACCTTGACCCGCTCCATGAAGGGGATTATGAAGTGTATTCCCGGCTCTAGGATCCTGTTGAACTTTCCAAGGCGCTCGACGAGGCCCTTTTGGTACGGCCTTATCACCTTCACGCTCAGCAGGAGCATTATCAAAAGAAAAACCCCTATGATAACCAGGGCGGTTCCGGCAAAGGGCATTACTATCGCCTCCGGTTGTTGTTCAAACCTTGAAGAATGGAAGTTCTTATAAGCCTTGCTGTATTCTTCTATAAGTCCCACTCAACCTCCGAATTTTTACCTTGTTTGGCGTACTGTGGAACCTCCCCTGGAGACGTTGCGTTTCCCCACACGGTAGATGGTATTAAATAACAGCTTTCCTGGCTGATGTCGCAGGTATTGTACCTGCCAGTTATGAAATGAAAACACCCCCATCGCTTGCCGGTTGATAACCGGTCACCCTTTAAAAACCCTTGCCGGTTGCCAGTCGGCGAGGCTTTATAAACCCCCGCTCCCTTCTTGCCCCAGGTGAGAGAGATGGGAAGGCCGGTCTACCTCGGTAAGGCTTACATAAACTGGTGCGAGAAGTGCAACGTCCCGCTCATCGGTGATAGCTGTGCCGTCCACGGAAAGGAGAGCGTTTTCAGGCTCAACATCACACCTCCCGGCGACCTGCGCTTCGCCTTCGAGAGGGACATCGAGCTGATCCGCTCGATATTCCAGGAACACTACGGCGTCGACGTGGGCGAGATTTTCGATGGCAAGATCGTCCTCCTCAACAAGACGCCCGGGGAAGATGACTCCTACGAGATAATCCTCGACGGCTACGTCTTCGGCTGGATACGCTTCGACCCGCTGGAGCTGAAATGGAAGCCTGGCCTGAAGGTCGAGGGGGCAACTGCCCTCTGGAAGCGCTTCGGGAAGGCGATGAAGAAGTGGATAGTCGTCGATGAAGGTGCCATAGAGCCGATCCTCAACGGCTCCAACCTCCTGCCGGTTGGTATAATCGAGGCCGAGCAGAGCATAAGGCGGAACGATGACGTGATACTGGTCTCCCAGGCCGGCGAGGTCATCGCAACGGGCATAGCGAAGAAGGATTACTCTGGACTCGCCAGCAAGGAGCGCGGAACCGGCGTCAAGGTGAGGAGGCAGAGAAGCATCAACTACCGCGAGGGAAGGAAAGCCACCATGGAGGACGTCCTCCGCGCCAACTCCATCGAGCTTGAGAGGAAGGTGATGGAAGCGAGGCGCTTCATGAGGAAGGTCGCCACCAGGTACTCCGACCTCCCGATAGCCGTTGCCTTCTCGGGCGGGAAGGACAGCTTGGCCGTTCTTGGTCTGGCGCTGGAGGAGTTCGGCGACGAGGGTTTCACCGTCTTCTTCAACAACACGGGCATAGAGTTCCCGGAAACGCTTGAATACGTCGAGGAGCTGAGGAGGGAGCTTGAGCCAAAGGGGATTAAGTTCATAGTTGCCGATGCCGGCGACGCTTTCTGGCGCGCCCTTCACGTCTTTTCCCCGCCGGGCAGGGACTACCGCTGGTGCTGTAAGGTCACCAAGCTCGGCCCCATAACCCTCTCCATCAAGGAGAACTACCCGAAGGGCGTCCTCATGTTCGTCGGCCAGAGGAAGTACGAGAGCATAAAGAGGTTCAAGCAGCCGAGGGTGTGGAGGAACCCCTGGGTGCCGAACGAGACAGGGGCATCGCCGATATTCCACTGGCGCGCGCTGGAGGTCTGGCTCTACATCTTCAGCAGGAACCTTAAGTACAATCCGCTCTACGAGGACAGGCTTGACAGAATAGGCTGCTTCCTCTGCCCGAGCGCCTCCCTGGCTGAGATATACACCCTCAAGGAGGAGAAACCCGAGCTGTGGGCCAAGTGGGAGGGCGAACTCAAGCGCTGGCAGAAACGCTTTGGAATGCCCGACGAGTGGATAACCTACGGCTTCTGGCGGTGGAAGAAGCTGAGCAAGGGCGAGAAGGCGATAGCGAGGGATCTGGGCGTCGAGATACCGGAGGAGCGCTCGTGGGAGCCAGTAAAGTATTCAATGGTGGAGAACGATGACGGCACCTTCACCGTCCGCTTCAACACCATCGTGAACCTGGAGAGAATCAGGGAAGTCGCCTCGATCCTCGGCGAGGTTGAGGAAGGCGAAAACTACATAAGGGCGGGGAAGGTTACATTCAGACCGGACGGGGCTTACACGGACGACTTCAACGAGGGAGTGCAGGCCTATTACCTCGTCAAGAGGGCCTACGAGTGCGTTGGCTGCGGCGTCTGCGTCGGCAAGTGCCCCGAGAATGCCCTCAGCATTGACCCGAGGAGCAAGAAAATCCTCGTGAACCCCGAGCTCTGCACCCACTGCAGGGAGTGTATGGACGTATGCCCGCTCCTGAAAATCAAAAACCCGGAGGAAGGAAGCCAGCTTTAATCGGGCTAGTCCTTTCCCTTCTCGTCCTCCTTGTCCTTCCGACGGCGGGGGCGCAGGACTACAGCTACGAGATAAACGCCTACGCCGTCTATTTTGACGTCGTCTCCCCCGATAACGTCCAGGAGACGGTGGAGATAGACCTGACCGCCCACACCAACCTCAGCGGGTACGTCATATACACCGACTACCCCGTCGAGAACCCCCACGCGGTCATCGAGCTTGAAACCGGGGTGCAGGCCATAAACGTCACCGTTCGGGAGGTCCTCGGCGGGACGAACGCGATTTACATGTCCTTCCCAACCCTCGGCCCAGGCGAGAGCGCGAGGATACGGCTGACTTTCACCACAAGAGGAATGATAACCGAGAGCGACGGCAAGGAGCAGTTCACCTACTACGTTCGCTTCAGCCAGCCTGTTGGGCTGTTCCACGTGCAGCTCGTCGTTCCGAGGGGCTACGCCGTGCTGTCCCCAATCATACCCTCCCCCGACAAGGTGGAGAGCTCCACCGAGAGGCTTCTCCTAGAGTGGACCAGGCGCGATATTCGCCCGGGCGACGAGTTCTACTTCATAGTTGGATTCTCCGGTGAGATGGCTGTTCCTTCAAGTCCCTCGCCGCTTCTTTACGCTGGAGTCTTCCTGGCCGGCCTGCTGGTGGGCGGCGGCTCCGTTTACGGCTATATCCTTTACCGCGAGAAGAAGCGCGAGGAGGAGAAGACCCACCTGCGGAGCGACGAGGAGAAGATACTCGCCCTGCTGAAGGAGGGTCCGGTTCTCCAGAGTGAACTCGCCGATAAGCTCGGCGTTTCAAAGGCAAAGGTCAGCATAATCCTCCGCGAGATGGAGGAGAAGGGCCTCATCACGCGCGTGAAGGAGGGAAGGACCTACAGGGTCTTCCTGAGGGAGTGAGGCAGAACCGGTCAAGTTCATTTTACCAATGGTTAGAATATAGTACAGTCGAGTTTACATTTTCCTTTTGAAAGCCTTGTCCTTTAGGGCGGGTGAAGGTCAGCTGGCCTATACTGGATTGGCAAGCGTCTTGGGCGTTGAGGATATCTGCTACAGAGTCGAAAACATAGTGGCGGTGGAACTTATGAGGAGGGAGTACTACATAACTCTCGACGGAGGTTCAATACTGGGACGGTAGAAAGGACGAGGTTGATTTCGGGGTTTCGAAGGGGTTCAATGTTATTTACAGGTCAGTTACGACGTTGATGATCCTTGACAGGGAACCGCGAAATTAATGCCCTCATATGTGCCTCAGAGTCTTTGAAGTGTAAAAAAACTGACCGTTGTGACATGGATTACGAAGACGTTCGCCAGATTGAGGGAAAGACCGTTAGGTTCGTTCCCCTCTGGCGCTGGCTTCTTGGGAAACCATTTTTTACTACTTAATTTTGTGCATATATAACGATGCCTCAAATTTGTACGCTGGTAACTATAAAGCAAAAAGTTTAAATATCTTAGTTACAAGGTAACTTTAACTATTCCTTGGGAGGGAGCGAATGCGGAGCTATGTAGTGTGGTTTGTTGTACTTTTGGTGATTGGAACAACGCTTCAAGGGGCAAGTTGGGGAATATGGAGGATAGAAGACCATACCCTCAGCTCGTTCTACTTTGGAGGAACGGAATTTTACGATCAAGGTGCCAATTTATATAAAGTCAGGGGGAGTGGAAGTTGAAACGAGCACTTTCTCTTTTTTTAATTTTCGTTCTAGTTGGGGGAGTATCTACTGGTATCTATTATTATAAAAATCCTGCCTCGGAGATCAATACACCAGAAACTCCCTCAGGGATACACTGCACTGACCAAACTTTAAACCTCTCGGCGTTTCTGGGGGGAGAGTGGATAGACTACACGATTAAGCGGCTGAACCTCGCTAAATGTCCCGATGGCGGGTTCACCGAGATCGTGGATACAATCACTCCTGACCTGCACTCAACTTATTATTTCGTGGCCACCCTTTGGATAATCAATGAAACACCTTCCAACCGAGTCCAAACGATAGTTTGGCTCCATACTCAGGAAGAGAACTTATTTAAAAATGCCTCGAAGGCAAGGTATGGGTTTAGAAATTTATACCATGGAGTCATGGCCCTAAAAATGCTGAACTCAACTCCTAGAGACTCGGATAAAATTATAGATTTTGTTCTGAGTGCCAAAAGGGAAAATGGTGCCTTTGTGTATGATGGCCTTGACGTGACAGAGCAGGCGATTGAGATACTTCACATTCTCGGCTACAACGTCAGCAACTTGAACGATACTGCGGGGTATGAGTTCACAAAATTCAAGAACTTAAGCCTGCCCCCTGAGGGCGATAATCTCAGGACATTAAAGTTTGTTTCAGAGTTTAACAGATACACAAGAACAATGGATTTGCTCGGGATCAACTATACTACAACACGGGAGTATAAGGAAGATGTGTCATTCATACGAAATATGTCCCAGAATATCAGTACCATTTTAACGATAAATCCCCCACTCTTTTTGGTGGCAGATTTGGCCCAGGCATTGAGGGAGAATGGTCTTATGGAGGCTAACATTTCAGAAGCCATTTACACGTATGTCAAATCACATGAACTTCCCGATGGAGGATTTAATTTATTTGGGAAGGACTATGGTGAGTTTCAGGGTACGTATTATGCTGTGAAGGCCATTGTACTAGCGGGGAAAAAGCCCGACAATAGAACAATAAGCTTTGTTCACAGTTGGGAAAGTCCCCTTGGTGGGTTCGCCTTCACCTTCCAGAAGTTTGGAGATCCTGTACTTACATATATGGGTGTTTACGTGGCTGAGAAACTAGGGATGGATCTTAATAGGGCTACGATCAGGAAGTACCTGGAAAACGCTCTCCATAATCGGAGGCCATACTCCCAAGATGATCCTAATCCTCTGTATTATGTTTATCTAACCTATGAGAGACTCAACTTGACTATGGGGCAAAATGACAGAGAGTACCTAAAAAACGAGACAGTCAGGCTAATGAAACTTTATTCCAGTGGTCGAGTTGATTCAATCCTTTATGATCCAAGTTGGATATCACTTATTAGACTTGGGAATGCGCTTGGAGTAACATTTAGTTCAAAAACCAAAGCGGATCTGGTTAATGTTATACTCTCAAAGCGGAATCCTGATGGGACATTTGGAACCTATAAAAACGACACCCCAATGACTCTTTTCCAGACTGTAAACGCGGTTGTACTGCTTCATGAGCTCGGATACGATTACAGAGATGACAAAACCATCCAGTATCTCAACAGCCTGATGCACGATGGAGGCTGGGGAGGGCCTGATCTGTACAACACTTTTGGAGCTGTACAGGCACTAATTTACATGAATTACTGTCCAAAAGACATTAGTGACATAATAGCTTTCCTTCGTTCCTTGAAGTATAAATACGGTGGATTTAACTTTTATCAGGGAAGCACTTCGTACGGTGGTCTCCAAGAAACATACCTTGCCCTTAGAATTTTAGAGTTGCTGGGTGCAACGTGACTTGTTTATTTTTCTTTGCCCAGGTCCAACTTTTTGGATATACACCAACTTTATAAACCGCTCCCCTCCTCTTCCCTCTGGTGAGAGACATGGAGGAGTATTTCATCTGTCCAGAGTGCGGTGGCGATGACGTTGAAGTCATCAAGGAGAGGGGGAGAGAGCTCACCCTCCGCTGCAATGAGTGCGGCAACGTCTGGATCATAACGCTTCCCAAGCTCGTGAAGGTCCCGCTCATCGTCAGCAAGCACGAGAGGAGCTTTAAGAGCGAGGTCGAGCTACCGGAGGGCGAGGAGATAAAGGTCGGCGACATCGTCGAGACCGAAGACGATGAGGTCAGGATTACTGGAATAGAGCTTGAAGGAGACAAAAGGGTGAACAAGGGCAGGATAGGGGAGATAAAGGCACTCTGGGGCGAGAGCCTCACCTACCCCAAGGTCATCAAGGTGTCCATATACCTGCCGAAGGGAGTAACCCAGGCCTTCAAAGTCAAGGTGCCGCGCGATGAAGAGTTCGTCGTCGGTGAAGTTCTGGAAGTCGGGGGCTACACCTTCAAGGTCGAAAAGATAAAGACCGAGCGGAAGATGCTCCACCACGGGAAGGCCAGGGCGGACGAAATAGTGGCCATAATGGGCCACCAGATCCCGCGCGCGAGGGCTAGGAGGAGTCTGGAGATATACCGGGGCTACTCTAGGGAGTCCGGCTGATGTGGCCGGCGGTGATGAGTCTTCTTTTCCTTTCTGACCCCTTAGGGAATGAAGAGCTTGGCCGCTGCTGATATCGAAATCCTTTTAAAGCCTCCCCCGGATTCGAGCATGCAAAACCAGATGAACGATGAGGATTCCGGAGGGATGAAAGATGGCGAAGCCGAGCTATGTGAAGTTTGAGGTTCCCCAGGAGCTTGCCGAGAAGGCTCTCGAGGCCGTTGAGATCGCTCGCGACACCGGAAGGATAAGGAAGGGCACCAACGAGACCACCAAGGCCGTCGAGAGGGGCCAGGCCAAGCTCGTTGTCATCGCCGAGGACGTTGACCCAGAGGAGATAGTTGCCCACCTCCCGCCGCTGTGCGAGGAGAAGGAGATCCCGTACATCTACGTTCCGAGCAAGAAGGAGCTCGGTGCCGCCGCCGGGCTCGAGGTTCCCGCTGCTAGCGTTGCCATAATTGAGCCCGGCAAGGCCCGCGAGCTCGTTGAGGACATCGCTATGAAGGTCAGGGAGCTCATGAAGTGAGCTCCTTTCCCCTTCATTCCATAGAAAGGTTTAAGTTCATCTCTGCGAGGGGATTTCTAGGTTAAGGGGTGTGAGAAATGAGCGACGAAGGATACCCGGCTGAGGTTATCGAGATAGTCGCCAGGGCCGGAGTCACCGGTGGCGTTACTCAGGTTAAGGTTAGGGTTCTTGAGGGCCGCGACAAGGGCCGCGTCATAAGGAGGAACATCAAGGGCCCGGTCCGTGTCGGCGACATAGTCATACTCAGGGAGACCGAGCGTGAGGCCAGAGAGATCAAGAGGAGGAGGTAAAGATGGCTCGCTGGAACGTCTGCTCCTACTGCGGAAGGGAGTTCGAGCCGGGAACCGGCAAGATGTACGTCAGGAACGACGGCAGAGTGCTCTTCTTCTGCTCCAGCAAGTGCGAGAAGTACTACTTCATGGGCAGGAACCCGAGAAAGCTCAAGTGGACCAAGGCCTTCCAGGAGGCAAGGCTCCAGAGGGCCAAGAGGAAGTGAGCCCTTTCTTTTCCTTACCTGTTTTGGTGCTTTTCTCGACCGCTTCCAAAAAGTCTATTAACCACCCCACCAACTACCTCCGGTGTTGCCGATGGCGGACAGGAGGATAGAACGGACTCTCGTCATACTGAAGCCCGACGCCGTCGTCCGCGGACTGATGGGCGAAATCATAAGCAGGTTTGAAAAGAAGGGTCTCAAAATCGTTGGAATGAAGATGATATGGATCACCCGCGAGCTGGCGGAGAAGCACTACGAGGAGCACAGGGGCAAGCCCTTCTTCGAGCCCCTCATCGACTACATCACCAAGGCCCCGAGCGTCGTCATGGTGGTCGAGGGCAGGTACGCCATAAGCGTCGTCAGGAAGATGGCAGGGGCGACCGATCCAAAGGACGCCGAGCCCGGAAGCATAAGGGGCGACTACGGTCTTGACGTTGGAGATGCAATCTACAACATAATCCACGCCTCCGACAGCCCCGAGAGCGCCGAGAGGGAGATAAACCTCTACTTCAAACCTGAGGAACTCTTCGAGTACTGCAAGGCCGCTGACTGGTTCTATCACACCCACGCAAAGGGAAAGAAGGAGTACCTGGACAGCACGGACTGCCTTGAGCGTTAAACTGCCACGTCAATCTTCCTCTTTCTTTTCCTGAGGAACTCCCTGTACTCCCTTGCGACTTCGGGGCACGGAGCAGGTTGCCCCTTTGTAACCAACGCGGCGCCGATGAGCGTGGATATGTAAGCCGTCGCCAGGCCTGCTATAACGGTGATGTCTCCGGGAGGCAGTAACACGGCAAGAAGTGGCAACAGGGAAACGAGAAGCCCCGTGGCTTTTCTTAAGCTTGGGGGCTTTCCGGCGCGCTTCATGCACTCCACGAGCTCCCTGGCCCTTGGGAACTCCCTCAGCGTCCTGCCGCCTACAATGACTGCGCCCCCAATTACGGCACCCATCAGGCTGTCCTCATCGGTCAGGCAATCCCCAATCTCCTGCGGACACGGCTTCACGTTTAGTCCTCTGAGCGGGGTTTTCATGGATAGCGCCACCACGATGCCTATCAGAGCAATCCCGACTGCAAGAAATCCCCGCCAGAACTGGGACGCCAGGGCGACCCCGAGGGAGATGTAGGGCAGCGAGATAAAGCTGATCTGAATGAAGTCGTCGATTCTCAGTCCTTTTCTTGTCCTGAGCTCCACATACGTCAGGGCTATGATTAGCCCCAGGAACGTTTCGGTTCCCGCAGTGAATTCCGGAGAACCCTCTATTGAGACATTGGGGCCGGCGAAGGGCCCGAGCTCCTGGAGAGCGAGGGCGTAGGTTATGAGCGGAACCCCCGTGATGGCGATTAGGGCCTCGCTGGCCTTTCCGAGGAGCTTCCCCAGAATGAAGGCCACTGGGATTCCTACAGCCACTCCTATTGCGAGCGCTATCATTCCACCACCGGAGAGGATTACTATGGTGGCTTTTAATCCTTGCGTCCGAACCCTTTAAAAGCCCACGCCCGAGTTAGGCTTAGAGGTGAGGAAGATGAAGAGGATTAGGCAGCCGATCATAGCGGTTCTCGGTCACGTTGACCACGGAAAGACCACTCTCCTTGACAGGATAAGGAGAACCAACGTCGCTGGAAAAGAAGCCGGCGGAATAACCCAGCACATAGGTGCCACTGAAGTTCCCATCGAGACGGTCAAGCAGCTCGCAGGCCCGCTCATCAAGCTCTGGAAGGGCGAGATAAAGCTCCCCGGATTGCTCTTCATAGACACCCCCGGTCACGAGGCCTTCACGAGCCTGCGCGCGAGGGGTGGAAGCCTGGCGGACCTTGCGGTTCTCATCGTGGACATCAACGAGGGCTTCCAGCCGCAGACGATAGAGAGTATCGAGATCCTCAGGAAGAACAGGACGCCCTTCATAGTGGCGGCGAACAAGATAGACAGGATAAAGGGCTGGAAGGTCGAGGAGGACGAGCCGTTCCTGGTGAACATCAAGAAGCAGGACCAACGCGCCGTTCAGGAGCTTGAGACAAAGCTCTGGGAGCTGATAGGCAAGTTCTACGAGATGGGCTTCCAGGCGAACCGCTTCGACCGCGTCCAAGACTTCACGCGCGAACTGGCGATAGTTCCCATTTCAGCCAAGTACGGCATCGGCGTTCCAGAGCTCCTCGTCCTTATCGCGGGTCTCAGCCAGAAGTACCTGGAGGAGAAGCTCAAGATCGAGGTTGAAGGACCGGCCCGTGGCACGATCCTCGAAGTCCGCGAGGAGCTCGGCCTCGGGACGACAATAGACGTCATAATCTACGACGGGACGCTCAGGAAGGACGACACGATAGTCGTTGGCGGCAAGGACAAGGCGATAGTCACCAAGATACGCGCCCTGCTAAAGCCGAAACCGCTGGACGAGATTAGGGACCCGCGCTTCCGCTTCGACCAGGTTGAAGAGGTCACCGCCGCCTCGGGAATAAAGATAGCCGCCCCGGGCCTTGAGGAGGCCCTCGCTGGCTCGCCGGTCATCGCCGCAAGGAGCGAGGAGGAGATCGAAAGGGCCAAGCAGGAGATCCTGAGTCAGATACAGAGCGTCGTCATAAGCACCGGTAAGGTCGGCGTCATAGTCAAGGCCGACACCCTCGGCTCGCTCGAGGCCCTCAGCAAGGAGCTGAGCGAGAAGAACATACCGATAAGGAAGGCCGACGTTGGCAACATCAGCAAGACGGACGTGATGGAAGCCCTGAGCGTCCGCGAGGAGGACGAGAAGTACGGCGTCGTCCTCGGCTTCAACGTCAAGGTGAACGAGGACGCTGCAGAGGTTGCCAAGGCCAAGGGTGTTCCAATATTCACCGGCAACATCATCTACAAGCTCATCGAGGACTACGAGGCCTGGGTCAAGGCGGAGGAGGAGAAGAGGAAGCGCGAGCTACTCAAGAACGTCACATTCCCCGGCGTTATCAGGCTCTACCCGGACGAGCGCTACGTATTCAGGCGCAGCCACCCGGCCATAGTCGGCATCGAGGTGGTGGAGGGCAGGATTAGGCCCGGAGTGACGCTCATCAAGCAGAACGGCCAGAAGGTCGGCGTCATCAAGTCCATCAAGAACAAGAACGACTTCGTCCAGGAGGCCAAGAAGGGCGACGCGGTGGCGATAGCGATTGAGGGAGCGATAGTCGGCAGGCACATACACCCGGGAGAGACCCTCTACGTCGATCTGAGCAAGAACGACGTCATAATCCTTGCCAAGCAGCTCAAGAACGAGCTGGACGAGACGGACATAAAGGCGCTGAAGATGACGGCGAAGGTAAAGGCCCAGGGCGACCCGTTCTGGAAGGCGGTTTGAGTTCTTGGATTTCTATCCTTTCTCCTTGAAATCCTCCAAGTCCCAGACGAGCCAGCCTTCAGCTCTCAGCTCTTTTTTTCCCTCTAAACTCTTGGCCATCAGTCCATAGCTCTTCTCCCAGTCCTCCAAGCCAACAAGTCCTGCCTTTCCCTCCAAATCCTTCAAAATCCCCCTGGCCTCTCTCTCGCTCAGCTCCTTCCACTTGACTTCAATGAGCAAAGCCCTCTTCTCCATCTCGTTCAGGGCCAGCAAATCAATCTCCTCGCCTTTTCTCCACCAGCGGCCGAGCTTCGTGAAGCGGAACCCCGTGAGCCTTAAGAAAACTTCCGGAATCCTGATGAGTTTCCCGAAGACGGAACCCATGTAGGCGTTAAAGTCGCTCTTTGAGCGCTCCCAGACTTCTTCCGCCAGCCCTGCCTCAAGATAGCCCTTGTTCGGCAGCACGTAGCGGAACCAGAAGGCGAAGTAGTTGTCGGCTATCGAGTACAGCCCCCTCTTGCTTGCTTCCTTAAGCGTCGCGGTAACGGGAACCTCCCTCTCCACAATTCCGAGCCTCTGGAGAACGGCTAGGTACTTCGACACGAGGCTCTTGTCGAGTCCGGTGGAGTTCGCTATCTCCCCGAACCTGCTCCTTCCGCTCGCTATGGCCTGGAGTATCGCGAAGTAGTTGGCCGGTTCGCGGAGCTCCTCGCGGAGCAGAAACTCCGCCTCCTCGTAGAGGAAGGCGCCCTTCGAGAGTACGTTTTCAACCACGTTCTCGTCGAAGCCCTTTTTCGGGTCGAACTGGAGCAGGTACGCCGGAATTCCCCCAGTGATGCCGTACACTTCCACAAGGTTCTCAACGGTGTAGCCGGGCAGAAATTCCCCGATGTGGAAGAAGGGAATCTCGGTTAAGCGCCACTGTCCTGTTCTCCTTCCGTAAAGGGGGCTTTTATAGGCCAAAACCTCGCTTTCCATCGCCGAAACGCTTGAACCGCAGAGGATAAGCATTATCCTTGTCTCAGACAGCTTCAGGTCCCACGCCTTCTGAAGGAGCGAGAGGACCGGGCGATGGTGCTCGATTAACAGGGGAAACTCGTCGATTATCAAGATTACCTTCTCGTCCCCAATCCTTTCGGCGAACGCCATGAGGAGCTCGTCTACGTCCTCAAAGGTCACCTTCCCGAAGAGCCTGTCCCCGAGGAATTCCGACAGGAGTCTCTGGAGCTCCCTCAGGTTGTCACGGTAAGGCCTCTCCGTTGCCAGGAAGTAGACGTGTGGCTTATCCCTTGCGAAGTGCAGCAGCAGTTCGGTCTTGCCGATTCTCCTCCTGCCATAGATCACAAGGAACTCGGCCCTATCGCTGGAGTATGCCCTCTCAAGGAACTCCAGTTCGCGTTCCCTGTCTATGAACTTTTGTCTACTCATGAGTATAATACTCGCGTTTCAACTATTTAAAAGTTGCGGGAGCAATGTCCGCTGGATAGTTACCCTTCCCTCACGAGCTCCACCACGGCCTCAACGTGCGGCGTGTGCGGAAACATGTCCACCAAGATCGCCCCTTCAACGCGATAGGCCTTCGCCAGGTGGTTCTCGTAGTCGAGTTTAAACGCCCGCGGATTGCAGGAGACGTAGACGATTCTCTCAACGCCTCTCTTCACCAAGAGCTCACCCGCTTCCTTCAGTCCCCTCCTCGGCGGGTCCACTATGGCCGTGTCGTAGTCTCCAATCCGAGCCTCCTCAGCCCTGCCGACACGGAAAGTGGCGCTAACGCCGTTCAGCTCGGCGTTCCTGTTGGCCATCTCCACCGCGAAGGAGTTAACTTCGATTCCCTCAACCGAAAAGCCCCTCTTCGCAAGGTAAACACCAAACGTCCCAACGCCCGAGTAGAGGTCGAGAACCTTTTCACCGTCGGCGAAGCCCTCAACCGCCCTGAGAAGCAATTCTAAGGCGTAGCTATTGGTCTGGAAGAAGCTGTTGGGGTGGATGAAGTAGGTAACGTTCCCGATGCGCTCGCGTATCAGCTCCTCCCCGGAAACGTGAAGCGGCTCGCCCCTCGGGTCGTCCCTTTCGTCCCTCTTAACGCTCCAGTAGATGGAATCGGCGAAGGAGAAATAGTCCACGAAGGCCTCCAGAACTTCCTCTGAAGGCCTGACGTGGGCGATGAGGTTCACCATGACCTCGCCCATGAACTTGCCCTCCCTGACCTGCAGGTAGTGGACGTCGCCGGCTTTCCTCTTCAAGTCCCAGGGCCTCAGGCCGGTCTCGGCCAGAAAAGTCCTCAAGGCGCGAAGATACCCGCGCGTCCTCTTCGAGAAAACCGGGCACTCTGAAAGCCCAACGACGCCGAGCGGGTTTCCGTACTCCTTGAGGCCGATTCCAGCGGTTGTAACTATGAAGTTGCTCACGTTCCTGAAGCCCCATATCCTCGGCGAGCCCCTGGTCTCGGCGCTTATCCCGGTTATCCGCTCGAAGAGTTCCGCTTTGAGTTTCAGCTGTTCCTTATACTTCATTCCCTGCCAGAGGCAGCCGCCGCATTTACCGAAGTGCCCGCATTTAGGGGTTGCCCTGAGCGGGGAGGGTTCTAAAAGCTCAAAGTCCCGGGCGATTAACCTTCCAAACCGCCTTTTCGTTGATTTAACCCGAACGCTGTCGCCGGGGTAGGCGAAGGGAACGTGAACGGTTTTGTTCCCTGCGTGAAGAAGGCCGAGGCCGTCGTCGCTCAGGGTCTCTATTCTTCCTTTCAGCATGTCCACTGCTCACCGTCAGAGTTTTTATATCCCTCGCATACCATCGACGGGGGTGGGAACGTGAAGCCGAGGGTTTTCATCACGCGTGCCATTCCCGAGAACGGCATCGAGATGCTGAGGAAGCACTTCGAGGTCGAGGTCTGGGAGGACGAGCACGAGATTCCGAGGGAAGTCCTGCTTCAGAAGGTTAAAAATGTGGACGCCCTCGTTACAATGCTCAGCGAGCGGATTGATGAAGAGGTCTTCGATGTGGCGCAGAGGCTGAGGATAGTGGCGAACTACGCTGTCGGCTACGACAACATAGACGTCGAGGAGGCCACCAGAAGGGGGATATACGTCACCAACACGCCCGACGTCCTCACCGACGCCACCGCTGACTTCGCCTGGGCTCTTCTGCTCGCCACTGCCAGGAGGCTCGTTGAAGCCGACCGATTCACCCGCTCCGGCGAGTGGAAGAAGAAAGGCGTCGCCTGGCACCCGCGCTGGTTTTTGGGTTACGACGTCTACGGCAAGACCATAGGGATAATCGGCTTCGGCAGAATCGGTCAGGCGGTGGCGAGGCGCGCCAGGGGCTTCGGCATGAAAATCCTCTACAACTCAAGGAGCAGGAAGCCAAAGGTAGAAAGGGAGCTTAACGCGGAGTTTAAACCGCTGGAGGAACTCCTTAAGGAGAGCGACTTCGTGGTCCTGGCCGTTCCCCTCACGAAGGAAACCTACCACCTGATAGGCGAGCGGGAGCTTAAGCTAATGAAGAGCACCGCGATACTGGTAAACATCGCGAGGGGAAAGGTGGTTGATACGGAGGCACTCATCAAGGCCCTCAAGGAGGGCTGGATTGCTGGAGCTGGTCTGGACGTCTACGAGGAGGAGCCGTACTACAACGAGGAGCTATTCAGCCTTGACAACGTGGTTCTTGCCCCCCACATAGGCAGTGCGACCTTTGGAGCCAGGGAGGGAATGGTGGAGCTCGTCGCTAAGAATCTCATAGCCTTCAAGAACGGTGAAATCCCGCCGACTCTGGTCAATAGAGAAGTTCTAAACGTCAGGAAGCCGGGCTTTGATTAAAGGAGGACAACTTCCACCCCTATCTTTTCCGCGACCGTCCCCTGCTTCCTGTCGCAGGTGACTAGCGTGGCGTGGAGTTTCTCCGCCTGCGCTATGAACAGGGCATCGTAGATCGCTATTCCGTGCTCAACGCTCAGCTCGAAGGCCCGCCTCAGGTATTCCCGGTTCTCCTCGATAGTGATTACCTCCTTGTCGGCAAGGAGCTCAAGCGCCTGGAGAAGCTTTTCACCTTCCTCTTGGCTGAGATTTCCATAAACCTTCACGTTCTTCCAGATCACGTTAGCGGTCTCGGTGAGCAGCATCTCAACAGCGTGGGGGTTCTCGTCTGGCTGGAGATAGGGTATCACGTCCTTCCAGCCCTCATCCTTGAGGAGGAACTTGCAGAGGGCCGAGGGGTCAATGACCCTCACGGTCCTCCCTCACGAGTCTCTTTGACGTTCCCTCCGGCACCCCAGGGAGGGACTCAACGAGCTTGATTACCTCCTGGAGCGTCCTCTTTTTCTTCTTCCTCGATCTTTCTGCGTATGAAGTCCCCTTATCTCCTCGCTCCAGTTGATGTCGTACTTTTCCATCTCGCGCTTTAGCTCGGGTGGAACCCGAACGCTCACGACGGCGGACTTCACGTGGTTCACCAAAAGGGTATTGTGCACTACAAATTTAAGCATTGTGTATTACACTGGATCGTTTCCGGGCGATGATGACGACACCCTCGCCTGACCCGTGATGAGCTGGACCCGTGCCTGAGCCTATCTGAGAACGGAGAGCTCGGGAACATCGTCGAAGTCTATGTCGAACGTCGCTATCTTCCTGTTCCATTTAGAACGCAGGCTGCCACTATCTGTGCATCTTTCGGAGTTTTTCGACGTCCTCCCCAGCGACAACTCTAACCGTTATTTCCCTATACCTCACCGTTTTAGACTTATGGCGTTGGAATCCTGAAGTACCTCGAATGGGCATCGTAGAAGTTACGTTCCAGCCCCGATCATCTCCATCACTCCAGTGGTTCCCTTCCGTAGCGCAGGAAGTTCAGATAGCTCTCGTCCTCGCCGACGATGGCGCTGAGGATTGCATCAACGTAGGCGTCGAATTCCCTCTTCTTGATGACGACCGAGTGATGGGCGTACTCAAGGGGAATCACATACTCGTCCTCGGCCACAGAGAGGAGCTTTGCCAGCGTCTCCTCGAAGTCCTGCTTTTCGGGCACTTCAAGGAGGTAAATTAACCCGCCGTCGGCGAAGCGAATGTACGCTGGCCTTATCCTCGCGTCCACGATGTTGTTTTTCTCGTCAAGCACAAGAATCTCGCGGAGGTTTGGGAACATGCCGTGCTCCATGAGGTCGAGGATTAGCTTCGCCAGCCTGTCCTTGGGTCCCTTCCGGTAGGAGAAGCGCAGGTAACCGCTCTTCCCCGTGAGGGAAGCGACCACCGGCGTGTCCACCATTATTGGAACTTTCTTCAGTCTTTCCCTCTCTGCAACAGTCTGTATAACGTCGGAGCGGTAGAAGGTCTTCGCTATCGAGGCTATCTCGCCGTCGAGGAGCCTGTCGAGGGCGTGGAGGTACTCAAGGTATTCGAATAGAACGATTAAGTTCTCTGTGTCACCGACCCACCAGAGGTTCCTCTTCAGGCTTTTCGAACCCTTCTCCATGAGTATCTGGAAGATGCTCTTGCCCTCCCTCCCGCGCGCGAGCAGGGAAGGACCTGAGATGACGCCCTTCCTGAGTTCCCTCCTCCACTCCTTCCATTTGATGTTTAAAGCGTCAAGGAAGTCCAGCGAGGCCTCAAGCAGGTTCCTCCCGTGGGTGGAGTAGAGCTTCTGAGTCGTCGAGTTGGCGTAGCTCGGCGGTCTTATGAGGGCACCGCTTATCGTGCCGTCCATGAGAACTAGGTCGGCCTTCTCGGCTATCATCGCACCCATTCTCTTCTCGAGGGTGTCCATGTGGACCCTTATCCTGTCGTCGGCGTTGCTGTAGGGGAACAGCGCCCCGATGTCGTTCCAGTAGTAGAGGTCATTCCCCACTGCCGAGGCCGAAACCGCGTAGATTATTGCCCCGCTCAGCCTCTTTGCCATTCTGCTCCCATCGACGGCGTAAACGCTCGCCTTTTTGAGTTCGGGAAGGCTCTCCCACTCGTAGTGCTTCCTCACGAGGGGGACGAGCTTTCCAAGCTCTCCCCTGCTCTCCTCAAGGAAGCGCTTGATTTCCTCAAGGTGCCTGTCGTCAATACGCTCCAATGCTCTCCACCTCCACCCTGCTCTCCCCGCCTGCGTTGGTGACCCTTATCACGTAGTCCGCCGCGTCCTTCAGCTCCTCGTCGTGGGAGACTATGATGACCTGCGGTATCTTCCTGAGCTGGCTGGATATGATTTCCACCAGCTTCTTCCTCCGCTCCTCGTCGAGGAACGGCGTCGGCTCGTCGAGTATCAGGAGCTCAAGGTTGCGCACCTTGTAGAGCGACAGGGCAAGGCGAAAGGCCAGGCCGAGGGCTATCCTCTCACCCCCGCTGAGGAACTCGATTCCAACCTCGTTGCCAGCGTAGAGAATCCTTAGCTCAATCCTTTCCTTTCCGTACTTTTTCTCGCGCCTCAGCTTAACCCCCTGATACTTGCCCTCGGTCATCTCCGAGAACAGCTCTCCCGCCAGCTTCTGGACCTCCTCAAGCCCCCTGAGTTCCTCCTCCGCCTTGAGCCTTGCCACCTTTTCCCTGAACGCCGTCACGTCCGCGAGAGCTCTCTCCACCAGCTCGAGCTCCTTTTCTGCCTCCCGTATCTCCCCGAGCTTCGCCCTGAGCTCGTCGATGAGCCTCGCCACCTCGTTCCTCAGCTCCTTGGCTCCTTCAAGCTCAGCCCTCGTTCTCTCGAGGGCCTTTGAGGCCTCCACGTAATCCTTCTCTGCCCTCCTGAAGTCTTCCTCGGAAAAGCCTTCCCTCGCCCTCTCGAGCTCCCTCTCAATCTCCTTCAGCTTTTCTTTCAGCCCGGCTATCCTCTTCTCGGCTTCCTCCGCCTTTCTTCTCTCCGTCTCCAGCCGCTTCTCGATGGTTCTGGCCCTCTCAGGCACGCCCCTCAGCGACAGGAACTCCCTGTGAGCCGGTTCCAGCTCCTTGAGCCTGTTTTCGACCTCATCAAACGAGACGAAGCCCCCCTTCCTGAGCCGTTTGAGCAGGTTACTCCTACGCTCTTCGAGTTCCTTCAGCTGGTTCTCCACCCTTTCCCTTTCTCCTCTGAGTCCTTCCAGCTCTTCAAGCTGACTCTTCAGGCTCCGGATTTCCTTTTTTATGCCTATGAGCCTCTCTTTCGTCTCCTCAAAGAGCAGAGCGTCCCTTTCTAGCTCGTCGATGTTCAGCTCCTTCAGCTTCTCTTCGACCTCTGCCAATAGCTCGGCGGTTTTCTTGAGGCGTATGAGCTTAGCTTCGCCCGACAGGATTTTCTTCAGCTCCCTTTCCCTCTCGGACAGCTTCTCCAGCTCCCTCTCGAGCTTCCGGATTTCACCATCTATGCGTGAGATTTCGGTCTCGTACTCCCGGAATATCTCGTCGCCCTCGTGCTCGCCGATGGGCCTGCGGCATAGGGGACATATCTTCGCCCCCTCGAGCCTCTCTATGTTGCCTTTCAGCTCTGCCTTCTTACCCCTGAGCGAGGCTATCCTCTCCCTTATCCCCGTCGCCTCTTCCCTGATTAGTTCAAGATCTTCCTTGGCCTTCTCAAGTTTTCTCAACTCCTCCTCGAGCGTTTCGATGGTGTGGCCGGCCCTTTCGAGCTCCTTCCTGTACCTCTTGGCTTCCTCCACGAGGCGGAGTGCCCTCTGGTAGAGGCGGTGGCGCTCTTTGAGCCTCTCGTACTCCTTCCTCGCTGAGCTTTCCTCCTTCTCCAGCTCCTCAAGCTTTTTCCTTAGCTCCTTTTCCCTCTCCAGGCGCTCGTCGATTCCCCTGAGCTTCTCCCTGAGGGCCGACGTCTTGACGTCGATCCTTGACAGCTCGTCCTTCAGGCTGAGGAGCTTCTTGAGTTCCTCGTACTCCTTCTCGACCGGCTTCAGCTCCTCAAGCCTCTTGAGGGCCTTTTCAAGCTCCCCCAGCTCCTTCTCCAGCTCCCCTATTCGCTTGCCGTGCTCCTCCAGAAGCCTCATCTCGCTCGCTATGGACTTCTCGGTGAGGGCCTTCCTCTTCTCCAGCTCTCCTATCAGTTCCTTTCTCTCCCTCAGCTCACCGTAGAGTTTCTCCAGCCTCTCCACTTCCGAGGACAGCTTCCTCTCTTCTTTCCTCAGCTCGCTTATCTTCCTAAGCGTCTCGCCGAACCTCCTCTCCGCCCCGGCCAGGCTCTCCTCGGTTTCCTTCTTTCTTTCGATGAGCTTCAAGAGGCTCTCCTTTCTCCTCCTGAGCTCCCTCATCACGTCCGCCGCGTTCCTCTCGGCGTTCTCGTAGTCCTCGATTCCCAGAACCTTGCGGAGGACCTTCTCCATTACCTCGCGGTTGGTTATTATGCCCTCTATCTCGCCCTGGCGTATGTAGAGGGCGTTGGTGTAAACCTGGAGCGGGTAAACGTTTCTCTCCACCCACCTGGCTATGTCCGAGCTCTTCTCGGCTATGAGCCGGCCGTCCTCCAGCAGCTCGTTCTTCTTTGTGGTCCTCGTTATCTGGTACACCTTTCCCCCGTGCTCGAACTCAAGGGTCAGGGAGAGCTCGCCCTTGCCGACCCTCGTGTTGGCCTTGAGGTAG
Organism: Thermococcus sp. MV11; assembly: GCF_012027285.1. Lineage (NCBI taxonomy): Archaea > Methanobacteriati > Methanobacteriota > Thermococci > Thermococcales > Thermococcaceae > Thermococcus > Thermococcus sp. MV11. The sequence goes on from NZ_SNUD01000001.1 coordinate 182,897, forward strand.
CCCCTCGGAAAGCTCGGGTGGCCGAGGTAGAGGGTGGCGAAGATTGCCTCCAGGATTGAGCTCTTTCCGGCACCGTTCTGGCCGACTATGAGGTTTATCCCATCGCTGAACTCGACGATGCTCTTCTTGTGGGCCCTGAAGTTTTGAATCTCTATCCTCCTGACCCTCACGGCTTACCCCCCCTCAGCCAGGCGTCGAGGCTCGACGGTTTGGCCGGCCTGTGCACCTTGGGCCTCCCCATCTTTTTTCCATCGTCACTCTCTCCCCCCTTGGGGGATTCTTTTTCCTCCACCTTTTTGGGGGACTTTCTCTCCACCCCCGGCCTCTGTTCATTGCCCTGACTCAGCTTCTTCTGGGGCACCGGGATCCCCGCCCGGTATTTCTCCATCAGCCAGTCGAGGAACTCGTCGAGAGAGCTTGAGAATTCCCTGGGCTCGGCCCTGAGGTGCATCAACAGCTCCCGTTCCCAGTCCGTGAAGAGTTCCTCGGCGGTGACAGTTTCCTTCGAGATTATGGCTTCACCCATTACCCTGCTCCTGAAGGTGTAGTACTTTACGCCCGAATCCTTCAGCAGGTCACCGAACTCGGCCAGGCTTATCCCGCCCTTCACGGTGCCCTCTAAGTAGATGACGGCTATTGCTTCCTTCGGAATCAGCGAGGCAACCTCCTCCACCTTCCTCCTGAGCTCGGCCTTTGAGCTTCCGGCCACGCGGATTGAGTAGAATGGCCTGGCATCAACCTCGACGAACTCCGGCTGGAAGTCCTCGACTATGTAGAACCCCTTAACTCCGTCGCGGTTCTCCCTTACCCTGGGCTTTTTGTCCCTCTCGCCGTAGCTTATCAGGTGGCTGGCTTCCCTCACATCGGTTCTCTCCAGAGAGCCTGGATAAGCCAGAGGCCCGCTCAGGCCGGTCTGGGACGGCTCAGCGACCCGTCTCACGTGAATGTGGCCGAGGGCGTAGTAGGAGAAGCCGTCGGGGAGTTCGCTCAGCTTGAGGTCGAAGGCGTCATGGTAGGGCGTGTCCTTTGAGAGATAATCCACCGCCTGGTGGAGCATCAATATGCCGTCGCTCCCCTTGAAGAGCGCCCTCAGCACGTTGGTGCTTCCCCTTATGAGCTGCCAGCGCGTGTGGTGTCTCAGACCGTAGATTTTAGCATCGCCAACCTCTGCCCAGACTAGGTATCTATCAGCTACCTTTTTGCTCCTCAGGAACTCGTCTCTCTTCTCTTCCCTCCTGAGGCCGAGAGTTCTGATGAGGCCGAGGTGCTCGAGTAGGTCGAAGACCGAAGCCTCTCTTATCGTTTTGTCGTGGTTGCCTTCTATGGCGAAGACTGGGACTCCCTTCTTCTTAGGGATCTCAAGGATTTCTATAGCGTCGCGCAGGGTTCTCGGCGAGGGCCTGCTCACGTGGAAGAGGTCGCCGGCGATGAGTACGAAGTCCACCCTCTCCTTTACTGCCCTATCCACCGCCTCGCGGAACGCCTTGACGTAATCCTCGTAGCGGAAGGGCTGGTTGAACTGCTCCCTTCCGAGGTGAACATCTGCTATGTGCGCGAACCTCATTCTAACACCTCACAGCGGAAGGGCCGCTATGGCCTCCTCCTCGCTGACATCTTCCTCCTTCCCCTCGAGCCACTCCTCCACTATGTCTATATCCCCGCCGCCGTAGTGTCCCTTGAAGTCCCTCTCGAAGCTGTATATCTTGACCATCGCGGGAATCGTTATGGCGTAGCCCACTATAACCGCCTCTCCGACGCCCAGCGATGCTATGTCGCTCAGCAGGTCCTCGCTTATCTGCTCGCTCGCCTGCTGAACGTAGCGCTGGTCGTTCGGCTCGACGAGCTTGAGGATTATCTTGGTGTTTGTCTGGCTGAGTATGTCGTCGTCGAGCTTCTTCGGCCTCTGGGACACTATGCCCAGACCGACGCCGAACTTCCTGCCCTCTCTCGCTATCTTGCCGAGCCACAGCGTTGCGGGGTTCTTCTCGCCCCTCGGCGCGAATATGTGGGCCTCCTCAACTATAACCAGGACGGGCTTGGTGAGAGCAGGATACGCCTCCGAAACTTCCCGCACCAGGTTCCTGTCGCCGGTTCTTGAGCCCTTGACGTAGTCGATGCGGTTCTTGAGGATTCCGCGGAGGACGAAGCTCGCGAGGGTTATCATCTGCTCCTCCTCCATTCCGCTGAGGTCTATGACGTTCACCATTCCGGGCCTTATCTCGCTGAGCACATTAACTGGGCTGATGAACTCGCCGAAGTTGGCCCTAAGCTCGCTGAGGTAGTCCTTGAGCCTTATCAGGGCTTCCAAATCCCTTGCCTGTATTTTTCTGGGCGTCTCGATGCCCTTCTCGTCGTAGTAGTGGATTATCTTGTCGTCGGTGTTCTCGTATATTCTTATCCACTCCTCTATCTTGTCCTCCATCGCGTGAATGAAGGGCATTCCGCCGACGACCTTGCCTTCTCTTCTCATCTCCTCCCTCACGGTTCTGTAGACCAGTCCGAGGAAGCGCCTCTGCAGGCTGGCGTTTTCTGCTATGCCGAGGAGCGTCGCGAACTCGCTTAGCCTTATCCTTCCGGGGTCTATGGTGGCCTTTATCGGGTTCACCCTCGCTCCCGGCCAGCTGAGCTTCTGGTACTCGCCGTGCGGGTCGAGTATCACCACAGTCGCGTTCACGTTGCTCACCAGCTCTTTGGTGAGAACCGCTATCGTGTTGGACTTGCCGGCTCCCGTAACGGCCAGGACTGCGAAGTGCCTGGAAACGAGCCTGTTTGCGTCGAGGCGAACCTCTATGTTGCTCCTCGCGATGAGCTTTCCAATCCTCACGTGCCCGTTTGCGAAGATTCTCTCCAGGTCCTCGTCCCTCGCGAGGTAAACCCTCTCGCCCGGCTTTATGGGGACGCGGTTAGGGGCTGGCTTCGTCAGGAACTCCCCGTCCCTCGTTCTCAGGACGCCGAGGACCTTTGCTGTTGCGAGGATTTCCTCGCTCTTGTCAAGGATTCCGCGGGAGAAAACGTTGACTGTTTTTTCCACGTAGTCATAGCTTCCTCTGCCTGCCTCCATGAGCCAGTTAAGGTTTCTTATCGATTTAAGGAGTGCGAGAACCTCGTCGCCCTCTCTGTTCCTCACCACAAGAAACTCTCCAAAGCGGGGGAGCTCGTTCCTCGGGTTCACGATGAAGGTGAAGTGGTCGGTCGTCGATTCACCGAACACTATTCCAACAGAGCCGTTCCGGGCCTCCATATTACCACCTTGAGTTGATTTTTTCCCGCGGGAACAAAAACCTTTCGATGGTCCCTGGCGGAAGAGCTTTATAAGTCCCCTTCCAACCAGGAACCATGAGAATCCTCCTCGTCACAGGAAGGCTCGCCGAGCCACTCGTTAGAAAGTACGGGCAGGGCTACGACGTCTTCGTTACACCAGTGAGCGTTGCGGCATTCCTGACGCCCGAGATGATAGCGGGCTATCTAAAAAAGGGAGGCATAAAGAGCGAAGATTACGACCTCATTCTCATTCCTGGCCTGGTCAGGGGTTCCGCTCAGTCCATCGAAGACGAACTCGGAATCCCTGCATTCAAGGGGCCGAGGAACGCGATGGACATTCCTCAGACGCTGAAGGCGATTGAAAACGGCTTCAAACTGAGCAAAGAGGTTCCCGCGGACAAGCTCTTCTCCATTAATGGGCTCAAGAGGGTCGAGGACATCAGGAACAGAACGAAGGATAAGTGCTACATCGAGAAAGCCCTCAAAAAGCCCTGGAACGTTCTCATCGGAAACCTTCCGGTCGGGAGGGACTTTCCGGCGAGGATACTCGGCGAGGTCGTCGATGCCCCGAGGCTCGGAGTTGAGGGAATCGTTGAGAAGGCCCTCCACTACCTCCGCGAGGGAGCCGATATAATCGACATTGGAATGATAGCGGGCGAGACGAACCTCGACTTCATCGAGCTGATTCCCGAAATACGCGAGGAGCTTAAAGAGAATGGCTTCGACGTCCCGGTAAGTTTTGACTCGCTCAACACGGCCGAAATCGAGAAGGCCCTGAGCTACGCCGACCTCTTCCTGAGCGTTGATGCCGGCAACCTTGAGGATCTCGTAACCGAAAAGCCCGTTGTTTTAATCCCGACCAACCAGAGGAAGGGATTCTTCCCGGCCAAACCGGCTGAGAGGGTCGAGTTCCTTGAGAGGTTAAAGGAGAGTGCCCTTGACCTCGGCTACAAGGCGGTGATTCCCGACTTAATACTCGAGCACGTCCCCCATCTGGCGCGCTCTGTAACGGCATTCCAGCTCTACCGGGGGAGGAATCCGGACGATGTTCTTCTGGCGGGGGTTGGAAACGTCGTCGAGCTCTACGACGCCGACAGCGTCGGGATGAACGCTTTGCTCGCTGGAATCGCGAAGGAGCTTTCAATAAACCTGCTCCTCACAACGGAGACGAGCGCAAAGGCGAGGGGTTCTGTAAGGGAGCTTAGAAGGGCTGTGGACATGAACCTCTTTGAGATGCCGAAGGATTTGGGCTTCGACCTGCTGATTTTGAAGGAGAAGAGAAGCCCGGAGTGGAGCTTCGAGCCCGCTGAAAAGGTCGTCGAGGCGAGGGAAAGGCCGGTGGAGCTTGAGCAGGTCTACTTCCGCATCTGGGTCGAAAACGGAAGGATATGGGTGAACGCCCACAGGGGAACCAAAGCAGTTCTGACGGTAGTCGGGGACGAGCCGAACGCGATAATCGACACAATTCTGGGGCACTTTGAGATAAGCCCGAGGCACGCCTTCTACCTCGGCAGGGAGCTTGAGAGGGCCTACACGGCACTGAAGCTGAGGAGGAGCTACGTCCAGGAGGTCGAGCTTTTCCCGGACTTCTACTGAAGGTTCTGCATCGCCGGCTTCCTGAACAGCTCGTCCAGCTCGGCCCTCCTTGCCCTAACCTCCTCGTACAGCTCACCGATTTCCCCGTTCTCGGGGTACTTCAGCTTTAGGCTCATGAGCAGGCCCTCAAGGAAGCTCAGGACCGAGAGCCGGACGTAGTCCTCTCCCTTCTTGCTCTCCAGACCCTCGTTGAGCTTCACGAAGGAGTCAAGCCTCGCGATGAGGGCATCTTCCCCGAGCTCCTCCAAAAGCGCCCTTACCCTCTCAACTTCCTCGACCTTCATCTTCCCACCTCCAGACCAAAGAACTCAACGGCGTTTTTCTCCGTTACCCCCTCGGCTTCATCGAACTCAATTCCCTGGAGCCTCGCTATCCACTCGGCAGCAACCTTCACGTTGCAGGGGACGTTGCGCTGCCCCCTTACGGGGCTCATGTAGGGGCTGTCAGTCTCGACGAGGAGGTGATCGACCTCTATGACCCTCGCAACGGCCTGCACCTCGGGTATGAAAACTACTCCGGTGTTAATCCCTACGACGTGGCTGTTCTCGATGATTTCCCTCGCGAGCTCAACGCTCCCTGCGAAGGAGTGGAAGTACGCCCTAACCCCGGCCCTCTGGACGAGCTCGAAGGCCTCCCTTTCGGCTTCTCTAGCGTGTATCACAACCGGCAATTTAAGCTCGATCGCAAGTTCGAGGAAGTGCCTGAAAATCCCCCTCTGGTTCTCCCTCTGCCTTTCGTTTTCCGCGTAATGGTAGTCGAGGCCTATCTCTCCCACCGCCACTATCTCGTCCCCGTGCTCAAGAATGAACTCCTCCACCCTCTTCACCTTCTCCCAGTTGCCCCTCCTGGCCTCGTTCGGGTGGTAGCCGAGGGTTGGAAAGACGAAGCCGAAGTAGGGCTTTAACAGCCCCCAGCTCTTCCAGACGTGGGCTTTTCTGTATTCTGTGATGGAATCCACGACCGCCCTCAGCTCTCCCCTGCACTCCTCGATTATGCGTGGCGCGTCCTTCTTGTAGAACTCGAAGTGGGCGTGGGCGTCTATCATGGTCACCGGTTTCCCGGGGGATAGAAAAGCTTTTCCGTTGTTCGAATAATTAACCAACGGGAGGTTCTGATAACATGGAACCCAACATTAGTAACACGGATCTCATGGTGGGAGTCGTCGAGGCCTTGAGATCCAAGTCCCCAAAAGAACTTTTGAGCTACGCCATATTCAATGAGGAGGAAGAGGCAAAGTACTACGCCAGACTTGCCGAGAAGGCGGGTAGAGTTAGTGTGAAGGCCCTTTTTCTCAAGATGAGTGAGGAAAGCCGGAAACACCGCGACTGGCTCTACCGCCTCTTCAAGAAGTTATATCCCAACGAAGAACCCACCAAGGTCGATGCCCCTTCCGTTGAGGTTGCACCGTTCTATCCCGAGTTCGAGAAAGTTGGGGATTACGTCTCGGCCTTGGAGTACTGCATGAAGAGCGAGCTCTTTGCCAAGAAGACGTACGAGCTGCTGGCCAGTATCGCCGACGATGAAGACACAAGAACCCTTGCCCTCAGCCTCGCGGCAATGGAGGAGGAGCACTATCAGGCTATAAGAAAGATGTACGAACTCATAGTATCCCTTGAGGAGAAGAACCTGTCCCCTGCATCACTGAAACCGGGAGGGTACCTCTTCACCGATGATCTCAAGGCCAGGTACTTCCTCCTCGACCTTCCATCGTGGACTCCTCTCATCGCTGTGATCAGGGAAAAGCCGGAGGTTTTCTTGGAAATGTTCATGGACAGAAAGATTGAGGTCATCTGGGTCACCAAAACTGATTCGGACCACTCGATTCGCCCGGAGGCCTTTCCTGCCCTCAAGAAACGGCTATGTCAGTTCCTGCGAGAGAGTGCGAAGGACGGGAGATACGGGGCCGTTTTCATTCAGAACCTCGGCTACATCGCCCTCGAGCTGGGCTTCAAAAGCGCTGTGGACATACTCATCTACCTAAAGGACTGCGCCCTTCTCCACGGCGGCTACCTGATCGTATCCGCGGTAATGGAAGCCTTCGAGCCGAGGGAGTGGGCACTCCTGACGTCTGAACTCACGGTGGTGTCCTGAGTCCGGCTAGAGCTTCCTTGTCTCCCATATTACCGTTCCGTCCCGCCTAACCACCTGGAGTATGCGGTGGTATGGAATCTGGGCATCGCCGACGAAGAAGTAACCGTGCCCCAGTTCTATCATTCCCACGGGAATCTTCTTTATATTCCCGTAGGCCCCGCGATGTTCGATTACGATGTAGTAGTCCCCTTCGTCCTCCCTCGGGTCGTACTTTATCTTGGCCAGAACCTCCTTCACGGAACCCTTTCGCATCAGAGCCACCCCAGGATTTCATCGATGTTCTCTCTCCAGTCCTTTATGACCCAGCCGTGTCCAGGAAGGCCGAAATCAACGTCGTAATCCCTGAGCCTTTCGAGGCTCTCCTGAAGTTTCCAGCCGTTCCCTGTCGGCAGATCCGTCCTGCCAACCGTGCCATTGAAGACTGTATCCCCTGTGAACATAACCCTCGTCTCACCATCGTCCAGGTAAAGGCACGAACTTCCCGCCGTGTGGCCGGGCGTGTGAATCAGCTCAAGCTCCAGTGAGCCGACCTTGAGCGCATCGCCCTCCCTCATGTGGAGATCAACCTTCTGCGGTTCAAACCTCCTTCCGTAGGAGTAGGCCAGAATCACGTAGTCGTCTCCCTTCTCCAGCGTTTTTGCGGTAACCTCGTGGGCGGCGAAGAGAACCTCAATGCCCTTCCTCTTCAGCCAGTCCGCCAGGGCCATGTTCCCGCCCACGTGGTCGAAGTGCTCGTGGGTGTTGAATATCGTGACCCTCTCAACGCCGTTGAGGAGGCCTTCCCTCTCCCAGATTTCAGCGTAGACGTGCCAGTTAACGCCGGTGCCGGTGTCCACTACGAGGGCCTCCCTCCCGTCCCTCACAAGGTAAACGTTGGAGTCCCAGCCTATGCCCCTCAGCATCGTGGTGTGGGGAGGAATCTCAACGGGCACTATATCGCGGGGGAACTCCTCGATGGGGCTTATTCTCATGCTTTCACCCCCAAATGGGCTCGAGGGAGGACCGCGTCATCACCCATCAGGAGGGATGAATCTCTTCATCGCCCACGTTAGTTCGAGGTGGGGTTTATAAACTCACCCTCCAAAACCTATTAGGTGACCCAAATGAAAACCGAGAGAGCGAAGGAGATACTCCTCCAGCTTTTAAAGATACCTTCTCCCTCCGGCCAGGAGGACAGGATAATGCTCCACATTATGGAGTTCCTGCACAGGCTCGACTACAACGTGAGGATAGAGAGTGACGGCGAGATAATAGACCTTGTTGTAAACCCCGACGCTGACCTCTTCTACGAGGTGCACGTGGACACAATACCAATCCGCGCCGAACCCTTCGTGAGGGGCAACATAATCTACGGCACCGGCTCGAGCGACATAAAGGGGGGAGCCGCTGCTATACTCCTCATGCTGGAGAACCTCCGCAGGGAAGGGAAGGAACTCAACGTCGGCATAGTCTTCGTCAGCGACGAAGAGCTGGGTGGAAGAGGCTCGGCCCTCTTCATGGAGAGGTATAAACCAAAGATGGCGGTAGTGCTTGAGCCGACCGACCTGGAGGTTCACATAGCCCACGCGGGCAACATCGAGGCCTACTTCGAGGTGGACGGTAAGGAGGCCCACGGAGCGTGCCCTGAGAGCGGGGTGAACGCGATAGAGGAGACCTACAAGATGCTGGAGGAGATGAAGAAGCTCGAGCCCTTCAAGGCCAGGGGCGAGTTCTTCGACCCTCACATCGGAATCCAGGAGCTGGTCTGTGAGAACCCGGTCTACCTGATCCCAGCCCTCTGCAGGGGAAGGCTTGAGGCGAGACTTTTACCAGAGCAGGAGGTAGAGGACATACTCGACCTGCTCGACCCGATATTCGACGAGTACACGCTGAAGTACGAGTACACCGAGATATGGGACGGCTACCGGCTGGAGCCGGACGAGGAGATTGTCCAGCTGGCTAAAAAGGCGATGGAAGTCACGGAGATAGACGAGTTCGGCGGGATGAGGAGCTGGACCGATGCCATAAACTTCATGTACAACGGAACCAGAACCATAGTCTTCGGCCCCGGCAACCTCGACATCTCCCACACCAAGAACGAGCACATCGACGTGAGGGACGTTGTTACCGCCAGCGAGTTCCTGAAGGCCCTCAACGAGATTTATGGAAAGAGCGGGTGAACCTTCTCTTCCCATCACCTTTTTAAGGAAGGCCCCCCACCAGTAACTGGTGGGGGGTATGCTCTTCAACCCGAGGCCGAAGACCAGAAGGGAGGAACTGTACGACAGAAGAGATGAGCTTGAGCGTGTCGAGGACGGCCTGAGGAAGGGCCTTGGCCTCGTTACGATCCTCGGAATCAGGCGCCTTGGAAAGAGCTCACTCCTGAACGTTGCTTTGAACGAACTGCCCTACGGGAGCGTCAAGATCGACGCGAGAAAGGTCTATTCCGAGTTCGGCAATGTGCCGAGGGAGGCCCTGGCAAAGCTCATCCTCGAGGGCTTCCTGAAGAGGTCGGGAAAGGAGCGGGCCAGGGAGCTAGCGAGAAGCATCAGGGGCGTGCGCCTCCTTGGATTCGGCGTTGAGGTTGAGGTCGAGAGGGGAGTAAACCTCTACGACCTCCTTGAGCGCATAAACTCCCTCGGAGAGCGCTTTGTCATCGCGATAGACGAGGCCCAGTACCTGCGATTTTCGAATTCCCGCTACCCGGAGCTCATCGCGTGGGCCATCGACGAGCTTGAGAACGTGAGCTTTGTCCTGACGGGCTCGGAGGTTGGCCTGCTGGAGGACTTTCTGAGGCTTCATGACCCGGGCTCAGCGCTCTTTGGGAGGCCCCACCTGGAGATCAGGCTGAAGCGTTTTGAGAGGCATCAGAGCGTGGATTTTCTTGAGAGGGGTTTTGACGAGCTCGGCCTTAGGGTTTCACGGGAGGAGATCGATGAGGCGGTCGATGAGCTGGACGGCATAGTCGGCTGGCTCACCCTCTACGGCTACAACCGCTACCTCGGGCTGGGCCACTCCCGGGCGCTCCAGAGGCTCAAGGAGGACGCTAAGAGGCTGATTCTGGCGGAGTTCTCCCGGCTGAGGGAGCTATCCCACCGCTACGAGCTGGCGATGCGGGCGGTTGCCAACGGGAAGCACCGCTGGAAGGAGATAAAGGAGACCGTGGAAATCCTTGAGGGAAAGAGGATAGACGACAAGAACTTCTCCAACGTCCTCAGCAACCTCGTCCGTTACGGCTACCTCGAAAAGACCGTTGATGGCTACGTGATCCCCGACCCACTCGTGGAACTGGCTTTCAGGTAGGGGGCCACCAGTAACTGGTGGGGGGTTAAGGGCACCAAAACCCCCGGAAAGTGGAACCCTTTCCTGCATGGAACCGGGGGTTTTGGGGGCCCGCCGTTGATATTTTATGTTTCAGCGGATGGTTATGATGTCCAGGGCTTGGAGGGCTGATATGAGACCCTCATGAACCCTCTTCCCCACCCTCTTCCTTCTCCTTCCTATCCACCCAGAAGCGCCTCGTCCTTATGAACTGCCTCTCCCGCTCCATGAGGGCAACGAGGAGTGCCTCGCCCCGGTACTGCGCCAGAAGCCTCGCCGCAGTGTCCGGCCCGGTTCCGTAGCTGGCCAGTGCTAAAACTGCTTCGAAGCCGTAGGAATCCACGAGGTCCGCAGCTTTCAGCAGCTTCCTGTATGTCCTCTCCGCCCTCTTCTCCAGCGGCTTCCCATGGCGAACCTTCTCTAGGACAGGGAGAAACTCCTCCGCATCTATCGGATGCGCAACCGCGAGCATCTTCGAGCCGCAGCGCGGGCACTGTCTTAGCTCTATGTTTTGAAGCCTCGCCACCTTCGTCCTCGAGTGCCACCCGCAGTTGGTGCACACTAAAACGACCTCGTGGTCGAGCAGTCTCTTCCTGAACAGCTCAAGTACCTCGTCCCCCTCCAGCGTCCCGCTCAGCAGGAACTCGCCGCCGACGGTCATGTTCAGCCGGGCAAGCGTTGAAGGCTCCTTCCTGAGAACCGTTTTCACCCTCATCGTGCCCCTCTTGAGCATCTCAAGGACGAGCTCGCCCTTCTTCACGTCAACCTTGTCGTGATAGAGCTCGTTCAAGGTCTCCCGCTCAATCACCGTCCCCTCGAAGAGCCGCTCGATCCTCCTTATCTTCGCGTCCCTTCGCAAAGCCCCGAACCGCTTCGCCACGTTCGTCATTCTCCACCGGTAGGCGTGGGAATCCCTCAGAGCGCGGGAGACTATGAACTCAAGGCTTTTCGGCTCTTGGTAGAGGTAGTGCTTCACCTCCTCCGGGTTCAGCCGGAAGGGCGTCTTGAAGACCACCGCATGCCCCTGGCTCCTCACGGAGAAGACCCTGCCGTAGCGCAGGATGAGGAGCGAGTGAACGAGCCGCCCGAGGGCCTCGTTTGCCCTGCTTCCGAAGTCGGCGTGGATTACCAGCGCTTTCGGCGTGCTCTCGACGACGATGTCGCGGTCGGTGGAGAAGGGCTCGTCCTTTATCTCGTCAAACGCCCTCCTCAGCTCCTCCTCGCTGAACTCCACCCCCTCAAGGAGCCCCTTCGCCTTCTCGAAGTCAAAGGCCAGCTCCCTCTTCAGCCTGCCGACGTCGAGGGCAACGCTGAATGGAACGGGGATCATCTCGCCCTCCCAGCTCGGTATCGCGCTCTCCAGACTTTTGCTCTCGCGGACCTTCAAAAGCCTCGCCTCGTCGTCGATTTTGAGCACTATCCAGCTCCGGCCGTTCATGACGAACTCCATGCCCTCCTCCAGGTCCATCACGAAGCTCTCATCGAGCCTTCCAATGACGTGTCCGCTCTTGGAATCGAAAACCTTCCAGGAAACCTCGTCCGGTATCGTGGAGAGGTTCTCGTAGTAGTACTGGAACGCGCCGCGGCGGAGATAGAGAAGGTTTCTCTCCTCGTCGTAGCCTATGAGTCTCGCATCTTCGAGAACTCCCAAGACGTCGAGGTAGTCACTCCAGCTCAAATCCCTGTAAACGTAGGCCCGCCTCGCTATCTCGTAGGGCCTCTCGCGCGGGAGTTTCTTATACTCGATGAGCAGGCCGACGACGAAGTGAGCTAAAACGTCCAGCCCGCCCATCGGCTCGACCGCCTCGAACCTGCCCTCAAGGGCGTGTTTCGCTATGACGAGGCTCTGGAGGTAGTCCTCGACGTTCGTCGCTATGACGTAGCCCTCGCTGACCTCGCCTATCCGGTGCTTTGCCCTCCCGACGCGCTGGACGAGCCTGTTCACCTGGCGCGGGCTCATGTACTGGATTACAACGTCAACGTCGCCTATGTCTATGCCCAGCTCCATAGAGGACGTGCAGATCAGCGCCTTGATTCTGCCCTCCTTGAGGGCCTTTTCGGCCTTAATCCTCGCTTCCCTCGAAAGCGAGCCGTGGTGAACCTCGACCGGCTTTCCCCAGGCCTTGAGGCGGTGCGCTAAAATCTCCGCGAACTGCCGCGTGTTGGTGAATATCAAAGCTTTCCCGTGCCCCTCGACGACCCCCCACAGGGCCCTCAGTCGAGAGGCTATCTCGGGCGAGACGCTCAGCTCCCGGGCGAGTTCTAAGTCCTTCTCAGTTGGCCTTGGATAGAGCACGTGGAAGCGGTAGCGCTTTTTCCAGTTCGGCTTGACTATGACGTCCGCCTTCAGCCACTCCCTAACTTCCTCCTCGTTGCCTACCGTTGCGGTCATGCCTATTCTCCTGAAGTCGGCAATTTCGGCGAGCCTTTCAAGGTTTAAGAGGAGCTGTGCTCCCCTTTTGTTGTCCACCAGCTCCGCTATCTCATCGACGATGACGAACTTCACGTTCTCCAGGTGCTTCCTGAGGGATTTGACCGTCAGGATAACCCCCAGCGTTTCGGGAGTGATTATGAGAATCTGCGGCGGGCTCTTCGTCTGCTTTGCCTTCCTGTAGGCTGAGGTGTCGCCGTGCCTCACCTCTACGGTTATTCCAAGTTTCTTTCCCCACCATTCAAGCCTCTCGAGCAGGTCCCTGTTGAGGGCCTTGAGCGGTGCGACGTAGAGCGCAGAAACCGGCTTAAGTCCCCCTTCAAGGATTTCATTGAAGACGGGCAGAACGGCCGCTTCAGTTTTCCCCGAGCCGGTGGGGGCTATTATCAGGACGCCCTTTCCTGAGCTAACCTCCCTGAACGCGTCCTGCTGGAGCCTGTTGAGCCTTCCGAAGCGCTCTTTGATGGCCTTTCTGAGGAGGGGGTGCATATTCTTTGAATCACTCTGGAACTTTTAAGTAATGTGGCGATCAAAAAGTATTTAATTCCCTAACTTTGATCTTCTAACTAAGTAATAACTTCCGGCCATGGAGGTGATTATGTGAATGCCCTACTGGTGAAGTGTTATCATGCTCTTTTGAGGTATGAGTTCGACATCTACGTTAAAGGTACAACGCTAGAAGAGGGGGAGTATAAAGCAGGTACCCTCAGACTTGGAGTTGAAAGCGAGAGCCTAGCGAAGAGTAAGATAATCCAGGAGATCTTTTCCAACTACACCTCCAATCCGCACCAGTGCTTTGATGAACTCATTAAGAGGGGGTTTCTAGTTAAAGTCGGTGACGGCTATCGCTCTCTTCACATGGACGTGGCCATTAGAAGTGCCTTCCTAAGAACAGCACCAAATTCGCCCCCCTACGTTGTCAGCCCCAGGCTGGCCCTTTACGAGATCCCTATACCTTCAAAGGAGGACCGTAGGATTTCCCCAGGAGGGGACTATGATAATGTGGGCCTTAAAAAGGTGGAGACGGTTCTCACTAAAAGCATAGTGGGATTCTTCGGAAGGAATGGGAAGAAGTATGCGGAGATATACGAGGAATTCCTTAAGAAGCACTTTGGAGATGGTGGCCTTGATGCCTTTCAGGCCCTCGCCCTGTCCAAGCTTCTACGGGAGGGCTATCCTCCGGTCGGTAAGACCTTCATAATCACCGCTCCTACTGGCTCCGGGAAGACTGAAATATTCACCCTTTACATGATAGCCAAGCTCATCAAAGCCGTGATGGATGATAGAGACGAGCGCGTCGTTCTGGTCTATCCTAGGAAGGCCCTCTCCGTTGATCAAGCTGGCAGGCTCATCGAGATGCTTAGGTTACTAAACGAGGTCTTTGGAAGCTACGGCATTGAGAGGAGGATAACCTTTGGAATCAGGGACGGCGAAACACCCCGCGATTTGAGGGAGCTCAGGGAGATAATCAAGAAGTCGGATTCCTTCAGGGGAATACTCGGAAAGGACAAAAAGAAGTTTGTTTACGAGATAAGGGACGGTAAAGCCGTCGTTTCCAAGGAGGGCGTTGTTTACGGATTCATAATTCCGCTCAGGAGGGACATGGGCAAGAATCCACCGACGGTTCTCGTCACGAACACGTGGGCCCTTGAAACGCGCCTCCTGGACAGCACAAAGAACGACATCGGAGCATGGTACTTTGAAAACGTCTCCCTAGTTGTTTTCGACGAAGCGCACGAGTACACCGGCCTTGGAGGTGCCCTCGTTTCAGGCAACATTGGACTTATGGCAAAGGTTAGCAGAATGCCCCTGGATATCGTGCTCTCTTCTGCAACCGTTCCAAATCCAAAGGGCTTCGCCGAGAGGCTCTCCGGTCGGAGCAACATCGTCCACGTGGATTTCAGGGAGCATGTCGAGGCCCTCGAACGGGACTACGGGGTTAAGTTCAAGGGCAAGCGCCTCGTCCTCATGGGGATATACGACATCCTCCCGGCCGTCTCTTGGAGCACCTACGCCCAGCTTTGGACTGTCTATATGTCGTTTCTCAACTACTGCTATTCCAACGGCGGAAAGAACTACTGGCCAAAGTCCCTTGTATTCATACAGAACATCAAGGAGATACGCAGGGTTAAGAGGGGTTTCGACAACAACATCTCCCTCGGCGAACCCAAGGACCACCTTTACCTGTTCGGCAGTAAAAGACCCTCCACCGACCCGTTCTCCTACACCCACTACGTTCCTCAGGGCCTGTGGAACCACCTTGACTCTGTCTTTAGCAATGAGAACCCCTACCTCCGGGAACTCCTCAGTAGGGTGGCGGTGATGTACAGCGAGCTTCCAAAGGAGGAGCGTGAGGAGGTCATAAAGAACCTGAAGGAGCCAAAATCCAACCTCGCGACCGTTCTGACAACCTCGTCCCTTGAGCTTGGTGTTGACTACGACGGGGTTTCCTTTATCCTCAACGTTGGTTTCGAGAACCCGATCTCGCTGAGACAGAGAATTGGAAGGGGTGGTCGTTCAGATGCCTCTATGAGAACCGTTCTCGGAATAATCCTGACCAAGAAAGTGCCAACCGAGGCGTTTCTCCTCTACGACCCCAACATCTGGGACAAGCTTCACCCTATGCAGAGGCAGGACGAGGGTGAGCTGATAATTTCAACCGAGAACCCCCAGGTTAAGGTGAGAAACCTTCTCACAGAGGCAGTGGTTAAGATGGCCCTCTCAGGGGAATCAACCTACGCTTCCGGCAGACCGCTAAAGGGTAAGGATAAGATGGTTGAGTTCTTGGAGAAGGTTCTCGACAACGTGGAGGGTTGATGATGGCTGGGGAGTACCTGGACCTGGTCCGCTCGGTCGTTGAGATGCTCTCTCAAGATGAGACCACCCTAGATGCAATAATCGAAGGCGCCCGCGTGAGGGACGAGGTTCCCTTTGCAGTCATGAGGGCAAAACGCACGATTGAGACTCTTATCGAGGACGTTGGGAACTTCGTCTCCAGCGTTGAAACACCTGAAGCCAGGAGAGTTCTGAGGGAGCTAGTTGAAGATCTTAATAAAGCCCTGAAGGAGCTTGAAGAGTGTCAGAAGAACTCCGAGAAGTGCTACTCTGGCAATGAGGTTGATATGGAGTGCGTTGATTGCCACTATGAGGTTCTGTCCGAGGTGACCGATGACCTCATACATGGAGCTAAAACAGAACTCAAGAAGATAAGCCACTCACTCAAAAAGAAAAGCGAGGGTGGTGCTTTAATAAAGTCAAAGCATGAGGAATACAAGAATGCCCATGCCGAAGCGAAGAAGTTAATGGAATTCATCAAGTCCCTCGATGAGTACTCAAATGAACTTAACGCTATATCTATGGTGTTCGACAATGTCTCAGGTTCCTCTATTGCACCTGCGGAGATAGACGACAAGGCCATTTTCATACTCAAACTCCTCCTCGAGCTGGCCGAGTCGGGCGCTTACGTTGGGGAAGTTCTGAGCGCTCTAACGGGCTTAAAATCGGTAACCGCTGACCCCGTTGACAAGGAGGTGAAGATTGACCTCCCATCTAAGGACAGAATGAAGGATTCGGAGGAGCACAGTCTACCCCTTCAGACCCTCTTCTACCGCTACCCGCCCTTCGAACCGATATCCCTTGAGGACGAGAACAGCGTCAGCGGTTCAAGAGTCTGGTTTGTCAAAATCAAAAACATTGCCTACTACAAGCACGGGCCCAAGATGTACGTTCATCCGCAGTCAATAAAGGATTTGGGCTTTGACCCGAGGAACCTGATTCACGACGCATCCCTGAGCAACGCCTACGAGACAACTGGTGCAATCTACCCGGAGCACATCTTTAAGATTAAGCCCGTGAACGTTCTGGAAGCCAAGGACGGCTACATCATTCTGGCTGTGTCCCTTGACTCCAGGAGGCAGGAGAGGGTCTACATAAAGTACGGCTCGGAGTTCCTCAAGCGGGCAGTGAAGAGAAACCTGAATCGGAGCGCGATCAGAGACCTCTACATTAACGAGCTCCGGAAGAAGGGCCACAGGGGCAAAACCTACGAGCCTACGGACCTCACCTACGCTTGGTACTGCACCTCTGGCTACGGTCTCTCAACCGATCCACTCGACGTGAGGTGTCCTTTCAAGGGATGGTGCAAGTACGGGAATGAGTGCGGTGGGAGGAAGTGGAAACGGACAAGGCGCATCTTCCCGAAGGTCTTCCTCGACGTTGAGAGGAGTTATAGTGGCATTGACAATACCAACGGCTTCTTCTCGCCGATAGTCGGGAGGAACGTCCTGATTGAAGAGAAGTATCCCTCCGCTCACCTCTCGATGCCCGAATCCGGCCTCCCGGTTGTCTTCAAGTTCAAGGTTCCCTTCAGAAGGTCGCTTCCCAAGACCAACGTTATAGGCTTCAGAATTGCCCCCGAGTTCCTTGAGCTGGTCGTTAGAACGGTCCTTGACGAGAAGGCCCTTCAGTCGCCGGAGCTGGGCAAGGTCCTCAAATACGAGCTATGGAAAGGCGGTCCTGAAGTCAAGCTCGGTGATGTCCTGCTGACCAAGTTCTTCATCTACGATAAGGCCGAGAAGGGCTTCAAGACCTACGACCTCCTCAGGAGAAGGAGCAAGAGCCTGATTGAGAGCTACCTCAGGATGAGGGAGAATCTCCTCGTCAAGAGTATGCCATACAACCGTTTATACTTCAAAAGGTTCCTCCGGTGGGCTTCAGAGGCGATACTCCACTCCCTTGCCCACGCTTTCCTGTCCTACGTCTCGGTGGAGCTTCAGATTGAAACGAGCAATCTCGTCTACCTCTACGACGAAAGAGCAGGTCTCGTCCTCGTGGCCGAGAACAGCCCAATTGGATCCATAGACATCATCGGCGCCCTCAACGAGTGGTGCAGGTCGAAGGGCATCGCCGAGAACTGCTACGGGCGCTTCATAGAGGAGTTCCTCAGGAGGGAGCTAAGGTTCCTCCGCGACCACGAGGAAGATACCGTCCAGTACGCCGATAGGGTTAAGTCAGTCGTTTCTTCCGTCTCCGGGGAGAACGACTTGGAGGGCCTCAGGAAGGCGATAATAGAACTCTACAAAGAGTTCCTTGAGAAGGGCCTCGTTCTTGATGTTCACAGCCTGTCCACGCACCTTCTCCTCTCGTCGGCGGGACAGAGTAACCTTGAAAGGCTGATAGAGGAGAAGGGGCTCAGTGTTGATACCCAAAAGGCCCACCGCTACTTCGACGACGTCCTCCTCACGGCGATTCCCAACTACTGCGTTGACGGCTGTACAACCTGTGTTGTGATTGACAGGGGCTGTACCGCGGGTCTCGGACAGACCTACACGGTTTCGAGGAAGCTCATGGAGTTCGCCATTGGGGTTCTCCTCGGGGAGTATCCCCTTCGCGGGCCCGGGGGAAGCTACCTTAAAAAGCTCCTCGGCATTGCGAGGGAGAGTGTAGAGGCAATGTCCCCCTACCTAGACGACGAAGGGATTGAAACCCTCGTTGAGCTGGTCGAGAAGGGAATTCACGTGAAGCTCTCAACGAGGCCAGAGTTCGTTCGGGAATACGGGGAGAAACTCAGAGAGGCGGGGATTGAAGTCACTGAGGTCAGGGGCGAGCACGACAAGTGGTACTGCCTTGACGGGTGGCTACTCATAAAACCTACCGCAAACATGAACCTTGAATCCGAGAGCTATAACAGTTTCGTTATAAAGCTCGGAGGATGCAAGTGATGGAGTTCTTCGCTGAGGTTGCCAAAATAGATGAGGAACTTGAGAGGCTGGGCAACGCCCTGGCCGTTCCATTTCTTTATGACCTCTACATTCCATACCACAAACGATTCGTGGATTTACGCTCTAACGTGATCAGGGAGTTCTTTGTGTCCTATTCAACCTATCCCGTCGTTATGTTGGGGACCCCTATAATTAGGGGCATTCGAACAACAGCGGACATAGATTTGTCCAGTAGTGCCGTTCATATAGAAACTCTCAAAAGAAAGGGCAAATCTTACGGGACAGACTTTCCGGGAAGTTTTGTAACCTGGGGGAACGTTCACGAATTTTTTAGTGACTCCAAAATCCCTCCCGAACTGATTCAACTTCTTTGGTACTTCGCCGTTCTAAGGGCCAAGCCTCTTGGGATTCCCCACGACAAATCTAAAAGGTATTATAACAACATAGTTCCCAGTCCCCTTTCGATCTTCACGATTCTTGATAGGGATAACCAGCCCTTAGTGGTTTCACCCTTCTCAGCAGTTATGGTTCTGGAAGTTGAGGAATCCCCTTCGGAGTGGGTGCCCTACTTCCCTGAGACATTTCATGTCAGGCGTGCCAGGACCTACACCTTCGTGACAGATGGAAGGCACGTCCGCTTTGCGGGACCCTTTAGAGCATTTGTTCCCGACGTGGACGGGATAAACGTGGGGATTGAACCTGGGGAGGCACTTCTTGACCACTACCTTGGGCTTGCGGTGTTTCCCTTCCGAGGCAACTCTATCGGATACGTGAGTAGTATCTATGGAGGCAGATCTTCACCGGGCTACTTCCTCATTCTTGGGCGCCTTCCATTCAGTTCAGAGATGTACTACCTCCTAAACTTTGGGAGCACTGGAGATGGCGGAAAACGTAGAATCGTGGGAGAAGAAGACTTTAGGCTCTGGGCCGAGGATTTCAACAAGGCCCTGGCTGTGCTTCACATGAAAATGAACTTCAGGGAGGCATGGACCGGGGGAATGTTCTTTAAGCTCTATAGAAAATGGGTAGAAAAATCTGACTCCCTGCTGGGAACTTACGAGGGGCACTTTCTTCTGAAAGCCCTGGCATGGGGGATTAACCCCCTTAAGGAGTCTCTGGATGAGATTCTTAGACACCCTCGGGACCCGCTCTTTGAGATTCCCCATCCAGTATCCCTTTCGAAGGTCTCCAAAGACGCGGATCTATTAATAGAGAACCTGCTTAAAATTGGATTAGGGATTATGATTTAGAGAACCACCACCTCCAGCTCATTATTATAAATCCTGCTTATTGCATTTGAGAGCGCCTTCATGGCTGACTTTTCAACGTTCTTATCCAAGAATATGGCCTCGGAAGCCCTGCGTAGGGGTTCGGTAAACACTATTCTGCTTTTCGCAGGTTTTTCTCTTGTGAGTACGACTACAAAGACACCCCTCAACCTGGACCTAGCAAGCCTTCCTGGGGGTTCCCCAATTACCCAGTAGGAAACGCTCGGATGTAGTCCGCTCTCAACGGAGGCCTGAAGTATGTTCTCCCAGTCAAGCACGGATTTCCTGTTATAGAACAGCACGACCCTCCCACTGGGAGTTAAAACCCTCTCGATGTTGGAGAACACGAGCTTCATGGCCTTTCCAAAGCCCGTCCTATCGCGGGGTATCTCGTTCCTTTCCACATTATCCAGGACTACATCGTTGGACATTCCAACGATTTCATCGAACACGCGCATTGCACCGTAGTGAACTATCGAGAGCGAGGCGTAGCTCCTAACGGTGTCCATATATGGCGGGTCCACTACCGCTATATCAATGGGTTTGTCCGGCACAAACGTTCTGGCATCGTCTATCTTAGCCTCTACAGCTACGTCCCTGCTAATCCTAAGCTCGCTACTGGCTATGCGAACCGCCCTCCTTATTGAGGACGCCAAGGCGTTTCTAGCAAGTGGGACCAGTTTTTCGGGAACCCTTGCCAGGGGATTAGTCTCGACTGTGTACTCGGGAACCCAGTAGGTTTTCATGGCAACCGCCGGTACGGGCTCTCCGATTGGAGAGTGCCACTTGGCGACAAGGCTTGACGATTTCGCGCTCTCACTAAGGAACACGGAGAAAACTTCAATGAGCTCTTCATCTAATCCTAGTTCCCTGCAGGCCTCGGCAAAGGCAACGAAAGTTGCCAGCTGTCTCGTGGTGAAGAGCTGTGAGAACTGCTTAATGCCCTCACGCTTTAGCCTTTTCCCTTCCATCAGATCCTCTAGAGGAACTGGATCGAGGATTTTACGGGCTTTGTTCGCTTTTTCCATAGCTTTAGAGTGACTCTCCTGAAGCCAATTTAGGATTTCCCTGGCGTCGAGGACCCTTTTTCTCCATTTCTTTCCATCCTGCTCGCGAACTTCAACTGCCCATACCGTGTAACCGTCCTGTGTGGGGTATCCTTCGCCCAACTGAAACTTCGGTTTGTAAGTTACCTCAAAGGATCTTCCACAGTGTGGGCACGTTTCCTTTCCAGAGCCCCTAGCGGATTCAAAGATAGTGCCGCAGTGGGGGCATCTTAAAATCCTAACGGGCTTTCCGTTTCTGCTGTACTTGTCGATCCACGACGGAATCTTTCCCCTAGTTACAAAGATGTAGGAGACGATCCTCCCCTCCACATTCCATGACCAGCCAGTTTCAATTAGCTTTTCTTCGGTTTTTCTGAGAATGGTTTTTCCCTTCGACTCAATTTCCTTGGCGTCCACTTTGCCTTTAAGCAGATTCGATGTGGATTTGGCTATTCTAACCGCAACTGGATTAATATCTATCCCTATGGAATGATAACCCATTATGGCCGCTTCGATTAGACCGGTTCCCCCACCCATAAACGGCTCGTAGAAGACTTTTCCTTTGGCTAGGATTTCAACAGCTTTTGGATTATCGAGACTTTTACGAACAAGCTCTTTTGAGTCTGTCAGGTATGATGCCAGTATTGCCCTGTAGAGAATGGCAAAGCGCCTCGACCACCAGCGGTGAAGGCTGTGATGAGGTAGCCTCTGACCCTTTTCGATAAGGGCCTTCTCGACGATCTCTGCCGTGAGCTCTGGTGTCATTTTATCCAGCAGCATTGTAACCCCCACACCTGAATGGGGAGGACGCCTAAAAAGTTAGCGCTTGACGAACCGCTAACTTTATAAAGCGATATATCGTTCGACATATCGGTGAAGAGACATGAACGTCACGGGGAACGGGGAAACCTACGACCTCGGCTATGCGAAGAAGGCGACCCTCGTGGTCATCCTCCTGCCGCTTCTCGTCATGTACACGGAGGCGATGCTGACCCCCGCACTGCCGACGATACAGAAGGAGTTCGGAATAAACCCCAACGACGTCAGCTGGGTACTGACGATATACCTCCTCGTTGGGACTGTGAGCGCGGCAATCCTCGGCAAGCTCGGGGATATGTACGGCAAGAAGAAGATGTTCCTCGTCGCTCTGGGCTTCTACACGCTGGGGGTTATACTCAACGGCTTCGCGCCGAGCTTCGAGTGGCTCCTCTTCAGCAGGGCAATCCAGGGCCTCGGGATGGCAATATTCCCGCTCGCCTTCAGCCTCGTCCGCGAGGAGTTCCCGCCCGAGATGGTGCCCCAGGTTCAGGGAATGATAAGCGCGATGTTCGGCGTCGGTATGGTCATCGCTCTTCCCCTTGGCGCGTACGTAACCCAGAACTTCGGCTGGCGCTGGACATACCACTCGGCGGCACCGTTTGCTGTCATCATGTTCATCCTTGCGTGGAGAATCCTCCGCGAGAGCCGCTACGTGAACCCCGGAAAGCTCGACTGGCCTGGTGCACTCTTCCTAGTCTGGGCTGTTGTTCCCGCCCTGGTTGCCGTTACGCGCGCCCCGAACGTTGGCTGGCAGGCGGGGCAGACGCTTGCGCTCTTCGGGGTGTCCATTGTTGGGGTCGTCCTCCTCTACCTCTGGGAGAAGCGGGCGGACAATCCGTTGATTCCGCTCGACATAATATCCTCCCGAAACCCCGCGATAGTGAACCTCGGCATAATGTTCGCGGCCTTTGGCATCTCGATGATGAGCCAGGCAAACACCTACATCTTCCAGATGAAGCCGCCCTACGGCTTCGGCAAGACGATACTCGAGAGCGGCCTGCTCATGACCCCTATGGCCCTCGCGATGCTGATCGTAGCTCCGCTCGCCGGCAAACTGATGCCCAGGATAGGTGCAAAGCCCCTCGCGGTAACCGGTGCCCTGACGGCAAGCGTCGGTCTGGCGTTGCTCTCCCAGTACGCCACGCAGCTATCCCTCAACCAGTTCGTGGCTCTCATAACGGTCGTTGGGGCCGGAATAACCCTGATGAACGTCTCCTTCATCAACGTGCTGGTGTTCTCTGTCCCGCCGAGGGTCATGGGAGTGGCGACCGGAGCGAACAGTCTGTTCAGAAACTTCGGTTCCACCTGGGGGCCGGCCATAGCGGGAACCGTCATGAGCACCTACTACATACTCGTGCACATTCCCCAAGTGCCGGTGCCGATAAAGATACCGACGGAGAAGGCCTACGAGGTGCTCTTCGGCACTTCGGCGCTCGTCTACCTCTTTCTCGCCCTGCTGAGCCTTGCCATCGTCGAGGTCATGAAGGGCGGGAAGATACACGAGGTTGAAAACGGTGGAGAAAAGGAGATAACCGTTGGTTGAGGAGTTCTATATTTTCCTTTACTTTTTTTGTGGTAGGAACTTTTATAAGCTTTAATCTCACCATTACTTGGTGGGAGTTGAGATGTCTTACGTGTTTTCAATCAGATACTACCCAAATACAGCCAGTTTGGTTATGAGTTCTCGCCACAATATTGCAGGAATTGTTTTTGAGAGGTATATCGAAGGTATGATTCACAACTTCTTGAATAAGGCGAATCTTCATTTGGTGGAGATGTATACTAGAACTACTTTTCCAAAGCTGTTCGAGAATGCTGGCCTTTCTACTGAAGATTTGTATGTTATTAATGTGGATGGGGCCATCTTCTTAGAGCAATCAATAACAAAGTGGTTTTACAGTAAACGCCTAGACTGGTTACGAAAAACTCGTAAGGCTTGGTGGTGGGAACAAGAAGCGGCTGATAAAATCCTGTCGGGGAATTTTTCAAAGATTGTAATCCATCCATTTTCTAAGGATAGACATCGACCTGATTTTCTCTTTGTTGCAAAGAAAAAAACAAACATTCATATTTTTATTGGAGATGCAAAGTATAGGAGCGGCAAGTATGAAAAATCCACACGTGAAACTACTCTTGGAAAAAGCGATATTGAACGGTTAATGTTATATTTTCGCATAATTAATCGTCTAGCGAATGCTAAAGGTTGGGATATAGAACATATTTATGTATTTGGCAACCAACCACGTGTTGGTCATCTCTCATATTCAACAGAATATCGCGAAGATGAACATGGAAACAACTCAGAGGAGCTTGTTAAATATCAACTTTGGAATGGAAAGGTTAGTAGGGTTCCAGATAAGTTTTTTGGAAATGCTCTTGAGCTAGAACTTTATCCCAAAAATAGGGTCGATGGCCCTTCAATGTTCACAATCAGATACATTCCTGTCGCCCAATTAGTTACGAGAGGTCTGGTAGACCCCCAGATTAATGTGGTTGTGTGTCCTCGTTATGCTGGGACAGCTAAGGGAGAAACGGATACTACTCCCCCATATTTTGTATTATCCAATATTTTCCGTATGAGGAAGTCTCCCTACGCCGAATTCCATTTTACAGATGGGACTTCATTAGCGGGTTATGTAATATATGAAGGCATTGTTGGAAGTGGCACTCCTCTTGATGAAAAAGATGCATATAAAATACACTCGGAGTTCAAATATGCACAAGTTGGAACTAGCGTTTTAATTGGGGCACCTAGACCTCCTGAGGAAAAATACAAAGATGCCATTGAGTATATGAAAACCGTCAGATCTGCGACTAGTTTGGAACTTTACAGGAGATTTGGTCCTATAGCAAAGGAGTTTATTGATTGGGCTATTAACGAGGGATATCTCCAAGTTAAAGGCACACGTTTGTCTTGGAGTTCTTGAGTGTTAAAAAGATTTAAGAAAAAAAGTTTTTGTTTTGCGTCCCACGAAATGCCCTCAGGTAGATCTCCCGTATCTCCTCCGGCTTCGGTTCAACGGGGTTGAAGGCAACGAGCCCGTCGAGGTAGGCCTTTTCCGCCATCTCGTCCAGCTTTGCCATGAAAGTCTCCTCGTCCACCAGTTCACCCAGCTCCGGGACACCGAGCATCTCGTTGAGCTCCCGTACTACCTCCACGAGGTCTTTGGCCGTCGAGAAGCCAAGCTCCCTCGCTATCTCCGCGTAGCGTTTCCTTGCATAATCACTGCGCTCCATGTTGAACTCCATGACGTAGGGCAGGAATATCGCGTTGAGGAGTCCATGCGGGCCAATCCATGCCGCCTTGTGGCTCATGGCATGGCAGAGGCCGAGGCGTGCGGTGAGGAAGGCTATGCCCGCCATCGTTGCTGCGTAGTGAACCTTTGCCCTTGCCTCGTCATCGCCCTTCACCGAGAGCGGCAGCCACTTATAGACGGTCTTTATTGCCTTAATCGCCATGGCGTCACTGAATGGATTCGCCACCTTTGTCGTGTAGGCTTCTATTCCATGAACGAGGACGTCAAGGCCGGAATTGCGTGCCACCTCTGCCGGCATAGTCCTCGGCAGTCGCGGGTCAAGTATGGCAACGTCGGGCGCTATCTCCGGGGTCACTATGTTGTACTTAACGTCTCCCTTCTTCAGAACGCTCGCGGCCGAGACCTCGCTTCCAGCTCCACTCGTCGAGGGAATCGCTATCAGCGGTGTTCTGAGCTTAGGAACGGGCTTGGGCTTTGAAAAGCGGTCTATGAAGGCTATCTCCTCGAAGTTCAGCCCGGGAGCGTCGTAGAAGACCTTCAGGGCTTTGGTCGTGTCAATGACGCTTCCGCCGCCGAGGGCTATCAGCAGATCGGGCTCGAAATCCCTCACCTTCGGAAGGAACTCCTCTATGACCTCGACGCTAGGTTCCGCCGGAAGTCCAGCTATCGAAAAGACCTCCGCCCCGGCCTCTCTTACGTAGTCCTCGGCCTCCTTCAGGAAGCCGTGCCTCTTCATCGAGCGTGAAGAGAGTATGAGAACGCGCTCGTGGCCTTTGGTTTCCTTTGAGAGCCTTCGTAGGCTTCCCTCACCCTCGATTATTTTGGTTTTCAGCCAGAACATGAGCACCACCAAGGAAACCTATGCCCGAAGGCTTTTAACATTCTCGGAGGGTTTAACCACCGGTTTAAAACCTCCCGATTAAGAAATCCTTTAATCTGGGGACTCAATTTAGCAGATGATGCTCGTTAAAGGCAAGGTGGTTGCAGAAAACGGCACGTTTCCATTTGAAGTACTGAAAACTGAGGGGGGAGTATCGCTCCGGGTCGAGCTTTCCGGAGAACCTTTCGAGTATTCCACCGACTGCAATTGCCTTGAGCCTTTGGAGCTCTTGGGCCTGCTCCTCCCCGCTTTGGAGGAGGAGATTGGCGAGATAAAGAGTGTGTTTGTTGAGGAGGTCGTTGAAGGAGAAAAGAAAGGAGTTCACTCCTTCCTAAAGAGCCTCTTCAAGTTCCTCTCAAAGGGCGGGTAAACGATGCCTCTGTCGGTTATTATCGCCGTCAGGTACCTGTGCGACGTGACATCAAAGGCAGGATTGTAGACGTCAACGTCGGGCGCAATCCTGCAGCCGCCGCAGGTCAGGACTTCCTCGGGCTTCCTTTCCTCGATGGGTATCTCCTTCCCGCTCTTCAGGCTCATGTCTATCGTCGAGAGCGGTGCGACGGTGAAGAACGGTATCCCATGCTCCTTGGCGAGAACCGCGAGGGTGTAGGTTCCTATCTTGTTGGCGAAGTCGCCGTTGGCCACTATCCTGTCGGCACCGACGATGATGGCATCGACCTTCCCCTGCTGCATGACGAAGCCGGCCATGTTGTCGGTTATCAGCTTAAGCGGCATGCCATCGTAGTGATACTCCCAGGCTGAAAGCCTCGCGCCCTGGAGGACGGGCCTCGTCTCGTCCACCCAAAGGAGCTTGAGCGTCCCATCGCGGTGCATCACCCTGAGAACCGCTCCAACAGTTCCGAGCTGGACCGTTGCCAAGCTGCCAGCGTTGCAGTGCGTTAGAACGTTCCCTTCCGGAAGGACCTCGGCACCGTAGTGGCCCATCCTGAGGTTGGCCTCGACGTCTTCATCGGCTATCCTCTTCGCCTCGGCGACGATAAGCCTCTTAATCTCGTCGAGCGGGCTCTCAAGGTGCTCCTCGACGAGCTTCTTCACCCTGTTGAGCGCCCAGAAGAGGTTAACCGCTGTCGGCCTCGTGTTCTTCAGCCTGTTGTACGCCCGGTAAAATCCGTCCATGAACTCGTCTTTTGTTCTGGCCTTCGAAGTGTCGGCGTAGAGGGCCAGACCGAATGCAGCAGAAGCGCCTATGGCAGGAGCGCCGCGGACCTTCATGGTGATTATTGCATCAGCAACTTCATCGACGGTTGTCAGCTCAATCATGCGAAACTCCCTTGGCAGAAGGGTCTGGTCTATCATGATGACTTTTCCGCGCTCATAGCGCACACTCCTCGGGAGTCTCGTGAGTTCCTCGGGCTTGTACCTTATCTCCACAGCCACCACCCCAAAGTGTTTAAGGGAGGAGCTTAAAGCTCCTTCGGTGGTTGAAATGGTGCTGAGGATATTCGTTACCGGCCCTGCGGGAGTCGGGAAGACGACGCTGGTGGAGAGGGTCGCGAGGGAAGCCGACCGCTGGGGCTACCTCGTCGGTGGAATGATCACAAGAGAGGTGCGGAAAAACGGAAGGCGTGTAGGCTTCAGGATTACTGCCCTCGACACCGGGGAGGAGGGAACCCTGGCCAGCGTTAGAGGGACCTCGCACCTCCCGGGCGTTCCCTTCGGGAAGTACGTCGTCCACGTTGACGAGCTTGAGTGGGTCGGCGTTTCGGCGATAAGGCGCGCCCTTGTTGAGGCGGACCTGATAGTCATAGACGAGATCGGCCCGATGGAGTACAAGAGCGACGAGTTCGTCAGGGTTATCGGAGAGGTTCTGAAGTCCGAGAAACCGCTGCTGGCGGTCGTCCACAGGAAGATGGCCGATAAATTCCGTCCCCTTGGAAAGCTCTACACGCTGAGCGTCGAGAACAGGAACAGGGCCTTCGCTGAGGTGCTCGATGAAGTTATGAAAGAGCTGAAGGGAGTCAGAGGTTGAGGCTGTCCTTGCAGCTCTCGCAGACCCACTTCTCTCCGCCTTCGATGTACACCTTGTAGAGGGGACCGTACTGGCCGCAGAGCTCGCAGATGCCGTAGACCTCCGTCTCCTCGTTGGTCTCCTCTTCGTTCTCTGTGTTGTACGTGTTGAGAGCGGCGAGAAGGTCCGCTGCAGTGACGAATCCGATGGGTTTCCCGAGGCGCGTGACGAGGAGCCTCCTTATGCCCTTGTCCATCATCTTGTCAATCGCGTCCTGAACCTCATAGTCATCCTCGATGGTTATCGGGTTCTCGGTCATAACCTCCTCGACCTTGACGGTCTTGGGATCTCTCCCCTTCGCAACGATCTTGTCGAGTATGTCGCGGTCGGTTATTATTCCAACGATTTCGTCGTCTTTAACAACAACCGCACTCCCCACCTTGTTCTTTGAGAGAATCCTGGCGACCCTGTGGACGGTGTCGTCCGGCTTGACGATGACTGCCTTTCTCTTAACCACTTGTCCCACGGCTATCCTCGGTGCCATTTTACCACCTCGCCAACCGGGGGTTGGGAGAGAAACTTAAAAAGCTTTCTTCATGCCCGACGCTTCAAAATGTATGAAACTAGAAGGAACGTTAGGATGAAGGTTACAATGGCCAGAAGGGCCGAAATCGCAGATGTGTGGGCTGTGGGTGCTGAAGGAAGCGCTGTGGCCTGGGTGGTGCTGGTGTTTGACACCACCGATACGAGCGATTTTCCGGGTGCGGACATCATGCTGATGTTTCCAATCTCGTACGCCGAATCCTTTCCAGATGCCCCCATGGGAGCCAGCAACCTGGTTGAAGCCGCGTAAACCCCCACAGAAACCAGTCCTGCTATTCCAAGGCTGATGACGTGGAGCCTTTCAAATCCCATGACCGGCTTTTTCTTAACCTTTGCGACGCTCTTCCGCGGAACGAGGAGAATCGGCCTGTTGGAGGCTCGGTAAAGCTTGACCTCCTGGAGTCTCTTCCCGTACTTTTTTCCAGCTACCTCAATCAGGCCAACCTTGAGCATCTTATCTACGTGGTACGACACGGTAGAAATTGGAAGGTTAAGCTCGCGCGCTATCTCGCTTATCGACAGCGCCCGGTCTTCAACGAGGTGGAGAATGGCTATGGCCTTATCGTTCATCAGAATCTGGGCCAGCTCCTTGGCTCTTTCGTCGTGAATGTCTATCGTCTCGTAGTCCAAGGGCGCCACCTGGAAGAAATACGGTGGGGCCGTATTAAAGGTTTTCACAACTTCAACCGCATTTGAAGCGTGCAGAAGAACCCGAAGGAAAAGGAAAGGGAACTCAAATTCACGGCTTCTCGAGAACGATCTCGATGGTTGAGGTGTTGGCGGTCCTGCCGTCGGCGGTCGGGAGCTCCTCGGTGCCGATCCTGATCTCCTTGACCCTGACCTCTGGGAGGAACCTGTTCCTGACGATCTCAGCGACGTCGACGGCCCTGCTGATGGCCCTACCGCGAGCCTTAACGCTGACCTCCTTGGCGCCCTCGTTGAACTGGGTTATCACGGCGAGGACGTAGTTCATAACCGGCTTCTTTCCAATGTAGACGACGTGCTCCTCAGCCATTTCTGGCACCTCCGGAAGTTTTGTCGTTAGGCTATCGTGGCGTTTCAGTTAAATACTTTTCGGTCGTTAGATAGCGTTATTGGACACTCCTGTGCCTCCGATGCTCGAATCGAATAGCCAATCTTGCTCCTTCAAATTAATGTCAAGCGAAAGATTTTAAGATTCAAAAATTGCCATAGACTTGGTGATAAGATGGCCGTTCACCCGATCGATTACCGCTATGGGAGCGAGGAAATGAGGCGCATCTGGGACGAGGAGAACAAGCTGCAAAAACTTCTGGACGTTGAGGCCGCACTTGCGAGGGCCCACGCGAAAGTTGGCAATATTCCGGAAGAAAGTGCACGGGTTATCTCAGAAAGGGCTAACACGAAGTGGGTCAAAGTGGGGCGTGTCAAGGAGATAGAGGCCGAAATACACCACGACATAATGGCCGTCGTCAAGGCCCTAAGCGAGGTCTGCGGTGAACACGGAAAGTACGTCCACCTGGGTGCCACTTCCAACGATATAATCGACACGGCCAACGCGCTCCTCATAAAGGAGAGCCTTGAGATAGTGGAGAAGGACTTGAAGGAGCTTCGCTCCATACTCAAACGCCTCGCCCGGGAGCACAAGTATACAGTCTGCATCGGCAGGACGCACGGCCAGCACGCGGTTCCAACCACTTACGGCATGAAGTTTGCCATATGGCTCGACGAAATACAAAGACACATAGACAGGCTAGAGGAGCTGAAGGAGAGGGTTTTAGTCGGCCAGATGAGCGGTGCCGTTGGAACTATGGCGAGTTTTGGAGAGAAAGGCCCCGAAATACAGCGCCTCGTTATGGAAGACCTCGGCCTAAAGCCCGCCAGGATAAGCAATCAGATAATCCAGCGTGACGTCTACGCCGAACTTATGATGGTTCTGGCGCTCATTGCCTCAACACTCGACAAGATGGCTCTCGAAATAAGGAACCTCCAGAGGACCGAGATACTCGAAATCAGCGAGCCCTTTGGAAAAAAGCAGGTTGGCTCTTCGACCATGCCCCACAAGAGGAACCCGATAAGGAGCGAGAAGGTGAGCGGGCTCGCAAGGGTTCTCTACTCAAACGTTTTCCCTGCCCTGCTCAACAACCCCCTCTGGCATGAGAGAGACCTCACCAACTCCTCTGTTGAGCGTGTTATCCTTCCGGAGAGCTTTGTTCTGCTCGATGAGATGCTGAAGAGCATGAAGAAAGTCCTTGCAGGCCTTGAGTTCTTTCCGGAGAACATAAGGAGGAACCTGCACCTGACCAACAACCTTATCATGGCCGAGCCGCTGATGTTGAAGCTGACTGAGAGGGGCATGGGGAGGCAGGAAGCCCATGAACTCGTTAGAAGGCTTGCCATGAAAGCGTTTGAAGAGAACAGGGACCTGATAGAGGTGGCTAAGGAGAGTAAAGACGTCAAAAAGTTCCTAAGTGAGAATGATTTCGAAAGCCTGAAGCCGGAGAACTACGTGGGAATGGCCCCACAGATAGTCGACAACGTAATCGCGTGGATAGAGGAGAAGGAGAAAAAAGAGGGCCTTTGAGCCCTCTTTTTCCTTATCCGGGGCCCGTATTCTTTTTTCATACTCCCCGTCTTGTGGTGCAAGTTGATCCTCAGATTTTTGGGTGAAGATTTACTTTGATAAACAGGAATATATGTGTCCAAAAATTTAGAAGTTAAATTTAACATTGCCTTTTTTATTAAGTTTGTTTAATATAATGGATCTAAAAACTACTAATAATAATGTTAAATTCTGCTTATTTATTACCATCGATATAAAGTAATTCTCAACAAAATGTTCATCACTGTGCATGAGTGCGTGGTGAGAACAGCCGTCATTTCTAGCTACATGCATTTGTTCCCCTCACAACCCCTGAGAACAACCTGCGTGAAGTTTGTTGTTCAAAAGTACTCCAGATCCCCAAAAGTTTTCTGTGAGATCGGGCTTTCAGGAACCAAAAATTGGTTACAATTGAAGGTAGTGTGAAACTGACCGGGCTACAGATCTCTCAGTAGTTGCATTGGAGACATTGACCTGAGGGACGGTGGTGCAGAGTCCTGTTAAGCCCTGCGAGTAGTACGGGAGCTGACTCTCACGGCGTCCCTGTGCCCAAATGGAACATTATAAAATCACGTTGTCGCTACAGTATGCCTAGCTCCTACTCTAAATGTTAGGGCAAGGGACATCAGAATCATTTGGATTGCCTCCTGTGGGAGTTTAAATGTTCATAAGTGTCCATGAATTTTGGATATAAGGTACATTATATCCAAAATTTATGCACATAACTGTATATTAAAACAGGTAAGATAATGGCGCGCAGGGCGTTGCGGTTTTCTGGTTGAGCCGCCGCTCCGCATCAGAGCATTCATCACGTGAGTGGGTGTTTGGGTGTTGAATGTGCCATCTCTGCGCTCTGAGTGAGTACCTCTATCAAAAGGCTACCCCCACTGCGCCTTCCTTTTCTACCCTGTATGGGCTGAACGCGCTTATCTCAAACTGCACCATCTTTCCATCTTTAATTAATTGTAATCAAATATTGGTGTTGAGATAACCTTATCTTTTGACCATTATTCTAGGTTCTTGAGTAGCTAGTGTCGGGCTTGTGGCATCTGGCTGACATGTCTTAATGTGCACTTTTGGCCAATAATTCTTTTCCACAATAGTAAATTTTTTGGGATTTTTACATTTCTAAATCGTATTTATTTGGCAATAATTTTTAGTGTGTATATTGAACTTGTACATTAAATCAAAATTTAAATTTTAACAAGTTTAAGTTACATTTCAAAATGTTTTAAGAATATGTCTCTTTTATCACGTAAAATCTAACTGAAAATTTTGAGAGAACCTCCCAACGAGAATTAGGCTTACCTAAAAAATAAAACGACCAAGAGACAAGTCAAATGACCCAATAATCAACAGATAACAGATTTTTCCAAAAATTTAATCCTTACAGCTCTTCTTCGCCAGCATTTTTTGGGATCTCGTTTCCCTGAGGCAGGATTATCAGTTCCCTTCCTTCAACCAGCATTTGTGCAACCTTCTTTCTGGCCGAGCTCAAAGCCCTCCAGACTGTCCCCCTTGAGACACCCATCTTCTTCCCTGCCTCTTCCTGGGTTAGCCCCTCATAGTCCACCAACCGAAGGGCCTCAAATTCCTCATACGTCATGAAAATCGGCGGTTTTGGCTGTCCTACAGGGGGTAGGGCAGGATAGAAATGCCTAACTTGGGGGATAAACCCGATCATGCGCATCTTCCTTTTTCTGCCCCTGCCTCGGCCCCATCCAGGTCCCATTCCCATCGGCATGGCTATCAAAACCGGTACGGTGGTTTGCTTTATAGACTTTCTCCCTTCCGACCCAGTAACTGTTATAACCTGTGCTCCCCAAACGTAGCCTGGTGGGAGAAATGGCGTTCCGCATGGTTGAGAGAAAGATTGGCTGGCACAAGGACTTCGACAGCTCGCACTTCTTGGTTCTTCCCTACGAGAGCAAATGTCTCCGGATACACGGGCACACGTACAATGTCGACGTCGAAATATGGGGCGAACTCAACGAGAACGGAATGATATTTGACTTCAACCATCTGAGCAAGCTTATAAAGCTCCTTGATCATCGAATCTTGGTAAGCGAGAGCTGGGTCGTCAAAAGAGAGAAGGACGTTGTTATCATTGAGAAGAACGGTAAGCGGCTGGAACTGCCCGTGGACGAGGCGGTAATCCTCGACAAGCCCAACGTCACCGCTGAGTACATAGCGGAGTGGTTCGCCGAAAGGATAGCGGAGAAGGCGGGAGACAACGTGAAGCGCATAAAGGTTAGAATCTGGGAAGACCCCCGGAGCTACGCGGAGGTAACCCTTGAGAGATGATTCGAGCTATGGAGGCAGCTTAGCAGTCCTTCTTTCGTTTTTCGAAAAGCGTTCTATCGATTTTGCATTTTCTGTAAACCTCCTCAAGCATTTCTCTGGCCTTCTCCTTAAGCTCCCTGAAATACTCCCCTCCAAAGGTTTCCTCCGCTTCAATCGTTAGCAGGTAGGCGGTTTTCATGTATGCTGGACCTATCTCGCAGTCGGACCTTTCCGCGATCTTGCCTGCTATGTCCACGAGATATCCCACGAACGAGTGAAGGAGCCTTCTGTAGTCGTTCTTGAAGTTGTTTTCATTGAGCCAGCCTTTTAGGGTCAGGAAAATCTTGAACGCGGGTATCTCCACGCTTTCGTCCCCATAGCGACGGTATCTGATGAGAAGGTACTGGAATATTGAGATCAGAAACCTTCCAACGTCTGCCTTCGTCCCGCCGTTTTCCTCAACGAACTCCTCAAACTCTCTCAGACCGGTTTTTCCACTATCGAGGAAGGCCATCAGCAGGGCCCCGTAGGGAGTCGAGTACTGGGAGAAGTCAACCTCTTCGAATTCCGGAATCTCCGGGAAGATACGCATTATTGCTCTTTTTGTGTCCATTTTCTCACCCAAACCGTTAAATCGGAAGAGGCTTATTAGCTTTGAGGTGAGTGCCGTGAGGTTTTCGAGGGGCAGGAATTTTCTGTTCAGGGTCCCCGAAGGGGAGGAGCTTCTGGGGTTCATAAACGAGTTCGCGAGAAAAAACAACGTTCTGATCGGAACCGTCAGTGCCATTGGAAGTTTGAAAAACCCGAAAATCGGTTACTTTGACGAGGACGCTGGCGAGTACAAGGTCATCGAGCTGACCGGCACATACGAACTGGTGTCCCTCGCAGGAAACGTAAGCGTAAAGGACGGCGAGCCTTTCGCCCATATCCACGTTGCCCTGGGAGACTCCGACGGTATGCTGTACGGAGGGCATCTCATTGAGGCTGAGGTTTTCGTGGCCGAGGTGTTCATGCAGGAGCTTCTGGGTGAGCTCCTTGAGAGAAAGCCTCGGGAAAACGGCCTGAGCCTATGGGACGCGGTGGAACTTTGATTTTTGTCTTTATTTATCTTTGAAAAAACTTCATCCACATCAGCATGTAGTGCCAGGTCAGTATCGCAAAAATCCCGATGAACCCAGCGAGATCAAAGTGTGACGTTGGAACCTGAACACAAACCCGGGCAGGGCTTCCCTCCTCGTGAGTCAGAATCAGCCATTTGAAGGCTCAAATTTTGAAAGTGTGTAAAAGACTAAAAAGGAGGAAAACTCACCAGCTGCCACCACGGCCGTATCCTCCGTCCCTACCTTTTCCCATTCCACGACCCATACCCCTTCCGCGTCCCATACCTCCGCCCATTCCTCCGGTTCCGCCTTGAATCCCAGGCTGGAGCTCGCCTCTGAGGAGAGCCTCAATGGCCTCCCTGACCGTCATGGTCGCTGGGGCAGAGTACATTCTTATCCCCGCCGCCTGAAGAACCCCGTAGGAGTTGGGGCCGAACTGGCCTGCTATAACCGCCTCGGCCCCCTGATCTATGGCGAACTGGGCCGCGGTAACGCCCGCTCCCCTCGGCTGGCTGTAACCGGGGTTCGGAACGACCTGAATGCTGGTTATCTCGCCGTTCTCGACGTCAACTATTGTGAAAGTGGGGGTTCTTCCGAAGGCCTGGTTAACCCTGTCGTTGAGACCGCCGTTTATGGTCGAAACTATAATCCTCATTGCACATCACCTCCACGAAAAATTAGGAGAACCGAACTTAAAAAAGTTTGCATAAGCTCAAAAAGGGCCGCAGAAGCCGAACCTGGGATCCCTTCTCAGGAACAACCTGAGGGCCAGAAGGAGCACCAGACCCAGGGCGTAGGGCAGGGCAACGAGGAACAGCTTGAAGAGGAAGTATAGGATTCCAATCAGGATTAGCAGATCCAGAAGGCCATAACTCCCGAAGAACGGGGAGCCTCGGTTGTACCTGCTGTAGCCCCTTCCCATTCCGCGTGGCATTCTCTACCCTCCGAAAAGAAAAGTTAAAGGTTCACCACCAGCCAAAGAACCTGGAAAGCCATGTTCTCCTGCTTGGCTGGCCAGTCCATGGGCAGTAGCCGAACCTCGCTCCCCAGCCTCTTCCACCTCTGCCCCAGCCTTTTCCTCTGCCTCTACCCATACCTCTTCCCCAGCCGCTACCGCGGCCCCAGCCTCTGCCCCACCCTGGGCCGAAGCCGTATCCGTAGGCCGGGTAAGCCGGTGTCGCTGGATACGGTCCGTAGGCCGGTGCGGGAGCTGTTGCAGTTGCTGGAGCGGGCGGCACTGGGGTCGTGAACTGCCCAACGTTTCCACTGGTGACAGCCTTTATGGCCTCCTCAACTGGTGTTCCCGGGGCGACCTGGTAGAGCTTTATGCCTGCAGCCTGTATCGCACCGAGCGCGTTCGGGCCGACCTGCGGCGCTATTATCGCCTCAACGCCCTCGTTGATGAGGGTCTGAACCGCCATCGGTCCGGCTCCGCCACCAGCCATCGCGGCACCGTTCTGGATTACCCTGCTGTTGGTGACATTGCCGTTTTCGTCAACGTCCGCTATGAGGAAAGCCGGCGCCCTGGCAAAGACCGGGGCAACGGTGTCTTCAAGCCCTCCACCGTTGGTGGGTATCGCGATCCTCATGTCCACCACCTCCTTCCTTCTGTTATTTTGTGCATATGCACAGCATTTAAAGTTTTCGGTTTCCCTAACGGTCCGTTAATAAGGGGTTGAGTGCAGGGGAGGGTGGTGGTGATATGCTCCTGAGGAGGGTAAAAAGGGAGGCGCTCAAGCTCGCCGGGGGCCTTAAGCTGGTCGATTTTGGCTTCGCCCTGCCCTACACGTGGGTTCTCGCCCAGGGATCGGAGGGAAAAGCATTGGGGGTTGCGATGACCCTGCCCGAGGAGGTCCAGCGCTACACCAGCTCAATAAGCGAGCCGTCGCTTGAGGCTTTCATAGAAAGGGCCGACAGCCTGAACGTGATCGAGCGAACCCTCGGTTTAGCCGCGATAAACGCGGTTTCGCAGTATTACATAGACCTCAGCGGTGCGGAGTGGGTCGACGTGCTCGACCTTATTCCCGAGAACGCGGGTAATATAGCGATGATTGGGAACATGCCTCCCCTGGTAAGGGAGCTCCGCGAGAAGGGGCACAGGGTGTACGTCTTCGAGAGGAACGCCAAGCTCTGGGACAGGGACACCTACAGCGACGCCCTTGAGTACCACCTCCTCCCCGAGATGGACGCGGTGATAGCGAGCGCGAGCTGTCTCGTGAACGGAACAATAGACATGCTCCTGGACAGGGCGAAGAAGGCTAGGCTCTTCGTCCTGACGGGCCCCACCGGCCAGCTCCTCCCGGAGTTCTTAAGGGGGAGCGGCGTTACACACCTGGCCTCGATGAAGGTCGTTGACCTTGAAAAGGCCCTGCTGGGGCTCAAACTCGGCTCATTCAGGGGCTTTGAGGAGGGGAACAGGAAGTACGTCGTGGAAGTGGGGTGAGCTCTTCGTTTTTATAAATAAATAATATGGGAGAACCCAATTTTTCTTTTGAAACTCCATTCCTTCAGGGCAGAGGAAGAGCCCAGAGATTAGGCAAGAAAAGCAAATAGGAACTTCCAAACATTATGTGGTTCTGAAACTAAAAGAAGAGGCGATGAGTTACTTGAAGCTCATTCAATGACTGTTTCCAAACATTATGTGATTCTGAAACCTCATGTTCCAGCTCGCTCCGTGGCCGGTTACCGAGGCTTACTCTCACATCTCTGGCAAGTTTCCAAACATTATGTGGTTCTGAAACGCCCTCATGGAGAAGTACTTCATTGAGCCGAGGTACTACCCAGACGATGTTTCCAAACATTATGTGGTTCTGAAACCTCCTGCCAGAGCAAGTTATTCCAAGACTCGTCCAGCTCGTTTCCAAACATTATGTGGTTCTGAAACTGGACTGTTCAAGTGTACTCTCTTTACAACCTGCCGTTCATTTCAGTAGATCCCACAAGCTTTGGGTTTCCAAACATTATGTGGTTCTGAAACCTGGTAAATGACAGCAAAACATTGCTCGATGGCTTTCCAGTGTTTCCAAACATTATGTGGTTCTGAAACTTGTTGGGTGCTCGGGGTAAAACACCTCGGAGAGGCGCTCGAGGTCGTTTCCAAACATTATGTGGTTCTGAAACAAGATGGTGTCAATAGAAGTTGAAAGGTATGGTGAAAAACAACGGAGTTTCCAAACATTATGTGGTTCTGAAACTTGAGCTCATACGCTTTTGGTGGATCCACGCAAAAGAATACAGTTTCCAAACATTATGTGGTTCTGAAACGGTTAACTTTTTTGCCCCTTCGGGCAAATGGAGTAACGCCAAACTCTTATATAAATTTTGCGGTTACCAGAAGTTCAGAAAACAGCGCCAGAACAAAAACCCCAAACGCTCCTAACACAAACCATCAAAATAGTAAGAAAACCGAAAAAGAAAGAAAAAGCCCCAACAAACCAGGGGAGGAGATAACGCCAGGGAGAGGACCAGCGGGACAGGCCAATCCCTCCCCAGGGAGAACAAAGGCTAACCAGCGGAAACCACTCCACCAGACTCCTGCGCGAAGCCCCCAAAAGCCAGACAAAGAGCGCAGAAGACCCCATTTGAGGCCCGTCTGAAAAATAGTAGAAAATGCTCCTCACAGCTGTAGGTGAGTTTTTAGAGCTTTTCCAGGAGTTTAGAGTGGTTATAACGCTCCGTTTTCAAATGCGTGCATGGTTTTACTTTTATGTAACGTAAAAAGGCGAAAAGCTGTTTTACGGCTTTTTTGACTGAAAAAAGC
Source organism: Thermococcus sp. MV11 (assembly GCF_012027285.1). Classification (NCBI taxonomy): domain Archaea; kingdom Methanobacteriati; phylum Methanobacteriota; class Thermococci; order Thermococcales; family Thermococcaceae; genus Thermococcus; species Thermococcus sp. MV11. The sequence continues at coordinate 220,862 of NZ_SNUD01000001.1, forward strand.
GTTCAGGGGAGAAATCGCTCCACCTATCTCCGAGGAGAATTCTCAAAACGTCTGAATAAGCTTAGAGTATGCTTGTTTTGTCAGCGCTTTCAAAGTTATGGAAGCTATTTGATAGTTTTATTTGGGGTTTGAAAGTTTTCTCGGCGTTCATTCACTTGAAACAAAAAAGTAAAGCCTTAGATTCAAAAAAGAAGGAAAAAACTCAAAAGACCCCGTGTAACGATGTACAAAAATGTTCAACCAAGTGGGGGGGCGGGGTTATACCCTCAGGAACTCCCACAGTCTCTTGAAGAACTCGGTCTTCCTCCCCTTTTCCGTGATGAAGTGGAGAACCTTCAGCTCCTCGGCGGTTTCGTCGTCTATCCTAGCCTTCCGGCTGGCCTCCCGTATGTTCTTGGACTCCGCGAGCGCTCTAACAATCCTCCAGCCGTCGGAGAGGAGGGAGTTGAAGTACTTCTTTAGCCAGCTCCCATCAATAGAACGAACCATCAGTTCTCCCTCGCAGGAGAGGCGGTAGTAGGTGTGGTGCTTGTGAACCTCGAAGGCCTTCTTGAAGCGCGCCTTGCTCCGCTTTATCGCGCTTCCGGGGTCGCGCTCTATCAGGCCGAGTTCGAGGAGGTCGCCGACGGCGTCGTTGATTAGCTCCAGGGGGAGGCGGCTAACCTTGGCCATCATCTTCGCGTAGTCAACGCCCGCCCTCTTCAGATGGGACAGGACGTAGAGGTGAACTGGCAAGAGCTCAAAGCCTCGGTAAGAACCTGGGCGTTCTCTCGGCGTACTGTCTCCACTCATCCCCGAACCTCTCCTCCAGGACTTTCTCCTCCTCGCCTATAAACCCCACCACCGCGGGCCAGTAGAGCAGGGGCAGGGCAAGCATGAAGCCGCCGATGACGAGCGAGAAGCCCGGGAGGATAAGGAAGCCCCATATGGAGTATATCGGGTGCCTGACCCTGGAGTAGCAGCCCGCTGTGAGGAGCCTCCCCTCGGAGTAAGCCCTTGAGACCTGGAGGTAGCAGAGGAGCCAGAGGACTATCCCAACGCTCAAAAGGACAACCCCCACACCTGGAAGCTGGAGAAAGGACTGGGGGAGCCTTGAGTTGAGGTAAAAAGCGAAGAGGGCGTAAGGGCCTGTAATTAGGAAGACCCTCGGCTCAATCCCCCAGAACCTCATCGCTCACTCCTCTATCGGCGGCTTCTCGGCCTTCTTCGCCTGTACCTGCTCCCACAGTTCGTCGAAGTTCTCGATGAGCCTCTGAAGGGCACCTTTAAATCCCTCGTCCTCGTGAAGAAGGCCACCTTGTTGGTCTTGTCTCTGATGCGCAAGAAGTTCGGCCCCATTCTGAAGGCGGCCAGAACGTCAACGTCCAGGAGCTGGCTGACAACTGCTTTAAACTTCCTCGGATCCCCGTGTCCCTCGTCGTGCTCCTCTTCAACGTCCCTGGCCCTGTTGTGCCTCTTTTCAAGCAACTTAACACTTCCGTCCTCGCAGACCTCGTAGATCGCGAAGAACTCGGAGTCGCCGTAGTGTGCATCTATGAGCTTCTCGTCGTTCTCCATTCCAAAGGCAACCTTCAGGCACCTCATGAGCATCACCGTTTTGAGCGTATGCACAAAGCTTAAAAGCTTTTAGGCTGGCCTAATTCTGGAGGTGAGAGCTTGCAGATAGCGGTGAGCGGTGGGAAGGGAGGAACCGGAAAGTCAACGGTCGCGATAAACCTCGCGATAGCACTTGGAGAGCACTACGATCTGGCCCTGGCCGATCTCGACGTTGAGGCCCCCAACGACCACCTCCTCCTCGGCGTGGAGCTGGCCAACGAGGAGCCGGTGGAGCTGTTCATGCCCAGGTTTGACTATTCGAAGTGCACCCGGTGCAGGAAGTGCGCGGAGGTCTGCGAGGAGCACGCGATAATCACCATGCGCGACGGAACGCCCTTCCTGATGCCCAACCTCTGCTCCGGCTGCGCCGCCTGTGAGATAGTCTGCCCGGTTCCAGGGGCGATTCTGCCGGGTAAAAAGCTGATGGGGCACACATACCTTACCGAGACGCCCTACGGCTTCCCGCTCGTCACGGGCAAGCTCCTCGAAGGAGAGGAGAGGGCAATGCCCATCGTTTCAAGGGCGAAGAAACGGGCACAGACTCTCGGGAAGGAGCTTCTCCTGGTGGACACCGCGGCCGGAACGAGCAACACGGTGTCGAAGGCCCTTGAGGACTCAAGACTCATCATAGCCGTCACGGAGCCGACGCCCCTCGGAATCCACGACGGCGAGCTGATACTCAGGCTGGCCAAGCTGATGGACATTCCCGCGATGGTCGTGGTGAACCGCTCCGACCTCGGCGACGTGGGCAGGGTGCGCGAGATAGCGGAGAGGTACGGGGCGGAAGTGATAGCCGAGATCCCCTACAGCGAGAACGTCATAAGGAGCTACGTTGAGGGGAAGCCAATAGTCCTGAGCGACTATCCCGAGGCAGGGATTTTCAGGGAGATCGCTTCCAGGGTCGTCGAGTTCCTCGGAGGTGGTGAGTGATGCAACTGGTTATAGCGAGCGGCAAGGGGGGCGTTGGAAAGAGCACCGTCACAGCTTCTCTCCTCTACCTGCTGAGGGACGAGTACCGTTTCGTTGCCGTTGATGCCGATGCCGACGCGCCGAACCTCGACCTGCTCCTCGGCGTCGAGCGCTGGGAGGAGGAAAAGGAGCTGATAGGCGCAAAGGTGGCGAGGATAAACACAGAGAGCTGCATAAGGTGCGGCATCTGCCAGGAGCGCTGCCCCTACGACTGCATCAAGGTCATCGACGGCGACTACGTGGTGAGCGAGCTGACCTGCGAGGGCTGCAACGTCTGCGGCCTGGTCTGCCCGGTTCCGGGGACGATAACGCTGGAGGAGGTCCGCTCCGGCGTTGTGAGGAAGACAACCACCCGCTACGGCTTCCCGCTGATCTCGGCCCAGCTCGACGTCGGCAGGCCCAACAGCGGAAAGCTGGTCACAGAGGAGAAGGAGTGGGCGAAAAAGCTCATGGGTGAGCTTGGCCTGGAGCACATGATAGTGGACAGCGCCGCTGGAATAGGCTGTCAGGTCATAGCGAGCATAGGCGGGGCCGATCTAACGATACTCGTTGCCGAGCCGACCCCCGCTTCACTAAGCGACGTTCAGCGCGCATACAAGGTGGTCCAGCACTTCAGGCAGCCGGCTTACCTCATCATCAACAAGGCCGACCTCAACCCCGGCTTCACCGCCCTGAGGGAGTGGGCCGAAACGGAGGGGATCCCGATACTCGGCGAGATACCCTACGACAGGGCCATTCCGAGGAGCATGAGCATGCTCAAGCCCTTCGTCGAGGCCTTCCCCGACTCAAAGGCGGCTGATGCGATGAGGGAGATAGCGGAGAGGGTCAGGGAAGAGATACTCCGCTGACCTCGCAGTTCATCGGGGCTTTCCTTTTCCCCCATATTGTTTCCAGCCCGAACCTGACGCACAGCGGTGGTCTATCATCTCCCCCGTAGGTCGTGTTGAAGGCCAGCGCAAAAGCCCCGTACGGCCAGGTGGCGTTGAAGCCCGCGGAGTCCAGGCCACCGTATGCTTTGGGGAATGAGGAGTGCTTGGAGTTCTCGTCGGTTTCGTTGCAGGTCATTATCGTTCCGCTTTCTGGCCAGCACTGCCAGAGGAGGGTAGATGTGGAGCTTTCAATGCCCCAGGAGGGTGGGTAGATTACGGTGACGTCATCGATACCCTTAACGGTCTCGGGGTTGGCGAGGTAGTAGACCACGAGAACACCCCTGCCGTCCATCTCGGAGTAAACCCACCCTCCGAGGAAGTCGAAGGTATCGTTGTCAAGGAACATGTCCCGGGGTGGGTAGACGATGAAGCGGTCGTCGGGGCTTTCCGTTGGAACCCACTCAGAGCGGACGCTGGACTCGCGGCTGCCGTTCTCGTCGAACTCCAAGTAAAAGTACTCCGAGTACGCCCTGAGCTTCCCCTGTTCAGCCAGATATCTCACGACGGCGAGGGGATAGTTGGGGTCGAGGGAATCGTTGAACGCTTTAACGAGAATGTTACCGAGGCTCCTCGGGCTGTAAACCTCTTCAGCGTAACCCTTTATGGTACCGTTTTGCACGTACGGGCAGATCTGGTAGCTGACGTGGTAGTTGGTCTTGGGTGGCTCCGACATTCCCAGCTTGCAGTCTCCGTTCTCGCTTAGATATTCACTTATGGAGTAAGCGGTTCCGATTACCGCCACTATAATCATCGCGGCGAGAAGGATCCTCCCCAGGTTCATTCCATCACCGCTTTTTCTTTGGTGTTAGATTAAATAACTTTTTCGTTTCTTAGGTAATCCGGACCCAAACCTTAAAAGCCCCCAGGAGTAGTCCCTCCGGTGGTGTGAAATGGCCGAGACCAACGAGATGGAAAGGCTCGCTTACGAGTACCAGCTCCTTCAGGCGCAGGCGCAGCTCTTAGCTCAGAACCTCGAACTGCTCACCCTCGGGAGGAACGAGTTCCAGGCGGTCAAGGAGACGCTGGAGGAACTCAAGAAGGCCGAGGAGGAAAAGCCGGAGATCCTGGTGCCGGTTGGCGCGGGCTCCTTCCTGAAGGCCCACATAGACGACAAGGAGAACGCGATAGTCAGCGTTGGGGCAGGCTACGCCATCGAAAAGAACCTCGACGACGCGGTGAGGTACCTCGAAGAGCGCATAAAAGAGTACGACGAGGCGATAGCGAAGACCCAGGAGGCGCTTAGGAAGCTCGAGGGCCAGCTCGGAGAGCTCGCCAAGAAGGCGCAGGAGATACAGCAGAGGCAGGCCATGGGCTTCAGCGTGAAGAGATGACCCGCTTCGATTCTCTCGGATTTTAAAATTTTGCACATTATGTTGCATTAATTACTGGAAGGCCGGCTATTTAGTGCTGTTTGGTCCGGTAACGTGTTCCATAAACTTGAGATACCTTTAAATTCCGCGTGTCGTAACATCACGTTTGACATGAAAGAAACGAAACTAAAGCTGAAGCTGATAACGTTGCCTATCCTTCTGTTACTTCTCGCGGGGACCTTTGGGTTAGCCGTACCCAGCATTAACGTGAACGTTCAGGAGATCGGTGCAGGCTCTCAGAGGCTTGTTTCCCCCGTTCTCCAGGGGTCGATATGGTTTAGCACGGGATTAACCTCCGGTGAGCTAGTTTTCTCGGAAGATCTCCCCGCGGGAACGCAGATCTATGTTTCTCTTCGAGACGCCAACAACAACACCGTTGCATACAACTACTCCATCGTTCTCACTTCGGATTTAACTGCTGGAAGTGTTCTGAATTACTCCCTCATCAATCCAAACGGGGCCAGCAGAGCCGATGTCGTCAGGGCCGTCGTGACCGTTATGACTCCCAACTATCAGACAACGTTCACCTCTGGTAATATACTGGTCACGAGCAGGGAGCTGGGGGTTGGGATCGCAAACACCACCGTCTTCTGCACCCCGATAACCGTCAAGGAAAACAGCGGGCAGACCCTCTACAACTACAGCGTTCTGGTCGTCTTGGACGATAGTGCCAATAGGAACAGCGAGACATGGAGCGTTGATTGGAACGTCATCAACGCAACCAACCTGTACTTCACCGATGACGCCGGCAACCCTCTGTATTTCTGGATCCAGCGCCTGGACACCAACAACAGGATAGCCTACCTGTGGGTAAAGCTCCCCGAGCTAGCCGCTAGCTCCTCCCGTACCCTTTGCCTCAACTACGGCGTGTGGCCCAACCCTTATTCTAGCTACCATAATCTATACAGGACCTTCCTTTTCGTTGATGATTTCAACACCTTCAATACCACCGCATGGGAAAGCAACGTCCCGGTCACGGTGACGAACGGCTACCTAGAACTATCCAGCAACCAGTGGGTGTGGACCAAGAAGGCCTTCGGCACGCACTACGCCGTTCACATTGGGGCCTACCTTATCTACGACGACGGCACCAGGTTCAACAACGCCCCCAACACCAATACCCTGTACTACTCTCTGGGGCCTTTCTTCATGGGTTATATAGCTCCAGACAACACGGCCTACGCGGAGGGAGCCGGCGGTAGATACAGGAATGTCATTTCCTGGGGCACTATCTTCGATAGTGAGGCCAAGGGGCTGCTGACCTTCACGCTCCCCGGCGACCCCGACGTGACCGGGTACTGGGACGCTTCGAGGACGAACAGCCAGTACTCGTGGAACACTGGCATATACATCACCATGACCCTCTACAATGGTCAGCTTAACTTCTACCAGAAGAACCCGGACGGCAACTGGGGCAACGTCAGCACGTACACCCAGATGTCAAGCTACGCCGTGACTGTAACCGGAGATGGCAGGATCGGCTTCGGTCAGTGGAGTGATTACAGCAACATACCAAGCAGGTATTACTGGGTAATTGTCAGGAACTACGTTGATCCAGAGCCCTCTGTCTCGGTTGGATACTGGTACTACAAGCTTGTCTTCCACCCACAGCCCCCAGCCACCGCAACCGCTTCCTCTTCGGTGACCACTTCACCTGCCGGAGCACTCGCACCACTCTCGATTCCAGGGTTAAACGATGCCCTGCTGGCTGGAAAGAGCGTCCCGCTCAGGTTCCCGATTTCCCCTGAAGTGCCCTCGAACAATACTCCGTTAATTCGGGTGGGCAACGGTACTGAAGAAAGAATAAAGAAGCTGGTTTCCAACCTCACTCCCGTTGCCGACGGTCCTTAGCGTACCACTCCACCGTCTTTTTCAGCCCTTCCTCAAGGCTCCACTCCGGCTCGAAGCCGAGCTCCCTTATCTCGCTTATATCCGCTAAGCTGTGTCTTATGTCGCCGGGCCGCGGCTTATCAAATATTATCGAGCTTGTCGCGCCAGTTATCTCGATCACCTTCATCGCGAGCTCCAGAATGCTCGTTTGCCTTCCAGTGGCAACGTTGAAGACCTTTCCGTTCGCTTTCCTGCTCTCAGCGACGAGGAGGTTTGCTTTAACCACGTCCTTCACGTAGATGAAATCCCTCGTCTGCTTGCCGTCGCCGAAGATAACGAGCGGCTCGTTTTTCAAAGCGCGGCTGATGAATATACTTATCACTCCCGCGTACTGGTTGGCACTCTGCCTTGGACCAAAGACGTTGAAGTAGCGGAGCGCGACAACTGGAAGGCCGTAGAGCTCGTGGTAAACGCGGAGGTACTCCTCGGCGGTCGCCTTCGTCACGCCGTAGGGCGAGAGCGGTTTCGGCCTCTCGGATTCCTTCAGTGGTAAATTAGGATTGTCGCCGTAAACCGCCGCAGAGGAGGCAAAAATCAGCTTCCCGTGCCCCTCGAGGAGTGCCCTCAAGATATTGAGCGTGCCAACCACGTTGACCTCCTCTGTGAAAACCGGGTCGCGAATGCTCTCGACGACGCTCACCTGGGCCGCCTCGTGGAAGACGTAGTCCGCCTGGCCTATTAGCTCGGCTATCGCTTCGTAGTCCCTTATGTCCGCCTTAACTAGCTTCGCCCCAGGAGGGACGTTCTCCTCCTTTCCGGTATAGAGGTTGTCGATGACGATTACCTCGTTGTCCTTCACCAGCTCCCAAGCGATGTGGGAGCCTATGAATCCCGCTCCCCCGGTAACGACCACCAGCTTGTTCCTCATCGCTACCCCCTTAGGTAGTGTTTGCCGCGGGTTTTAACCTTTTGCCGGACTGCCCCGGCATTGTTTAACAGATTAATGCCTAATTCGAAACCATTATAAGCCCCCTCTTGACTTAAACATGGGTAAGGAGCCATGCCGAGCTACATCGTTGTTGGCGGTCAATGGGGAGACGAGGGCAAGGGTTCCATCATAGCGTACCTTGCCTTGAAGGACGGGCCTGAGGTAATAGCGCGCGGCGGTGTCGGGACGAACGCGGGCCACAGCGTCTTCGTAAACGGCAAAAGGTACGCGGTTAGACAGCTCCCAACGGGTTTTGTGCAGACCAAAGCGAGGCTTCTCGTCGGGGCGGGCGTTTTGGTGGACCCCGAGGTTTTCTTCCACGAGCTTGAGCACCTTAAGGACTTCAACGTCGCTGAAAGGGTTGGAATCGACTACCGCTGTGCGATAATCGAGGGGAGGCACAAGAAATTTGACAGGAGCAACAGCCACCTCCACGGGAAGATAGGCACCACGGGAAGCGGTTGCGGCCCTGCAAACGCGGAGAGGGTGATGAGGAAGGCGAAACTGGCCAGAGAAGTCAAGGAACTTGAACCCTATCTAACCGATGTCGCCGCTGAGGTCAACGACGCGCTCGACGAGGGCAAACTCGTCCTCGTTGAGGGAACGCAGGGCTTCGGGCTGAGCCTCTACTACGGCACCTATCCCTACGTCACATCGAAGGACACCACCGCTTCCGCCATAGCGAGCGACGTTGGAATAGGCCCAACGAGGGTCGATGACGTCATAGTCGTCTTCAAGAGCTTCCCGACGAGGGTCGGCGCTGGGCCTTTCCCGACCGAGATGAGCGAAGAAGAGGCTGAAAGGCTCGGTCTCGTCGAGTACGGCACCGTAACTGGGAGGAGGAGAAGGGTCGGCTGGTTCGACTTCGAGTTCGCCCGCTACTCCGCGAGGCTCAACGGCGCCACGATGCTCGCTTTAACGATGCTCGACAAGTACGACAGAGAAGCCTTCGGCGTCACCGACTACGATAAGCTACCGAGAAAGGCAAGGGAGTTCGTTGAAGAAATTGAAGAGCGCATAGGTGTCCCGGTAGCGCTCATAAAGACCGGGCCGGAGTTGGAGCACATAATAGACAGGAGGGAAGTCATTTAACCGTGTACTTGCCCTCCACCTGGGCCAGTCTGAGCTTTGACGTCAGTCCTCCAGCAGGGACGAAGTCGTGCTCCAACAGCTCGCCGGTCAGGGTGTTGAACTTGGCGAAGTACGTTCCCTTTCCTCCGACCCCTTTTATGCTCGCGTAGCCCTCCTCGATGTTGTGGGCGACCCATTCTATTGAGACGCTGTCCCCGTAGTTCTCCCCCACGAACCTCTCGAATGCCTTCGCTATGGCGCTCTCTATGTACTGGTACTCGAAGGAAAGAACCTCCCCAGTTTTCCTGTGGATCACCAGCTTTCCGAAGGTCTTCGAACCGGTGAACTCGACCTCCCAGTGGTCCGAGAGCCTCAGCCCCTCCACCGACGGGTTTGGCTCGACATCGGCTATTCTCTCAAGGGCTATCTCCTCGACGACGCTTCCCTTTACGAACCTGTCCATTTCCTCCAAATTACCTTCCCTCGACACGAGGAGCCTCACTACCTGCCTTTCGTTCTCGAGGGTTATGCTGAACCCCTCCCCCGACTCCTCAACGAAAACAGCCTTGAATCCTGGATAGCGCTCCAGGGCCAGTTCCACTGCCAGGTCACGCTCTATGGTAACGTTCTTCTCGATGATCTCGCCGCTGGACCCGTCGTACGTTATGCTCGCCTTTATACCCCTCCCCTCAAACTCCGCTCTGACGATCTGGTGGTTTGTCACCCTGCAGGACTTGAGCTCAAGGCTATCCAATGCCGGAACGCTTCCGAGGGCCTTCCGAAGAACCTCCACCGGCGAGCTTAGGCTCCTCTCCTCCAGAACCTCCCCAGTCCTGGGTTCGAGGGAGAGGACTTTAACGGATCCCTCAGCTATCAGATCCACCACGATTCTCTCGGGCTTCCTCTCGATTCCTATGATCCTGCCGTCTGGGTACTTGCCGAGCAGGATTTCCAGCACTGCTTCCTCGCTCAGGACGGGAGAGACCCTTTTCACCTCGCCGCTGTAGGAGTTGATCTCCACCTCAAAGAGGTACCGCCTGGTTTTTCCTCTGAGAACCGTGAAACGGCTCCTTTTCGTTGCTTCAATGACGTTGGGCTCCTCCCCTGTGGCATCAAAGACGGCCTTTCCGGCGAGCTCCAGGAGAACCTCATCGGGAAGAGGCTCCGCCTCGGCCCAGACGCGCCCCTCGTTGAAGTCAAAATGAACCCTGATCTCGTTTCTGCCTGCCTCAAAGACCAGCTCCGCGCCCTCCGGAACGTAGGCCTTCCTCGTCTGGACGACCTTCAGGTCGAGCCATTCCTTCCTGACCGCCTCTTCGATGACAAACCTCTCCGGACCGGGCGCTTCTTTGATCTCTACCTCGGTGGCCTGGACCGTCGCAACGTCCTCCAGGAGAACCTTCATAGCCAGGCCCTTCAGCTCCCCCTCCGCCTTCATTACCACCCTGTCCCCGTCCACGAGGGCCTTTCCACTGTCGCTTTCCCTGCTCCATGAGACGATGTAAACGGGCCTGAGCTTGAGTCTCAGCGCCTTGACCTTCGAGGCCTCCGGTGAAACGCCGTACTTGTACGCGGCCACCTTCCTGGCCTCTTCCACGAGGTTTTTGGTGTCGAGGGGCTCCACGAGCGGCCCGTCGAGGACGAACTCCCTGAACTCCACTCCCTCCCTGCTTTCTTCCTCCCCAATTAGCTTTTCGAGAAGCGTCCGAGGAGGTTCTATGGAGTACCTGTTGAAGGCCTCTGCCAGCCACTCGGGGCCCAATACCTTTACCCCCTCCTGTTCCAGCCCTGGCCAGTCCCCGCCGAGTACTATGAGAATCGCGCGGCCATACTTCTTTAATACCGACTTGAGCCACTCGCTCCTGGCCTTCCCCCGGAGTAGAGAAACCGCGAGCCTTTCCGGGCCCTGGAACGGGTTTTCCCTCTCTCCAATGACCGTGATTAGCCTGGCGTCTCCCTTTTTCTTGTACTCCCTGCCGACTTCCGCGTATCCGGCTTTCCTGAGCAGTTCTGCCAAACCCTCCACCAGAAAATCGTCGGGTGCCAGAAGGATTATTGATGGATCCCACCTCATGTTATCCCCCTAAGGGATAAAAATGGGGAGGATAAATAGTTTGCTGGAGGTAAAACCTCGTTATTGAGCCGAAGAGTACGATTTTTCAACCAGCCATCTAACAATTGTTTCGTGGAACTCCTCGGCCCACTCGGGGTCTTCAAATATCTCGTGGTACGCCCCCTCGAACTCCCTCAGGGTTTTGTCCTCGACGGCCAGCTCCTCGAAGAGTCTGCGTGAGCCTTCAGGCGGGGTTATTACATCGCCAGTGCCGACCAGGAGGAGGACCGGGGCTTTTATCTTGTCCGCCTCCCTGTGGGCCAGCTCCATGTTCACGAAGATGCTCCTTCCCAGCTTGGCCGAAATCCTGTCGTGGACGAGTGGGTCTTCAACGTACCTCCTCACGGCGTCCCTGTTCCTTGAGAGGAGTTCCGGCTTTATGCCGTTGGAGAGAACAACACCAGGGGCGATCTTTCCAAGGAACTTCGCGAGGGCCACCATGAAGCCCGGCGTTTCCGGGCTCTTGGCGAGGGCAGGCGAGGAAGCTATTAATCCCCGTATTTTATCGGGCCGCGTCTCAGCGTACCTGATGACAGTTAGACCACCGAGGCTGTGGCCGAAGAGGAAGGGCTTCTCCCCGATCTCCTCGATTATCGAGTCGATTATTTCCATCGCCTCCTCGACGCTCGTGTGCCCTCTCTTGCCCGGGCTCTTCCCGTGGCCGGGCCAGTCGAAGGTGTAAACTCCAAAGCCGGCATAGTTGAGTTCCTTAATCAGTCTTCCATACCTTCCGCTGTGCTCGCCGAGGCCATGAACCAGAACGACCCAGCCGAGCTTTGCTTCGCCGAATTTGGCCTTGTAAACCTCCATTTAGATCACCCGGATAGGGTCGCTGGAAGTCATTCCCACAATGTGCAGTTTCTCAGAAAAGGTTTTTGGGAGTATACACAGCGCGACAACCGTGCACCACTTCTACGGAAACCGTCTGGCCCTAGCTGGGCGATCGTCGCGACGACTCCCTTTCCACACAATTCTGTCCTACGGAAACCTCGCTCGCCCCCGCTTTCGCCCGAAGTGAGCCTCTTCCTTTCCACACAATTCTGTCCTACGGAAACTTGGGTGCTGTTAGGTATAGTGAGTTGATGGATATCATCTTTCCACACAATTCTGTCCTACGGAAACATATATAAACGTCCTGGACTTTTCGAGGAATTCTAACTCTTTCCACACAATTCTGTCCTACGGAAACCGACGTTGTTCTCGGTGGTGTTGTAAAGCTCCTTGAGCTTTCCACACAATTCTGTCCTACGGAAACATCTTCTCTTGGAACGCCGTGAACGGGCGGAACGAGTCTTTCCACACAATTCTGTCCTACGGAAACGCATTGGACTGGCCGAAGGCACCGAACGGCCGCACTGCTTTCCACACAATTCTGTCCTACGGAAACAGAGATACAGCTTTAGTCGGAATTTAAGGCCTCTCCAGACTTTCCACACAATTCTGTCCTACGGAAACGCTTCTATGAGTTCCCTCTTAAAGTCCTCATTCAACACTTTCCACACAATTCTGTCCTACGGAAACCCTGGCGGAGGGCAGGCATTTCCTCAAGGTCATGGACATCTTTCCACACAATTCTGTCCTACGGAAACGCTCCGGGAATTCCCCGGGTTCTCGATTTTAAGTTTTTTCTTCACCGCTATTTAAACCTTGTTCTAAAAACTCGTGTCACCGCATTCTATTTATAAAGTCGGCACAGGAATAGGGAAACGTCGAAAGGACTGCTTTCACCCGAAGAGAGCCTTACAATGATCCAAAAGCAAAAAGAAAAAATCGAAACCGCTTTCAGGAGTTTCAACGGGTTAAAACAAGAGCAGGGAGAATAAAACCCCGCGTTAAACCCGATTGACCATTCAAACTCCCATAAAAATGCTTTAAACCACACACAAACCCTCCAGAGCACTCAAAGCACGATTTAATTTTACACTCGCAAAACCCTTCGACGTCGTTCTCATCAAGAATCAAGAACGGATTTGGTGGGCCTCTTGGCGATAGATGGAGAGTTATGGGATTGGATATAGGGAACAAACAAGACTGAAAGCCAATCGGCGGTTCAAACTGATTTAACAGCGTTTCAATCGGTTCGGTGCTACGTCCTTCGGGTGGTCTCTTTTCGTCTTTGGGGGTTGGGAAGAGGGGTCAATGGTGGGTTCGCTCAAAGAGGGCAGTTTCACGAGGCTTCTAAAAAAGTTAAGACGAGAAGGGGCTCTCCTTGAGCCTCTCGTTTGCGAACCGGACGATTCTCTCGACGTCCTCTCCTATAGTGTCAGGCTCGGGCTTCATGAGCACGTAGAACACGTTGGTCTTCGGAGTCAGCGAGACGTGTTTGACGTTGCGGGGATTGGAGAGGCTTTCGATGAGGGCCTTCAGGTTCTCCACGTCGCGCCTCTTCTCGTAGAGGGCCTCGTACTGCCTTCCGGCGACCTCGATTATCTCCTTCTGGAGGAGGTCCTCGTTCTCTATGCCCGGCCTCATTCTGTAGTATCCCTTCTGTATCAGATGGGCCTCCCTCCGTATGTCCGAGAACGGCTTGATGACGATGTACAGCTTGTCGTGCCGGCTCGTTATCAGTGCTATCGGGAAGTAGAGGAGGCTGTGCCTGGGCAGGAGCGTGAGGGTGAACTCCATCTTCCTGACGTTGCTCCTGTTGATTTTATACTCCGCGCGGAAGCCTATGTAACCGCCGAGCCACGTGTACAGCTCGTCCTCTGGCTTCACTACTTCCTTTATCGCTTTTATGTAGTGTTCCATCAGCATGAGGTTCAGCTTCCGCCCCCTGTAGAACTGAAGGGCGGAGATGCCCGCAATAAGGAATATCGCAGCGAACAGTACCTGATTGTCCATCTCAATCCTCCTCCAGCGGGTAATATCTTTCGAGGGTTCGTGCGTCGAGTATCTCGAGACCGGCGACATCATCGAGGGCAGCGGCGACGTCCCTCACGATCCGCCAGCGAACGGGCCAGCTGAGGGCGTTCTGAAACGGGTGCTCCACGCCCTCGGAGAGCCGGAGGTATACCCTGACGCCCTCCTCATCGGCGGTGACGGCCTCGACGAGCCCGAGGCTCACTATATCCACCTCTGTTATGGGTTCCTTCACCCTTTTAAGCCTCTCGTGGAGCGCTTTAGCCTTCAACTATAATTCCCCCCAGTTCCCTGAGCCGCTCCAGCCCCCTGGGCTCCTCGGCGAATACCGGTATCTTCACCATCTCCACCCCGGGGAACTTCCGCCCGACCTCCCTTAGAACCATTTCCTGGGTTTCCAGCTTGGCCCTCAGCTCCGGGATCTCTCCTTTCAGCTCGAGAACCTTGTTCATAACTATCATGTTGAAGGGCACGCGGAACTTCCTGAGGCTCTCCCTGGCCCTTTCGGTTTCATAGAGGGGAAGCATCTCCGGGTTCATAACGGCCACAACGCTCGTTTTCTCGGGGTCGGTTATCACACCCTCTACGAAGGCCACCTCCTCGCGGTACTTCTTTAGCTCCCTCATAACCGCGTCTTCTTCCTCCTTCGTTGGGAGCTTCACCCTCTCGTCCCCTACCACGAACTCCTGCTCCCCGTGAATGTTGGCTATCGCCGCGCGCCTCTCGAGTATTGCCTTCCTTATCTCGATGAGCTTGTCGGCCCAGATGAGTGATATCCTTGGCAGGGCCAGGACGCGGAGGGTTAATCCGGTCGGCGGGGTATCGAAGATTATCACGTCCCACTCGTCGCCCTTCACCAGTATCTCCCTCACCGCCTCCAGCGTGGCGTACTCCTCGATTCCCGGGGAGTAGCTCAGAACCTCGAAGTACTTCTCCAGGTTTATGACGGTGAGGTAGCGGTACGTGTGCTTCATGCTCTCCTCCAGGTGCTTGAGGTAGGTCTTTATCAGCTTCTCCATGTCAAGCTCCGCCGCGTAGAGGTTCTCGGCTATCTTCTTCGGTTTGTCCTTGAGCTTTACCATCAGCACGTCACCGAGGTTGTGGGCCGGGTCGAGCGACACTACCAGCGTCCGGTAGCCCCTCTCCGCGAGCGCCGTAGCGGCCGCAGCCGAACTGGTAGTTTTACCAACTCCACCCTTACCTATGAAAAAGACGACGCGGTAGCCCTTTTTGGGCAGGAAGAACTCCCTCATGGGACCACCTCACGTGATTTCAAACATTCCGGCCAGCTCGCCGAGCACGTCGTCCATATCCACCGCCCTGCGCTGCATTACGTACAGCTCGCGCGTCATATGGGGGAGCACTCTTATCACGAGCGTCGTCGGCGGGCTGGGGATTCCAACGAAAGCCCCCATGAGCGTGAGCGCGAAGACGTTCTCAAGCTCTCTCAGCTCGAATTCGAGGTACTCGGTTGAGTTCTGTTTGAATGCCCCGAAAAAACCCTTTAAGAAGGCTCTAACGTTATCCAGCGGGTCTTTTTCTTTGTCCTTCATTCTCACCACCTGAGAATCAAAAATAAGGAAAAGACGTCAGGCCGCGCTCGCGGCGTACTCCTCGCTCGGCCTCTTCCAAGCCACCCAGAAGTCCCAGGCGAGGAGCAGGTTGAGGAACAGGCTGACCACGAGCGCACCCTTGACGGCTATGAGGTACTGGCCGACCATCGGCACGTAGATGAGGTACCAGATTATCGCCGCCGTCACGGTGATCCAGAGAAACAGCGCCGGAATAATCACCGCCCAGCTCCACTTGCCTGCCTGCTGAACCTTGGCTACCCACAGCGCTGCCGTCATCATGGCTATGCTCGCGAGCATCTGGTTCATCGCGCTGAACGCCGGCCAGATGACCTTGTAGCCGGCTCCCCAGGCGAGGTAGGTCCCAATGCCCGCTATTATTATCGAGGCCACCCACTTGTTGGTGAGGATCTTTGCGATTCCCTTGCTCGTGTCAGTGACCATGCTGAAAAGCTCCTGCCAGGCAAAGCGGCCGAGCCTCGTGGCCGTGTCGAGCGAGGTCAGCGTAAAGGCCGAAACCCACAGTGTCGCGAAGGTCTTTCCGAAGGTCTCGCTCACGCCGTAGAACTCGCTGACGGCCTTGGCGTAGCCGCCGAGGAAGGTTCCAAGGCCTCCCTTGGTTATGTACTCGGTGGCCCACTGCTCCGGCTGAAGTCCCGTGAGCTGGACTCCGTAGACGGCTATGGCGGTTATGACGATCGTTGAAAGGAACCCTTCAGTGAACATTCCGCCGTAGCCAACCATGAGGCCGTGTATCTCGTTGTCGAGCTGCTTGCTGGTGGTTCCAGAGCCGACGAGGGAGTGGAATCCGCTGAGCGAGCCACAGGCGATTATGAGAGGTATCGTTGGCCAGAAGGGCGATGCCACGGGAACACTACTACCGCCCTCTCCTATACCCGTGACCACGTAGGCACTCCAGGTGGTGTACGCTGGAGCAGTGAAGTCCTTGGCAAGGAAGATGAACGCTATTCCACCGAAGATGAGGCCGAACCAGAGGATATATGCGTTGAGATAGTCCCTGGGCTGGAGGAGTATCCACACCGGGAGCGAGGCCGCGATTATGATGTAAATCATGAGGATTATGTTCCAGTAGTGGTAGGCGGTCGTGTAGGCTGCGGAGGTCGTGTCGGTCTGGCCGTCCACGAAGACCAGCGGGTACTTGAGACCGATCCACACTGCTGCGATGAGGAGGACGATGCCTATTATCGTTGCCAGCTTGAAGTCCAGCCTGACCTTGTACATCAGGTAACCCAGTATCACCGCGACGAGCAGGAAGAGCAGTGTTGCGGTTGCCGCCTGGGGTGTCACGGTCAGGAGCTTGGCTGTTACCGCGACGAAAGCCGCGACGACCAGCAGCAGGGCGAACCAGATGTAGACCTCGAAGGCTACGCCCGTCTTCCTGCTCATGAGCTTTCCTGCAATCCACTGGACCGACTTGCCATCGTAGCGGACAGAGGACATCAGTGCGAGATAGTCGTGGACGGCACCGATGAAGACGTTTCCAAACCAGACCCACAGCAGTCCAGGCAGCCAACCCCATGCCATTGCAATTGCCGGACCAACTATAGGCCCTGCTCCCGCTATCGATGCAAAGTGGTGGCCGTAGAGGACCAGTGGGTGCGCTGGAACGTAGTCAACTCCGTCGTAGAGCCTGTGGGCAGGCGTCGGTCTGTTAGGGTCTGCCTTTACAACCTTGCTCTGAAGGCTCTTGCCATAGCTGAAGTACATGGCCAGGTATATTGCACCGGCCAGAAGAACTATTACAGCAGAGTTCATTGTTGCACCTCCATATATATTCTGCACTGTGATGTACACTTCTGGAGTATAAATGCTTTTCGGCAAAAAACTGAAGGTATTCCGTTTTTGAACTAACCGTTAGAAATCACGTCCGGATTCCCAGTGAAAGTATTTTAAGAGGGTGATAGAAAGAAAAGAAGCTGGGAGAAGGCTTCATTCAAGCTCTATTAGTGCTTGTCCGGTGTCGACGGTGTCGCCTTCCTTGACGAGGATCTTCTTGACCACTCCGTTCTTTGGAGCGGGAATCTCGTTCTCCATCTTCATTGCCTCGAGGACGACCAACCCCTGGCCGGTCTTGACCTGCTCGCCCTCCTTGACGAGTATTCTAAGAATCTTGCCCGGCATTGGAGCCGTTACGGCACCCTCACTGGCCAGGGCGGGCGCTGCTGCTGGAGCAACCGGAGCAGGAGCGGGGGCAGCAACGGGCGCAGGAGCAGGTGCTGTTTTCGGAGCGCTGGGTGGAGTCGGAACCCCGGCCACCTGGGGCAGGTATCTGAGCGCGCTCAGGTCAACTCCCTCAACGCCGACCTCGAACTCGACGCCGTTCACGTAGAGCTTGAACCTCTGAACCGTCTTCGGGAGTCTCGGCTTTCTCTTGCCCTCCCTTCTGGCCCTGAAGAACTCAAGCGCCACCTGCGGGAAGAGGCAGTATGTCAGAACGTCCTCCTCTCTCTCCAGGTAGCCGAGCTCCTCAAGCTTTCTCCTGCACTCCTCCAGCCCGGGCCTGAGCAGGCTTCCGGGCCTTTCGGTTATCGGCTCCTCGTCGCCGAGGACGCGCCTCCTGAGTTCGGGGTTTATCTCTCCCGGCGGCCTGCCGTAGAGGCCCCTTATGTAGTTCTTGACCTCCTCCGTTATCCTCTTGTACCTGCCGAAGAGGACGTTCAGAACCGCCTGCGTCCCGACTATCTGGCTGGTCGGCGTCACCAGTGGCGGCCACCCGAGGTCCTCCCTGACGCGCGGAATCTCCTCGAGAACCTCCTGAAGCCGGTCTAGAGCTTTCATCTCCTTCAGCTGGGAGATTAGGTTGGAGTACATGCCCCCGGGGACCTGGTACTTGAGCACGTAGGGGTTCACCATCAGTGTCTCCTTGTGGAGCAGACCGGAGTACTTCTCTTCCAGCAGTTTCTTCAGGTAGCGCGAGACCTCGTGTATCAGATCCCTGTCAAGGTGACTCCCAACCGCTTCCGGCAGGGCGTGCCAGATGGTCTGTATGCCCGGCTGGGCCGTTCCGAAGGCGAGCGGGCTTATCGCGGTGTCTATGTAGTCCGCTCCAGCTTCGACTGCCTTGAGGTAGGTCGCGACCGCCATTCCAGTGGTCGAGTGGGTGTGGACATTGACGGGGACGCCATAGCGCTCTTTTATCTCCCTGACCAGTTCATAGGCCCTCCTGGGGGTGAGCAGGGCCGCCATGTCCTTGATCGTGATTACATCGACGTCGAGAGCCAACAGCTCCTCGACCTTTCCCAGGTAGTACTCGAGCGTGAAGATCTTTCCGGTGGTGTAAGCGATGGCTCCCTGAACCTCCGCCCCAACTTCCTTGGCCTTCCTTATCGCAACCTCCATGTTCCTGACGTCGTTGAGTGCATCAAAGACGCGGAAGATGTCGATCCCGTTCCTGTGGGCCAGCTCGACGAACTTCTCGACCACGTCATCTGGATAGTGCCTGTAACCCACGACGTTCTGGCCGCGGAGGAGCATCTGAAGCTTGGTCTTCCTGATGTGCTCCCTGAGGAGCCTCAACCGCTCCCAGGGGTCCTCGTTGAGGTAGCGTATGCAGACGTCAAAGGTGGCCCCTCCCCAGACCTCCATGGAGTAGAAGCCGATCCTGTCCATCTTCTCGGCTATCGCCAGCATGTCGTCGGTTGTCATTCTCGTCGCTATGAGGGACTGGTGGGCGTCCCGGAAGGTGGTGTCTATGATTTCAACCCTGGCCATGTTGGTCACCCCTTCGGTTCCGTTGTGAGACGGTACAAAGCCCTGGCCTTAAAAGGATTGCGGCGAAAGGAGAAAAGAACATCGGCAAAAGTCGAAATAACTGAAATCAGAGAAGCCCCTCGGCTTTCGCCGCTTCCTCCGGGTCCTCGTTGCGGTGGACGACGCGGAGGAGGGCCTTTATGAAGGGCTCCGGGTTCTCGCGCTGGAAGATGTTCCTGCCAACGACCGCCCCGGCGCCACCGGCCTCTATGACCTCCCAGACGAGGTTGAGGAAGTCAACTGGGTTTTCGGTCTTCGCCCCTCCGCTGAGGAGAACCGGAACGCCGGCGGCGGCATCAACGACCTTGGCGAAGGTCTCCCTCGAGCCGGTCCAGTAGGTCTTTATCATGTCTGCCCCGCTCTCGACGGCCGCCCTCGCGCCGTACATGACGACGCGGTAGTCCTCTTTCCTGCCGTACTTCTCGTTTATGTACGGTCCGCGCGGGTAGGCGAACTGGACGACCGGGAAGCCCAGGTCGTGGGCGTAGCTCGCTATCTCGGCGAACTGGCGCATCATGACGTCTTCCTGTGGGGAACCCCAGTAAACGGTCGCCGCTACCGCATCGGCGCCCAGCTTTATCGCGTCCTCGACATAGCCGAGCTGGCTCTGGAGGAGCTGGTCGTCCTTGGGACGGAGGTTGGTCTTGCTGGTGAGCTTGATCATCAGACCGACGTTGGGCTTCACCTCATCGCCCGCCATTCTCGCGAGGCCCGGAAGCATCATGACGCCGTCGATTCCGGCTCTGACGACCTTTTTTATGATAATCTTCGGATTAACGTGCTCCCAGTGCTCCTCGAAGTCCGTCGGCCCGTGCTCAAAGCCGTGGTCCATCGCAAAGATAAGTGCCCTTCCGTCCCTCCGGAAGAAGCGCCTCATTCTCCTCCTTACCCCAACGCTCTGGTACGCGTCCATACTAATCACCGGGAGTGATATATTCTTTGAGGATTTAAGGTTTTTGGGCGAAGGTTGTTTAAGGAGTCCATGGAAATCGCTTTGGTGGTGGAAATGGAACGCATCATCGGAAGAAAGCTCATAACCCTGGACGAGGTTGACTCCACCAACGAGTACGCGAAGCGAATTGCCCAGAATGTCCCGGAGGGAACGGTTGTCGTGGCGAAGCGGCAGACCGCTGGGAGGGGCAGGAGGGGAAGGAACTGGACCTCCCCCGAGGGCGGCCTGTGGCTCAGCGTCGTTCTCAAGCCTCCCAGAGTGGATCCGCGGCTCGTCTTCGTCGGGGCGCTGGCGGTCGTCGATACGCTCGCGGACTTTGGAATAGAGTCCGGGATAAAGTGGCCCAACGATGTGTGGGCGGGGGGCAGGAAGATATCTGGAATACTGACCGAGGGAAAGGCCGGGGAGTACAGTATACTGGGAATCGGCCTCAACGTGAACAACGCCATCCCCGAGGAGCTCAGGAAAATGGCGACCTCGATGAGGGAGATCCTTGGCCGCGAGGTTTCCCTGTCAGAGGTCTTCCACACCCTCGTTGGGAATCTCGATCACTGGTACGGACTCTTTCTCAATGGACGAGACGGTGAGATAGTATCCGCGCTGAAGGAGAGGAGTATTATCCTTGGGAAGGAAGTCAGGATAATCGATGATAAAGCAGAACTCGTTGGCAGGGCTGTGGACATAGATGTGGACGGTGCGCTGGTTCTCGAAACGCCGGGGGGTAGAGTGCGGGTGCTTCACGGCGACGTTTCTCTCAGATTTCTCTAACTTCTCCACAATTTTTTGTCACTTCTCCAATCTTCTTTGGCAAAAGTTAATATAATGTCGCTATTGAAGCTATTTCGATGTCATTCTTGGAGGGGTGAAACCAATGGGAAGGGGTGCACTAAGAGCATATCTTGAAATCCCCGTGCTCCACAAGATCCTCGCTGGGCTCGTACTGGGTGTTATCTTTGGTATACTGCTCCCAGGGTATTCAGCAACCTTAAAACCGCTCGGAGACCTCTTTGTGAGACTCCTGAAGATGCTAGTGATGCCCATAATACTGTTCTCACTGGTAGTCGGCGCCGCCAGCATCAACCCAGCGCGGCTCGGAAGGGTTGGCGTCAAGATAATCTTCTACTACCTAGTGACCTCGGCCTTTGCGGTGTTCTTTGGACTGCTGATGGGCAACATCTTTAAACCTGGAACCGGGATACACCTTGGAACCGACGCTGGAAAGGCCATAGGGGCGGAGGCCCCGTCTCTCGTCCAGACACTCCTAAACATCGTCCCAACTAACCCCTTCGCAGCACTTTCAAGCGGCCAGGTCCTGCCCACTATATTCTTCGCCATAGTCTTTGGAATAGCTATCAGCTACCTCGTGAACAGTGAAGATGAAAGGATCAGGAGCTCAGCCGAGACGCTTTTCAGAGCTATGGACGCCTCCGCCGAGGCGATGTACAAGATAGTCGCCGGCGTCATGCAGTACGCTCCAATAGGTGTCTTTGCCCTGATTTACTACGTCATCGGCCAGTTCGGCCCGAACGTCGCCGGACCGCTTGTCAAGGTCGTCGTAGCGGTTTACCTCGGTCTGATCCTCCAGATTCTCCTCGTCTACGGCGTCCTGCTCAAGGTCTTCGGCATCGACCCGCTTAAGTTCCTCAAGAAGGCCAAGGACGCCATGATTACTGCTTTTGTTACCCGGAGTTCCAGCGGAACGCTACCGGTTACGATGCACGTTGCCGAGGAAGAGATGGGCGTTGGGAAGGGAATATTCTCCTTCACGCTGCCCCTCGGTGCGACGATAAACATGGACGGAACCGCGCTCTACCAGGGTGTCACCGTGCTCTTCGTTGCGAACGCAATAGGCCAGCCGCTGACGCTCGAGCAGCAGCTCGTGGTCGTTCTCACGGCGGTTCTGGCCTCGATCGGAACCGCTGGTGTTCCGGGTGCGGGAGCCATAATGCTCGCCATGGTTCTCCAGAGCGTCGGTCTCGACCTCACGGCTGGAAGTCCTGTTGCCCTGGCATATGCCATGATACTCGGAATCGACGCAATCCTTGACATGGGCAGGACGATGGTGAACGTCACCGGCGACCTGGCAGGAACGACCATTGTTGCCAAGACGGAAGGAGAACTGGACTTTTCCAAGTGGACGAGCTGAACTCTCTGTCCTCTAATTTTTCCCTGTGTTGGCTGGCTCTCTTCTGGCCTCTCTGGGATAAAGTTAAATACCCCAAGGTGGCGCTAACTACCAGCACAGGTAGAATGGAGGTAATGTGTAATGAAAAGAGTCCTTGCGGTCATTTTCGCCACGATTCTCCTGGCGTCCTTCGTTGGCCCGGGCTTTGTTTCGGCCGAGGAGGTTCAGGTTTACAAGCAGGACTTCACCTTCAAGATAGTCCTCCTGCCCAACGGCAGCGCCAACATAACCATGACCAGCGTCTGGCTGGGGCCGAAGGAGGAAATAGACAAGCAGATAGAGAGCATACTCAACGAGACCCAGAACGGCAACATGACGCTAGAGGAAGCCATAAAGAAGTTCGAGCAGGAGCAGCTCGCCAGGTACATTCAGGGCCTCACCCAGGCCGGGGTCAAGCTTGTGAACGAGAGCATGAAGTCCTACGGCATAGAGGAGGGCAACAACATAACCCTCGTCTTCAACGCGATAGCCCTGGACTACGCCAAGTACTACTCCTACGACCACTACTGGGAGCTCTGGGTGGACCCCACGAGGGGCTACGGCTCGATGATGGTTCCCGACACCGGCTTCCCCTTCGGCATAGAGGCCAACAACACCTTCATAGTTGTCCTCCCGCCCAATGCGACTCTGCTCAGCTACCCCAAGCCCTTCGTCAAGCAGTACAACCAGAGCCGCTTTGCGGTCGAGTCGAGTGCCGATGGAAACACCGTCGTCGTGCGCTCCTACATCTACCTCGAGCCCTGGCTAACCCCCGACGGCTACAAGGCGCTCTTTGGTGACTACAACGACTATTACATTCGCTACAAGACCCCCTACGAGGGAGTCGAGCACTACGAGAAGAGCATAACCAACGAGTACGTCACCCTCGACATCTACGCCAACGGCACCGTAAGGCTTCACATGAAGGACGAGTACGTTGAACCCCTCAGGGACGTCATCGCCAGGAAGGCGGAGATAGTCTCCTACGGCGTCCAGAACGTGACGGAGTACATACTGAGGACCTACTCCCTGGCCCTCGGCTACCAGGGTGCCATAGTGGACGGGGGCAAGGTCACCATTCTCGGGCTCAACGAGACCACGGCGCCCCTCGTCATCGACGCCGAGTACACCCTTAGGAACTTCACCCGGTACGAGAACGGCTCCTACGTCTACACCTTCGACCCCACCCTCGGAATGGCCGATAGCCTGACTTCAAGGAGCGAGTACGAGGTGAACAACACCCTCTACCTCACCCTCAACCTCTCGGACGGCGGCGACTTCCTGGAGATACCCTCCAACATAAGCCGCGAGCTGAAGGGCAACCGCTTTACCATGACCGTGGTTAGGGAAGGCAACACCCTAAAAATCACCTCGAACGTTTACATACGCTACGGCGCCCAGCCGGAGGACGTTAAGGCCCTCCTCGCCAACTACACCAGCGCCACCGTAAGGTACACCCTGCCGGCCGAAGGGGCGAACGGAGGAATGAGTGACACACAGAAGATGGTCGCAGCCATAGCCGCGGTGCTCATCATAGCCCTGGCGATAGCCTTCTGGAAGAAGCGCTGAGCTTCCTTTTCTCCCATTTCCTTCCCCGTTTCGATACCCATTTAAAGGAGCGCTCCCACTTTTATGTGGTGGTCTCAATGACGAGGAAGCTCTACTACGAGGATGCCTACCTGAGGGAGGCCAGTGCCAAGGTTCTGGAAGTGAGGGACAACGCCCTCCTCCTTGACCAGACCATCTTCTACCCGACCGGCGGCGGCCAGCCCCACGACAGGGGGACGATAAACGGCGTTGATGTTCTCGATGTCTACAAGGACGATGCAGGCAACGTCTGGCACGTGGTGGCTGAACCCGAGAGGTTCAAGCCTAACGATGAGGTCGAGCTGAAGATAGACTGGGACTACAGGTACAGGCTCATGAGAATTCACAGCGCGATGCACCTGCTTGAGCACGTGCTGAACCTCGTCCTGCCGGGCGAGTGGAAGCTCTACGGAAGCGGAATGAGCGTCGAGAAGGGCAGATACGACATACTTTACCCCGAGAACGTGAACCAGTGGAAGGAGCAGATTATAGAGACCTTCAACCGGCTCGTCGACGAGGGAGGAGAAGTGAGGATATGGTGGGAAGGAGAGACCCGCTACACCCAGATAAGGGACTTCGAAATCATTCCCTGCGGTGGGACGCACGTGAGGGACATAATGGAGATAGGCCACCTCAAGAAGTTCAAGCGCTCCAGCCTTGGAAGGGGAAAGCAGAGGCTGGAGATATGGCTTGAGGATTGAGCTTTCTTTTTTATCCTGCACCGGGGCACCTTGATCAAACTTGCATACAGGGGCACTAAGACTTAAGCCAGCGGTTGGTTCCCCAGAGCAGATAAAAAAGAAAACGTTCAAAATACTGGAAAGGCAATGACCTTTGGAACCGCTTTGGAGTCGTACGTGGTGGCTTTAGAGGCTCTGCAGTCTAGAACATGATCAGTCCCGTCTTTTCCTCCTTAAGGCCGACCTCCGGATCGTAGTCCATCTCTATCCCAAAGACCCCGAACCTGTCGTAAAGGTCTCCGCTGTGGGTTCTTGCCCTGTTCAGTATCCAGATGGGGACGTTGAGTGTGTGCTCTATGACATAAACCGCCGCGTCTAGACGCTCCCTCTCGGTCATGTCCTCCCAGCTGGAGGCGAGTTCCAGCGCCTTCTCCAGGTACGGCCTTGGAACCGCCGGCAGGCTGATGAACGTGTCCCGCGTGGAGAGTAGCTTCTCGCCCTTCGACCACTTTGTTATCCTCCTTAACCCGTCCCTGCTCCTCCAGAGGAACCTTTTCTTAAGCTCCCTCTCGTACTCGTCCCATATCGAGCTGTAAAAGCGGTCGTTCAGTCTCAGAAGCTCAAGCTCGCTTTCCGCACCTTCTAGCTCCCCCACAAGGTTGAGGGACTCGTCGAACGCCTTCTCGTTGTAGGGAAGGTGTTTTTTGCTCCCCTCCGGCTCGAAGATATAGGCAACTCCCTCCTTTCTTCCCCTCCGGTTCACCCTGCCAAGGCGCTGTATCAACGCGTCTATAGGAGCTACCTCAGTGTACATGATGTCGTAGTCTATGTCAAGCGAAACCTCCACAACCTGCGTCGCCACGAGGATTCCACTCCCGATGGACTCCACCAGTTCCATCTTCCGCCTCCTATCCCTGTTTATGAAGCGCGAGTGGAAGAGGTAAACGTCATCTCTCCTTTTCCTCAACTCCTCATAAAGCCTCCTTGCCCTGCCAACGGTGTTGGCAACGACCAGAACCTTTCCATTCTCCCGGCAGATTTCATCGACGGCGTTGAAAAGGCTCCCCTCCCCAACCTTTATCCTAACCCTCCTGCGTGAACGGTACCTTGAAGCCACCCGTTCCTCAGGCAGGAGTTCCTTCAGACCCCGCTTTTCGAGTTCCTCCTTCAGCGGGGCGGGCAAGGTGGCGGACATTACCGTAACTTTGGTGCCCAGATACTTGAGGGCATACTCGATGCCATCGAGGATAAGGGAGAGCGTGAAGGGCGTGTACGCGTGGATCTCGTCGATTATCCAGTGCGCTCCCCTGAGCGCGAACTCCCTGACGGAAAATCGCGGGTAGTTCAGGAACGCCAGGAGGATCTGATCGATGGTCGAAACGAAGACGGGCCTCATGGCGTAGCGGTGGAGGAGCCTCTCCTCAAGTGCACCCCGATGGTAGAGGCTGAGGAACAGCATGCCGTGGGCAAAGGAAACCCTGTCGGCCCCAAAAACTGCCTCGAAACGTTTCCTCATGGCCTCCGTCGTGGTTATCGTGGGAAGGGAGTAGACGACCTTCGCGGAATCGTCGGGCGTTGCCAGCAGGCTCGTCTCGGTTTTCCCGTCGCCTGTGGGAAGCCTGAAGTAGCCGCCCCCCTTCCCCAGAACCTCCCTCTGGTATGGCCTGAGGGAGAAACCCCTGGAGGACAGGTACTCAACCACCCTCTTCCGCACTTCGCTCCCGCTCCTGAGGTGGTACGAGTCAGCCGAGAGGCCCGCGCTGTCGAGCCAGTCCGAAACCCTCAGGAGGCCGTTGAAGAGCGTGTAGAGGGACCTCAGCCTCACCTCTCCCTCTGGTCCGGTAAAGCCGTACTTCCTCGCCAGCCTTCCCGCTACGAGCCAGTTCCGGACGTCCTTAGCCGTATCGGCCGGGCTGGAGATGGGAACGTCATCAACTACAAGACCGACCCCTCCGTGTATCTCATCTCTGTAGAGCGCTGAGTGGAGGTCGGAGTGGTGCGTCAGGATCGAGGCCAGCGCCACCGTCCTGCATGGCTCGGGACAGTCAAGAAAGCGGGAGGCGAGTTCAATCCCGAGGTAAGCGTGGGGCGGTGCCCTTCGTAGTTTCCCCTCAAGCTTCGCCTGGAACCTGTCGTCGAGCTTTCCGACGTCGTGCAGGAACGCGTGCCGGGTGAGACAATCATCGAGCGCCTCATCGTGCGGTATCCTCCGGAGGAGCTCGCGCGCAATCCTCTCAACGCCCGTGGAATGCTCGTAAAGGCTCCGGTTGGGTTTTGCCATCTTCCTTTTCATGAGTTCAACCAGCTCATTCCACTCCATCACTCACACCCAGCAGAAGTCCCTGTAGGCGCATCTTCTGCAGTACGGTTTCCTCTCTGCCCTTGGAGGGGTCTCAAGGGCTATAATCCTTTCGATGTCCGAGATGGCCCCCTCGATGATGGCGACGTCCTCCTCCGATAACACCACTTCCTCCCGTTTTCCCTCCCGGGGATACGCTATAACCCCCCTGGCCTCCGTTCCGGCTTTCTTCAGCAGGTAGAGATAATACTTCAACTGCCACCTCGCTGGTTCTTCGAGCTTTGAGCTCTTCTTGACCTCAACCACCTCAACGCCGTCCCCCTCGATGACGACGTCGAGCTTGACGTCGCCCAGAATAACCTCCTTCCAGCCCCTCTCGTACGACTCCCCGTGAATGAGCCTGCCGATAAGTATGTCCTCGTTCTCAAAGTCGAACTGAAGCCCCCTTGAGAAGAACCACAGCTCCCGCTCGCAGGTGAAGTAGTACTGAACCATAACCCCCGTGATCCTCAAATTATCTCCCCCGCGGGGCTTTTGTCCACACCGATGACGTGGAGGTTGAACCTGCCGTTGGGAAGCTCGTAGATTAGCACGGAGTCACCGTTCTCCACGATGTCCTCGAGCGTTCTCTTTATCTCGTAGAGCTGGGCTCTGCTCACCTCACCTTCGAAGACGCTGTTCTGGCGCCAGTGGAGGTGGGTCCTCAGAAAGCGGTGAACCCTCGCGACCCTCTTCACGTCAACGTCGTAGACTACTATTACGTACATCACCACCACGCCCGCAGGGATTGATACCTCCTGTCCCCGAGGAGGTGCTTGACGAGTGAGTAGCCCTCGAGCCGTACCATGTAGCGTACGGACACCTTCCTTTTGAACCTCGGGTGGAGGACTTTCCTGTCAAGCTCGCTGTTCAGCTCGCCCAGAAAGACCTTCAGGCCCTCACGGTTCAGCATCACGCCGACGTCCCTGCTGAAGTGTTCCTCCCGTATCTGCCTCCTGTTGACGAGCCGGAGTATGACGCGGAAGACCGTTATCGGCTTGAAGATGTCCGCGAGGTCGAGGGCCAGAGAATAGCGCCTCTCAAGGGGTTCGTGGAGGTAGCTGATGGCCGGGTGGAGGTAGGTTTTTCTTATCTCGGAGAGGGCGACGGTGTAGAGAACGGAGTTGCCGAGGCTTATGAGGGCGTTCACCTCGTCCCTGGGTGGCCGTCGGTTCCTTTCGTCGAATTCGAAGTGCTTGAGCAGGGTAGCATAGGTCGAATAGAACTCCTTCCAGAGCCGACTCTCGACGCCCATCAGTTCCGCGGGGCTGTCCCCTTCAACCTCCGTTCCCTCTATCGTGCTCCGCTCCGCCCGCCGGGAGCTGAGGAAGGCAATCATCGAGGCCTTTATCCCCTCGAGGAACTGTCGCGCTATGTAGAGCCTCTTCTCGGTATCGAGGTAGTGCTCCGCCTGCTTCACCACAACCGTACCGCTCACCTGTCCCTCAACCGGCATGTATGAACCCCGGTAGTAGCCGTACTTGTTGTAGAAGTGAACCGGGACGTTCTTTTCGGAGAGAAGCTTTATCGCCCCGCTCGTCAGGCTGACGGGCTTGAAGCAGTGTATCTCGCTGGTGGAGTTTATGGGTATGGCCCTCTTTCCGTTCTCGTTTTCGATGAAGAGCGTGTTGCCCCTCCTTTCAAGGACGCCCATCTGGGTTATGTAAACCGGACGCTTCATGGGATCACCCACAGGCGCTGTTCGGGCCGTTGGGCACGTAGCAAAAGAAAAGAAAACGCCGAGAGGCCTAGCACAATTCTGTCCTACGGAAACTGTATTTCAAAAGCAACCGCAACAGCTCATACTCATCGACTTTCCACACAATTCTGTCCTACGGAAACACTGAGGTTCTGAATCACCGCAGCAAGGCGAATCTTGTCTTTCCACACAATTCTGTCCTACGGAAACACCCAGTGCCTGGACTGTTGGGGATAATGAGGTTAGGATCTTTCCACACAATTCTGTCCTACGGAAACTTTGACTGATACGATCGAGGAGTTTATGAAGACGTTCTTTCCACACAATTCTGTCCTACGGAAACTCTCATACGTCCACATTAGGAGCATCAGCATCTACATCTTTCCACACAATTCTGTCCTACGGAAACCACGTCAGTCAGGCGTGAGGCGCGTGACAGTAGTGTTCTTTCCACACAATTCTGTCCTACGGAAACTCTTTGAGGATTTCCTCGTTGAGCTCGCGCTTTTTCTTCTTTCCACACAATTCTGTCCTACGGAAACAGGCCCTCAAAGCAAAGGCCGAGGGTGTGAACAACGACTTTCCACACAATTCTGTCCTACGGAAACTCTAGACTTCCGCGACCTTGAGTGGGCTGAGAAGACCCGCTTTCCACACAATTCTGTCCTACGGAAACAGTTGTATATGAGGGTGATGTTAGTTTTGTTGAGATGACTTTCCACACAATTCTGTCCTACGGAAACGCCCGCAGAGGGCTCGTAGGAGGATTCGGAGTTACATCTTTCCACACAATTCTGTCCTACGGAAACTTCTCGCTCACCGTGACGCCTGTCAGAGCCTGACCCGTCTTTCCACACAATTCTGTCCTACGGAAACAGCCGGGTCCCATTGGGAAGGACCCGCGTAACACCCCCTTTCCACACAATTCTGTCCTACGGAAACGGTCTTCACCGTATCCCAGACCTTGGAAACCGTGTCTTCTTTCCACACAATTCTGTCCTACGGAAACTCACGATTGCAGAGCGCGGGTTCATATTTTTGAGTTCTTTCCACACAATTCTGTCCTACGGAAACGCTCGGCGATACATGAAGGACTGGAGCAACAAACTACTTTCCACACAATTCTGTCCTACGGAAACCCTCGGGCAACTTTCCCGGATCCTCAAAATATCTGGTTTTTCAACTCCTATTTAAACTTTGTCTTGGAAACCTGTGGCAACGCAGTTGGTTTATAAATCCGACACACGAAATGAAAAAGGCGTTAAAGCTCCCGTTTCCCATACAGAAGGATCTTTGGACTTTTTATCCCTGATTAAAAAATCGAAAACCTTTTTATCTGAGTTAATCCGGTATTCTCCAGTAGAATTGGATTTGGCCCCGCTCTGAATCCGCTTTACCATCTAAACTCCGCTCTTTGTGGCCCCTTTGCCGTCTGGAGCTACACCTTTCCCCGGATTCCGATTTTGTTTCACATGTGTAAAACCTTTCGATAAATTTCTCACACAGGTTTCAAATACCCGTTTTGGGGATTTTGGAGGTGATAAAGGCTAGTTAGCCACACTTTCCAAAATCAAATCGTTGTCATCGCGTTTTCAGTTGTAAAAACCGGTAGAAAAAGAGAAATCCTGGAGCGGTGTTACTCAGAACGTGAAGACCGGCTCCCCGTCGAAGAGCAGAACGTCCACCGGGTTGGCCAGCTCGACGAAACCTCCTGCGAAGGCCACCACGTTCCTGTAGACTGCCCTCCTGGTTTTTCCGCGGTAGGTGAACCCGACCGGCATCCTGTAATCCCTCGGGAAGAGGTTGTTCCTTTTGAGGACGGTAAACCTCGCGCCCCTCTCGTACTCGTCCGCTGGCACGAGGCTCCTCAGGATTGTTTCCTTGCCTTCTTTGACTTCGACCAGCCTGACGTACTCCCCGCCCGCTGGATAGAACAGGCTCTCGCTGTCGCCGAGATAGGGAACGAAGACCGGGTCGAGCAGGGCATCGTGTGCCCTCTCGATAGTCTCCTCGTCGCCGGCGAAGAATAACCTGTACCGGGGCCTGTGGAGGAGCACCTTCGTTATTGGATACAGGGGCGAGCTCTGGCTCTTGAATATCACCGCTGTCTCTTCAGCCCTCGAACCGGGGTCTTCGATGATGACGCCGTAGCGTAGCTCCCCGAGCAGTCTCCTGAAGCCCTCCTCCGGGAGGCCCATTGCCCCGGCGAGCATTCCTATGGCCGTTGTCCTCGGCGGGAAGGGGTAGCTGTCCAGCAGGAGGGAGTTGTAGGGTATCCTGAAGTGGGCCTGCAGGGGCCTGACATCAACCACCAGGCCGAGCACGTCACTCACCGAGTGCTATGTTTTCAATCCTGCCCATGAGGTCCTTCATGCTCAGTATTTCCACGCTGTCAATTCCCTCGAAAGCTTTCCTCAGCTCGTCCACGTTGGCGAAGCGGCTCTCGAAGAGTCCGATGTAGAGCCTCTCGATGTTGTCCTGGAAGGTCTCAACCGTCTCCCTCAGCCTCTCCACGTCGAGGACGAGCTTTCCATCAACGTAGCCCTCCTTGACGCGCAGTGCATCGCCGATGACGGGTATCTTGTGCTTCAGCAGGGCTACCACCATGATCTCGGGGTAGACCTTCGTAAAGAAGTTGCTGAGCTTCGCCCCGCCGTGATACATCATTATAGCCTTAAGGAGGGCCCTCAATCTCCTCTCGCGCTCCTCCTTCGGTAAAACGTAGAGGGCCACCTCTTTGCCGGTGGCGTCCTTGACCTTCTTTGCCTCAAGGCCATCAAGCTTTGGAACCTCAAGGCCTTCCTTGAAAACGCCCAGCCTGTCCAGCTCAATGAAGAAGTTGCCGCGCATGATGTTCGTGGTTATCTCGGTCTCGTATATGTTGTGGTTGTCCCCGCTCGGGTCGTAGCGGACCCCGAAGTCCCTGTCCTCCTGGTAGGGGAAGAGCGATATCATGCCGTTGGTTCTAACGACCGCGGTTCTCCTAAGCGTGGCGTTCTTCCCATCGACCTTCTTGGCTATCATGTAACCGAAGACGTCGTCATCTATGTATTTCTGGGGCTCTCCGAGCGACACTATTACCTTCTGGCCACCTTCGCTCTTCGGCACGACCTGGCTCAGCTCCCAGCCGAGCTCTTTGAGGAGTTGTCTCAGGTGGTACTTAACGCTCTGACCGCTCACCCTTACGTACTCCTTTCCATCAACCGGATCGCGGACCTTCTTGAGGACAGATATGACCCCCTCCGTCCCGTTCGAGTTTAAGTTCGCTCCCTCAACCTTGGTCAGGGTAACAACTTCCATCGCCTTCATTCCCCACCCTCCTTCGAGTTGTCGGGGGCAGATTTTCTATCGGCCCCGTGAAGGGCGTTGAGCATGCCGTTCAGGAGTATGGCCTTCACGACCTTCCACTCCCTTTCGTTTTCGTAAATTGGCCTCAGGTCGAGGCTTTCCTCCAGCTTGGCCTGGAGTTCGACGAGCTTGTTGAGGAACTCCTCGAAGCCCCTGGCCCTGAAGAGCTCCCACTGATAGCGCTCGAGGTTTGTCCCCTTCATCTTCTTCCCGAGGCTGTAGCCCAGCCCGTTCACCTGCTCAAACGTCTTGAGGTCCACAACACCACCCCCAAAGGCCTCCAGATAGGAGTGTGCCCAGGTGTAGTAATACGGCGGGAGGGGCAAATCGTGCCTGACCCTCTCCATGAATATCCGGTTCAAAAGAACGAAATCGAAGTTGCCGGAGAGCAGGCCCTCAAAGAACCGCTCCCTCTCCAGGTAGTCCTTTGACCTGTCCCTCTTCCCGCGGGGTATCCCGAGTGACTCGTAGAACATAACCACCGCGGAGTCCAGGCTCTGAAGGTGCCTGTCCCCCCATCTGGTGGCCCTTCCTGTCCTCTGGATCGAGTCAACGAACCTGATGAGCCTCTCGAAGGTCGAACCCCTAAGCGTGCGGTACCCGTAGAACTGGCCGGCGCCGTGGAACACGTGTACGTCCACCGATTCCGCCAGCTTCTCGGTCTCCTCCAGCATATCCACATCGCGCAGGTGCTTGACGAAGCTGTGGAGGATCGCGAAGAACGCCTCGTTCGGGTGATACTTGCTCAGCTCCAGCCTAACTTTCACGGAATAGGCGGTTCTCTTGCCCCTCTTTTCCTCTATTTCGAGCCTATCGGCCCAGAAATCGTGGAACACCCTGTTCATCTCAAGGAGTTGCTCCTCGGGGGCGTCGAAGAAGAACCGGAGGGCGAGCCAGTCCCCGGTCTGTGACTTCCGTATTGGCACAGTGTATAGGTACGCCATTGCCGAGTAGAGCTTGAAAGCGTGTTCCATGCAGAAGTGGAGCCTGTTGCCCTCGTTCACCACCGAATCGACCTTTCTCTCAAAGGGGAATATGTAGGATTTGTTGCTCACAACCTTGGTCTTCCGCCCACAGATGGAGCACACTCCCGATGATGCCTTCTCCCCGGTCAGGGCCTGAAGTATCTTGACCTTGCTGTCGCTCTTTGGGAGGCTGAAGCCGAAGGCTCGGAGGACCGCTATGGCGTCGCTCTCGGAATCCACGGGGACGAGATTGACGACCATCTCCCGCAATGGGAGGAGGTAGTGCTCTTTGACGGTCTCCTCGTTTATCTCCTGGATTTCCTCCTCCCTCAGAAACAGCTCCCCGTTTTTGAGGTACGCGTCGAGCATTTAATCACCCCTTGACAGGGTTCAAAAACCCGAAGCCGAGGCTGTTCTTCTCCCCCAGTCCGGCGTCCATGAGGAAGCGGTAAAACTTTCTCTCGTGCGGCCCTATTCTTTCCTTTTCAAGGAGCTCCCAGTTGGAGCCGATTACCGGGAAGGGGACACCGTTCTTAACGACCTTGACGTAAACGTCGAGCTTCCCGTTGTTCCTGAGCTTTGGAATTATCCTGTCGAACAAGGGGCCGTCGAGGGCAAAGTCCTCGCCGTAGAACGCGTTGTACTTCCTTTCCGCGTTGTCCTTAAGGCGTTCCACAAAGAAACGCAAATCGTGGTGGGCGTGGAACTTGAAGTACTCGTTCTCCTGGGCGTTGCGGTAGATTACCACCGGGGAGCCCGTTTGAAATCTCCTCCGGAGGGGCACTTTGAACTTCTTGATCTCGACCAGCGCCAGCTGGTGCTTGCCGATGTAGATGTGGTCCCTACCCCTGATGTTCGAGTAAAGTGTCTCTATGAAGCCCCTCTCCGGAGAAGACACGAGGAAGGTCAGCCTCCCCTCCCTGTCCCTGAAGAAGTCCGAGAACGTGAAGAACTTAAACCTCGGCTCGTCGTGGCGTTTTCCATACTCCGTGTCCTTCAACATGTTGTAGATGAACCCCTGGACAGCGTGCTTGTTGGGCTGATATGGCACCCCATTGTTGCCCTCGAGGGTTATTTTCAGCCGCATTATGCACACCCTGGAACGCTAACAGAGTGATAAACAACACTGGCACTTATAAAGATTTTGAACCGCTTGTAAGTTTCACTCCCATACCGGTCGCGGTACTAAACATAAAACATGAAGAAAATGTCAGTAATGCCAACCCGGCGTGAGAGCCGGCTTCCGCGCGCTAGCTTTAGGGAACCGGGGCGGAACCTCAACAATCCACACGCTGGTTACGAGTAACACTACTTTCCATACAGCTCTGTTCTACGGAAACGCCTGTTTTTCATGTTCCTGGCAGGCCTGTTCCTGATCTTTC
This sequence comes from Thermococcus sp. MV11, assembly GCF_012027285.1. Classification (NCBI taxonomy): domain Archaea; kingdom Methanobacteriati; phylum Methanobacteriota; class Thermococci; order Thermococcales; family Thermococcaceae; genus Thermococcus; species Thermococcus sp. MV11. Next base: position 255,044 of record NZ_SNUD01000001.1, read on the forward strand.
CACACAACACTGTTCTACGGAAACTCGCCGAAGTGCTCATCCCAATCAGCTTAGCAGAACTTTCCACACAACACTGTTCTACGGAAACACCCGATACTACGACCTACACCCTTAGCATAAGCGGCCTCTTTCCACACAACACTGTTCTACGGAAACTCGCCGTATCGGCATCGCTAACACTACCAAGGCGGTTCTTTCCACACAACACTGTTCTACGGAAACGCTCCGGGAATTCCCCGGGTTCTCGATTTTAAGTTTTTTCTTCACCGCTATTTAAACCTTGTTCTAAAAACTCGTGTCACCGCATTCTATTTATAAAGCCGGCACAAAAACTGCGGAGAGACCTCCATTTTTCTTTTCACTGGTTCGGCATTTTCGGCCAATGTCTCACACGATGGGAAAATCGAAACCTTCTGTTTTGGAATTGTCATCTGTTAACGCCTCCAAGAGCCATTAAAGCCAGAAGCAGGGCTCCTTTACTATCTAATCTGTCCCGAAATCCTCCTGTCGTGCTGAAGAGGCGTTGTTCCCGGCGCTTTGGAAAACGTATGCATCTGTATGGGACTTACCACTCCAGGGATAATCACAGAAGGTATTCTGCTTGGGGAGCTTGGATTCTTGGGGAGAGCCCTTCAAATTCCGTCCTCTATGGGATAAGGGTGAACAGAGCTTTATTTTTAGAAAGGAAAATCGGTCGGTGCCAAATCTCCTCGGCATGCTACGGGCAACGTCTCGCCAGACTTCTGCACTTGAGTGGTGGTATCATTTGCTTCACGATATGGCCATCAGAAGACCCCTCACGAAACATCAAAGAACGAAATCCCATTTCACTCCTTCTCGAAGACGTAGAAGTACCTCTCCAGGCTCTTGTGCACCCTCTGGTAGTATCTGCCGAGCGTTTTGAAGCCTATCCTCTCGGCCTCGGCCTTTCCGTCGAAGTCCGCTGGAAACGCTATCGCCAGCCTTCCGCCGTCTTCGAGCACTTCATAGATGCTCTCCAGCACCTTCTGGTAAAGCTCGTCCCTCTTCCTGCCCGCGAGGGTCGCTGACGTTCCGTAGGGTGGGTCGGTTGCTACCGCCTCGAAATTTTTATCGAACAGCTCCCCCAGCCTCGTTGCGTCGCCGAGCTTCAGGACGTAGTCCCTTATCCCGTAGTGCCGCAGGTTCATCTCCGCGCCTTCCACCATCTCCGGCCTTATATCAACCCCGTAGACCTTCAGGCCGAGAAGGCCAGCCTCCATCAAAATACCACCGGCGCCCATCATGGGGTCGAGGAGTTCCCTCCTCGCCTTAGTGAGGTTCACCAGCGCCCTGGAAACCCTCGGGTGGAGCGAGATCGGCCTGAAGAAGGGCCTGTGATGGGCCTTCCTCTTTTCAAAGTCCTTGGGATCGAAAAACCTGAGCCTTATCCCCGCGTAAAGCCTCTCGCCGCAGTAGACCCTCACGAGCGTGTCGGGCCTTGAGAGGTTCACCTTGAACCCCTGGGCGTGTATCACCGCGCCGAGCTTTCTGGGTAGGTCAAGAACGCTGTGCCGGCAGTTGGCCATCGTCTCGGTGTCCACCTTGAAGGTTCCTCTTATTGGCCACTCGACCTCCCTGGCCTTATCTAGAAGCTCCTCCACCGAGTCGGCCTCCACCATAAGTATGCCGTATTCATGGGCTAGACCAAGGCGGTCAAGGTAGGGAAAAGCCCCCTCATCGGCGTTTATCTTGAGGAAAAGATAATCCTGATTAACTATCTCTCCGCCGGCCAGCTCCAGCATGGCCTTTACCTCGTCCCTTGCCATCTCGGGCAGATTTCCGAGTATCTCAAGGTAGAGCATGGTTGGAGCTTTTCGGTGGGGTTTTTAAGTTTGTTCCCCCTCCAGCAGTTCCTCCAGGAACTCGTTCACGTCCCTCACGTCCCGCCCCACCATGACGAAGCCGAATTCTCTTCCGTATCTCCTCCGGTAGTTCTCTATGAAAAGACCGTCGTTGACTGTATCCCCCACGTAAACTCCCCTTTCGCCCTTCACGAGCTCCCACAGTGCCCGGGGGTCCGGTTTGAGATAGCTCTCCCTTGTAACGACGTTCTCAAAGCGGAAGCCGATTACCCGCTCCGCCAGCTTCATCTCAAGGGCGCTCCTTCCGGTGACGACCCCGAGTTTGAAGCGGGCCGACGCTTCCTCCAAGAGGTTTCTTCTCACAATCGGCCTCTCCCGTTTCCACAGCCCCGGGAAGTCAAAGAGCCTCCCCGGATACTCCCTCCCTAGGTAGAAGGTGTTGAAGACCCGCTCGATGCTCCCGCCGAAGACCTGGAACCCGAATCTCTCCCGAACCCACTCTATCGTTCCCCCCTCCGGGAACTCCTCGATGAGCTCTTCGGCCCTTCCTGAAAGGGCGAAGAGTATCAGGGCCTCGCTGACCTTGAAATCGTCTCCGAAGGAGCCCTTCCTCCTGAGCTCCCGGACCCACTCGAGTTTTATCTCCCTCTCGACCCCGAACAGCCTGAGGAAGTACTCCGCCGTGAGCCTGGTCGCGACATCGTAGCTTTCCCCCACGTCTATCAGCACGCCGTCAACGTCGAAAACTACCCACATTCCCTCACCTCCAGAAACTCCCTGAGGGCTTCGATCAGCTTCCGGTTCTCCCATTTCCTTCCGACGGTGACCCGTATGTGGCCGTCGAGCCTCCCCGCGAGCTTTCTGACGGCTATGCCCTTCCCCAGAAGGAACTCGTAGGCGTTCAGTCTCATCAGGAGAAAGTTCGCGTCGCTTGGATACGTGAACTCCCGGAAGGCCCTCCTTATCCGCTCCCTCTCCTCGATGATCTTCGCCACGCGCCTCTCAACGAGGTCGTAGTGCCTGAGCACGACCTTCACCGCCGCCATGGTCATTACCCCGACGCTGAAGGGCGACTTCACCCGGTAGAGGGCATCAACGGTTTCCCCGTTCGCTAGAAGATAGCCCGCCCTCACCCCGGCCAGGCTGAAGGCCTTGGAGAAGGTTCTAAGCACAATCAGGTTGGGGTACTCCTCGATGAGCCTCCAGAGGGTTTTTCCGGCGAACTCCGCGTAGGCCTCATCGAGAACCACCGCCGTCCCCGTGTCGAGGACTTTCACTATCTCCTCCTCCGGCTGGAGGTTGCCTGTGGGATTGTTGGGCGAGGCTATGAAGACAACACTCGCATTTCCGGCCTTTTCCGCTATGGCGTCGCCGTCTATCGTGAAGTCCTCCCTCAGGGGCACCTCCAGGACGGGAATTCCGTTCAGCTTTGCGTAGAAGTAGTACATGCTGAAGGTCGGCGGTGTCGTGACTACATAGCCTCCCTCGAAGAGCCTGACGAGATAGCTTATCAGCTCGTCCCCCCCGTTTCCGACCGCAACGTTCTCCGGCGAGAGGCCGTAAAAGTCCGCTATGGCCTCCCTGGCGGGCATCGAGGTTATGTGCGGGTAGCGGTTGAAGGAAAGCTCCCTCAGCTCCTCAAAGATTTCCTCCTTCACCCAGTTGGGAAGGTCGTAGGGGCTCTCGTTCTTGTCGAGCCTTACGGGGTAGTCCCCTTCTTCAACGCGGTACGGCTCGAACGACTTCACGAGCTCTCTAATCCTCATCCCCTCCGCCTCCTCAGCTCTGCCATCACCTCACCGAGGGCAACGTCGTTGTAAACCAGCAAAACAAGCAGGTGGTAGAGCATGTCGGCCGTCTCGTAGATCAGCCGGTCTTTCGTTTCGGCAACGAGAACCTCAATAGCTTCCTCGCCGAACTTCTTGTATATCCTCTCCCGTCCTTCCTCGAACAGCCTTGAGGTGTAGGAGCCTTCGACGGGCTTTTGTTTCCGCGCCTTTATCAGCTCTTCAAGCTCCCGCAGGATTGTCAGGGAGTAGTCCACTGGGAGAACCCTCTCCGGCTCGCCGAGCTTACGGTAGAAGCAGGAGTAGTTTCCCGTGTGACATGCGGCACCTCTCTGCTCGACTATCAGGAGCAGGGCATCGCTGTCGCAGTCTATCCGGACTTCCTTCACCCTCTGGACGTTCCCGCTCACCTCGCCCTTCATGCGGATTCTTCCCTGCGAGCGGGAGTAGTAGTGGGCGTAGCCGGTCTCAAGGGTTTTCCTGAGGGCTTCCCTGTCCATGTACGCGAGCGTTAGGACTTCCCCCTTCGTGTCCTGAACCACAACGGGGACGATACCGTTGTTCTTCTCCCAGTCAACCTTCTCGATTAGCTCCTCCATGCTACCACCTCAGTAGTCCAGCCTCACGGGGACTCCCCTCTCGGCTAGGTACCCCTTCAGCTCGCCGACGGTGTATTCCCCGTAGTGGAAGATTGAAGCCGCAAGAGCCGCTTCAGCCCCAGCCTTAAAGGCCTCGTAGAAGTGCTCCGGTTTTCCAGCTCCGCCAGAGGCTATGACCGGTATATCAACCGCCTCCGCGACGGCCCTCGTCAGGGCTATGTCGAAGCCCTCCTTCGTTCCGTCGGTGTCCATGCTCGTGAGCAGTATCTCGCCCGCGCCCAGCCCCTCAACCCTTCTCGCCCACTCGACCGCATCAATTCCCCTCGGCTTCCTTCCGCCGTGGGTGTAGACCTCCCAGAAGGAGCCGTTCCACCTGGCGTCGATTGCCACCACGAGGTTGGCGGTGCCGACTATCTCGGCAATCTCCCTCACCAGTTCCGGCCTTTCAACCGCCGCCGTGTTGATGAAAACCTTATCCGCCCCCCGCTTGATTATCTCCCTCGCCTCCTCAACAGCCCTTATGCCGCCGCCGACCGTGAAGGGGACGTATATCTCCCCGGCTATCCTCTCGACCAGCCCGAGCAGGATTTTTCTCCTTTCGTACGACGCCGTTATATCGAGGAAGACTATCTCGTCTATTCCCTCCGCCTCGTAGCGTTTCGCCAGCTCGACCGGGTCGCCGGCGTCGCGTATGTTCCTGAACTTTATCCCCTTGACGACCCTTCCGTCCTTTATGTCCAGGGCCGCTATTATTCGCTTGGCCAGCATTTTGCCACCTCCAGAAGCTCCTCAAGGGCGAGCTTTCTCTCGTACAGGGCCTTTCCGACCACGACCCCCGAAAAGCCGATTTTCGCAAGCTTTCTCACGTCTTCGGCGCTCGAAACTCCCCCGGCGTAGATGAACTCCCCGCTTTGCCAGAACCTCTCGATTTCCTCTATTCCCGTCAGCGTGCCGTCCCTCTCAACGGAGGTGTAAATAAAGCGGTCCACGTAGGGTTTCAGCGTTTCGTAGGCTTCTTTGACTTCCATTCCACTCTCAAGCCAGCCCCTCACGGCTACCCTTCCGTTCCGCGAGTCGAGGCTGACCGTTATGCCTTCAAACTCCTCGGTTATCCTCTCAAGGAAACGCAAGTCGAGGGCCTTCGTTCCGAGTATGGCGTTCTCCACGCCGATTTCGTAGGCCTTGGCGATGGCTTCATAGCTCCTGAGGCCCCCACCGAGCTGAACCCTCAGCCCGGTCTCCTCGATTATCTCCCTGACAACGTCGAGGTTTCGGGGAAAGCCTTCAAAGGCCCCGTCCAGGTCGACTATGTGGATTTTGTCCACGAGCTCGGCGAACCGCTCCGCTATCTCAACTGGCTCGCCGTAGACCCTGACTTCCTCCCTCCTCCCTCTGTAGAGCCTCACCGCTTTTCCGCCCATCAGGTCTATCGCGGGATAAACCTCCATTCTAAAGCCCCCCGAAGTTCCTCATCACGGTAAGCCCGTTTCTCCCGCTCTTCTCCGGGTGGAACTGGACGGCGTAGATGTTCTCTCTGCAGAGGGCCGAGGCAAAGAGCACCGGCCCGTAGTCGGTGACGCCCGCAACGATGTCCTCCTCCGGGACCGCGTGGTAGGAGTGGACGAAGTAGAAGTACGCTCCATCTTCAATTCCCTCAAAGAGGGGGCAGTCCCCTTTCTTCCAGAGCTGGTTCCAGCCGATGTGAGGTGTTCTGACGCCCCGAAACCTCACCACGTTCCCTCTGAAGACCCCCAGACCGGGCTTCCCCGGGCTTTCCTCGCTCCCCTCGAAGAGCAACTGAAGGCCGAGGCATATCCCCAGGAAGGGCTTCCCGTCGTTTATGGCGTCGAGTATGAGGCCCCTGAGGGGTTCAAGCCTGTCCATCACGGCCCCGAAGTTTCCAACGCCGGGCAGGACTATCTTCTCAGCCCTCTCTATCTCGTAGGGGTCGCCGGTTATCTTCCCGCCGAGGGCCTTCCTCACGTTGGCGAGGTTCCCTATGCCGAGGTCAACTATCGCTATCACCCTCGCACCTCCAGCAGGCCCTTCGTGCTCTCAAGCTTCCCGCTCTCCCGGACTGCCTTCCCGAGGGCGACGCCGAGTCCCTTGAATGCCGCCTCGATGACGTGGTGGGCATTGACCCCGCTCAGCGTTTTCACGTGGACCGTTGCCTTCAGCGACCGCGCCAGCCCCCACAGGAACTCCCTCACAAGGGCTTTCTCAAACCCCTCCTCTTCCTCCTCGAAGGACAGTTCAAGGTTCACGTATGGCCTCCCCGAGATGTCCACCGCCACCACCACGAGCGCGTCGTCCATCGGCATCACCGCGCTCCCGAAGCGGGCGAACTTCCCCGGGAGCTTTGAGCGAAGCTCCTCTCCGAGGGTTATCCCGACGTCCTCCCACAGGTGGTGCCTGAGGTCGTAGGTGGCCTCTACTTTCGCCTCTCGCCCCATGTAGAAGAAGAGGGCGGTGAGGAGGTGGTCGAGCACCCTGTCGCCCGTCTCGATGCCCCCTTTCGAATCAAGCTCGACCGTTACGTCGGTCTCTTTGGTTTTGCGCCTCATCTCCTCACCTCCATGCTCCTCCTGTGGTAGTTCATGCCCTCTATCTCGGCCAAGCGAAGACCCAGCTCCCTCTCCGCGAGGAACTCCTCCCTGCTAACGCTTGCGAGGCTTATCGGCTTGAGGAAGTCCCTCACAGTTAAGACGCCGCTGAACTTCGCCGCTCCCCCGGTTGGCAGGACGTGGTTGACGCCGAGGAAGTAATCAGCGGCTGGAACCGGCGTGTAGGGGCCCAGGTAAATCGCCCCGGCGTTCTCAATGAGGTCAACGAGCTCCATCGGTCTCTCCGTGATTATCTCTAGGTGCTCCGGCGCTATCTCGTTGGCCCTCCTAACGCACTCCTCAAGGTTCTCGCAGAGGACGACCTCTACCCCCTCCCGGGAGCAGAACTCCGCGAGTTCCCCTGAGGTCGTGAGGAGCCAGGCCCTGCTGTCCTTCCCGTGCTCCAGCTGGCTGAGCAAATCCGCTAAGACGTACTCTTTCTCTGCTGTTTCGTCCGCTATCACCGCTATCTCCGACGGCCCGGCGAGGCTGTCTATGCCAACGACCCCGAAAACCTGCCTCTTGGCCTCGTTGACGAACCTGTTTCCGGGGCCGAATATTTTGTCCACCTTCTTCATGCCAATTCCATAGGCCATCACGCCTATCGCCTGGATTCCACCGAGCTTGTAGACCTCGGTGATGCCGAGCAGTTTTGCAACGTAGAGGACGTAGGGGTTCACCTTTCCGTCCTTTGGCGGGATTGTGACCGCTATCTCCTTAACGCCCGCGATTTTTGCTGGAACTGCCACCATCATCAGCGTTGAGGGTAGCGGTTTTCCGCCGGGTACGTAGATTCCTATCCTCCCTATCGGGCGGTAGATTATCCCGTAGAGGGAGCCGTTTTTGATGAAGAGCCGTTCCCTTTCCATCTGCCTCTCGTGGTACTCCCACAGGCGTTCAACGGTGCGGAGGATTATCTCCCTGTCCCTCCTGGGAATGCTTCGCGCGGCCTCCTCGAACTCCTCCTCGGTCACACGGAACGGGCCGGCGTAGCCGTCGAACCTGAGGGAGTACTCCTTTACGGCATCATTACCTCTCTCCCGAATATCCCGCAGTATTCCGGCGACGTATCTCTCAAGCTCAAAATCCATCTCCAATCACCTCCTTAACCTTCCACACGAGTTCGTTTATCTCCTCGAACTTCGTTTTCTGGGCTATCCTGTTGACGAGTAGCAGGGCGGAGACGTCCATTATCTTCTCCACCTCGACCAGACCGTTTGCCCTCAGCGTGTTTCCGGTCTCGACTATGTCCACGATGGCGTCGGCTATCCCTATCTTCGGGGCTAGCTCGATGCTCCCGTGGAGCTTCAGGATTTCCACCTCGACGTCGAGCCCCTCAAAGAACCGCCTCGTTATCCCTGGATACTTGGTGGCTATCCGGTAGCCGTCCATATCCTCGGGCTTGACGGTGCTCTCAGCCGGCATGGCCAGGCTCAACCTGCACTTTCCGAAGGGCAGTTCAAGGGGTATGAGGACGTCGCTTCCGCGCTCCTCCACCACATCGCTCCCGGAGATGCCGACGTCGATTCCGTACTCCACGTAAACGGGAACGTCAAAGGCCCTTGCAAGGAGAACCTCATAGCTGCCGATTCTTTCGATGAGCCTCCTCTCTGCCGGGGGTCTCAGCTCGATTCCAGCCCTCTGGAGGATTTCGAGAGAGCCGGAAAGAAGCCGCCCCTTGGGGAAGACGAACCTTATTGGGGAGCCGTTGGAGCGCTTCATTCACTCCACCTCCACCGGAATGCCCATTCTCACGAGCCTTTTTGCCTCGGTAAAGACTTCCCTGAGTTCCCCTCTCAGCTTTTTCCGGTTCCTGTCCCCCCTCTTTCTGAAGAGCTTCGAAAGCGCCCCCATATCAAAGGCAAAGCCGAAGGCGGGCTTCCCCTTGAAGGTGTACTCCCCGCCTCCTCCGAGGGGTTTCCCGAGTTCCGGAGAGTATACCTCGAAGAGTACGTCCCGGTAGTAGGGGAGAGGCCTGACTGTGCCGAAGTCTATGAACAGCCTTTCGTCATCAACCGCCTCGACTATTCTGTCGAGTTTTCTATAGCCGCTCTCCTTCCCCCAGAAGTTGAAGAGCCTCCAGAGCTCTTCCTTCTTTTCCACGCTTATCGGGAGGCGCTCTATTATCTCAAAGTTCCTCCTCACGAGCGCCCTGTAGATTTCCTTCCGGAACTCCTTCACGTCTTCGGTGGCCTTTTCCCAGACCTTCAGACTTCCGATGTCTATGTAGAACTCCTCTATCCCCAGGGCTTCGAGGGAGGTTATGACCGTGAGGAGCACCTCCGCAGCCATTTTCGTGACGTCCCCGCCGATGTACTCCACTCCAGCCTGCCACTGTCCCCTAATCCCTCCGTCAAGAACCTCGCTGATGTAATAGAGCTTGAGCTTCTCGGGCGGCTCCTTGATGTTCTCCAGTATCTGCGAGGTTATGTCGGGTTTTATGACGTAGAACCCGTTGTTGTAGGCGAACTTTGTCCCCTTCCTCAGGTTCTCGCTGTACTCCTCAATAGCCGGGAGGAAAACCTCGCGGTAGCCCCACAGCTCAAAGGTTCGTCTCAGATACCTGCTAATCTCCGACAGTTTCTCTGACTCGGCCAGCAAGCCCTTTCTCACACTAACCCCTCCCGAGTTTTGTTCACAAAATCAGCAGTTTCAGAACTATCTGGGCCTAACGAAGTTCCAGAAGAGTCAATGATGGCGGTAGCTCACCGGAAGGGCCGGTACGCTGAGGCACCTCATATTTGGCTCCTTGAAATACGTTCCAACCGTCGCCTTTTTCCGGGACATCTTCTTTCCCCCCATTGGTGCCCCCCGTAGGTTGAAGGGGTTTAAAATACTATCCCTAGATTTGCTGTCATTCAATCAACTTCTCATGAAATATTTGTCGTTATGCCGACGACAGAAGATGGTGTCCATTTTTGCCCATTGAAACATTCGGCTTGTGTAACCAGAAGATTAATAGTCTCTTTGGATTATAATGTAGTGGTGATTCTTGATGGAGATAACCGACAGGGAAGTTTTTGAGATTGCAATGAACGCCGAGATAAGGGCCAAGGAGGCCTACGAGAAGCTCGCTTCTGTCGTCAAGAGCGACATTATTCGGGACGAACTGCTGTTTCTGGCGAGGGAGGAGGACAGGCACCGCGAGATAATAGAGAAGATGGCCGAGAAGTTCATCGGCGGCAGGACCGAGCCGAAGAAGATTGAGATAGATGTGATGGGTGAGTTCAAAGCCATCGCCGAGAATATGGGCGAGGTCATAAAGAAGCCAGACCTAAACATCGACGAGATTTACGAGATAGCCATGAAGGCGGAACTGGTCAGCGAGAAGCTCTACCACGAGTTGGCCGGCTACGCCGCCACCGAGAACACGCGCCTCGTCCTTGAGATGCTCGCGGACATGGAACGCAACCACTACAACATTCTGAGGAAGCAGTACGAGTACATAACCCGCTACCCGGACATCTACCGCGAGGAGTTCTACGACCAGCTGATGAAGGATATAAACTTCAACTTCTGACCTTTCTATTACTCTTCTCCATTTTGGAGCCCTTCGTGCTCTTAGATGTCTTGCATTGTTCTACAGGGTTGTTTGCGAGAAACTTCAGAACACCGAAAGATTAATAAGCAACATCAATGTAACATTGAGTGCAGAACCCCGTTGGGGGGGGCGATGTATCCAGAACGGTTTTCATGCCCTGGGGGAGATACCATGAAACGGTTGGTGCCGGTTCTGGCCCTCCTTCTCCTGCTGGTGCCCCCTACTTCGGCAACACCCTACTGGTTTGGAGAGGGGGTCTACGCCAGGTACGTCGCCAGGGGCCAGCTGTCAATCGGCATGAGCACTTCAGCCGGGAACGTCACCTACTACTGTCCCCACGTCGAGTTCACGTGGCGCGCCCTCAAGGTCTCCGACGATAAAGCCAGGGTGTCCCTCCTGCTCCTCGGATTCAACTGCACCCGGGAGGAGTATTCCACCCTGGGTGAGGGTGAGGCGATGGCCCTTCTCCGGGAGTACCAGGGGCGCTACAACTTCACCGGTGGAGACTGCCTGGAGGTGCCAGTCACGGGGGGCAACGTGACGGTGTGTGAGAACAGCTATTACGAGCGGACGGCACGGCGCGTGGTTGGTTTGGTGGTCGAAGACGGGAAGGGGAGGCTGTTCAACAGATCCTACACGCCCGAGAACTTCAGCAGGGCCGGGGTCGTTGAGATCGACCTGACAACGGGAGAGATCTACGTGAACGACACGCTGGCCGGTGGGAACTTCCTCTGGGTCGAGAACCCTGCCAACGTGACCGGGCTTGAGATACTTCCCGGACTGAAAATTGAAACGGTCAGAATGATAAACTCGACGGCGATGACCTACTACGGCGACTTCAACGCCCCGGTTTACATGGCCCATACGAACATGATGAGCCTTCCAGGGATCTCGGGGAAGGACGTTATCCTCTACGATGGTTCAAGCGGCCTGGCGATAGCCTTCTTTACGCCCTTCAGCCCACTGTGGGAGGCCCTTGGCATAAGCAACGCCGTGATCCAGGACACAGAGTTTGCCAGGGAGCACGAGAGGGAAATCAAGGAGAGCAACAAGATGCCGCCCTTCGGCCTCGTCCTGGCGGGGACGAACATAGACTTCACCCGGGCCGAGGAGCTTCCGGAGGAAGGCCCGTCCAGAACCGCCCTCTTTGCCGTCGTTGGTGTTGCGGTGGTTCTCGGCGCGCTCCTCCTGTGGAGGTGGAGGCGGTGAAGGAAATCCTCCGCTGGGAGCTCCGCTCCCCCCTAAACCTTGCCCTCGTCTCCGCCGGGGCGGTTCTCATCGGGACGGTGATGAAGAGGTACTACCTCACCTGGAGCGCCGGTTCCAGGGGAGGGCCGTACGGGGTTGAGATACTGGGTTCAATCTTTAGGGAGGCCTTCACCGGCGACGTTTACCTGCTCCTGGCGATACTGGTTCCCTTCATCATAACGCTGGCCGTGAGGCTGGAGAGGGACGAGGGCGTTGCCCTTTCGGTCTACTCCCTCCCCCTTTCCAGGGTTGAGGTACTGCTGGCCAAGTTCCTAGCGGCGCTCCTTGCGCTCTTCCTCTTCGTGTTTGCCGTTCACCTCCTCGTCTTTGCCCTCCACTTCTCGGCCACGCCCGATGCAGTTGCCGGTGTCCTTGTGACCCACGCGGTCCCGGTGGCGTGGTTCTATCTCATGGTGCTGCTCTTCATGGTCTCCCTCGCGGCCCTCGTGGCCGTGCTCTCGCCGAACGCCTACGTCTCGATCTTTGGGGGTTTCGTGGCCCTCTACCTCCCCCTCTTCCTGGGGACGACGTGGTACGGGCCGGTGCCTTGGCGGAACGTCCTCGTAAACTACAGGCCGGCCGCAATCTCGATCCGGAGCGACCCAGTGTTCTCCTGGGGTTTTCTTAAACTGACCCTTCTTCCGGCGCTGGTGTTCCTGGTTCTCTACCTGCTGATAGGCAACTGGAGGGACGTGAGATGAGGCTCTTCCGGGCGCTCCTCCTTACCCTCATGCTCGTCTCGCTGATCTCCCTGGCCCTGCAGTCGAACCTCAAACCGAGCGACGTTCACTACAAGACAGCCTTCGTGTCGGGGCGGGAAAGGAGTGCGGTGTACGTATCCTCAATGGCCTCGGTGAAGCTCTACGCCGTGGGGACGGGGGAGTTCCGGGTGAAGGACGTCCAGACCGGGGAGGTAATATTCACCGGGGAGATGGAGGGCAACAGGGCCTTCGCGCTGGTCTTCCCCCACCCCGGCTTCTACGAGTTCAGCGGAAACTCCACTCAGGGCATCACCATAACGATAACCCCCGTCGATGTCGGGTTCCCCGGGGAGCAGAAGTCGGCCCATCTGTGGGCTTCGGCGGCCTTCGGCGGGCTTCTGGCGCTGACGCTCATCGGGGGTGTCAGGAAATGAAGGCGATAATCGAGGCCCAGAACCTCCACAAGTACTTCGGACCGATAAAGGCCCTCCAGGGGATTACGGTGGAAATACCGGAAGGTCTGACCCTGATACTCGGCCCCAACGGCGGCGGGAAGAGCACCTTCATGAAGGTCTCGCTCGGCCTATACAGGCCAACGAAGGGAACCGTGAGGCTCCTCGGAAAGGACCCCTGGCGGCACCCCGAGGCCAGGAGGGGCATCGGCGTGGCCTTCGATCCCGGCAGGTTTCCCAAGCTCACCACGGGGAGGGAGTGGCTGGAGTTCATTGCTCGAGTGCGGGGCGCGAATCCGGGTGATGTCGAAAAGGCCGCCAGGCTCTTCGGCATTGAGGAAGCCCTCGACAGGAGGATAGACGGCTACTCCTCCGGAATGCTGAAGCGCCTTTCCCTCGCGCAGGCCTTCGTGGGGGAACCCGAGGTTGTGTTCCTCGACGAGCCGCTGGCCAACCTTGACTTTGAGAGCGTCCCTGAGATCGTCGGCATAATCAAAAGATGGAAAGAACGGGGCAGGAGTTTCGTCATCATAAGCCACGTATGGGAGCCATTTGAGGCGCTTGCCGACTACGGGGTGGTCATCAGCGGCGGAAAGGTTTACCTGAAGGGACGGTTCCAGGAGATTCGTGGGGAAATTGGGGCCATGTTCCGGCCTCCGGAAGGGAGCTAGTCCCCCAGCTATGTTTTTCTCAACACCACGAACTCACGGTAGTCCATCACCTTGACGAAGCCCTTTTTTATATAATATGAATAAGCCTCAAGCTCGGGAAATGTTATGACGTACGCTTCCCTGCCGAGCTCCCTAAGTCTCTCTATAGCGAACTCCAGGAGCTTTGAGCCGTAGCCCCGGCCCCTGTACTCTGGATCGACCATGAAGAACTCGATGAGCCCGGTTTTCTCCCCCTTTATCTCCTCCGGCACCCACCAGAGGGCCTTGCCTTCGAGGTTGTAGACCAGCGCCACGGTTCCGGCGATTGCTCCATCATCGTCCCTCAGCACGTAGAGTTCATCAAACTCTTTCCCCAGCCTGAACTCGAGGAAGGGCTCGTAAACTTCCCTAAATCCCTCGAAGTCATCTGGAGCCGGCTTCTCCTCCACCCATTCAAGCGCCGGGTAGGCACCGTTCGTTCCCCGATAAACCCTGTGGACAAAGCGAACCAGCTCCCCCTTCAGCTCGAGCGGATTCTCTACCCTCTCAATCCTCATCTTTGACCCCCAAAGGTTATTAGGGTTGATGTCATAAATTTTTCCGGTGATACTGTGAACGAACTCGAAGCTTTGGCCCTCGCCCTTGAGGTCGAGAAGGCCGAGCTGAAATTCTACCTGCGGTTAGCCAGGAAGGCGGGCGATGAAAAGGCAAAGAGAATGTTCCTCTTCCTTGCTATGGAGGAGGCCGGCCACTGGGATCTCTTTGAGGAGAAGTTCCTCGAGGTTCTCATAGAAAAGTGCGAGCTCCCCGCGGTGAACCGCGAGCTCCTTAAGGAGCTTCTCGTTGAGGTCGAAAACGAAAACCTGAGCGAGGTCGATGCCGTCAGGATAGGAATGGAGCAGGAGAAGAGAACCTGGGAGTTCTACGAGAAAGCGGCTAAAGAGTCGGAGCACGAGCCCGTCAGGAGGGTCTTCGAGGAGCTCGCCAGGGTTGAGAAATCTCACTACGAGCTCCTGAAGGCCCAGTATGACTCGGTCATGAAGACCGGCATATGGATGAACTACCAGGACTTCAGCCTGGAGGTGGACTGAAGCCCTGCGAGAGGTGTTTTCTTTTATTCCAGCTATTTGAGAGTGAATGTGGTGGTGCCCTATGCTTGCAAAATACCCATTTGAACTGCCCAAGGATAGGCCCCTCTCGAAGAGGGAAATCGCCCAGGCCCTCCGCTGGGCAATTGAGGCCGAGCTCGATGCCATAAGCTTCTACGAGCAACTGGCGGAGCACATAGAGGACGAGAGGATAAAGCACATATTCCACGACGTCGCCAACGAGGAGAGGGAGCACGTTGGGGAGTTTCTGGCGGCGCTCCTTGAAGTTGATGAAGAGCTCGGCAGGTACATGAAGGAAGGTTTTGACGAGGTTGAGGAGGAGACGGGAATAAAGGTCGAACTATGACCGTTTCCTTCCTCTTTTCCATCCCTTTCCTTCGATTCTCGTGCACTAAGCAGTAGTTTGATACACTGTTACGCTCAATGAAAAGCGTTATTAAGGTTCGATGTTCATATAGTTCTGGTGATGTGCATGGTTGAACCCCTTGTTAAGAAGGCCTACGAGACAGAAAAGAAGGCCGCTGCAAGCTACACTGATGGTCTTGGCCTCATCAGGGGACAGGGTCTAAGGTACACCACGGTTGAGGAGGTCATTGGCAGGATAGCCGTTGATACGATAATCCACAAACACCTGATGAAGGCCATCCTCGATGCCCAGAAGGAACTGGAGAAGCTCGCCGGGGAAGGGCCGATATCCGAGGTCAGGGAGGTCGAGCTCGTACCCGAGCAGAGGGCCCTGGTCAGGCGCTTCGCCGAGATGCACCTTGAGATTGAGGAGGACATGATAGAAACCTATCAGAAGATGGCTGAGAAGATGACACACCCCTTGTTTAAGGGACTTGCTGAGGCGCTGGTCGAAAATGAAAAAGAGCACCACAGAATTCTGGCAGAGCTCATAGCGAAGTACAAAGAATGAAATAGGGACGACTTGTCCCTTCTTTGTTCTTTCACTCATGGCCCGACGTGCATCATCTGGCTGTACATCTCCCAGTCAAGGAGAAGCTCGTACTCCGCTCTGAGAGTGTAGTAGTGGCCCTTCTCCATGTCGCTGAGATAGCGCATAAGCCTCTTCCTGTCCTCCGAATCGACCATTTCTTCAAGTTTCTCGTAGAAACGTGCCGCTATCTCCTCCGCCTTCATCGCCCATCGTATCAGGTCTATGATGTCCTGAACACCGCTCAGCTCTCTCGCCACCGGCTTCAGCTCGGGCCCTATGTGCTCCCGGGGGTAAACAATCTCCTTTCCCGGGAACATGGCCCCGTACATCTTCCTGAGCAGTGTCTCGTGTTTGGCTTCCTCCCCTGCTAACCACTCTATCTTCTCTTTCAGGGCCTCAATTTCTACCCTCTCCGCGAGGCTCTCGTAGAACCTTCTGGCACCTATCTCGGCTTTGATGGCCATGCCAAGGAGCTCCTCAAGGGAGAACTCCTTAACTCTTTCAAGAGGGAGCCCCTCTTCAAGCTCTGGAACCATACATCATCCCTCCGCAAGCAACAGTCCAAGTTCATTGTAGACCTTTATCTTATTAAACCCTTCCCGCCTTAGAACGGAAACTATGCCGTCCAAAATCTTGCTTTGAACGTTGATGGCCAGCATCTGGCATGCATGGCACTCCGGTGTTGCACGGGCCATTAAAAGAAAAACCTCAACGGTGTTTTCTTTCACCGTTAAACCGTAGAGAAGACCCTCTTCCACGATGTTCAGCCCCGTTTCGGGGTCCTTTACCTTTTCCAGGATTTTAACAACTTCGGAAACTTCCGGTGGAAGGTTCCTCGGACCTCGTTTTGGTGTTTTTTGGGGTTTGAGAAAGTCAAAGAGCCCCACGGCTCAGACCTTCTCCTGACTTATGTCCTCGATTGTGTAGCCCTTCTTGTTCTCAAAAACCCCGACGGGGTTGTTTTTGAGGTCGTAGACGTAGACGTTCTGGAACTTCACCAAGGCAAAGCGCTCGATGATATCGCCGATAATCTTGGAGTACGCTATCGCGCTCGCCCCCGTCAGGTTGTACTCGGCGTGGCTCTCGAAGTTGAGCCAGACCTTCAGCGTATCCCCCGCCACCTCAAGGCCGGCAACGACGCCCGAGTCCAGAATGTCTCCCC
The DNA here is from genome assembly GCF_012027285.1 of Thermococcus sp. MV11. Classification (NCBI taxonomy): domain Archaea; kingdom Methanobacteriati; phylum Methanobacteriota; class Thermococci; order Thermococcales; family Thermococcaceae; genus Thermococcus; species Thermococcus sp. MV11. Next base: position 271,656 of record NZ_SNUD01000001.1, read on the forward strand.
CTGTTACGGGGTCGGTTATCTTGGCCAGCTCGTCCAGAACGGCCCTGTAGTGTTCCGGCCACTCGCGGTTCGGCATGTAAACCTTCATTCTTCTCACCAGCAGGGGTTCGAGTGTCCGGTTATAAGCCTTCCTGGCCGGTTTTGGGTATGGGAAGGTAGTCCGGAGAAACTGAAATGTACATTGATACCAGAACGGCAACCCACATAAGGACCGATAGGAAGTAGGGGGCAACTATAAGCGCTTTGACCAGCCCGGAGGTATCGTCCAGCCAGTAGCGGGTCCACGAGAAGATCACGATCATCCAGGAAGCGGCCACCAGGAGCCATCTTCTGTTCCCTTCGGTTACCATTATCTGGGCGTTCATCAGAAGCAGAACCGCCAGAAACGGCCCCACGTAGGCTATGTCAACAGTCACCGTGGAGTAATGCCCTGCACCGAGTAGGCTGAGCATCAGGGCAACGCTCTGTAAGAGAAGTCTCAGGCTCACACCCTTAAAGCCCATATCGTAGAGGGCATAACCTATCATGGCGGGACCGATTAGTATCAGTGTGAGCATTGCCTGGCTCATGTTCCGACCGTTGAGCACACCGAGTGAAAAGCCCAGCGAGGTTAACAGCCCCCCAATAAGCAACAGGAGGGAGGACGTTTTCGACTCGCCGGTCACTCGCTCTATCTTCCGGCGTACCATCCATGTAAGGACAATACCAGCGAGAATCAAGACCCCACTAACGCTCATTATTACATCATACCAAGGTTCCCTCATCTTTTAGGCATCCATCCAGTGATGCATTAAAATTGCTCCCAACATAGATAAACCTTCCGGATAAAAGTGGTAAGATATAAAAGAAGGGGGTTGGGGCGGGGAAATCACTCGAGCGCGACCTCGTTCTCCCAGAGGCCGTGAATGTTGCAGTAGCTGAGCGCGTAGAGCTTGCCCTTCTTCTGGGTCCTGAAGAAGAAGACCGCCCTCGGCTCGGTCAGCGGGTCGCCGTGGTTGGTGAAGGCAACCCTGCCGACGAGAATCGGGAAGTTCTCACCCTCGGGGTGGAAGTAGAGCTCTATCCATGCAATGTGGTGCTCAGGCGTGTTCGGGTGCGGTATCTCCTTCCCAACAGAGACCTCGACCTTCACGAGGTCGCCGTCCTTCTCGTACTCTATAACGGGGACGTGCTTCTCCCCCTTCCAGTCTCCACTCTTTATGGTTCCGCTGAGCATCTCAACCACCTCACTCTATCTTTTCAAACATGTCCTTGGGAGCGCCGCAGAGCGGGCAGACCCAGTCCTCGGGGAGGTCTTCAAACTTGGTTCCCGGGGCTATTCCGGCGTCCTCGTCACCTTCCTCTTCATCGTAGATGTAGCCGCAGACTATGCATTTCCATTTGGCCATTAATATCGCCTCATCTCAATGTTATTAGTCCGCCCTTATAAGGTTTGCGGTTCAAACTTGAGAAATGGAAAAGCGAAAAACTTACTCAAAGACTACGAACTTATCCCCGGGCAGACCGCAGACCGGGCACTTTTCGGGTATCTCATCGACCGCGGTGTAGCCACAGACAGGGCAGATGTAGACCTTCTTTATCTCGATATCCTCCCCACTCTCGGCCTTTTCTCTGGCCTTGGCGTACAGCTCGGCGTGTACCTTCTCGGCCTCCAGGGCGTAGTGGGTTGTCCTGACAGCTTCCCTCTCGCCCTGGAACTCGGCGGCGTTCTTGAAGACGGGATACATCTCCTCAACCTCGTAGGTCTCGCCGTCTATACCGGCCTGAAGGTTCTCCGGAGTACTTCCAAGCTTGCCGAGGGCTATGAAGTGGTTCTTGGCGTGGACAAACTCGGCGTGGGCTATGGCTCTAAAGAGCTTTGCGATGTTGGGGTAGCCTTCCTTCTCGGCCTGCTCCGCGAAAATCAGGTACTTCATGTGGGCCATACTCTCGCCGGCAAACGCTTCCTCCAAAAACTTCCTGGTCATCTTCCTTTCAACCGCCATGCCATATCACCCAAAAGGTACACTGCAGTACTTAAATTTGATATTGAGGTATATAACGATTTTCCAAACCAAAGGTTTGACCCCGTTATAACTTCATTCAATCGGCAGTCTTTCCCTGATGGCCTTTTCGAGCTTCATGGCTTTCTTGAGGTCACCCAGGGCGACGGCACCGATGGGCCTGTCTCCCTCGTAGAAAACCTTAGTGTTCTCGTAGAGCCACTTCCCTCGGCCTTTCGTTTTCCCAATGATGGCCACGCCGAAGTCAGCGAACTTGAAGAATGCCGAGCGGAATGAAAAGTCGTAGCGGTCGTCAGCGCCCCTCAGAACGTTGGCGAGAACCTTTGCCTGCCCCACCGCGGATCTGGCAGTTCCTCCGACAACGCCGCCGTGCTCGGCGCAGTCTCCTATCGCGTAAACGTCTTTGGAGGAGGTTCTGAACTTTTCGTCCACGAGTATCCCCCTGCCGGCGTGTATGCCGCTTCTCACGGCCAGCCCTTTGTTTGGCACTATTCCAAAGGCACAGACCTTCAGCCTTCCGGGAATGTACCCTCTGTCTGTTTTCAGACCTTCTTCCTCTGCCTCAAGGGCATTGGTTTCAAGGTGAAACTCAACGCCCACTCCTTCGAGCGCTTCCCTGATACGCTCGCTGAGCTCTTCGTCGAGACCGAGCAGGGTTCTTCCCCTGTGGACCACCCGAACGGTGTAGTCAGCTTTGGCCAGGTTTCCGGCGAGCTCAAGCGCTATGAAGCCTCCCCCAAGGATTGTTATCTCTCCCTCCCCTTCGAGGCGCTCCCTTATCAGCCTCGCATCATCGAGGGTTCTGAGCGTTAGGACGTGCTCCCGTCCTGGAATGGAAGGCCGCCTCGCCTTTGCTCCGGTGGCTATGACGAGGGCATCGTAGGGCAATTCTCCGTCACTTGTCACGAGAACCTTCCGGAACCTGTCAATGAGCTTTGCCTCCGTTCCGAGGAGAAGGTTTATCCCTTTCTTCTCGTACCAGTCGGAGGGATAAGGAAAGAGCTTTTCCTCGGGAATAAAGCCGGCTATGTAGTGGCTCAGCATGGGCTTGGAGTAGTGGGGGAGGTGTTCCTTCTCCACGATGGTTACATCGAATTCGCCGGCTAGGCTCTTGGCCAGCTCCACCCCGCCCGGCCCGTTGCCGACTATAGCGAGCTCCACAATGTCACCTCACTTCCTTGTGCGTGGGCCCAGGTAGAGCTCTAGTTGGGCGCCGAAGAACTCCACCGGTGCGTTCACATACTCTGGCTGCCCCTGGGTCACGTCTTCTAAGTATTCGACGTGACTCCTTATCGATGCGTAGTGTGCCCTTTCCTGTGCTGCCAGGAAGCTAAATATTCCCCTATGCTCGGGCAGTATCTCGCTCAGATGGCTGTATATCCTTTCGGCGGTTTTTTCATTGATAAGTGCGACTCTCATTGCTTCGATGAGGTTTGCTACGGTGTCCACGTTGACCGAGGTCTCGGCAAAGGGTATCCCCTCCGGGACGATGTAATTAGTGTCTCCAAAGAGGCTCTCGTGCAGTTTGAGCAGTATTACCTTATGCTTCTCTTCGGCCTTGGAGAGGTCTCTGAAGAACTCCCCCAGAACTTCACCACTTTTTGATGCTAGAGCTTCGTAAAATTGTTTTGCATCTTCCTCTGAGGCAATGGCGTAGCCCAGTATCTCCTTGGGGGAGAGCTGGGCAAGTTTATCAAGAACATCTTCCACCTGCATCACCATTTTTATGTTTTGCGTTGAAGTATTTAAATTATAGGTTTGAGAAAAGAAAAGCCTCCTCATGAGAGCCACGCCACGAGCTTCCTAACGCCCTCTCTAAGCCGCTCCTCGTCCTCCGGCCTTGGCATTCCCCTGCTCTCGACGGTATCAACGTGGTCGAACTTGCTCCTCGTGATGAGGGTCTCTATCTTCTTGCCCGCGACGCCGGCCCAGCCGAAGGCACCGACGATCAGGACAGGCTTCTCGTAGTTGGTCTTGTCCACTATCTCGTAGAGAGTGTAGCGTATCCTCGGGTGTATCTCAGCCTCGTAGGTCGAGGCACCTATTATTATAGCCTCGCTGTCGGGAACCTCCCCGAGTATATCGCTCACGGCGGGGGCTTCCTTGTCTGTGAATTTGTAGGCGACCGGTTTCAGTCCGTGCTTCCTCAGCTCGTCTAGGACGATGTTCATCCTCCTCTCCACGAAGCCGTACATGGAGTCATAGATGACAAGGACCTTGCCCTTCGTGGTCTTTCCTGCGCCGACAGCTTCGTAGTGTTCGAATATCCTCATGGGGTTCTTACGCCAGATGAGGCCGTGACCTGGGAGTATCATCCTGGCCTCACCGACTATGCCGAGCCTCTTGAGCTTCTTGATGTTCTGGACGATGTACTTGTGGTAGTGGCCGATGACGGTGACTATGTACTTCGTCACGTGGGGTAAATAGCGTTGGACGACCTCCTCATCGCTGTCGTCGATGGTCTCGGGGATTCCGTAGCCGCCGCCGGCGTCGCAGGAGAAGATTAGCTTGTCCTCGACCACGTAGGTTATCATCGTGTCCGGCCAGTGGAGCCAGGGGACGGTTATGAAGCGGAAGGTCTTGCCGCCAATGTTCATCTCCTCTCCATCTTTAATTGTGTAAAAGTTCTCAACGACCTTCTCGCCGTAGAATCCCTCCAGGAAACGCTTGGCGAAACTCGTGCCTATAAGCTTTGCCCGGTAGCCGTTGGCCTCCAGAAACGCCGGCAGAGCCCCAGTATGGTCGGGCTCGGTGTGGTGGATAATCACGTGGGTTATCTCCTCAGGATTGACCAGCTTTTTAAGGGCCCCCATGAAGAGCTCCGTGTACTCCCCCTTGCTCAGGTCGAAGAGCACCGTCGCCCCGTCGAGCTTCATCAGGTAAGCGTTGTAGGTTATGCCCTCGGGAATGTCCCAAGTGGCTTCAAAGTACCTTATCCTGTCGTCATCGACCCGGATTATGTAGAGCTCCGGATCATCGAGAATCTTCTTAACTTTCACATCTGGCATTTCTATCACCGAAACTAATTGGTACGAGGACATAAAAAGCCTTTCTTGACCAAAAAGTTAAGGACGGAATTGGGTAACGAGGGGTTCCACTGGGAACGTGAATCTGGCGTGAGGATAACCTTAAGAGTCCCGAATTCCAAATAATCCCGGTGATGCCAATGCTGAGCGAAAGAATGCTCAAGGCCCTGAACGAGCAGCTCAACAAGGAGCTTTTCTCGGCCTACTTCTACCTCGCCATAGCGGCCTACTTCAAGGAGAAGGGCTTTGACGGCTTTGCCACCTGGATGGAGGCCCAGGCCGAAGAGGAACTCGGCCACGCGCTCAGGTTCTACGACTACATATTCGACCGCGGCGGAAAGGCGGAGCTTGAGAGGATAGAAAAGCCCAGGGGAGACTTTGCCAGCCCGCTCAAGGCCTTCGAGGCGGTTTACCTTCACGAGGTTGGCGTTACGGAGTCGATATACCGACTCGTGGACATAGCCGAGGAGGAGAAAGACCGCGCGACATACCAGTTCCTCCAGTGGTTCGTGGAAGAGCAGGTCGAAGAGGAGGCCACCGCCAAGGCAATCGTGGACAAGCTCAAGATAATCGGCGACAACCCGCAGGCGCTGTTCATGCTCGACCGTGAACTGGGTCAGAGGGCGCCGAAGCTCAGGGGCTTGCTGATGCAGCCTGGCCAGTGATTTTCCATTTTTGAAAATTAAAGAGAGAAAATCACCGGGATTTTTCGCTGAAGATCCTCTCCACGAGGTCGAGCCTCGGCTCGCGTTTCCAGAGGGGCCTTTTATCTGTTCTGTATGCAGGAACACTCTCCTCAAAGGTCGGCTTCTCGTTGATGTAGAATACCCCCAGCGGTAGCGGGTCGGTCTCTATCGCGCGCTTAAATGCCTCCTCCCTGTCGTGCGGGTCGTGATCGTCCATCCAGTAGGTGTGCTCTCTGTACCAGGCGTAGGTGTTCACCCTGTTGAAGCTGACGCAGGGGTGCAGGATATCAACTATGGCCAGCCCTCTGTGCCTTATCGCCCTCTTGATTATCTCGACGCTCTCCCTGAAGTAGCCCATGAAGGTCCTCGCCACGAAGGAGGCGTTCATGGCTATCGCCAGAGCCACCGGGTTGAAGGGTTCCTCAAACACTCCCCAGGGCTGGGTTGGGGTCTTCATTCCAACCATCGTCGTCGGTGACGCCTGTCCCTTCGTGAGGCCGTATATCTGGTTGTCGTGGATGAGAACCGTTATGTCCGGGTTTCTCCTTATCGCGTGGAGCAGGTGGTTGCCGCCTTCGGCGTACATGTCGCCGTCTCCGCCCTCGGCTATAACCGTCAGTTCCGGATTTGCCGCCTTCACGCCGGTCGCTATTGGTATCGCCCTGCCGTGGAGCGTGTGATAGCCGTTGGCGTTGATGTAGTGGGGCATCTTCGCTGCCTGTCCGATCCCGCTGATTATGGCGACCTGATTCGGCTTCAAGCCGAGTTCAGCTAAAGCTGAGATGAGTATGTTCCTTATGCCGAAGTTGCCGCAGCCGGGACACCAGGCGATGTCCCTGCTCCCAGGCCTCTTTGGCTCGAAGGCTTCTCTGCCCGTGGGCAGGGTTGGGGCGTTCATTCTATCACCCCCTTGAGGGCATCAAAAACCTCTTCCACCGAGAATGGCCTCCCGTCGTACTTCAGGATCCTATGGTGAATCTCAACGTCCAGCTCCTTTCTCAGCAGGTCGGCGAACTGTCCGGTAACGTTGTTCTCGACGACTATTACCTTTGTACCCTCAAAGAACTTCCTCGCCTCGGGGTTGAGCGGATAGACCCAGCTGAAATGAAGTAAAGCAGTGTCGTCTCTCCCGAGCCTCTCGAGGGCTTCCTCGACGACGTGGAGCGTTGAACCCCACGCGACGATGAGATATTTCGCGTTCTCACTCCCGATAAGTCTCGGCAGGGGGGCGTTCTTCCTTATCGCTTCGAGCTTTTTGATTGCCCTCTTCTCCTGCATCTTTATCGTCAGCTCTGCGTCCTCGGTTATGTCGCCCCACTCGTCGTGCTCGTTGCCGTTGGCTATCACCACGTCCTCGCCGTAGCCTGGGACGGCCCTCGGCGAAATGCCGTCTTCCGTCAGCTCGTACCTCCGATAATCCGGCCTGGCCTCCACTACGTGCCTCTGGAACTTTACCTTCCCGAGTTCGGGCTTCGGAAGGTTGTAGTAGGTGTCCACGAAGTACTGGTCGGTGAGGATTATCACCGGAACCTGGTAGCGGTCGGCCAGGTTGAATGCCTCTGCTGTTAAGTAGAAGGCCTCCTCCATGCTCCCCGGGGCAAGGATTATCCTCGGGAAATCGCCGTGGCCGGCGTAGAGAACCAGATTGAGGTCACCCTGCATCGTTCTCGTGGGGAGGCCAGTTGCGGGCCCGGGCCTCTGGGCGAGGTGTATCACGATTGGGTTCTCGGCCATTCCGGCCAAACTTAATGCCTCACTCATGAGGGCGAAGCCCCCACCGGAGGTGCTCACCATCGCCCTCGCTCCCGCGAACCACGCTCCGAGAGCCATGTTTATCGCCGAAATCTCGTCCTCCACCTGCTCAACGACTATCCCGAACTCCTCTGCCTTCTGCGCCGCGAAGGTAGAAACTCCCGTGGAGGGGCTCATGGGGTAGAAAGACAGGAAGTTCATGCCCCCGGCAAGGGCCCCTATTCCCACCGCTTCCGTGCCGCTCAGCAGAATCTCGTCTCTGACCTTCTCGTCCCTCTCAACTTCCACCCTTACCGTTCCTTCCTCACAGAGCTTGACGCCCAGCTCATAACCCTTCTTGGCAGCTTCGATATTTTTTCGCACCACGTTCTCTCCCTTCGAGCCGAAGCGCTTCCTTATGTACTCCTCCACCGCGCTGAAGTCGCCGTGGAAGATGCCGACTATAAGCCCAGCCGCTGTGGTGTTCAGGTAGAGCTGGCTCCCCGTTTCGAGGGCGAGCTTCGTGAGGGGAACCTCAACGAGGTTCACCCTTTCAGCGAACTCTTCCTCAACGTTCTCCCTCTCGCCGAGAACGACGGTAGTATCTGAGATCCTGTCCTTCACCCAGCTCAGAACGCCCTGCTTGAAGGGGACGAGTACGTCTATCCTCCTCACGAATGCCCTAACGCGCCTCGAGGAAACCCTTATCTCTGTGGTGTTTACCCCTCCCCTGACCCGGGACATGTACTCCTTGTTGGCATAGACGTGGTAGCCGGACTTCTTTAGGGCGTAGGTCAGAATTCCCTCGACCGTTTGAATCCCCTGTCCGGCCGCTCCGCCGAGAACTATGGAGACTTCATCACGGAACTCAGACATGGTACATCACTCCCACGGGCCTTCTGCCGGGGGTCTGTGTTTCCATCAGCCTCATCAGAAGTTCGAGCACAAAACGAAAACCCTTTCGGATAGATTTTGGGACATTTTTGTCCATTTATAACCACCAATAGGTATTAGTGTGCAAAGCTATATAAAGGTTTCCAAGGTACTGTGGCTGGAGATGCAAAATGGACGAAAAAGAAAACGAACGTAAGGTTGCCATCTTTGCCGGCGGCTGTTTCTGATGCATAGAGGAGGCCTTCAAGACGCGCGGCGAGCTGAGGAGATACGGCCACTTCGCCTACGAGCGGCTCTTTGAATAAAATAAAAATGTTTAGAGTTCCTCTATAACTCCCCTGACGACCTCAAGGGGCTCCTTTATTATCTCCAGCACGTCGTCGGCGGTGTTTATGGCAACGTAGGTTTCGCCGTCCTCCTGGTAGAAGAGCACCGGGCAGGGCGCGAAGGAGCCTATCTCGTAGTCCTCCTTCGTCATCTCGTAGAATATCTTGGGGTTGCAGACCCAGAGAATCCTGTACGGCTCCATATCGACGCCGACCTTGGACTTAACGACGTCGCTCGGGGTAAACTCAAGAACAACCTTGTAGCCCTTCTCCTCCAGCTTTGCCTTAAACTTCTCCTCGGCCTCTTCGAGGCTTAGATCGAGTTTTCTCCTGTACCTGTACATCAAACCACCTCCTTAGAGCTGTGAGAGCGATTCAAACAGCGAGCTCCAGAGCTTGAGAGGAGTAAGCTCCGTCAGCATCAGCAGGCCTAGGAATATGAGCACCGCCCCGAGGACAATTTCCCACCTGGCTTTACCTCTTCCACCCAGCGAAAGCCTGTTCGAGAGGAACTTCCTGTTCACCCACTCCCCGAGGTCCTTCGATGCCGTTAGGAGGTAAACAGTCAGCCCCATCCCGAGGCCGTATGTGCCCATCACGATGATCCCGCTCAGTGTGTCCCCGCTCAGGGCAGCGGTTATCACCGCGAAGCCGACGTAAGGTGCTATGCAGCCGAGCCAGGTTGCGCCCAAGGCGGAGCCGAGGACGAAGTCATATGTGGTACCTCTCTTAGGTGCAATCCTATCCGTGGGGGAGAATCTGAGCAGTCCCTTAAGCTTTGCGCTGACCCTCTCGCTCACGAAGCTCGCGCCGATTACTATGAAGCCGATTCCACCGATTAGATAGAGCGCTCCCTGTATCTGAGAAGCGTAGGAGCCGAGGCTTCCCACCAGGGCCCCGAGCAGGGCAAATGAAGCCACCATTCCGGCTATTATCGCCTCGACGTTCCTCCTTGCGAATGTGAGGGAGAGCGTGCCAACTATGACTGGAAGAACGCAAGGTGAGAAGACACTGACGATTCCCGCGGAGAATATCGGGAGCAGGACAGCGAGGCTGAGGTTGCTCCCCGCTTCGTTCTTTGTTTCTCCCTCACTGTAACCGTCCGCTGTCCGGGTGGTCCCGCCTGTCGGAGTTGCCGTTTGGGAACTCTCCTCGGTCGCCTTCTCCAAGAAGTAGGCCAGGCCACCGGGGTTCAGAGCGCCTACCGCCACTCCCCTCAGAACCATCGTCCCGTTTACTGCCTTGAAAATCACTATGGTTGGTGTCCCGGGAACGCCCACGCTTATCTCCTCACCCGGGCTTTTGGGTTTGTAGTAGCCCGCGTTCTCTGGCTGAATGACTATTACCGGGTCGTAGACCCTGTAGCGGAGTGTCGTGACGGAGCGTCCCTTGTAGACGTCCACTGAGATGAGGACAAGCTCCCGGAGGGCCTTTTCTGCCTCCGAAGTGGGAAAAACCTGTGTTTTCATGTAGCTGCACGCAGGACAGCTCTCCGAGTGGTAGAAGATGAAGAAGTACCCCCCGTCGTTCGAGGAGACCAGCTCCTGGAGTTCCTTCTCGGTTGTGACGTCATGAAACAACAGGTTCCCGTATTTGACGGTTCCCGCGCTGGCCAGTGGTATGAAGAGCGATAGAACCACGAGCATCAAAAGCGCCCTGCGCACCCCTTTCACCTGAAAAATGTTTGAATAGCCGTTAAAAAGTCTTTTCTTGAAGCTTTTTTCATTAAAACGTCATTGGAACGTAGTCTTCTTCTAATAAGTTCGGCAATTATCGCACCGACGTACCCGACTCTGGAGTTCTTTCCAAGGATCTCTTCGAAGCCTTTCTCCTCGGCTATTCTCCTGCATGCCCTCGGAAGCTTTCTCAGTTCTCTGAGCCGTTCTATCCAGGGGACGAAACGCTTATCGCCTCTTGCAACCGCATCCTCAATGGGGCCGAAGAGCACCACTTCGACGTCCTCCGCCCACCCGTTCTTTATTGCGTTGACTGCCCACATAAAGCCGGGATTGCCCTTTCATCCGGGCTTGATATTATGATCAGTACCCTCATCACCCACCTCCGCTGTGCCGAGGTGGGCTGCAAGTTCCTTCATGTCCGATGCCGAGATTTCAGCCTCACCTGCGATGACGTTTATCCTTCCGCAGTCGTACTTGGTGCACAGCCCTATGCATCCCTCCACGCTCACCTCGTAGCCAGCCCTCCTGAGGACGTCAACGACTTCTTCAAGCCTTTCGCCGGCACAGAATTTGCACACCCTAGCCTCCATCTGCTCCACCAGAACTTTCTACTCCAGCACCTTTATGGCGTTTATTTTTTGCACTGTGAAAAATTCGATGGAAGAACGGTTGACACAATGGAATCACTTCCAGGGTTCGCCAAAGCGGTTGAGGCTTACCTTGTCCCACTCAAGGACCTCCTCACCGCGGGGCTCTTTCCTCTCGGCCGGGTAGCCGACGCCTATTATGCACACCACTCGGTAGTTCTCGGGAATTCCAAGGAGCTCCCTCACGTATTCCTCCGCGGTCCTCTTCTCATCGTTCATTCTGTTCCTTATCTGCACCCAGAACGATGACAGCCCGAGGTCGAACGCCGCCAGCTGTATGTGTTCTGCTGCTATGCTCGCGTCTTCCACCCAGACGTCGCTTCTGCTTTCGTCGGCGGTAACGACTATTGCCAGGGGTACCGTTGCCAGGCCAGATGCCCCGGGTTTTGCCTTTGAGAGTGCCAGGAGCTTCTCTTTATCGTCAACTACAATGAAGTGCCACGGCCTCCTGTTGAAAGAACTCGGTGACAGGAAAGCCGCCTCAAGGAGCTTTTCCACAAGTTTGCGGGGAACCGGCCTCTCTTGAAAGCGCCTCACGCTCCTTCTTTTTCTGAGAACCTCGAAGAACTCCATGCCACCACCGAGGAGGATTTCCTGAAAACCCGTTTAATACCCTTTCCCAGCTTTGGTATTTCCCAGAACTGTCCAGAACTTTTGGTTTTCAAAAGCCTTTTTTGAGGGCTTTAAAACTTCCCAATGGTGAGAGCATGGTGGATGTAAAAATGGACTTTTCGAGGCACTTCCCGATCATAGGAATCGAAGGACAGAGGAAGCTGAGCGAGAGCACTGTTGCAGTAGTGGGGGCGGGTGCACTGGGCAGCTGGGAGGTTTACTTCCTCCACAAGCTCGGCGTGGGAAGGATAGTTGTCATTGACAGGGACTTCGTCGATGAGGGCGACCTTCCTAGGACTATATACACCACGGAGGACGTCGGAAAGCCGAAGGTCGAGGTGCTAAAGGAGAGGTTTGGTGTCATAGGGCACTTCGAAGACCTGAACCCCGGAACGGTAAGCCTGCTTGACGAGGCGGACCTCATAATCGACGGGACCGACAACATCTATACCCGCCAGGTGATAAACGACTACGCAGTCAAAAACAACAAGCCGTGGATTTACGTGGGTGTTCTAGCAACCTACGGCAACATAATGCCGGTAATCCCCGGAAAAACCGCCTGTTTCCGCTGTCTGATGCCCAAGCTCCCGGAGAGACCCCTGCCGACCTGCTCGATAGCCGGTATAATGAGCTACGTACCGAGCTTTGCGGCATCTCTTGCCGTTGCACTGGCGGCGAAGATACTTCTCGGCGAGGAGGTCGAGAGCGAGCTGTTCTTCTTCGACCTCAGGAGTATGGACTTTGAGACGGTTAAGATACCGAGGAGGGAAGACTGCCCCGCCTGCGTGAGGAAAGAGCTCACCTTCCTTGAAAAGCGGATAAAGGTCGAGCACATGTGTGACGGTTCAATACAGGTGACCCCTCCCGAGAGGATGAACATCAACCTTGACGAGTTTGCGGAGCGGCTTGAGAAGCTCGGCATCGAGTACCTGAAGACGAGCCAGTTCATTCAGTTCGAGGACGACTACGCCGAGATACTGGTGTTCAAGACCGGCAGGATGGTAATCAGAGGAGCCGAGGATGAGAAGGAAGCCAAGAACTTCTTCGCCCGCTATCTGGGTGGTTGAAGTGATAATCGTACGCTACGGCGAAGTGGGCATCAAGGGCGGCAAAAGGAAGGAATTCGAGAGGAAGCTGAGGGACAACGTACTCTCGGCGCTGAGGAGGAAGGGGGTAGAAGGTAGGGCGAAGATAATCAGGGGGCGGATACTGGTCGATGCTCCCGATGGGGCGGCTGAAATAATAGCCAAGGTCCCCGGGGTCGTTTCGGTCTCCCCTGCAAAGGAGATGAGCTACGAAGAGATTCCGGCCTACCTGACGGACGCCCTGAAGGGTCTTAACCCGAAGAGCTTCAAGGTGGAAACTCAGAGGCTCGACAAGACCTTCCTCAAGACCTCCATGGAGATAAACCGCGAGATTGGGGCCTTTATCGTCGAGAACTTCGGCTGGAAGGTCGACCTTAAGAACCCTGAGCTCGTCGTCGGAATAGAGATAATAGCCGGGAAGGCCTACATATTCCTCGAAAAGCTCAGGGGCGTTGGAGGCCTTCCCGTGGGAACGCAGGGAAAGGTCGTCGTCCTGCTCAGCGGGGGCATAGACTCACCGGTTGCCGCTTTCCTCATGCTCAAGAGAGGTGCAGGAGTCATTGCGGTGCACTTTGACCAGGGGCTGAACGCGAGAAACGTGGTTGAGAAGGTCGTTGATATACTTGAGGACTACTCCCCGGAGCCGATAGACCTGATAGTTGAGAACCACTTTGAGGTACTGAAGCCCTACGTTAGCGCTCTCATCAAGGCGAAAAAGCAGGAGTGGACGTGCGTTGTCTGCAAGGTGGCGATGCTGAGAAGGGCAGCGGAGATAGCGAGGGAAAAGGGTGCACTCGGGATAGTAACCGGGGACAGCCTTGGGCAGGTGGCCTCGCAGACCCTCGCAAACCTGTACTTTGAGACCATGAGCGTCCGCTTCCCGGTTCACCGGCCCTTACTCGGCATGGACAAGGAGGAGATAGTTGCTATAGCAAGGAGGATAGGTACGTACCAGGCTTTCCTTGAGTACCCCTACTGCGACTGCCCGTTCCGGCCGGACAGGGTTGTCACGAGCGGAAAGCTCGAGGAGTTCCAGCAGGTGCTTGATGTGCTGGAGAGGGAAGGGCTATCTGAATCGGAGTAGCTCGAATTCTTTACCCAAATTTGTGGAGAAAGGTTTTAAAAGTGCGCTTTTCTACCCAAATACGGGTAAAAGAAAGCGGTGATGCTCATGCTGAAAGTGGAAAATCTCCATGTTAAGGTTGCCGATAAGGAAATTCTGAAGGGAGTGGACTTTGAACTCGCCTCTGGCGAGCTCCACGTCGTCATGGGGCCGAACGGCAGCGGAAAGTCCACGCTGGCTTTAACGATAGCCGGACACCCGAGGTACGAGGTAAGCGAGGGCAGGATACTCTTTGAGGGCGAGGACATAACGACCGCAAAGCCCGAGGAGAGGGCCAGGAAGGGCATCTTCCTCAGCTTCCAGCATCCGGTTGAGGTCGAGGGCGTCAAGGTCATCAACTTCCTCCAGAGGGCGCTCAGGAACCTCCGGGGCATAGACGAGGTAGAGGCCTACGACAGGATTTTCCAGGCGGTTGAAGAGCTTGGATTTGACAGTTCAATTCTCTCCAGGGAGCTGAACGTCGGCTTTTCCGGTGGCGAGAGGAAAAAGCTCGAGATGCTTCAGGCCTACCTAGTGAAGCCCAAGCTCCTTATCCTCGATGAGCCCGATAGCGGTGTTGACGTTGATTCCCTCAAGGTCATTGCGGGGATAATAGCCAAGCTCCACAGTGAGGGAACTTCAATTCTTCTCATCACGCACTACGGCAGGATCCTTGAGTACCTAAACCCTCAGAGGGTACACGTACTGAAGGACGGGAAGCTGGCGATTTCCGGTGGAATGGAGCTTGTAAAGCTCATTGAGGAGGAAGGCTTCGCGGCGGTGGAGGACAATGGGGCAGCAGTCAAGGCTTGAGGAGATACTCAGGGCCGGTTCCCTTGAGGAAATCCTTGGAACGGCAGTTCCATATCCAAAGGAGATAGAGCTCAAGGGGGAACTCACGAGGGACATGGTCGAGGAGCTTTCGAGGATAAAGAACGAGCCGGATTGGATGCTCAGGCACCGCCTTAAGGCCCTTGAGCTGTTCCACAAGCTTCCAATGCCCAGGTGGGTGGTGGGAATAGAAGAGCTTGACCTTGAGAGCCTCGCCCTGTACTCCAAGCCGGAGATAGGCAACGAGGTCAAGGACTGGGACGACCTGCCCGAGAACATCAGGAGGACGTTTGAGAGGCTGAACATCCCGGAGATAGAGAAGAAGTTTCTGTCCGGGCTGACGGCGGTGTTCGACAGCGAGAGCGTCTACTCCAACCTCAAGGCCGAATTCGAGAAGATGGGAATCATCATGCTTCCTATGGAGGAAGCGGTTCAGAAGTACCCTGATCTGGTGAAGAAGTACTTCGGCAGGGTCTTCCCGGCGGGAGAGCACAAGTTCTCAGCTTTACACCACGCCCTCTGGAGCGGCGGCGTTTTCGTTTACGTCCCCAAGGGCGTTAAGATACCCTTCCCGGTCGAGGCGTTCTTCGTCATAGGTTCAGCCCTGGAGGGGCAGTTCGAGCACACCCTGCTCGTCGCGGACGAGGGGAGCTACATACACTTCATAGAGGGCTGTAGCGCGCCGATGTACAAGGGATTCTCCTTCCACGATGGTATGGTCGAGATATACGCCCACAAAAACGCCACCGTCAAGTTCACCACGATACAGAACTGGAGCAGGAACGTGATAAACTTCAACAACAAGCGCGCGATAATAGAAAGCGGAGCTTACGTCGAGTGGATAGAGGGCAGCATAGGGAGCAGGATAACCTACACCTATCCGTCGAGCGTCCTGAAGGGCGAGGGAGCGAGGACGGCTCAATACGTCGTCTCGCTGAGCAACGGGCCCTTCATGAAGGACACCGGAGCCAAAACCTGGCATCTGGCTCCAAACACGAGCTCAAAGATAGTCTCCAAGAGCATAAGCGCCAACGGCGGGATAAACATCTATCGCGGGCTCGTGAGAATCCTCAAGGGGGCAGGAAACTCCACAGCGACGGTCTCGTGTGACTCGCTAATCCTCGACGAGGAGAGCAGGGCCTACACCTATCCACACAATCAGAGCGATGAGCCGAGCGCGAGCATAATTCACGAGGCCACGACCGGAAAGCTCGGCGAGGACAAGCTCTTCTACATGAACTCGCGCGGCATAAGCGAGGAAGAGGCGAAGAGCCTCATAGTGCTCGGCTTCATCAGCGAAATTCTCGAAGGACTTCCCTTCGAGTACGTCGAGGTTCTCAAGAAGGTCATAGAGCTGGAGTTCAGCGAGGTTGGGGGGGTTGGTTAATGTCTCACGAGAACGTTCCCTCGATAACTCCTGGAGCCCTTGAAAAGCTCACCTACCAGAAGTACGGGGACAGCCCGACCATAAAGAGCTACACCAAGTGGAAGCTCTTCGAGGAGAACTCACCGCTCAGGCTTCCCATCGAGGCGGAAGCCGGTAATGCCCCGATAAAGGGGAACGTCGTTTTATCGGGAAGCGGAGTGGAGTTCAACCTTCCCGCCAACGTCCAGCTGAGCGAGGGGACGCTCGGCCTCTCCCAGCCGGAGGAATCGAGAATCCTGGGCTTCCACTTCTACGCTCTCAGGAAGGCCTATCGGCTGAGGATTACCGGGGACTTGATAGAGCCCCTCGTTATAGTCTCTCACCTCTCCGCCAAGGCCTTCATCAGCCACCACGTCAGCATCGAGGCTGAGAACGTTAAAGCCCCGATAATAATCTACGACATGGCCGAGGAAGGGGCTAAATCCCTCGTGGTCGAGCTTAGGGCCAAAAACTCTGAGCTTGAGATTCTGACCGTTGGAAGGCACAAGGGCCTTTCTCACTATCTCCTCAGGGCGAGCCTTGGGGAGGATGCAAGTGTTAAGGCCTTCACGGTGGTAAGCGCAGGGGAGATGAGCCACCACCGCGAGGACTACTCGCTTGAGGGCAGGGGAAGCGAGCTGGTTCTCAGGGGCATGCCGATAGCCATCGGAAGAGCCGTGGACTACCTTACGAACGTCCTCCAGTACGGAGAAAAGACTGCGAGCGAGACGAGGGTTCACGGTTTCTCCTACGAAAACGGCTGGACCGTGCACAGGGGAGTTGCCAAGGTCTTTGAGAGCGCCAGGAACTCATCGAGCGGTGTCGTGTCTCAGATAACCATAATGGACGAGGGCTCACTTGGAGTGAGCGTGCCGATGCTTGAGGTCGATACCGGAGAAATCGAGTCGGCCTTCCATTCCTCGGCGGTGAGGCAGTTCGACGAGGATGCGCTCTTCTACCTCAGATCGAGGGGCCTCTACAGGGACGAAGCGCTCAGCCTCTTCGTCCACGGCATCGGCGAGGCCCTGAGCAGTCACCTCGAAAGGCTCCGCGGCAAGGCCAGGGGAAACGTCGGGGAGCTCATAGAACGGCTCCTCTGAGCCCTTTCTTTTGGATACCCTTATAGTGCATGCCCTCGATTTTTAAAGTGGGGAGTTCAATGCTGAAGGTTCTCCGGTATGCCGGGATTGCCGGCGGAATAGTATACTGGCTCTTCGTGGCATGGAGCATAGGCAGGAATCCCTGGTTTTCTTTCGTTGATAACGCGCTCAGCGACCTGGGTGATCCCTCAAAGGCTTCCTCGCCGTGGATATACAACTACGGGCTGATGGTTACGGCGATCTTTGTCTTTGCATTCTCACTCTACCTGATCCTCGCGGCAGAGAACAAGATCCAGACGGTTGGTGGAGCCTACATCAGCATCTCGGCGATATTTCTTGCCCTGATCGGAATCTTTCACGGCGGGACAAGGCCCCATGTCTTTGTCTCGACCTACTTCTTTGTCCAGTTCTTCCTGGGGATGCTGATATACGGAGCCGGAACGGAGGATAAGAGAATAAGGTATGGCTCCGCCCTTTTGTTTGCCTTTGCTCTCCTCGGAACCTTCATAGACTGGCCCTCAGTAGCTCTCATAGAGACCTACGAGATAGCGCTGATAATGGTCTTTTCGCTCCTCATTGCTCGCTGGGATGAAAGCATTTTCGCTTAATCCTTTCCACTTTGAAAGCATAACCGTTAATAACCTCCGCGTCTAACCCCTGGTATAAGTCACTTGACGATTTTTCTCGATTTTTAGCGTTTCGTGGCTGGAAAAGGTGTAAAAAATGAAGATTGGAAAGCTCGCAGGCCTTGCCCTGCTTTTAAGCATTGTCATGCTCGGTGCGTTTATATCGGGCTGTATAGCTCAGGGAAACGTTACCGAGACCCAGACTAAAACTGGGAAAACTTCTCAGCCCACCACGTCTTCGCCCCAGGTCTCGGGGGAGGAGAAATATCAGGACGACCTTCTGAAAACAATCGCCTCCTACGAGAGGGAAATCAAGGAAATCGAAGGCAAACTCACTCCGGTCACCCTGAGCGGTCTCACGATGGAAGCTGAAAACCTTGAGCGCGACGCGGCGCACTCCACCGGCAGGGAAAAGACCCTGCTCCTCGAAAGGCTGGCCCATTTAAAGTTCCTTCAGCTGACCGAGCTTAGAAACCTGATGGTTATAGCTGCGGTTGAAAACGCCTACTGGGAGAACACCACCACGGGTGAACCGATAGAGGCCTTTTACAGGGCGGACGGGAAGCTCTTCATTGTGGAGAATGGAAAGATGACGCCCCTGGGCAGGAAAGAGATGGTGGCCAGAATGATGGAGCTCACCAGGGGCTATGAGACCCAGAGCATTGAGATATACCACAGCTCAAGCGGCTCACTCCTGAGAATCCGCGAGGGGGGAAGAACCGTTGGAGCGGGCCAGCTAATTGCTGTTAGAATCGGGGTCCCGAAGGAGGGTTTCATGATTCAGGCCACCGGAGACTCGCCGGGGGTCATGCGCCTCGTTGATCCCAACACCGGGAAAACCGTTTTGCGGGTCAAACCCGATGGAAACGGGGTCTATCAGGTTCCGCCTGTAAACACCACCCTCATTGGGATGGCTGACGATGAGGGCTTCTGCTACAGGCCACTCCCCCTCGACAGCAACACGATGAACACAATTCCGGAGGAGCCAGAGGACCCGCTCATATGTCCTTCACCCGGATTGGCACCCTTCATATTTGAACCGGGCACTGGAAACACTACTCCTGAGCCGGTTCCGTTTGGGGAGGTCTACTTTGAAGGGAATGACCTCACGGGAATGACCTTTAAGCTCGCGGTGGCCCCACTCGGTACGTCCGAAATGCTGATGGTCGGCGTCCCTGAGGGAGGAACAAAGATACAGGTCATCGGCAGCGATTCGATGCCCGGCGCTATGGTTCTCATCGACCCAGAGACGGGAGAGGAGATAGGAACTCTAACCCCCGACAGGAAGGGGGTTTACAGCATACCCGGATTCGACAAAGAGGTCATCGGCATAGTCGCGGAAGCGGATCCGCCGAATGGGGGGTTCTGCTACCGGCCGCTTGAGCTCAACATCAACACGACGCTGGAGCCCATGGAGGTCTGCGAGGAAGAGTTCACGATGATGCCCATCATCTTCGAGCCCTCTTCCAACAGCACCTTTGAACCCGTTTCAAACCAGAGGGCGGACCTTAAACAGCTGGCGGAACAGCTCGTAAACTTCAGGGCCGAGACGGGAAGGCTTGCCGGAGGAGCGGCCGGCATGGGATGGGTGAAGGACGCCCTCAGGAGTGAAGTAATGGATGACGTCAGGGGGATTACCCGGATGAGAGCCGGCGAGTACACAGCCTTCCTCGCGGAGCGTGGGAGCACCGGTCCGTTCCTCAGCGGCGTCCTTGAAGGTTTCGGCACGGGTCCCTTTGATCCGACGCCCCTGCCCGAGTTCAGGTACATCAACATAACGGACTTTGGAACGGGCCCGTTCATTCCGCCCGTCGAGCTGACGGTCGTGGATTCGGGCGGAGAGGTTCTCGTGGCGGTAACTGGTCCAGCGATGAACTCCAGAACACCACCAGAGTACATGGGAAGTGTCTTCCTTGAGGTGTGGACGGGTAGAAATCCCCAGACCGGTAAGGAGATATCCGTAATTGCCCTCAAGGTTCTCGATGAGGATGGAAAGGTCTCCCTCAGGACAATGGCCGTTGTTAAAGACAAACCCGTCAGAATCGGCGTCTTTGCACCGGAAAGTGTGGAGGAGAACTGACTGAAAAGGCTATGTGGCAGGGGCTAATTTTTCCTGCCTTTGCCTTTCTTGGCACTACCCTTGGATTTTACTTCATTTTCCAATTTCCTCTCCAAGTTCCCTTCGTACTTCATCCCTTATCGGCCTCAGAGCTCTGGCGTACTTCTCAAGGGTTTCCAAAAGCCACTCAACCCTTTCTTTGTATTTTCCGTCCCTCAGCTCTCCATCCTTGAACAGGTCATCAACGTTGTAGAAAAGAACCTGTCCCACCGGGAGCATGCGGTAGTTCACGCTTGCCAGCCTGAGCTCCTGCAGGAGCCTCACCCCTCCGGTAACGCTTGATACCGTAACAATGCCAAGTGGCAGGGCTTCGTACTCCTCGTATATTGTGTCAAGAAGTATCTTAAGCTCGCCGGGATAGCTCCCGTTGTACTCGGGTGCGACTATGATGAGCGCATCCGCTTCGAGAATCTTTTTCCGATACCGCTCCGTCTCCGGTGTTGTCTTCCAGCGGTGCGTATAGGCTAGGAGGTAATCCCTGACGTCTATCAGCTCCGCTTCCCAGCCGAGCTCCCGGGCTTTTGCGGTGATGTACCTCGCTACCTTCTCGCTCTTCCGCCCCTCCCTTGCCGTTCCGAGAATTATCTTGACCTTCATTCTATCACCTGGAGAAGTTCGCTTTGGGACCTTTTAAATTTGCCTTTCAAAGTTGAATGCTCCTGAATCCAAAACTTCCCATTTTGTTAGGCAAACCCATATAAATTCGAGTGGCCTAATTAAATTCGAGGTGAACCGGAATGGTGAAGGTTGGAGAAATCGTTCCCGACTTTGAGACCGATGCCTACTTCCCGGAGAAGGACGACATCGGGAAGGTTAAGCTTTCGGACTACAGGGGCAGGTGGGTTGTTCTGGCGTTTTACCCTGCGGACTTTACCTTTGTCTGCCCGACGGAGCTTGAGGAGCTGGCTGAGTATTACGAAGAGTTCAAGAAAGAAGGGGCTGAAATCCTGAGCGTTTCCACCGATACCGCCTACGTCCACAAGGCCTGGCACGACACCTCACCCGCGATAGGGAAGATAAAGTACCCGATGCTCGCGGATCCTGCCGGAAAGATATGCCGCCTTTTCGGGACCTACATCGAGGATGAAGGCGTTTCATGGAGGGCCACCTTCATAATAGACCCCGACGGGAAGGTCGTCCACATGGAGATGCATGACCTCAGCATAGGAAGGAGCGCGAAGGAGATTCTGAGAAGGCTGAGGGCTTCAAAGTACGTCCGCGAGCACCCGGGACAGGTCTGCCCGGCGAGCTGGGAGCCCGGTAAGGAGACCCTTGAGGTTAGCCTCGACTTGGTAGGAAAGATATGATGAGCCTTTCCATTCTGTAAATTTTTCTACTCCATTTTTGCCAATATGGACTCAAATTTTGGCTCTTTTTCACAGATTTGGGTAGTTCGGCCGATTTTCATTTCTGGGAGCGCTGAGTTCGAACCTTCTGGGTTTGACACGTGGCATATTCTGTTGGGGATAGGATGTTTTCCATCCATTTTATGAAATTTCGATTTGGCAAAAATAAGATTCATAAGCCATCCTAGGAATTTTAGATTGACCTAAAAATCGGAGGTGAACCCATGAGCGTTGGCGCTTTCCTCATAACCTTCAGGGAGGCCCTTGAGGCGGCCATAATAGTGGCGATAATAATAGCCTACCTGCGAAGGACAAACAGGGCGAACCAGATAAGGGGCGTGTGGATAGGCACCGCTCTGTCGGTTGGCGTCAGCGTCCTCCTTGGAGTTGGCATACTAAAGTTCTACGGCGGTTTGGCCGAGAAGGAGCTCTTTGAAGGGGTGGCCTCTTACCTCGCCGTGATAGTCCTCACAAGCATGATCTACTGGATGGCCACAAAGGGGAAGGACATCAGGGCGGAGATAGAGAGCAGGGTAAGCAGGTCGATAGCCCCATTGGCTTTAATAGGCTTCACATTCATCGTGGTTTTCAGGGAGGGGCTTGAGACAGTCCTGTTCCTTACGCCCTTCATGACCCGAAATCTGACGGGGACGCTCCTCGGCCTTATCGGGGGGCTGACGGGGGCACTCGTGCTGGCTTATCTGATATACGGCGTGGGGATGCGCATAGACCTGAGGAGGTTCTTCTACTACAGCTCCATCCTGCTGGTGTTCGTTGCCGCGGGACTTGCCGGATACGGCACGCACGAGCTGATAGAATGGGCAGAGGAGGAGGGTTATTCCCTCGGAGTGTTCTCTGCTGAAGCCTACGACCTCGGGATTCCGAGCGGTAGCATCTGGCACCACAAGGGGGGGCTATAGGCTCGGTCTTTGCCGTGCTCTTCGGCTATTCCGTGAGCATGGAGTGGGGTAGGGTGATTGTACAGTTTGGCTACCTCATAACGGCGCTCTATCTGGTGCTCAGGGCATACGGTAAGGGACCGGTGCTGAACCGAGAGAAAAAGGCCGCGGAGAGCGCGGCCTGATTTTCCCATTTCTGCCCCGTAATGAATAAAAAGGGTGAAACAAACTTCAATTGGGGTGAGAACCGTGGAGGGTGAGTTCTACTACGTCAGGCGCTTTGATGAGGATCTGGACTTCATCTGGGAGCGCTTTAAGAGGAAGCTCGAGAAAGCTGGCTTCCTTTTAATCGGAGAGAGGATCCCAGTGGCCATAACGGAGGGGGCGGACGGGATAATCGCCGACTACCACCTTCTATTCATCTGCCATAGTGAGCTGGTTGAGGAGCTGGTCAAGATAGACCCCAACATCGGCGCTCTCCTTCCCTGCACCGGCTTCGGCTACCGCAGAGAGGATGGGAACTACCTTGGCGTAACCCTGCCGAGCGTCGCCTGGAAGATCGCCGGCGAGAGGGTCGTCGAGCTGATGCGCCCGATGGAGGAGCAGGTGAAGGGAGTAATCGACTCCCTCTGACTTTCAGTTTTTCAATTCTACTCGCGTCGTTCTTTCCATATTGCGAATGATAAGCACGATAAGTTTTCCTGCTGAGTCACTACCGATGATGGCATGACAGAGGTCGTTTTGAAGATACCAAACATGATCTACAAGCACTGCATTATGGGGATAACCAAGCAATAGAAAGCGTCGGTGCAAAGGGTGAAGTCAGGCTTGAGGAAAAGAAGGCCGTTGTGGAGTTTGACATTGAAAGGACGATCCCGACGACATCATTGGGGCGATAGAGATGTACGGCTACGAGGTCGAGGTAGTCGATAAGGGCTGCTGGGGTTCCCGCTGCCGGAAGGTGCGAGTTACCCCGCGATGTGAAGCATCCCCGGAAAGTGTGATCCGGTGTTATCTTTCCTCTTTTTGTGTGAACTAATCTTATAAGCCTCTGCTCTCCACTATTTACCATGACGCACCACTACGGTTATGTTGGGGCCCTCTTAGCTGCGGTTCTCTTTGGGGTAAGCTCCACCCTGAACAAGATCGCCCTCAGGGATGTTCACCCGATGGTGGTCGCCGGGAGCATCTATCTGACGGCGGGAGTCGTCCTCATGCTCCTCCGCTTCACCCCGATTAAAGGGAGGCTCCTCAGGAGGCTCGAGTTCAAGGTCAAAACACAGGGGTCATTTTCAAGACGCGACCTTCAGATACTGGCGCT
This sequence comes from Thermococcus sp. MV11, assembly GCF_012027285.1. Taxonomy (NCBI): domain Archaea; kingdom Methanobacteriati; phylum Methanobacteriota; class Thermococci; order Thermococcales; family Thermococcaceae; genus Thermococcus; species Thermococcus sp. MV11. The sequence continues at coordinate 295,094 of NZ_SNUD01000001.1, forward strand.
GGTGGTTCTCTTCGGCTCATTCCTGGCCCCGATTTTCTTCATGTTCGGCCTTGAGAGGACCACCGCGGTCAACGCTTCCCTGCTCCTTAACACGGAAACGCTCTTCACCGTGCTGATTGCCATAGCTGTTTTCAAGGAGAAGGCACACAGACGGGGCGTCGCGGGCATTCTGCTCATCCTGATTGGGACGGTCGTTGTTTCAACGGAAAATTTGGGGGCCGTTCAGCTGGCAGAAAACCTCATAGGCAACATTCTGGTCGTTCTGGCGGGATTTTTCTGGGCTGTGGACAACAACCTGAGCAAGCTCCTGAGCCTCAAGCGGGATCTGCTGCTCGTGACGTCCCTGAAGGGGCTGCTTGGGGGAACCGCCCTCCTGGGCCTGGCGTTTCTCCTGGGAATTCCCATGAGTGTTCCGCTCGGGAGCCTTCCTTATGTGCTGACGGTCGGGGCCTTCAGCATCGGCTTTTCCATCGTGCTGTTCCTGTTCGCCCTTAGGGAGATCGGGGCGATGAGAACGGGGGCAATTTTCTCGACGTCCTCGTTGATTGGTGCTTTCTTCGCTTTTCTTGTTCTCGGTGAGAGCTTCACCGCCATTAAAGCGTTCTTCGGCGCTCTAATGCTCGCCGGCGTCTACCTGCTGTCCGCGGAGTAGTTCCCACCAAAGCCTCATATAGCACTAATCCCAAAGAAGAATAATGAGGAAGCGGCGATGGAACGAAAACATAAGCGGGAAATAATCCTCCTTGCAGTGCTCATCCTGCTCCTTCTGGCGTCGTTCAGCTACAACCGGGTTCTCAGGAAAACCCGTCTATATCCGGGTGATGTTAGGGGTTCGATTGTGGTGGACGGGCTGGAGAGGACTTTCATCCTCCACCTCCCAGCGAACTTCTCGGAGGACGAGCACCTGCCCCTTATAATAGCACTCCACGGCGGCGGAGGGACGGGTTTTGACATGGAGCGCCTCACCAGGGGCGGTTTTAACGAGCTCGCTGATAGGGATCGCTTCGTCGTGGTTTATCCCGACGGAATAGAAAGGCACTGGAACGACGGCCGAAACCTCTCACGTTACCGCGCCCAGCGGGAGAACATAGACGATGTGGCCTTCATCTCGGTCCTCATCGACTTTCTTGTGAATGAGTACGGAGTGAACAGAAGCAGAGTTTACGTCACCGGGATGTCAAACGGCGGGCTGATGGCCTACAGACTCGCCTGTGAGATTCCTGAAAGGCTGGCCGCGGTGGCCGTTGTAGGTGTCTCCATGTCCGAGAACCTGTACGGGAACTGTTCATCCGAAACACCCCTACCCATCCTGGTGATTCTCGGAACTGACGACCCCATAGTTCCGTGGAATGGGGGAAAGCTCCACTTTGGGCCGGTTGAACTTGGAGAGGCTGTTTCCATCGGGGAGACCGTTGAGTACTGGGCGGCCAGAAACGGCTGTACAGTGAGGCATGGGAGGGAATACCTTCCGGACGCCGATCCTGAAGATGGAACGCGGGTCTGGGTCGAGAGGTACTCGAACTGTACCGACGGCGCGGAGGTAGTCCTTTACGGTGTAGAGGGCGGAGGTCACACGTGGCCCGGTGGATACCAGTATCTTCCCAGAAGCATCATTGGAAGGACGAGCAGGGACATGGACGCCAGCGAAATCATCTGGGAGTTCTTCAAGGCCCATCGAAGGAACGGCTGAGCTCCCAAAAAGTTATACGGCCTTTTTTCACACCCAATATGTAGGCAGGTATTCATTGAGGTGGTCTCGCCATGTCACCCGTACCGCCACCCATAAGGGGAAGACCCGAGCGAAGGGAACTCACCCCCGAACTTGCAGAGAGGGCAATAGAAACTGCGAAGAACGCCCTGTCTTTCTTCACCGCGGGGACGCCGATTATTCACCACGCACCTGGAGGGGAGGTTCACGTTGACGTTCCGGTCATGTACCTGAACTTTGCCGTTGACAGGGTTCACTACGACCCCAAAACGGGAATGCCCTCTCCTAAGGGAATGCCCGCGGTTTCTTCGGGCGGGGAGGTCAGCCCGGGCAAAGTCAGGGAGAGGATTCAGGAACTCCTGAAGGAGCTTCACGTTCTCGATGCGTGCGAGTTCCGCGGGCCGGAAAACTGCTGGATCGTGCCGATAGCATGGAAAAGCTTTATAATCCTGCACGTCCGCGTCTCGGCTGATGGCAGGGAGCTCATCCCGGACTACGGCCTTACAGAGGAGGTTAGGAGACACGGCGGTTGAAAGACTGAAGGACTTCGCCAGGCGGGAGTGGTTCCTTACAGCGCTACTACTGCTCTACCTAGTCCTGGTTCTCCACGACCCCACCCTTCCCGGCAGAACCCCGGGGCTGGTGGACTGGAGGAGCCTGGCCCTGATAACGTCGCTCATACTGGTCTCGAAGGGCCTTGAGCTGTCGGGGGTCTTCACCCGCCTTTCCATACGGCTCATCTCGCTCTCCGGCGGCTCGGAGAGGAAGCTGATGCTTCTCTTTATCCCCATCATAGCTCTCTCCTCCGCAGTGATAATGAACGACACCGCGATGCTCGTGTTCATCCCTCTCGTCGTCATCACCGCCCGTCTGGCCGGGATAAACACCGCCCGCGCCGTTACGCTTTCGGCCATAGCGGCGAACGTCGGTTCTGCCCTGACGCCAATCGGCAATCCCCAGAACATCATAATCTGGAACGCCTATGGCATCTCCTTTCTGGGATTTGTCCGGGCGATGCTCCTCCCGGTGGGCATCTGGCTCGCTGTCCTGCTGCTCTTTACACTCACGATACGGGAAGGGCCTGTATCCATTGGGAGGCTGCCTCCCGTGGCGGTTAAAAGGAGGCTCTTCGTTGCTTCACTCGGCCTTCTGGTTTCGGACGTGATTCTCGCCGAGGCCGGCAGGGGGCTGTGGACGCTTCCACTGACCCTGTTTGTGCTCCTCATAGCTGGAAGGGAAGCCCTGCTCGGCTTTGACTGGGCGCTGGTTCTCACCTTCGCGTTCATTTTCATAGACTTCAGCGAGATTGCCGGCCTGCTTTCAGGCCTAACCCTGCCCGCGGGTGGATTGGGTCTCTTCCTGGCCTCTGCGGGGCTTAGCCAGCTCATCAGCAACGTTCCCGCGACCGTGGTCTTCCTGACCTCCAGACCCGACTGGCTCCCCCTTGCCCTCGGTGTGAACATCGGGGGAACGGGGATTATAGTCGGCTCCCTTGCGAACCTCATAGCCCTCCGCATCTCCGGAATTGGTATGGCAGACTTCCACAGGTTTTCGATTCCGTACTTTCTGCTCGCCCTCGGGGTTTCGATTCTGATAATCCTGCTCTGATTTTTCGACCGGTTTCGAAATGGGAAGGTTTATAAGAACATTTGCACAACTGCTCAAATGTAGAGGTGATGGAGAATGACTGAGGTGTGTAAGGTCTACGAGGAGCATCTGGATAAAATCCTGGAGGCCCAGGCAAAACTCCCCGGGGAGGAGCGCATACTTGAAATGGCGGACTTCTTCGACGCGCTGGGCAATCCAACCAGGCTCAAAATACTCCTCGCTCTCATGGAGGCCGGGGAGCTGTGCACCTGTGACCTCTCGGCGATAACCAAGCTTTCCGTTTCGGCAATCTCCCACCAGCTACGCATTCTCAAGGACAGGAAGATAGTGGCCTACCGCAAGGACGGCAAGAACGTCTTCTACCGCCTCGACGACGAGCACATCAGGGAGATACTGAGGACGGCCATTGAGCACCTTTCGGAGGTGAAATGATGGCAAAAAAGCTCGTCCTTGAGGGCCTCGACTGCGCGAGCTGTGCTTACGAGATAGAGGAGGCCCTCAAAAAGGAGGGCTTTGAGTTCGCACTGGTCAACTTCGCCACCAAGGAGGCGGTTATAGAAGGCGACGTTGAGAAGGCCAAGGAGATAATCAAAAAGGTCGAGCCGGACGTCGAGATCATAGAAGCGGACGAGCACGGTCACTCACACCACGGCCACCACCACGAGCACGGTGAAGAGGATCCCAAAAAGGCTCTCTACTTCATAATCCCGTCGCTCATGCTCTTTGGAATCGGGGTGGTACTCCGCTATTACTACGGCATGGACAACGCCTTCGTCTTCGGGGTCTTCGTTGCGAGCTACCTCCTCGTTGGCTGGAAGGTGCTTAGAAGCGCGGTGCTCAACTCCCTGCACGGCAACGTCTTCGACGAGAACTTCCTCATCGCGGTGGCCACGCTGGGAGCCTTCGCCATCATGGAGTATCCGGAGGGAGTGGCGGTCATGCTCTTCTACGTTGTAGGGGAGTTCTTCCAGGACCTAGCTGTGGACAGGTCACGGCGCTCCATAAAGGCACTGCTTGCGCTCAAGGCCGAGTACGCTAACCTGCTCAGGAACGGCGAGGTCGTTAGGGTGAAGCCGGAGGAGCTGAAGGTCGGCGATACAATCCTGGTAAAGCCGGGTGAAAAGGTTCCCGTTGATGGCGTTGTCATAGAGGGTGAATCAACCGTTGATACCTCCGCCCTGACGGGTGAAAGCGTTCCCAGGACGGTAAGGGAAGGGGAGGAAATCCTCTCCGGCATGGTCAATCTAAGCGGCGTCCTCAAGGTCCGGGTTACCAAGGAGCTTAGCGAGTCAACGATATCGAGAATTCTGGAACTCGTCGAAAACGCGAGCGCCAGGAAGGCCAGGACCGAGAAGTTCATAACGCGCTTCGCCCACTACTACACTCCAGCGGTGGTCGGAATAGCGGCGCTCATAGCCACGGTCCCGCCGCTGATTACGGGAGACCCGTTTTCAACGTGGGTTTACAGGGCGCTGGTCCTTCTCGTGATTTCGTGCCCCTGCGCCCTCGTGCTCTCGATCCCGCTCGGCTACTTCGGGGGCATTGGGAAAGCCGCCAGGGAGGGGATACTCGTCAAGGGCTCCAACTACCTCGATGCACTCAAGGACGCAAGCATCGTCGCCTTCGACAAAACCGGCACGCTGACAAAGGGCGTTTTCAAGGTCACGAAGGTGGAAACGAGGAACGGATTTAGCGAGGAGGAGATCATCAGGTTCGCGGCCCTTGCCGAGGCTCACTCGAACCACCCGATAGCGAAGGCCATACGCGAGGCATACGGCAAGGAAATCAACGAGGCAGAGATAGTCGAGTACGAAGAGATAGCCGGCCACGGCGTCAGGGCGAGAATTGACGGAATCGAGGTTCTCGTGGGCAACTACAGGCTGTTACACCGCTTCAACATCGAACACGATACGTGCAGGGTTAAGGGAACCGTGGCACACGTCGTCATCGACGGGAAGTACGCCGGGTACATAATAATCTCGGACGAGATAAAAGATGACGCCCCGAAGGCCGTGAAAGAGCTCAAGCGCCTTGGCGTCAAGAAGGTCGTGATGGTCACCGGCGACAGCAGGGAAGTCGCGGAGGAGATAGCGAAGCAGCTTGGCCTCGACGGCTTCTACGCCGAGCTTCTGCCGGAGGACAAGGTGAGGGTCATAGAGGAGCTTGAGAAGGAGAAAGATGATGGAACGGTCGTCTTCGTCGGCGACGGGATAAACGACGCTCCCGTGCTGGCTAGGGCGGACGTTGGCGTTGCCATGGGAGCGCTCGGAAGTGATGCTGCCATAGAGACTGCCGATATCGTCATAATGGACGACAAGCCCTCGAAGCTCCCCCGGGGCATCAGGATAGCCAGAAAGACCCAGCGGATAGTATGGCAGAACATAGTCTTCGCCCTCGGCGTTAAGCTCGCCTTTATCGGCCTCGGAATTCTCGGAGAGGCTACGATGTGGGAGGCGGTCTTTGCCGACGTCGGCGTGGCTTTGATAGCGGTCTTCAACGCGATGAGGATTCTGAGGTGAAGATCACTTTTTTATTTATCTTCCAGCGTTCGGGAGAAATGAAGAGGCAAAATTGGGATTTAGTTGTCTGTCTTCCTTTCGTTCGTGGAACTTGGGCACACGTTTCCAAAGCATGGCGGCATAGAATCCGTGCCGTCATCAATGGTGGTAAAGTACATCGCCAGCTCAACGTTGTCCTTGGTGAGTTCGATGTCCCTTTTTAATACCGTCGCATAATACAGCTGGTTTGGAGGGGCGTTCATGACTCTAATTCCGTACGTCACAACGGACTGGGATGTATTGGAGTAACTGAACGTTATCGAGAGTGCACCGGCGCCTGGAAGTTTGCTCCACAGCCAGCTGGCGGCAGAGCCGCCTAACGGAACAGAGTAGAACTTATGGTTGGAACTACCTCGGAATTCAAAAACTATGTTGTCGTACGTGCCATAACTGGTAGTTCTGAAGACTTTTACTTTTGATCCTGTATTAACTGTAGGGAATTGTGAACTCAAAAGGTAGTCGGTAAGGATCTTATTCCTGTTCAAGTCACGTTCTGTTACCTCATGAAAGCCGCTCATCGTGACCTCAATAGGATACACTCCAGCTATTGGAATACTTGCGTACTGTTTTCTCCATTTGTCATAGACAGGAATGTTATATATCGCAACTACGTACTTCAGCGGAAGGTTGAGGTATCTATCGAGGTAACCATTCTCAGTCCGTACATCGGGTTCAGGAGCGTAGCTGACTTTCAATGTTGAACCGGAGTATGATGAGCCGAAATCGAGAACGGGAATTCCATCAACGCTGAGGCTCCACACGGCTCTCGTTGAGGTTGTTAGCTGTATTCCCCACGATGCTCCAATTCTTTCAATTTTCTTGCCCCCTTCCGTCCGGACTTTAAGTCCCATAAACGGGACCCACTCAACGAAGGTCCTTGAGTCGGCATAGTAAGAGTCCTTCAGGTACTCCCAGTTTTCGATGATGCAGTACCTGGCGTTCAGTTCCTCGTATCCCCGCGGACATGAGGAAGTTCCAAGCAGCGAGCGAACCTTGTACCGTATCCTGGCGCTCAGTGGAAGGTCAAGATCCGGCCGCCCCGATGGCCCGGCAACGTCCTCGATCGAAAACATTCCCTCCAGAACCAGCTTCCTGCCCGGGACGATGCTCTTAACGCCAACCTTCCCGTCCTTCGTGAAGTATACGATCAGCGGGGTGGGGATGGAATGCAGGTTGTTGGTATTCAATCTTTCCCAGGCCCTGTTTTCGCTCCTGAACGTGAGGGTACCGGCAATGCGGCCCTGCTTTAGAAGCTTGACGTCCCCGTCGGTGGAGGGCTGAAAGATGAAGGCCTTCGCGCTTCCCTGAACTGGAACCTGCTCCACGCTCAGGAACTCTGAAGCGGCCGTCCCAATGGTGGTCATTATCACTATTACAATTAGTGATATGGCCATAATTCTCATTCGCATGGCATCACCTTACTGAACATTGTCATCAAGTGTAGGATTGGCATGCCCATAAATGTTACTACTATAAAAGGAGTCAAAGATCGCCGTCTTTAGTCAGAAACACTCGGTCGTAATGTCTTGAACAATAACGGTCATCCACGTCTCTACTCTATTTTCTCCAGTGGTTTTGTCATCCTGTAGAACCTGTATCTCTTTCCGCCGAGCTCGATTGAGTGCTCCCTCTCAACGGAGTAGCCGAGCTTCTTGTAGATAGATATCGCGACATTGTTGTCCGTCTCCACGTCAAGGGCAACTCTCCTCGCCCCGCTTTGTCCGGCGAGTTCTTCGGCCTTCAGCATGAGGACCTTTCCGATGCCCTTTCCCCTGGATTCCGGGTAAACGGCGACGTTGCTGATGTAATAGTCCCCTTCCTCAAGCTTTCCTGAACCGGAAGCGGCGCTTATGAAAGCTGGAAGCTGCCTTAAAAAGTCGAAGCCGAGGGCTTTCAGCATCAGCCAGCCGGTTCTCTTTTCCTCCCTTTCCTTGGCCTTCCAGTCGTAGCCCAGGAGCATTCCAGCTATTCGGTTCTCATAGACCGCAAAAATCACGTGCTCGTGGCTGAAGAGGTTTTCTTCTTCGAGGAAAAGTGCCCTGAAGAGCTCCTTGAACTTTCTTCCGAGCAAATCGGGAAAATACTCGGGGGCGGACATTTCCATGAGCTCTGCGAAATGTTCCGCCTCTTCGGGTGTCCCCCTGGCTGGCTCAACAACGACGTCACCCATTTTTCTCACTCCAATATTGTGGGTTCTTTCCATTGGGTAAAAACCTTATCGGTCGGAAACGTCCCGTCGAAACTCGATGGTCCGGGTTGTTGGACGATCCTTGCTTGGACTTGCTACATTTCCAAGCCCTATCCTGGAGAATTTTCCATTTTGGAAATAAGAAGTCTATTAACGTTTCACGCTTAGACTGGCTCAGGTGAATGCCGTGACTGAGGAGAAAACTCATAAAAAACACCCCCATGAAGGGCACTCCACCCATAACGGGGGACATTCTCATGCAAAGCACCATGAAATGATGATGGAGGACTTCAAGAGGAGGTTCACAGTTTCTGCGATACTCACCGTTCCGATACTTCTCCTCTCGCCGCTGATACAGAACTTCCTCAGCTTTGAGCTGACTTTTCCGGGCGACCACTACGTCCTGTTTGCGCTCTCAGCGGTGGTGTACTTCTACGGCGGCTGGCCCTTCCTCAAGGGGATGGCTGACGAGCTGAGGAAGAGACTCCCGGGAATGATGACGCTCATAGCTCTGGCAATCACGGTTGCCTTCTTCTACAGCGCCGCCGTCACCTTCGGCCTCTCTGGGAAAACCTTCTACTGGGAGCTGGCGACGCTTATCGACATCATGCTTATAGGGCACTACATAGAGATGCGCTCCGTCCTTGGAGCATCGCGGGCCCTTGAGGAACTCATAAAGCTCATGCCCACTGATGCCCACCTGGTAACGCCTGATGGGATAAAGGACGTCCCTGTGAGCGAGCTGAAGAAGGGCGACATAGTTTTAGTCAAGCCCGGCGAAAAGGTGCCCTCTGATGGCGTCATAGTCGAGGGTGAAACGAGCGTCAACGAGGCGATGCTCACCGGTGAATCGAAGCCCGTTTACAAGAAGCCCGGCGAGGCCGTCATCGGCGGTTCGATAAACCTTGAGGGAGCAATAAAGGTCAGGATAGAGAAGACCGGAAAGGACACCTACCTCATGCAGGTCGTTGAGCTCGTCAGACAGGCGCAGGAAACGCGTTCAAGAACGCAGGATCTGGTGAACAGGGCGGCCTTCTACCTCACGCTCATAGCCATAACGGCCGGAACGGTAACGCTCGGGGCGTGGCTCTACCTCGGCAAGCCCTTCGTCTTTGCCCTTGAGAGAATGGTAACCGTCATGGTCATAACGTGTCCCCACGCTCTTGGCCTGGCAGTCCCGCTGGTAGTTTCGGTCTCGACATCAATTTCGGCCAAGAAGGGCATACTCATCAGGAACAGGGAAGCCTTTGAGAGAGCCAAAGACGTGCAGGTCGTTGTCTTCGACAAGACGGGAACGCTGACCGAGGGTAAGTTTGAGGTTACTGAGGTAATCCCGCTGGGCAAGCTGAACGAGGAGGAGATTCTGAAGTACGCCGCCGCCCTCGAAGCTCACTCCAGCCACCCGATAGCCCGGGGAATAGTGGAAAAGGCCAAAGAGCTCAGCCTTGAGGTTTATGGGGTCAGTGAATCGAAGGTCCTTCCGGGCAAGGGCGTCCGGGGAGTTATTAACGGCAAAGAAGTCCTCGTGGTCAGTCCTGGCTTCCTGAAGGAGAACGGGCTCTGGAAGGGGGATGAACGTGTCAACGCGGTTCTGGGACAGGGGAAGACCGTCGTCTTCTTGGTCATCGATGGAAAGCTCGTGGGTGCTCTGGCTTTGGCAGATAAAATAAGGCCGGAATCGAGGGAAGCCGTGGAAAAACTCCACGAGATGGGGATAAAGGCCTACATGCTCACCGGCGACAACGCCAAAGTTGCCAAATGGGTTGCTGAAGAGCTCGGTCTAGACGGTTTCTTCGCCGAAGTTCTGCCCCATCAGAAGTCTGAAAAGATACAGGAACTCCAGAAACAGGGGTTCGTCGTTGCAATGGTTGGCGACGGCATAAACGACGCTCCGGCTTTGATTCAGGCCGATGTTGGGATAGCCATCGGAGCTGGAACGGACGTGGCAATAGAGAGCGCGGACATAATCCTCGTCAAGAACGACCCTGGAGACGTCATAACCGCCATACACCTCGCTAGGGCCACCTACAGAAAGATGGTGCAGAATTTAGCATGGGCGACTGGCTATAACACCTTCGCGATTCCCCTGGCGGCGGGCGTTCTCTACGGCTACGGGATACTCCTGAGCCCCGCCCTCGGTGCCCTGCTCATGAGCCTGAGCACGGTGATAGTTGCCATCAACGCGAGGTTTTTGAAGGTCTGAGGCTTCTTACTTTATCTTTTGTGAAAATCTTAGCGTATTTCTTTCCTTTTTGCCAATAATAAGCCCTATATCCCTTACCACTGAGTAGTGTTTGAGGAGATCAAAATGATGTTCGAAAGTTTGGAGGCCGGGTCCTGGCCCATGCTGGAGAAGGAGAATGGGGGTGGCATGAGATGATGGGATTCGGGTACTTTGGAATCTTTGGGGCAATATTCATGCTCCTGTTCTGGGTGCTGATAATAGCCGGCGTTGTCTGGTTTGTCAAGTGGCTCGTCGAGCAGGGCTCAGGTGGAAGCGCCGGTACTTCGAAAAGGCGTGCCCTTGAGATACTCGATGAGAAGTACGCGAGGGGAGAGATAGACGACGAGGAGTATGAGAGAAGAAAGAGGAAGCTTCTAGAAGGTTAGTTCCTTCCATTTGTTTGCATATTTTTACATTTTTTAGGCCATCTCTCTAATTTTAGCAGGATACAGACGAATCCGCTCGATGAATGAAGGGCGGTGAAAAAATGCGTTTGAAAAAATACAACCAGCAGAAAATTCACTTAATTATCAAAGAGACTTAAAAATACACAGGTTGAGTTTTTAGAGTGTAAACCGTCCCGAGGTTTTTCTCACTGTGTTAAGATAGCAGTGCTTATTGACGCGAAAGTGGAGGAAGTTTTTATCTCGTATCCAACATTAATAATCATAGATTATTCTGGCCGGAATATGAGTTTAAATCCGAAGATGACGGGAAATTGAAGAAAGGGTTAGTATACTACACCCGCGAAAAGGGGACAGAAAAGTGGATAAAATACCGGATTGTTGACTTTAAAGAAAACTACTTCTATTCCGGGGGGATGCAGGAGGAGGACACATTTTTAAAGAAATTGCGGTATGAACACTGCTTCATTCCTGTGGATAATATGACCCTGGGTGTTGAGGGCGTGTGTTACACACTTCGCTATGGTTTTCTGGGGAGAATCTTGAACTTATTCATAGTAGAGTGCATCATCAAAAAGAGGCTTTTAAGACTCACTTAAAGCTAAAAGAAGTGGCAGAACAGAGAAAGGCCCCTGGTTAAGCAAACACCGCGCGGTAAAGCCCGATGAGAACACCGTCAACCCCACAGTGCAGTCCAAGAGGCCGGACTTCGACCTTCCCGAACACCTTTGAGCCCATTTCTTTTATTTCTCCCAGCGAAAAGCCAAGGTGAGTGTCCTTCAGAGTGTCTTCTGGAGAAGCCGAGAGAAGGGAAAGAAAACTCGGCCTGAAAAACGTCAAGCTCCTTCTGATGGACGCCCAAAATTTGGAGTTTGAAGACGAGGGCTTTTACACCCCTGTGAGTATTTTCGTCTTCTGCATCCACGATACGGGAGACTCAGAGAAACATCGAGATAGCCGGTTCAGGATAGAGCATGTTGAGAATCTCTTCTTGATATTGTAAGTCTATCATAGCCACAAAACCACAGATATGCCGGAAGGCAGCCGGCAGGCCGAAAAGCTGCTGCTTTTTGATGAGTAACTCCCATCTGGGGCGTTGCCGAGAAAATTAGGGAATCCATTGAAATCGCCAACGAGCACTGCGGCATAAATGCTCCGAAAGAATTCGACGTCGTGCTCTCCACCCTAGCGTTCCACCACTTCCTAAAGCCCGAAGCAGTACTTGGGAGCATGAAGGAAGTACTGGCCAACGGCGGAAAGGTCGTTATAATCGATGTTCTCAAGCACAGCCACAGCGAGTTCATATGCCCCTGCTGGAGTCTATGCCGATGACATCGACGTTTTGGGGATAATAGGAAGTTTTTCCCGTTCCGACGCCTATCTCAAGCACTTTCTCTTCTGCCAGAGAAAGGGCCCTGGCGCGGTACTTTGAAAACGCCCTCCTTTCCATTGGACTCTCGAAGAGGTCGTAGACCTTTGAAAACCTATCGTACTTGCTGGCTGTTTTTGGGGTGTTCATCAATTTAACCTTGTGAAAATATTTGACCGGCCTTATCCTTTCGCATCTGAAAAATTTGGGGGAATCCTTTCACATTATGTCAATGATAAGCCTATTATCCCTTCGGCGGCAATGTACTGATGGAAACAAATAAAGAGGTGATGCAGAATGGAGTGGAAGTCCCTGTTTATCGGGCTCCTCATCGGAGCGCTCATAGCCGTCCCCCTCGGGATGGCCCACACTGGAGGATTCGAAACAGCTGAGAGAACCGGCACGCGCTGGGGCTTTGGCCCGATGGGCGGCTACATGCACGGCGGAATGATGGGCTACGGCATGCACGGCATGATGGACGACGAGATGTACGAGGAAATGGAGGAGCACATGGCCAGCGGCAACTTCACCGAGATGCACGAGGAGATGGAGCCGGTCATGGAGGAGTACATGGCCCGGTACATGGGCGACGGCTGGCAGGAGATGCACGAGAGCTGCGAGAAGTACATGGGGATCGAGGAGAGCGGCGAGTGAGCCCTCTCCGGAGTTTTCTTTCATTGTTTTTATGATACAAATCCGCGGTGAAAGGTATGAAAAGTATTGGTGCAGGCATTGCAGCGGTTCTGATTGTGTCCCTCCTGACCTTTGGGTACTTCTCCATAAGAGAACAAGGGGTTCGTGATACTTTTCATGGGGTTCTGGTTGAAGGACGGCCTTTGAACTCCACCAATGCTGTCGTTTTGACCGATACAAACTGTATTCCCGATCAAACTAACACAAAGCTAACATGCATTGCGATAATAGATGCAAACGGTGAGGTTCTGAAGGTCAACTACACCCATCCCATAGAAGTCCCGTGCCTCGCGAGGGGAGACAAAGTTAATATATCAATGAACTCCCATTCATCCGTGGAGATTGTGCGCCTTGGGGCACCATCGATGGAGCATTAGGTGGTTGCCATGCAGGTTTCAGACGCAATTCTGATGACTGCCGCGGATATACCGCTGGACTCTCTGAGCCAGGTGACCGAGTTCACGGGGGTAACGTTCTCAATAATAGCCCTCGGGATTCTCAACGCCCTTCGGCCTTCCATATTCCTCATGATAGTGTTCCTTCTCTCGATGATAGCCCTGACGGACGAGAGGAAGGTTCTCAGGGTCGGCCTGGCATTCACAGTCGGCGCATTTCTGGGATACTCGATAATAGCTGTTGCTCTCATGAACCTGCACACCAAGATACCCCTGCTCAGATACTTCGTTGTCATCTTTGGGATAACCGTGGGAGTTTACTAAAATACTCTCCGCACTGGGCTACGTGAAGATACCAGTCTCCAGCCCACTGAGGGAAAAGAGCAATGAGGTTCTTGAAAAGGCTACCTCTCCACCGGCCGCTTTTGTGATAGGGGGAGTGATGGCGTTTCTCTCACTGTCTTGTGTGCTTCCCTCGTATCTTCTGGTGAGCTCCCTGCTCTCCGGCCAGTACCCTCCCGGAATCAGGGCGGCGCTGCTCGTGGTGTTCATTGGAATATCGGTGCTGCCCTTTGCCTTCGTTACCCTGGGCTTCCACTACGGAAGCAGATACGCAAGACTTGGGAGGGCAGTTGATAGGCTTGCCTCGGTAAGCGGGATGGGAGATTTAGTTATGGGCGTGGTGCTCGTGCTCGTGAGCGTGCTCTACTTTGTCTTCTTCCTTTAGTTTGAACTTCTCTATGTTATCCCGGGTCTTTTTGAACTCCCTCAGGCACGTTGGACAGCAGAGGAAGTAAACCCTGTTGTGGTACTTGTAGACTATCGGCTCTCCCACTATCTCCTTGCCGCAGTAGTCGCACTTGAAGGGTATCTTGACCTTCGGGGGAGTGGTTCTTTCAATGCTCTCAAGAATGGGCATTATCTCGATGACCTCAAACCCTGCCCCTTCTATGACCTTTCTCAGCTCCTCCATATCCTCAACAGCGATCTTTATGAGGTACTTTCTGCTCGTGAAGCGGTTTATCTCGATTATCTCCTCGAACTCCCTCATCCTCTCAGGCTCGTCAGTTTTGACTATGAGGGCAACGACGTTGTGCGCCCTGAGAAGCTCCGGATTCAGCTTTACGGTGTATCCGAGAATTACTCCTTCCTTCTCAAGCTTTTCAAGGCGCGATTTTACCGTCGGCCTGCTGACACCAAGCCTTTCGGCGAGCTCTGAGATGCTTAGGCGGGAATTGTCCATCAGCAGGTGAATGAGCTTCAAATCAAGGTCGTCTATCTTCATGACGTTCCACCGTTCAAATCTAATCTTCGAACTATAAAAATTCTCCGCCTCTACTTTTCAGATTGTAAAAAATAATCCCCATAAGCTGGCATGCATAGTAAGTAACAGGGTGAGAAAAATGGAGCTTGTGCTCAAGGTAAATGGTATGACCTGCGCAATGTGTGTTAAAACCATAGAGACTGCCCTGATGGAGCTTCCAGGGGTGAAGGAGGCAACTGCAAACCTGAATTCAGAGAGCGTCCACGTTAAATTCGATGAGTCAGAAGTCGGGCTTAACAGGATTATAACTACCATCGAAGATCTGGGATATGAGGTGATCAGGGAGAGAAGGGATGCTGTAATAAAGATAGGCGGGATGACCTGCGCAATGTGTGTTAAGACGATAGAGGAGGCGTTGAAAGACCTTCCCGGTGTTTTGGAGGCGAGCGTAAACCTTGGCACTGAAACTGCGAGGGTAAGCTACGATCCAAGCCTCGTGACCATTGAAGACATCAGGAAGACCATCGAGGACGTGGGCTACCAGTTCATAGGGGTTGAGGGGGAGGAGACCCGCGATCTCGAGAGAGAACTAAGGGAGAGGCACCTTCGCGACATGAAGAGAAAGCTCGCCGTCGCGTGGGGTATTGGAATAGCCCTCTTCGCCTCTATGCAGGCCGAGCGCTTCGGCTTTGAAATCCCGTACCTCATGCCCCTCCAGTTCATTCTATCCACCATCGCGATAGTCTACGCTGGAAGAGGGATATTCGGTAAGGCATATGCCTCCCTGAGACATAAGAGTCTTAACATGGAGGTCATGTACTCCCTCGGCATAGGTTCGGCCTACCTGGCGAGCGTCCTCGCAACGGTAGAGGTCATTCCGGAGGACTTCAACTTCTACGAGGCCAGCGTCCTGCTGATGGCCTTCCTTCTGCTTGGCAGGTACCTTGAAACGAGGGCCAAGGGAAGAACCAGCGAGGCCATCAAAAAGCTCATGGGTCTTCAGGCGAAGAAGGCAACAGTGCTAAGGAACGGCGAGGAGATTGAGGTTCCGATAAGTGAGGTCAGGGTCGGGGACGTCGTGATAGTGAAGCCCGGTGAGAGGATTCCCGTCGATGGTATTGTGCTCGAGGGCGAGAGCTACGTTGACGAGTCAATGATAACTGGCGAACCCGTTCCCAACCTCAAGAAACCCGGGGATGAGGTTATCGGGGGCACCATAAACAAGAACTCCGTGCTCAGGATAGAGGCGAGGCGCGTCGGAAGAGACACCGTTCTGGCCCAGATAATTAGACTCGTGGAAGAAGCTCAGAATACAAAGCCGCCGATACAGAGGCTGGCGGATACAATAGTTGCATACTTCATACCCACGGTTCTCACTATAGCACTCCTGTCCTTTGCATACTGGTACTTTGTAGCGGGCGAACCCCTGCTTTTTGCCTTTACAACCCTCCTCAGCGTCCTCGTTATAGCCTGCCCCTGTGCCTTCGGCCTTGCAACACCAACAGCATTGACGGTTGGAATGGGCAAAGGTGCAGAGATGGGAATACTCATCAAGAACGGTGAAGTGCTTGAGATAGCAAGGAAGGCGACGGTTGTGCTCTTCGACAAGACAGGAACGCTCACAAAGGGGAAGCCCGAGGTTACTGATGTTATATCCTTTGGCATGGATGAGAAGGAGCTCATAAAGCTCGTTGCCTCGGCGGAGAAGCGCTCTGAACACCCGCTTGGAGATGCTATCGTGAGGAAGGCCCAGGAACTCGGCCTTGAGCTTGAGGAGCCGGGGGAGTTCGAGGCAATAACCGGCAAAGGTGTTAGAGCAGTCGTGGATGGAAGGGAGATCTTGGCAGGCAACAGGAAGCTCATGGTGGAGAACGGTTACTCTGTGAATGAGGTTGAGGAAACACTCCACAGACTTGAGGACGAGGCGAAGACTGCCATAACCGTCGCCATAGACGGCAGAATAGTGGGAGTAATAGGCATAGCCGACACGATAAAGGAAGGAGCAAAAGAAGCCATCGAGGAGCTCCACAGGATGGGCAAGAAGGTCGGCATGATAACCGGTGACAACAGGAGAACTGCAAACGCGATAGCAAGGCGGCTCAAGGTAGACCACGTCCTCGCCGAGGTTCTGCCCGGGGACAAGGCGGATGAGGTCAAAAAGCTCCAGGAGAAGGGTGAAGTCGTTATCTTCGTTGGCGACGGAATAAACGACGCTCCGGCCCTGGCACAGGCGGACGTTGGGATCGCTGTCGGCAACGCGACGGACATAGCGATGGAGAGCGGGGACATGGTTCTCATAAAGAACGACCCAAGGGACGTGGTCAAGGCAATAAAGCTGAGCCAGAAGACGCTGGCGAAGATAAAGCAGAACATCTTCTGGGCAATGTTCTACAACACGATGCTGATTCCCTTCGCGGCGGGGCTTGCCTTCGTGCTATTCGGCGTGGAGTTCCAGCCGGAGTGGGCGGCCGGAGCGATGAGCATAAGCAGCGTCAGCGTCGTCACAAACTCGCTCCTGCTCAAGAGGGCTAGGATCTGACAACCATTTTTATTTCCCGGAGGTGCGGATATGATAGTCGAATACGACGGAAAGTTTGAGTTTGAGTCTGGAAAAACCGTCCTGTGGTTTTCCATTCCGGGCTGTCCGCCTTGCAGGATAGTCGAAAGCTTCATGGTGGATCTCGGCAGGGAATTTCCCGAGATAAAGATCGTTCACATCAACGCCGAGGAATGGAACGACCTTGTGAACCGCTTCGATGTCCTCAACGTCCCGACGCTGATTTACCTTAAGGACGGAAAAGAGGCTGGGAGGCAGAACCTCATAAGGAGAAAGGAGGAGGTTCTCATAAGGTTTGAGGAGCTCAGGAGGCTCTGACTACTCTCCGGGGACGCCAAGGGGGAAGACGTAGAGCGGTTCTCCGGGCACGTTCATTGCCCTTTTTACCTCCTCATCCCTGAAGGCACCAACCACAACGGTGCCGAGGCCGAGGGCCGTTGCCTGAAGGTAAATGTTCTGACCCATGTGGCCGGCATCGATGTGGACGTACCTTATTCCCCTCTCGCCGTACCGCCTCGTGGTTCTCTCGTAGTGGGTGACGATGACTACGTTCACCGGCGCGGTGGCAACGCACCGCTGGTTTAGGCAGGCTTCCGCGAGAGTCTTTCCGAAGTGTCCCCTTTTGATCAGCTCCAGCGAATGGTCCTCCTCGTGGTAGTGGTATATGCCCGGGGCCAGGCCGTGGACGTTCTCTGCAACCACGTAAACCTCGAATGGATAGCAGGCGCCTGCACTCGGATAGGTCCTCCTCCCCCACCTGTTAATCCCGTATGCCGCCCAAAGGATCTGTGAAACCTCCTCAAGGGTCAGCGGCTCGTCGGTGTAGAGTCTTACACTCTTCCTAAGGTCTATCGCCTCTTCGAGGCTTATCTCCCCCCTGCGCTTTGGGGCCGGAAGGGCAATCCTCATTTCTACCACCGCAACTTCTGATGCCTTTTTCATACATTAGGCTTTTGGTGGTCTTTGTTGGTACAGGTAAACTTACTTTGGTCCCAGGATTGACAAAAGTTGAATAAAAACCCATATAAACTTCAAAATCCAAAGGTCTTAAATGCGGGATGGTGAGAATATGTCCGCCAGCAGGAAAGCCTTTCTCTGGGTGCTCCTTCTGGTGATATTTTCCCTGCCGATTGCGTCCTCTTCGAAGGTTGCCGTGTGGCACGCGGGGGGCTCAATACTCCACCCGAGACTCTCTCCGGATGGGCTTTATTTCACTGATTACAGCGGTAGAATTGGCCTGAAAACCAACGAAACGCACTTCATATTCTGGAGGCTCCCTTTTCCTCCAAACGGCATGTCCGTGAGCGATAGGGTCTACATTTCGGCAGACTTGGGCCCGCCGGCAGTTCTCGATCCGGGCAAAAACGTCCTCTACATCTGGGACTACGGAAGGGTTTCGTTCATCCACGTCTTTGCCGTGAAGGGAAGCGCCTATTACGCTGGAAGCGTGAACGAAAGCGGCGGGATAGGCTTTCTTGAAGGGAACCTCCTCACTTTCTACGACCTTTCTTCCGCCGGAATAGTGAAGGTCTACGACACTTATGCAACCACCGAGGGGGTATACTTTACCGCCGAGCTAAAGGAGAGGCCCCACGGGACCATCGGCCTTCTTCACCCGAAAAATGGGACCTTCCTCCTGTGGATGTTTCCGGCCAACTACTCGAAGCTCATACCCGATGGTATCGTCCTTGCCCACGACGGCTTTCTCTACGCGGCTGTAATGGACGGTGAAGCGGTGGGGCTGGTGCGGTTCTCCTCTGAAAACGGCAGCTTCTTCTTCTTGGAGCTCGGTGAGAGGCCCCTACACGTGAAGGCTTTTGGAAATAAACTCCTCCTGATGGATTCAATGGGTTTTCTGACCCTGATAAACGCTTCAAGCGTAGTGTGGACGTTCGAGGCCGTTCTGAAGCCTGAAGAGTATACCTTCGACGAGAAGTTCCTTGGACCTCCCACCCGCACCGAGAACCTCACCCGGGAGGAGCTGGAAATAGCTCCGGAATACGTGGACGTTCGCAGGGAAGACCTTGACGGAATCGCCTTCTATGAAATCGACATCACCCATGATTTTGGCGGTGGTTACGTTGGCTCGGGAGGTGTGCTGGTTCTAGTGGAGGAACTTCGGCCAAAAGTTCATATTCTTTACGAAAACGGTACCGTGATGGCATGGGTAACTCCGGAGGAACTGTTCACCGGCCCGGTTTTTCTTTACGTCAACGAGAAGCTTGTGAGGTGGGGGAACAGGATAACATGGAACGCAACCTTTCTTGAGGGGAGATACAACCTCACCGCGGTCTACTTCGATGGTGAGGATGTTTACCTGAACACAACTACCGTCGTGAGTGATTTAAGGCCTGAAGTTCTCTGGAGCCGGTCGGTAAAGGTTGATGGCGGAACGGTCATCTATGGGATGGTCAGCGTTCCGGGGGCGCCTGTAAACGTGTCCGGAAAAACAGTGTGGACAGACGGCAGGGGCTACTTCTCATTCTTCGTTGAAAACACCTCCGAAACAGGAACACCGGCCGTGGAAGGGGAAGGATCAGTCCCCTGGGGGGCCGCGTTGCTGATACTTGCCCTTCCGCTCGGGGCGGCTGGTGTGATGCTCCTCCTGAGAAAGGAGAGAAAGGGCTATGCGATGGTGGCAATTGCCCTGATCCTGCTCGCACTTTACCTCACGGCTCCGACGCCGCCCGAGGGTTCCGAGGGAGAAAAACCACTCCGCCTGTCGCTGACGGTTGTCACGCCTCCCGGATTTTACGCCGCCAACGTGACTGTTGTTCTTGACGGGGAGGAGGCTGGAAAAACCGACAAAAGGGGCAGGATTGAGATTCCCGTTGATTACGGGCTTCACGAAGTTAGGCTTCAATCCGGGGGCGTCGAGACCAGGTTTGAGATAGCCATGGCGGAGGACAGGGACATGACTGTCCCCTTCTTCCCCGGGGTGAACGCACTCCTCCGCAACGGTCCCGGTTACTCGGGCTTTTCGGCATCGATTGGAAGCGCCGCTCTTACCTCCATGCACCCTGGAACCTATCCCGTCGGACCCATGTCAAAGGCCTCCTCCGAGATTCAGGATGAAAACTTCCAGCAGTGCGACCTCTGCAGGCTTAAGGCAGCAATGGTGGGCGTTGTTGAGGGCGAATCCTGCAGGCTATGCTGTCTGGAGAGCAAGGACTTTGGACCGGCCGTCGTCTTCAACTACTACTTCCACCTCGTCTGGGCGGCGATAGAGCGCTTCGATTGCCCTCTCCCCTGGCCCCCGCTTCCGGAAACGAACTCGGTTGTTGGCGATGGCGGAGTAAACAGCTACGCGGATGGCCTTAGGGATAGTCTCCCTACGCCCGGATGGGGGGATATACATTCCTGCCTCTCCCCCCTGGATGGCATTGACCCCGGTGATCCCGGCACCATCTGCAGTGCCCTCGAATGCGCCGATGTGGACTTCAACTGTGAGTGCTACATGAGCTGTCTCTTCGGGCCGTTTGAGATGTGGAATGCCTTCATTGAGTGCGCGGGAAGCTGAGGCTTTCATTTTTCTCTTCAAGCCCTGCCCTTAGCCGGAAGGAGGTCGGTCTACTGTGATGGATACCATAACTATGGACGCGTGGTCTTCAGCCGGTGAAAGCATGCCCGTCATAGAGGTTGAGAACGTTAAGAAGTACTACGGTGAAACGCGCGGCGTTGAGAACCTGAGCTTTGAGGTTGAGGAGGGGGAAATCTACGGGTTCCTCGGTCCTAACGGGGCTGGGAAGACCACGACTGTCAAGATTCTTGTGAAGATAATAAAGGACTATCATGGGACTATGAAGGTCTTCGGGAAAGACCTGCGCGAATGGGGGAAGGACTACTACGGAAAAATTGGTGTTTCCCCTCAACGGACTGGAGCAAGCTCACGCCTTTCTCCCGACGTACTGGCGGTACAGAGTCTTCGAGGGCATAGCCCTAAACGACTACAGCGATTTCCCGATGGCGGTGCTCGTGCATCTGGCCTGGCTGGTCCCGCTGGTGGTACTCTTCAGGAGAAGGGTACTTTGAGGCCCAGGGAGCGTTCATGTTCACTTGTTTACTTCGGTTTTTGATTTAAACAGCCAGCAAAACTACTGCTGGAATAACGGAATACTACGGGAAAGTCATATAAAGAGAATACTGCCAAGGGTTAGACGGGGAACTTCCAGAGCATTGTTGTTATCGATCAGTGCTGGGGGGAGGGGTATGCAGACATTTAAGAGAAAATTATCGAACTTCTGATTCTCACTATCTTTTTTTCAGGTCTGATCACACTTGCCTATTCCCAGGAACCAAAGCAATGTCCCTCTAATGGCACGTGGATAGATCCGCACGGTTTTACAGCAACGTGCAACGTTCCCGACTGTTATGAAGCAATGGGAAGAATCAGCAAATGGATTTCATTAACTTTGGTGGTGTTGATCGCTTATCTCGCGGGGCTTGGGGCAAAGAGCGGACTCAATGCGAACAAAGCACTGTTTCGGATTGGGATATACCTGACTTTCATAAGCGTCGTATTTGCATCGGAACTTTCAAAGGTGCCTGAAGGGAGCTGTCTGACATTGAAGCCGGTGGCCTACGCAATGGCGATGACGGGTTCCTTCCTTGTGGTTTGGTTCCGTGGAGCGTAAGAAGAGAAACGAAATTGGGGGAAGAAGCTCACTCGAGCTTCTTGTGGCAGAACCACTTTTGTACGAAGCATTTTGAACATTATGGGAAAAAGGAGAAATAAATGGGAATCATTGTCTTCCCAAATTGTTGGAAGTTGGACATATTCCTGTTCTTGGATCGCATGGGGGCAAGCTTCCGTTGCTGTGGATATAGATGTTTCCGTACATACCCGCCAGACTGTACTCGTTACCGTTGTATTGGAACTTAACTTTACTTGAATAGAACGTTCCGTCCACGTACTGGTTCTTATACTCCTCTTTTAGCTGCAAGTCAAGGTGGATCAGCGAGAACTGTGTGCTGTCCGTATTGAACCCCACTCCTATTGCCATCACAAAGGGTGCAATTTCAAGGTTGTTGTAGCTGAGAGTTCCAAGTGCCACCGCTGATGCCGAGAAGAGGGGAACTGTATCGGTTGAGGACACAAAATTTATGTCGGATTTGACTAATCCTCCCTGACCCTTTTCGTAAGTCGATGGTTCCCAGTACTCATGGACAAACCACATTGTTTTTCTTATTACACCACCATACTGACTCGGCCAGCCGCTCTCTACGAATCCTTGGAGAGTCATATCTCCTTCGTCTGGCTTTCCAAGAATTACATATGCAACGTCATCAAGCTTTTGGTAAACAAGACCGTCCCACCAGTAGAGTCTGTATTTTGCCAGTATGACAGTGCCTCTAATTCCCGCTCCTATCACAGAGGGGCTGGCAATTCTTGATCCCCAGATCCGGACGTATGATTCGGGAATATTCAGGTATCTTGTATTAGTCGTGTGTGAGAACCCTATTATCTCCGCTTCCATGGAAGAAGCACTACCTCCCCTTTCTACAGCGGCAGCGGCAGAAAAGACAAGTTCTAGACTTTGAGTAGTTTTTTGTTTGTACGTTGCTGTAATAGTGACCGCGTTTATCGCATTGGTATCTCCAGTAACTTGGAACGCGGCGAGTGGTATGACCGTGTTAGACTTTGAGACTAGGACCTGCTCTAATTTCCATACAAGGCAGACCTGGTAGCAGGATCCCGTCCATGGATCACACTTCCAATAGCACTGGTCATGGTCAAAGTTTGGTGGCCAGTTTTCGGTGGTTGCTGGAATGTCCTTGCTCTTAATCTTTTGAGGTTTTATGGATTTGAGCTTATCCTCTATCCGGGCTCTGTTGTAAAGGGTTTTGGAGCTTCCTCTGGGTAGTTTTACCTGAATGCTCCTCTTGTCGAGCACTTTTTTCACATTGATTGGTACCGCTTTTATAAAGTATCTCACGTTATCGTTTTCATCTCTGAGGGTACCTACAAGTAGCAGAGAAGGAGATACCGCGCCGGGCTCAAGCTTGGCGTCCTTCAGGTGGGAGGCCCAGAGTTTCATTGCTTTGGTGAGCTGGCCGTAGTTTATTCTTATCTTATCCTGCCCTGAGAAGATCCCGAGCTCCATCAGAGAGCCGTTGGGGAGCAAAAGGGACGCTGTAACTATTCCATATCCCTTCTCTGGAAGCCCAATCTCAAAGCTGGGGCCGAATATGAAGCTCCGCTTGTATTCAACTTTTGCTCCAAGATACTCCCTGGAGTCTATGGGGATGTTGTACACTGCTGCCCCTGAGACAGCACCTCCCAATAGTAGAACTATGGACAGCAATACGAAAAGTTTTTTCATGACACCGCCCAAATATTTCTATTGACAGAAGTTTTTATAAATTTTTCATGTTGTGCCGAACTAAAATTGTTTCAGTTTAAATGGCATAACCTTTATTAATTGTAAACAGCTACAAAGACACATTTAAACGTGACGGAATAGAATCCAAAACAGAGAACAGAAAACGAAGGGCAAAAGCCCTTCAAATCTTCTTGTGGCAGAACCACCAGTCGTAGCACTCGATCTCGCCCTTGGCCTTGGCCTCTTCCCTGGCCTTGATCTCCTCAACGCTGGCCGCGGGCGGAACGATGGCGCGGTCGCCGATGAGCTCGTTGTTGGGCCACTTGTGCGGCAGGGCAACGCCCTTCTCGTCGCTGGTCTTGAGGGCCTTGACGAGCCTGAGTATCTCGTCCCAGTCCCTGCCGACCTCGGCCGGGTAGTAGACGATGGCCCTTATGACGCCCTTGTCGTCGACGACGAAGACCGCCCTCGCTGTAATGGTGGCGCCGCTCGGGATCATGCCGAGGGCCTCGGCGAGGTCACCGCGGTCGTCCGCTATGACCGGGAAGGTTATCTCCTCTCCGAGGTTCTCCTTTATCCACTCCATCCACTTGAGGTGGCTGAAGACCTGATCAACGCTGAGCCCGATGGGCTCGACGCCGAGCTTCCTGAACTCCTCAACGCGCTTCTGCATCGCGTAGAACTCGGTGGTGCAGACCGGGGTGAAGTCAGCCGGGTGGCTGAAGAGTATGAACCACTTGCCCTTCTCGGCGAAGTAGTCCGGGAGCTTTATCACTCCGTGGGTGGTCTTGACCTCAACCTCTGGGAACTTTTCTCCTATGACGACCATCTTACATCACCTCTTCCTTTTTGTGTGTCGTCTTCACTATAAACCTCATCGGTTCGAATATATAAACCTTTCGGTTCGTCTAACGGGCAATTTTTTGTCGAATATCCATACAGCTTAAGAGGCCCGCGTTAGGACTGCAAAGAATGCCCTTCATTGGTTGTCACTCTGAAAAACAGACCTAACAGCATTTGTCAAAAATCTCGAAGAAAAAATCTATTTTTGCCTCAAACCTTCCTGACATCGACCCAGGTTGAATGATACGCCGAGCCGTTTCCGTACTTTTCTACGGTGTCATCGGCCGTCAGGAAATTGGCGTTCCAGCCGAGAAGCTTTACCCAGAATGCTTTGTAGAGCAGGACCACCTTTGGTGGAACGTCCCCGCTGAGCCTTGCCGTCGTTTTTATCCTGCCGTAGTCGTTGAAGACCTCGACAGTGTCACCGTCGCCTATTCCCCTCTCCTTTGCGTCGGCCGGGTTGATGTAGAGGTTCGGGTCAATCATGTTGTAGGTGTTGTGGTACTGGCTCGTTATCGTCATTCGGTAGGTTGGCGTGAGAAGCCTGAGCGGATACTTTCCTTCGAACTTCCTGTACTCGGGGAAGGGGTTTAAGCCCCTCTCCATCGCTCTCTGGGAGTAGAACTCGATCTTCCCGCTCGGTGTTTTCCACTTCCTCGGCCTCTCTGGAACTTTGACGAAACCCTTAGCCTTCAGCTCCTCCCAGCTCAGGCCGTTAATTTCGAGGACTTTTCTAATGACTTCCTCGTCGCTCTCATACAGGTAGGGATTTTTAATGTCCAGCGCCCTCGCCAGAAGCCTCGTCACCTCGCTGTTGCTCTTCCCGTGAAGCCTCGCAACCGGTTCATTTAGGGCCACGTAGCGGTGGTAGTAGCTGTCCGCTATATCGAGGCGCTCGAAGAACGTGTTTGCCGGAAGAACGACGTCGGAGTAGAGGGCCGTGTCAGTCAAGAATATATCATGCGTAACCACGAAGACGTCGTTCTCCATCAAGGCCCTTCTCAGCCTGTTCTGGTTCGGCAGGCTCGTGAGGGGGTTGGAGTTGTAGACGTAGAGGAACTTAATCTCTCCCCGCTCGATGTACTCGGCCAGCTTCATCTGGGGGATTCTCCTGGCGGGTTTCGTTCTGAGGAATTTTCCTTCAGCGTAGCTTTTGTCTATCGTCTTCATGTCGTAGATGAAGCCAAAGCGGTGACCGACCAGGGCTGGAAGGAGGGCTATCGCCCTCACGGCCTCTCCTCCAGCCAGGGAGCGCTGGAAGCCGTAGCCGATGTGAATTACGCCCCTCTTCTCGGCAAATTCCCTCGCGAAGGTCTCGATCGTTTCAACGTCCAGTCCCGTTTCTCTGCTTACATAATCAAGCGATAGTGTTTTTACATAATCATTGAGTTCTTCAAAGCCGTAAACGTTCTCGTGGACGAAGGCTTTGTCGTAAAGCCCCTCCTCGATGATGACCTTCGCAACCGCGAGGGCAAAGAGAACATCTGTGTCTGGCTTTATTTGATAAAACCTGTGTGAGCGCCTGGCGGTTTCGGTTCTCACAACATCGACCGTCCAGATTTCAAGTCCGTGCCGCTTCGCCAGCATAAAGCCGTGCAGGTTCGTCCAGAAGGCGTTTATCCCCCAGTAAACGATTAGCCTCTGGTTTTTGAGTTCCTCCGGGTCGAGCCCAACGGCGGTTCCATAGACGTCCTTAAGTGCTTCTTGCCCAGCTCTATCGCAGATTCCATAGTCGAGGGTCGAGGCGTTCAGGTAGTGGAAGAGCCTGAGCGGGAAGGCGTAGTTAACAACGCCCCTATCGCCAGCGTACTGGTAAACGAGAACGCTCTCGCTTCCGTGTTCACCTAGGGTCTCCCTTAACTTTTCCGCCACCAGTTTTATGGCTTCCTCCCAGCCAACCTCTCTAAACTCTCCGCTCCCGCGCTCCCCGGTTCTGATGAGCGGAACTTTGAGCCTGTCCTCCGCGTGAAACCATTTGGGGAGAAGCGCGCCCTTGGGGCAGAGGAAGCCGGCCGTTACGGGGTGCTCCGGGTTGCCCCTAACCATGAGCCTACCGTCCCTCAGCTCGCTCACCATCGAACAGGTGTCGTAGCAGTCCCGCATGCAGGCAGAGAAGGGCATCTTCATCACGGGGCGATTTTTATCCTCTCCGCCGCGTCCCTCTCGACGAGAACCCTGCCGATGCTCCTGGGGAGCACCACCAGGTCGCCGGCCTTGAAGGGACCGTGCTCCCGCATCTCGGGGTCGAGTATTCTGGGCAGGTCGAGCTTGATGATGTAGGCCTCACCTGGAACCCTCTTCTGCGGAAGCCCACGTTCCGCCGTCTCAACCGGAACCTCTGCCTGTCCCTCCGGAACCTCCCCCGGCACCTCCTCGCGCTCGACGAAGGCCCTGAGAACCGCGAACACCTTCCGCTCTTCGGACGTCAGCTCGCCAGGGATTCCCTCGACCGCCAGATCAACGATTTTATGGAGCCTGATTTTGATAATCTCGCGCATCAGCTCCTCGGCGATTTTGAGCTGGGCCAAGTAAAGCTTCTCCTCTATGTCTTCACCTCTCTCCCTGGAGCTCTCGGCGCTTAGCTTGAGGGCCTTTATCAGGCTGTCGAACTCGCGGTAGAACTCCTCGTCCAGCTCCGTGAGGTCCGGAGATGAAAGCTCGGCCTCCAGCAGTTCCCTGAGCTTGACGATGTCCATGCCACCACCTCAGAGAAAAGGAAAAGAAATCAGTCCTCGACGCGCGGAGCGAGGAGGAATATCAGCCTGCCCTCGTCCCTTATCGGGTACTCCATCTGGAGGGGCATCTCGTTGCCGAAGCGGATTATAACCTCATCGGCTTTGCCGATGCCCTTTATCATGTCCGCAAGGTAGCTGATTCCGTAGGCGCTCTTGGTTTCCTCCTCAACCTCAAGGTCGAGCAAGCCTTCGTCCTCAAGGGTGAGCTTAATCTCGACCTCGTTGGTTTCGCCCTCGGCCTTCATAACGAACTCGTTCTCGGTGGCTATGAACTTTATGGCATCGCTGACGAGGGAAGCGTCCTTGACGGCCTCCTTGAGAACCTCTCCGAGGACGACGACCTTGGCGGTGAAGGGAAGCTCCGGAAGGTCGAGCTCGAGCTCCTCAACCTCGATAAGCGGGAGCTTGAAGGTTCTCTTTGCCGTTCCCTCGAAGGTAATCTCAAGGAAGTTCTCGTCGCCCTTCCTGAGAATGAGCGTGTCCTTGTTCTTGCCACGCTTGAGTATCTTCTTGAAGTGGTCCATGTTGATTCCTATAGTTTCCTCTTCCTCCACCTCGTACTTGGAGAAGATGCTCTCCGGGAGATTTAGGTCGATGAGAACGACCCTGCTCGGGTCCATCGCGCGCATGCTTATACCTTCCTCGGTTATCTTGAAAGCCGCCTCGTCGATAAGGTTGCTCGCGGTGGCTATAAGATCGGCAAAGTCCTTGGCACCGTCAAAAACTATCTCGAACGGCATCTTTACCCCTCCTTTAATATGTTGAGCATCAGCCTAACCCTCTCTTTTCCGCGGAATAAATAAGCTTTTCCGTTGTCGGTGTCGGGTATCCTTCTGTAGGCCTCCTCAAGTTCCTTCAGGGCCTTTTCCGCGAGCTTCCTGAGGGTCTCACGCTCAAGCTCCTTCCCGCTCACTCGTAGGCCCTCCAGACGTGGCCGCACTTGGTGCACTTGTAGAATATCGTGCTCGGCTCGTCCCCGGCCCTCGTCTGCATCTCCCACCAGTAGGCCGTGTCGTTGCCGCACTTCGGGCAGGTGACCTTGGTCGTCGGCAGGGTCTTGACGTCCTGCTCGACCACTATGATTCCCTCGTCGGGTTTGTGCTCGACCTTCTGGGTTATTCTGGTCTTCTCCCGGTCCTTCTGCTCGTCAAAGGGTTCCTCGTGGCCACACGAGCGGCAGACCCAGACCTTCCTCTTCCTGTCAGGGAGCATTAAGTTGCCGCACTTCGGACAGAACTTCATCTTTCTCCCCCCTTTAGCCGGGGGTTGGGTATGTGGGAGGAGAATAAAAAGTTTTGCCAGGTCAGCCGGAGACGACGTCGAACTCAGCCCCGGCCTTGACGGTCACGTTTTCCAATATGACCGTCTTGACTACCCTGTAATGACCCGGTTCGAGGCCCAGGTCCGAGAGCTTGACCCGCTGCTCCCACTTCTCTCCGGGCTTTATCACGACAGCCACTTCGATGAACATCAAATCGACCGGGACTTCCTTCCACTCGTCGTTCTCCAGGCGGTAGAGGCTGAAGTGGTAGCTCGTGGTGGCGTTAGTGTTGGCGTTGTTGATGACCGTGAGGGTCATCACGTCGCTGGGGGTGTAGCTGCTCTTGTCGAGCTTCAGAACGATTCCTTCACCGTTCGGGAGGTTTTGCGCTCCATCACTCCCGCTTTCACCGCTCGAGGCTATGTAGTACCCGAGGGGAATCAGCAGGACTACCAGCAGGACCGGGAGAACCTTCCTCACACGGCATCACCTGGAAAAGGTACGCTGAGGAGCTTTTAACGGTTGCCAACGCTTCAAGCGGAGTTGAAGTGAGAAAAGAAAAGATCACTCCCTGAGCGGGAGCCCGTAGTCGAAGGAGTAGTAGACCTTCTGGAAGTTCTGCCTGAAGTAGAAGACGTCGCGCTCGACCTTCTTCGGATCTTCCCTGTCGATGAGGACGCGCTTGATGAAGTGCGCTATCTCCTTCATGTCGTCCTCCATCATTCCGACCCTCGTCATCTCCTGGACACCTATGCGCAGGCCGCTCGGCTTCTCGACCTTCTCAAGCGGGTCCCAGGGCAGGAGGTTCTTGTTGAGGATTATGCCGGCCTCCTCAAGGAGTGGCGCCGCCCAGCCCCCAGCGGCCTCGTGGAGGTCGCTGACGTCAACGATGACCTGGTGGCTCTCGGTGTAGCCCTTGTCCTCACCGATGACCTTGAAGCCCTCCTCAGCCAGGGCCTCGGCCAGGGCCTTGGCGTTCTTGACGACCTGGGCCGCGTACTTCTCACCGTACTCTAGCATCTCGGCCGCGGTGAGGGTCTTTCCGGCCATGTGGTGGAGGTGGTGGTTGCTGAGCACTCCCGGGAAGATGGCCCACTGGAGCTTGGCTATCTCCTCGGTCTCTCCAAAGCGCCTGTAGATGATGACACCGCCCTGCGGTCCCGGGAAGGTCTTGTGGGTGGAGGCGGTGATTATGTCAGCGCCCTCGCGGAGCGGGTCCTGGAACTGCTTGCCGGCTATGAGGCCAAGAACGTGGGCACCGTCGTACATGACGTAGGCTCCAACCTCCTTCGCAACCGGCGCGAGCTCCTTGACCGGGTGCGGGAACGGGAAGAGCGAGCCGCCGAAGACGACTATCTTGGGCTCGAGCTCGCGTATGAGCTTCTCGGCCTTGTCAACGTCGATGTTGAACTCCTCGTTGTCGAAGGGCCAGGTGTGGACCTCAAGGCCGCGCATTCCGGCGGCACCGAAGGGCATGTGGCTTATATGGCCTCCATGGCTGGTGTGAAGAACTATTGCCTTGTCTCCCGGCTGGGTGAGGCCGAAGAAGACCGCCTGGTTGGCGTTGGTTCCGGAAATCGGCCTGAGATCGGCGAAGTCGCTTCCGAAGAGCTTGGTGAAGAGCTCAACACCAATCAGCTCGACCTCGTCAATGTACTTGCACCCCTGGTAGTAGCGGGCCTTCGGCCAGCCCTCGGCGTACTTGTGCATGAAGCCGCTCGCGACCGCCCTGGTGACGGTCGGAGAAGTTACGTTCTCGCTCGCGATGAGGTTTATCGTGTGGCTCCTCCAGTTCTCGTGCTCCTCAATAAAGTTCAAAACCCTGTCGCGGTATGCTCTGTATCCTTCAGCCATGGGAAACACCTCGATGGGGATTTGAGCGCTGGAAATATAAATCTTACCGCATTTGTTCACGTGTACAGAAATGGGCAGCACAGTGACGGAGAGGGAACGGTGGTGGACCCTTTTGAAAAAGGAGAGGGCTCAGCGGCGGAGCTTCGCCGCGAGCCACATCAGTATCGGCAGCACTATGAACGCCAGCATGTCGCCGGTGTCCCCTGCAAAAGCTAAAACGTCGGCGAAGTTCCTGACACCTGCGAGGTACACTGCGGCAGGGGGAATCACCGTCAAAGCCCACGCGGCTTTTCTGTTCAGCTTCACGAACTCCTCGGTGTTGCTCTGCTGTGCG
Source organism: Thermococcus sp. MV11 (assembly GCF_012027285.1). Lineage (NCBI taxonomy): Archaea > Methanobacteriati > Methanobacteriota > Thermococci > Thermococcales > Thermococcaceae > Thermococcus > Thermococcus sp. MV11. The sequence continues at coordinate 325,412 of NZ_SNUD01000001.1, forward strand.
AGGGCTATGCCTATGTAGCTCGTGGTTATCGCGAGGAGCGGTATGAGGTTTCCGATCACCCTCCCGAGGTGACCGTAGAGCAGCTCAAGCCCCTGGGTCGCTATCTCTGGGGTTTCCCTCCCGAAGACCAGCAGGAACGCCGCCATGAAGACCGCGTATATTGCGGTTGGAATCAGGAAGGCCAGCACGAGCACCTTCTTCGTTTCCTCGTAGCTCCCCAGCTCCTTGTAGACGTCCGGAATTATCGTGTGGCAGCCGAGGGCGAAGATGGCGACGCCCGTTATGCTGAGCAGTCCCCCGAGGTCTGTGTAGAGGCCGTTCTCAAGCTCGGCGTGGGGAACGAGCATCAGGGTGACCCCTATGAAGAGGGCGAGCATGATGTAGCTCATTATCAGCTCCGTCCTTCCGCTCGCCTCGAGGCCGCGGTAGACAACGAAGGAAGCGAGGACCCAGAACACCGCCGCGCCGATGGTGTCGCTGACTCCAAAGAGGCTCGCGAAGACACTCCCCATTCCCGCTATGTAAGCTAAAATCGCCCCGAAGCTCATTATGAAGATGCTCAAGTACATTAGCCAACCGCCGGCCTTTCCAAGGGTTCTCTGGGCTATCGTGCTCATCTGGGCCCCGTTCATCTCGGCACTGAACCTTAACACTATGAAAGCCGTCGCTAGCATGAGGAGCATAACGCCGGTCAGCACGCCGAGGGCCGGGACGAGGCCGACCTTGCTGGCGGCGTAGGGGAGGCCAAGAACGCCGGCACCTATCTGCGTCCCGACCAGTATTGCCAGGGCTTCGTTCTTTGAGATTCTGGCCTTCTCGACCCTTATCGTTGTCGTTCTCAGCGCGACCGCGCACTTCCTCTTCCTCATGAGCTGTATGAGCGCGGCCTTTCTGCGGAGCTTTTTCCTCCTCGCCAGGGCCTGCCTCTCGGCGTAGTAGCGGCCGTGTGATGTGGTGACCTTTTTACGCGGAACCCCATCGCTCACGGGCATTTTTTCCTCACCGCTCAATGTTCCGATGAATACAATTTAAACCCTCGCACGAAAATGTGAAGGTAATTTCAAAGATTATTCGGCCGGCAACGCAAGGCACCAAAGCCCTGGGCAGGATTTTTAAGGAGCGCCGAGTAGATTCAACCATGATAGAGGAGGCGGCAAAACTTCTCGCCCGTTCGAGGTTCGCCATAGCCTTCACCGGGGCCGGAATAAGCGCGGAAAGCGGGGTGCCGACCTTCAGAGGCTTCAACGGGCTATGGAAAAAGCATCGCCCGGAGGAGCTGGCAACGCCAGAGGCCTTTGAGAAGGACCCTCACCTCGTCTGGGAGTTCTACAGGTGGAGAATGAACCTGATAAGGAAAGCCAGACCGAACAGCGCCCACCACGCCTTAGCGGAGCTTGAGGAGATAGGGATTCTGAAGGCCGTCATCACCCAGAACGTCGATGACCTCCACAGGGAGGCCGGAACCAAAAACCTCATCGAGCTCCACGGCAACATATTCCGCGTTAGGTGCACCTCCTGCTCCTACCGCGAGAACCTGAAGGAGAGTGGGAGACTGGAGGAGTTCCTGGCCGAGAAGGAACTCCCGAGATGCCCGCGCTGCGGCTCTCTCCTGAGGCCCGACGTCGTGTGGTTCGGCGAGCCGCTCCCAAGAAAGGCGCTTGACGAAGCTTTCAAGCTCGCGGAGAGGGCTGATCTTGTTCTCGTCATAGGGACGAGCGGGGTGGTTTACCCTGCCGCCTACGTTCCTCAGATAGTCAAGGAGACAGGGGGGAAGGTCATCGAAATCAACCCCGAGGAGAGCGGGATAACGCCGATTGCAGACGTCTTCCTGCGCTGTCCTGCCGGACAGGCTATGGAAAAGCTCATGCCAAGGATAAAGGAGCTGGTAAGATGAAGGGGAAGGTACTTTTGGTGGGCTTCGGCCCTGATGAAGTCGGCCTGCTGAGAGATTCCCTTCCGGTTCCGGTCTTTGAGGTTCCCGAGTACTGCCGCGACTGGGTGGTGGGTGAGATAGTTGAAAAGGCCGAGAAGCTGAGCGGCTCCTGCTACTGGCACCTCATGAGGTTCCTCATAATGCACGGCCTCGACAACGAAACGCTGAAGGAGGTAATCCGATCCGTTAAGTCCCTCAACCTCGGGAGGGTCATCTTCGCCACCACGACGGAAACTTCGCTCACCTGGAAGCTGGAGGACCTGCTCAACGAGCTTTTGGCTGAGGACGAGTACTTCAGGGCCATGAGGTGGGCCAGAAGGGAGGCCAGGGGGAGGAAAGGGCCTTTCCTCGACTTGGAGAAGGGTTAAATAGTGCCCCCTCCAATCACAGGGGGGTGAGGGAATGATAAGGGTCGTGTTCTTCGACCTGGACGACACGCTCGTGGACACGAGCAGACTGGCGGAGATGGCGAGGCGGAACGCGATAGAGAACATGATACGCCACGGTCTTCCCGTTGATTTCGACACGGCTTACGGCGAGCTCCTCGAGCTGATAAGCGAGTACGGGAGCAACTTTAACAGGCACTTCGACTACCTCCTCAGGCGCCTCGACCTTCCCAGCAACCCCAAGTGGGTAGCCGCTGGAGTAATAGCCTACCACAACACCAAGTTCGCCTACCTGCGGACTGTGAAGGGCGTCAGGAGGGTTCTGCTGGAGCTTCAGAAGTCTGGCTACAGGCTGGGCATAATAACCGACGGCGACCCCATAAAGCAGTGGGAAAAGATCCTCCGCCTCGAGCTCGATGCCTACTTCGACGAGGTGTTCATATCCGACTACCTCGGCGTCAAGAAGCCCCACAGAAAGATATTCGAGAAGGCCCTGAAGAAGATGGGAGTCGAACCCGATGAGGCCGTGATGGTCGGCGACAGGCTCTACTCCGACATCTACGGGGCGAAGCAGGTGGGAATGAACACAGTTTGGTTCCGCTACGGGAAGCGCGCTGATAAGGAGCTTGAGTACATCGACTACGCGGACTTTACCATCGACAGCCTCGAGGAAGTGCCCAGAATAGTGAGGGGACTGAGCGATGAGGGGGAAGAGCGTTCAGATTCGGAAGTTCATGCTGATTGACAGCTCATACAAGTCGAGGATCCTCCGCGGCGACAAGGTGACCACGATACGCTACGGCGACTACGAGGCGAAGCCGGGGAGCGAGATCTACCTCGTGATAACGCCGAGCGACACCGCCATAGCCAAGGTGAGGATAACGAAGGTCGAGAAAAAGAAAGTTAAGGAACTCACCAACGAAGATGCCAAGCTCGACGGCTTCTCCGATGTCAGGGAACTCGTCAGGGAGCTGAACAAAATCTACGGCGAGCTCCACGGCGACGACGAGGTCACTGTGATAGGCTTCGAGGTGGTCAAGCGCTTTGATGACGGGATTCCTCTGAAGTGGCTCAAGGGTCTCAACTACCGCGAGCCGGCTGAGATAGCGCGCCTTTACCTCGAAAACAGGGAAAAGCTCAACCTCAACCGCGAGACCGACTTCATAATGCGCAGGATTTACAACGAGGGCCTCGGGAGGGCCGTTAGAACGTTCGGGCCGAAGAGGGTTCAGGGAGCGCTCCTCAAGACCTACCACGCGCTCTACGCGGCGGGGGTAATCTGAGTCAGTGAGAGAAAAGCTTTTTTACGGCTTCATCTTTCTTTAAACGCTATGAAGGGGGTTAAGTTCGACGCCAGATTCACCGCGCTCACGGTAGGGGTCCTTGTCGTTCTGGTTCTCCAGGCGGCCGGTTTACTCTACGGAATCAACGAACGGGTCAACTCAAGTCTTCCCCTCATCGACACCCCCCTGATGAACTTTCTAACCGCCTTCGGAGGGGACCTCTTTCTCTTCTCCTTCGCCGCCCTCGTGCTCTATCTCGACTGGAGGGAGAAAGGGAGGCCCTCCCTGAAAACGGCCTCGTTTCTCTTGTCCATCGTTGTTGGCCTCGCCGCCGTTGGCGCTCTCAAGCTCGTCTTCGCCGAGCCGAGGCCCATCGCCTACGGCTCTGGCGTGGGAAGCTACGCCTTTCCCTCCGGCCACACCTTTAGAGCCGCGATCATAGCGGCCTACGGCTCGGATCGCTGGAGGAAGTACGCCCCCCTGTTCTGGGCCTATGCTGTCGGGATAGCCCTCACCAGGCTCCTCCTCCACGTCCACTGGTTGGGCGACGTTCTCTTCAGCCTGCTTTTCGCCCCCTGGCTCTACCTCCTGCTGAAATCACTCCTCGGAGGGAGGTTTGAATGAACGGTTTCCTTGAGGTCTTCCTGCTCTCGCTGATTCCAACCTTTGAGGGGCGCTATGCCATAGTCTATGGCATCGGCATGGGCTATCCCCCCTGGGAAACGCTTTTGGCCGCTTCCCTCGGCGTTCTGCTCCTCTCGCTCGTCCTCCCCGCTCTGCTCCCCTACATAGACAGGCTGATGCTCTGGCTTGAAGGAACATTTCTCCGGAAAATAGCCCACCTCTACCTCTACTACGTCGAGCGGGTCAGGAAGAAGGCCCACCCCTACGTGGAGAAGTGGGGCTTCATCGGGCTGACTCTCTTCGTCGCGATACCCCTCCCGGGGACGGGCATATGGACGGGGGCTTTGGCCGCTTACCTGCTCGGGATAGAGAAGAGACAGACGGTTCCGGCGTTGATCCTCGGCGGGCTTTTGAGCATGGCGATAACGCTCCTCCCAGCGCTGGGGCTATTTGGGTAAAAGGAAAGTCATGAAAGCTCCTTCCCCATGGTTTCCTCTCCCAGTGCCAGAACGTCGAGCGCCCCTGCTATTGCCATGGCCGCAATGATGAGAACCGCCATCGCCGCCCCACTGGCTTCCATCACCTTCCCTGCCAGTATCGGGGCTATTCCGCCGCCTATCCTCGCCATCGCCCCGGCCCAGCCTGTTCCGGTGCCCCTGACGGCTGTTGGGTAAAGCTCCGGCGTGTAGGCGTATATCGCACCCCAAGCGCCGAGGTTGAAGAAGCTGAAGGCTATAGCGCTCGCGATTATCGCTGTTTCATTGCCGGAGTTCGCCGCGAAGTAGAAGCCGACGCCGGCTATTCCTGAAAGCAGCAGGTAGTAGGATAGGGTTTTCTTCCTCCCAATCCGTTCGAGAAGGTAAGCGGCACTCCAGTAGCCGGGCAGCTGAGCTATCGCCGTGATGATGAAGTACTGGAAGCTCTTGAAGACTGTGATTCCAAGCGTAGCGGAGAGGAACCTCGGGAGCCAGATGAAGAAGCCGTAGTAGGCGAACGCTATGCTGAACCAGGCTATCGTAAGCATGAGGGTTGTTCTTCCGTACTTCCTCCAGAGGTTTCCGACCGAGATTCTCTTTCCTTCCTCTGGCCTCTCAAGTTTAACCTTCACCCCGAATATCTCCCTGATGGTATCCTCGGCCTCTTTAACCCTTCCCTTGATGAGCAGGTAGCGGGGCGACTCCGGGAGGGTGAAGAGCAGGGGCAAGAGCAGTATTACCGCGCCGCCGAAGAGCAGTATGCTCCTCCAGTCGGCCCCGACGAGAATGGCCACGACGCCGATTATTATCGTGCCTATCGCCCAGAAGCTCTCCAAGATGGAGATCATGGCACCCCTTACCGACTTCGGCATGAACTCGGCGAAGTACGAGCTTGCAACCGGCAGGGAGCCGCCGAGACCGAGGCCGACGATGAAGCGCAGGGCTATGAGCTGATCCAGGTTTCCTGAGAAGGAGCTGACTATCGAGCCGATAGAGAAAGTGGCAACTGCAAGGGTAAGCGTCTTCTTCCGTCCAATCCTGTCCGCGAGGTAGCCGAAGAGCCACGCGCCGAAGAGCATGCCGAAGAGGGCCGCCGAGCCGAGAGAGCCGAGCTTTGCCAAACTGCCCTGAAAGGCCGGGTCGTTCTTGAGGAGTGCTATGACGAAGCCTGCTGAGATTGTGTTCACCGCTATGAACGCCCAAACCGTCCCGAGGATAGCCAAAAGCGTGTAGTGGAACTTATTCAACCTGGAGTTCTCGATGACCTCCACTCCTCACCACCCGCTTTCATTTGAATGAAGAAGTTTTTAAGCGTTTTCTCGGCCATTCCGTCTTGTTACGCAGATTTGGGCAATCTCCCGGAGGTTCTGGAAAGTAACGTGACTCTGTGTTCTCCGACGCCGGGTGTTATGCCCGTTGCGTCATTCAAAAACCTTAAATCTTTCCAACGACCAACTTTCCATCCCCGGGTGGTGAAATGGAATGGCTTGGACGCTTTAAGCTCCTCTTCGCCCTGACCTACGCCGGATTTCTGGGCAACATAGCCGTTATATACTACCTTTCACGGGGCCTGAGCTACGGCGAGATAGGTCTCGCGACGGCCGTTGCCGGGCTGGGTTTCTTTCTGTTTGAGGTTCCAACGGGGGTTATCGGGGACAAGGTGAGCAGAAAAACCAGCGTGCTGATTGGTTTCATTATAATGCCGCTTTCAACGTCCCTTCTTCTCTTTCTGAGAAGCTTCTGGGTTCTCCTGCTCCATGAACTCCTAGGAACCCTCGGGGCGTCCTTTGTCAGCGGGAGCATTCAGGCGTGGCTCTTTGACAACCTCAGGGCTGAGGGCGTGGAAGGGCAGTTCAGGGAGATATGGCGCTCAATCCAAAAGCTTGCCCTGATAGTCAGCTCTGCCACAACCGTTGCCGGGGGCTTCATCGCCCAGTTCTTTGGCTTCGAGGTGGCCATAGCCCTTACGGCCGTCCTTCAGGTGTTCCTGATTCCCCTCGCCTTTAGCATACCCGAGATGGGCTTTTCCAAACCCGAACTTTCCTACACCCTCCACCTTCTGAGCTCGTGGCGTGAACTCAGGAAGCCGGAAATCGCGTGGCTCATCGCCTACCTCCTCTCGGTCACGCTCGCCCTCGGGCAGTTCAGGAAGTTCTTCGAGCCCTACCTGGGAGACATCTTGGCAGCTTACCTTGGCACGACGATAATGGGGACTCTCGGAATACTCGGACTCGTCGAGGTGCTCGTTAGAACAGTCCCCCGGTACATGGGGGTCGCCCTCCGCGGGAGGGCCGGCCGCCTCCTTCACGGACTTGCCCCCGTTGGCATACCCCTGGCGACCGTTCTCTCGGTTCTTTACCCCAATCCCCTGATTATAGTCCTCCTTGGAGTTGCCGCATCGCTCCTAGCCTCTGCGTTTACCTTCAACTTCTCGGTCGAATTCCAGAAGAGGGTTTCGAGCGAGAAGAGGGCGACGGTGATATCACTGAGGAACATGGTTCTCGCCCTTGCAACTTCTGCGTTCTATGTGGTTTATGGCTTTGCAACGGACTCCCTCGGCCTTTCAAGGGCGAGACTTCTCTTCGCGCTGGGTTTTCTCGTTGTTGGAGGTTTGTTCAAGTTTCTGAGCGCTGGCCCCCTCAGGGGTTACCTGAGGTTTGAGGTATGACTCAAGCTTAACAGGTAAAAAAGAGGCATAGAAAGAAAGACTCACTTCGTCGCCCTCGTTATGCCGACGTCTTCAACGAGAACGTAGGGCGTCGAAACCGGCGTCCTGACCTCCCACCAGTGGACGTGGTGGCTCTCCTTTCCGAGGGCCTTGATTCCTTCAAGGATCCTCTGGAGGTTGTCGCTCACGCGGATGTTCCTTATCGGCCTCAGCTCGCCGTTCTCAATGAGGAAGATGCCGTCCCTCGGGATAGTGGAAAAGTCCCCGGTTACGTAGTTCTGGAAGCGGGTGTACCAGACGTTGGTGATGTATATGCCCCTTTTAACCTCGCTGAAGAGTTCGGCCTTCGAGTAGTCCCCCGGCTCAAGGACGATGTTCCAGGCGTGGGGCATTATCAAGCCTGCGTTGGCAGTAGTTTCCGTTCCGTACTTCCTCGCCAGGCTCGTGTTGAGCAGGAAAGTCTTGAAGGTTCCGTTCTCGATTATCGTCGTTTCCCTCGTAGGCACTCCTTCGTCGTCGAACTTCCTGGTTCCGTAGCCGTTGGGCAGGTTTCCGACGTCTTTAATGGTGACTATTTCGCTCGCCACCCTCTGGCCGAGCTTGTTCACGAGGAAGGAGAAGCCGGCCTCTGCGGCGTAAGCCGAGGTCATGAAGCTCATGTAGCTCAGGAGGTTTGCAAAGGCCAGCGGGTCAAAGATGACGTCGAACCTTCCCTCCGGTCCCTGGACGGGGTCTCTGGCCATGTGAGCTATCTCCCCCGCCTTTCTGCCCGCGCTCTCGGGATCAAATCTCTTGAGGACGCGAGCCGAGTTCGTCCCGTGGCCGCTCTCAAGATCGCCCACGAAAGCCCTAACGCTTATCTCTATCCCCGTGCCCTCGTCGAAAGCTTCCACTCCGTTGCTCGTGGTCAGGTAAACCCTGTCATGGTCGGTGTAGAGAACACCGGCGACGCGTTTGGCCCCTTCGCTCAGGGCGGTGTTTATGGCGGTTTCAACGTAGTCGTTCGGCTCGTCCAGCTCGACTATGGCCCTATCGAAGGTCTCAGGGATGTTCCTGTACTCAAAGGGGCCCTCGGCGATGCCGTAGTAGTCCTCCTTCGGGGCCATTCCCTTCATGTTTGCCAGCAGGGTTTTCAAAGTCCGCTCTATGTTCTCTTCGCTCAGCTCGGTTATGGTGGTGCTCGCTATTCTCTTCTCAAGCTCAACGAAGAGCTCCACCTTCCTCTCGTGCCAGTTCTTGGCGACGGTTATCTCGTTGTTGGCGAAGCGCACCTGCCTGCGGTCGGTCTCATAACCCAGAACCACGACGTCACCGAAGCCCAGCTCCTCCGCCTTCTTCAGTATGAACTCGTTAAGCTCAAACATCTCCACCACCTCACGGCCTCCTGAGCGGTACCTCGCGAAGCCTCGCGTGCGCTCCACCCATCCAGACCGGGACGCCTTGGCCGGGTTCACCCTTTCCACAGGTTCCGGGGTAGAACTCGACCTCCTTGCCAACGGCATCGACGCTGCTCCACAAAGCTCTGGTGGTTATCTCAAGGATCGGCCTCCTGACCGGGTGCTTCAGCTCGCCGTTCTCGATTAGGTAGGCCTCCCTTCCGATGTACCTCTGCTGGTAACGCCTGTCGTCGATGTTCCACTCGTTGAACGAGACCATGTAGACGCCGAGCTTGACGTCCTCGATCAGCTCTTCGAAGGAGTAATCACCGGGCGCGAGGTAGGTGTTGGCCATTCTCACAATCGGCTCGCGGTTGTAGTTTATCGCCCTCGCGGAGGCGTTGGAGCGCTGGCCGAGCTTGTAGGCATATTCCCTGTTGGTGAGGAACTCGGTGATGATTCCCTCCCTGATGAGATATCTTGGCCTCGCCTTGACGCCCTCGTCGTCGTAGAGGTAGAAGCCCCAGCTGTTCGGTATCGTCGGGTCGTCTATGACCGTAACGACCTCGCTTCCAATCCTCTCGCCGAGCATGTCGGGCTTGACGAAGCTCTCCCCGGCCTGAGCGGCTTCCCTTCCGAATATCCTGTCGGCCTCGTAGGGGTGCCCGACGCTCTCGTGGACGGCTATGCCCGCCACTTCAGGGCTTATGACCAGGTCGATCTTCCCCTCTGGGGGCCTCTTCCCCTCGTAAATGAGCCTCTCTAGTGCCTGAACGTCCTTGACAGCCCACTTCCAGGGCTCGTCCCTCTCGATGAGCTCCAATCCCCCGGAGAATGCCCTCTGGACGAAGGGGGCCTGCTCCATCTGGCCGTTCTCGAAGACGACGAGGTTGTAGGTTACCGAAACGCGCGGGATTTTGCTCTTCACGTGGGCCCCTTCGCTGGTCAGTACCTCCTTTTTCCAGAGCTGGTCAGAGTACATGATGTAGCGCATTGGTACGTTCACGCCGGTGGCTTTGACTTCCTCCTCGATTTTCTTGAGGAGTTCGAGCTTCTCCTCCGGCGAAACGTCGCGGAAGTCCTTCTTCATCTTGACCTTGTAGGAAACGCGGTGGAAGTCCTCATCGGAAAAACGAATCGGCTCGTTCCTCACCTTCGATGCCGCCCTGGCCAGCTTGACGGCCTTTTTGACGGCCTCGCCCACGCTCTCCCTCGTGAGGACGTTTGTACTGGCGAAGCCCATTCCCCCATCGACGAGAACCCTTACACCGATTCCCCTGTCCGCGAGTACTTGAAGGCCTTCGGGGTTGCCGTTCTTCATCGCCAGAGAAGTGCCGTTCTTCTCCTCGAACCTCGCCTCCGCGTAGGAAGCGCCGAGTTCGAGGGCCTTCTCAACCGCGAACTCTAAAACATCCATGCACATCACCTCGGTTTACTGCATAGAATAGTGCGTTCGAAAGTATAAAAGTCTTTTCGTTAAGATGGCGGTCGAAAAGCACGTAAGGTTTAAGTTTGTGGGAGCTTAGATAAGTCCGGTGGGATTATGGGTGAGAGTGTGAACATTTCCCTGATACTTCGGGACATTCAGCTCATGCGCAGAAAACTGGACGAGATAGAGAAGGAGCTCCTCAAGCTGAAAATGGAAGAGCTGGACGAGGAGGAGCTCGGCGATGAAGAGCTTGAGGAGCTTGAAAATCTCTCCAGGGAGACCCTGGAAAAGGGAATACCCTGGGAAGAGGCAAAGAAAGAGCTCGGCCTCTGAGGTGCGTTGAATGACATACCAAGTTCTTCTTCACAGAAATGTCGTGAAAAATTTAAAAGATGCCCCCGAGGGCGTAAAGAAAAAGTTTGGTGAGCTGATTGAAGAGCTTAGGTTCAACCCAATACCCTCCGAGAAGTTTGACATCAAGAAGATTAAGGGGAGAAAGAACACATTTAGAGTCCGTTTGGGTGAATACAGAGTAATTTATGAACTTCGACGAAAGGAGCTTCTTATTCTTATCGTTAAATTTGGAAAGCGGGAAAACGTATACAGGTAGTTCACTTCTCCTCGCACTCGCACGGCTTCTTTCCGCAGTAGGGGCAGACTCCCGGATACTTCTTCTTGGCCGCTTCCTCCAAATCAACACCGAGCAGATTAGCTAAACTCGCGAGCCAGGCCAGAACGTCGGCGAACTCCTCCTCCATCGCCTCCCTGTCCTTCTTCCTTATCGCCTCGCTCAGCTCGCCGACCTCCTCAACGAACCAGAGGAATGTTCTCTCCACTCCCCTCTTTGAATCCTTGTGGAAGTAAATCTCCCTGATCATCTCTTGGAATTCCCGTATCTCCACTTTCCCCACCGAGAGGAAGGGGAAGAAAAGGGCTTAAAAATCACTCGCTCGCCACTTCGATGAGCTTCCTCATGTGGATCTCGACGGTGTCGAAGACCTCGGCCTTTACATCGCCCCGCTTCACTATCAACGGGAGCTCGGTGCAGCCGAGGATGACGCCTTCGATGCCCTCCTTTTCTATGTAACGGTTGATGAGGTCGATCACCCAGTCCCTGCTGGTGAAGTTCTCGAACATCAGCTCCTCGGTGATTATCCTGTTCAGCTCGTCCATCTCCTCTTCACTCGGCGTCACGACCTCGAAACCGGCCTCGCGGAGGGCGTTCTTGTAGAAGTCGGCAGTCATCGTCGTCTTGGTTCCAAGGAGGAGGACCCTTCTAACGCCCCTCCGCTTCATCTCCTCGATGAAGGCATCTATTATGCTCACCATCGGGACGTTGATCGCTCTCTGAACGTCGGGAAAGACTATGTGGGGAGTGTTGGCCGAGAGCGATATTATCTCCGCCCCCGCCCTCTCAAGAGCCTTCGCCGCGTTGATGAGTATCTCCTTTCTCCCCTCCCAGCCGTTCGGGTTGTGAATGAACTCCTTAAAGTTTATCGAGTAGATTATCAGCTCGGGAAAGACGTAGGGCTCGAACTTTTCCCTGCTTATCTCCAGGTATTTTTTGTAGTAATAACACGTCGCCTCCGGGCTGGTTCCGCCTATTATTCCTATTTTCTTCACGAGAATCACCGGAGAACATAGCGCCGGAAAGAATATGAACCTTTTGGTTTAAAACGAAAGGTTAAAGAGGGCCGGAGTTTACAAAAAATCGAAAATCTCCGGCGATTTCGAAAATCATTCGTTCTTCATGTGAACGTCGAGCTGCGGGAACGGAATTTCGATGCCCTCCTTCGTGTAGAGTTCGTAGATACCCTTGGTGAGGTCTCCCTTGACGTCCCAGTAGTCGTCCGTCTTCGCCCAGGCCCTCAGCTGGAGGTTTATCGATGAGTCCGCGAGGGCGGTTATCACGACGCTCGGCTCGGGGTCGTCGAGGACCTTGGGGTGGCCCTTCATCAGATCCATGGCCAGCTTTATTGCCCTGTCGAGGTCCGTGCCGTAGGCAACGCCTATGTCCACATCGACCCTCCTCGTCGGCATCCTCGTGTAGTTCACTATTATGCTTCCCCAGACCAGCTTGTTGGGTATGGTTATGACCCTGTTGTCCGGGGTCATCAGCTCGGTGCTCATCAGGCCTATGCCATTAACCTTCCCGACCTGGCCCGAGACCTCGACGACCTCATCGAGGTCTATCGGCCTGAGGGCCGCTATCCATACGCCCGCTGCGAGGTTGGTGAGGGTATCCTGCAGGCCGAAGCCCAGTATCAGGCCTATCACAGCCGACAGGCCGAGTATCAGCGGGGAAACCGAGATGCCAACGGCCCCAAGGGCCACTATTATAACGACCACGTAGAGCAGTATGGCCAGGAACCTGCCGAGGAACTCGACGACGAGCGGCGGGAGCTTGGTCTTTCTCAGGCTCCTCTTGAGGAGCGATACCAATATTTTTGCCACCAGATAGCCGACGACGAGTATTATCAGCGCCGACACCAGCTGGAACGGCGTCACCCCTATGTACGGAAGTGGCTCATCGAAGGCCACCATGCTATCACCCCTGATCCTTTTTGGGGAGTTGTGGCTGGGGGTAAAAAGGCTTTCCCCTCAGCCCAGTTCGCGGACTACCTCGTCCCAGATCCTCTCCGCGAGCTCCCTCTTGCTCATCTGGGGGAGTTTCCTCACGGAATCGCGGGTGACCAGCAGAACCTCGTTCTCGTCGCTCCCGAAGGCTTTGAGGGTGTTGGCCACCACAAGGTCGCTCCCGGCCCTCTCAATCTGCTTCCTTGCGGCGCTGATGAGCTCCTCCTCGCTGAGGCCCGTCTCGGCCTTGAAGCCGACGAGAAAGACGTCGGGCTGGAGTTTCTTAACGCGGTCTATTATCTTCGGCGTCGGCTCGAGTTCAAGGGTTAACTCTTTGTCACTCTTTATCTTGGTCTCCGCCTTATTTTTGACCCTAAAGTCACTGACAGCCGCCGCCAGGACGACGATGTCATATTTCTTTGCTTTCAGCTCACGCTCTATCGCCCGGAGCATCTCCTCTACCGTTTCCACCTCGATCTGGTTTTCCACGAAGCTGGGGACGCTCCCCTTTGTCCTTATCAGCGTTACCTCCGCCCCCCTGAAGTCGGCCTCTTCAGCTATGGCCACGCCCATCTTTCCACTGCTCGCGTTGGTTATGTAGCGGATCGGGTCTATGTACTCCCTCGTCGCTCCCGCTGTAACGAGAACGCGCTTCCCCTCGAGACTCTTGGGGTGGAGCTTTCTGATGACGCGGTAAACTATCTCGTCTATCGAAGCTACCTTTGCCTTGCCCTCCTCGAAGCGGGGCCCTATGAACTCGATGCCGAGCCTCTTGAGCTTCTCGATGTTCTCCACGACTATCGGGTGCTCGTACATCGTGGAGTGCATGGCAGGGGCTATCATTATCGGCGTGTGGGCAAAGGCGGTGGTTACAACGGTTGTAACGGGTGTATCGTCTATGCCGCAGGCGATCTTGCCGATGGTGTTAGCGGTTGCAGGGCACACAAGTATCAGGTCGGCCTTGTTCTCATGCTCTCCAGCGAGTTCAACGTGCTCTATGAAGCCTGTAATTTCGGTAACGACTGGATTGCCGGTGGCGAACTCCATCGCATAGGGGTGAACTATTTTGGTCGCGTTCTCGCTCATGACCGCGTGGACCTCTGCCCCATGTCGAATAAGCTCCCTGGCGAGTTTTACACATTCAACCGCTGCTATGCTGCCTGGGATTGCAAGAACGATTTTTTTGCCAACGAGCTTTCTGCTTTTCGTGGCATAGATAAGCTTAACGTGATGGAGCATTTCAACACCCCCAGAAGAGGATCTGGCTATGGTCATATATATTTATTGGGAAGCGCGGAGGAACTCATAGCTCCCTTACGGCGTCTTCCTCGAACCGCTTCACTTCCTCCTTGGTTCCGACCCACAAGACTATGGTGGGCTCGACGGTTATCATGCCGTCCTTTATCATAGGCTTTATCTCGCCTATCGCGTTCTCTATCTTGTAGCCCCTGTCCACAACCTCTATTATTATGGGGAGGTCGGTTGAGAGCCTCATGACGTCTGCGGAGTGAACGCGACTCTTTTTACCAAACCCATAGATGCCCCGGTATACCGTGGCCCCGGCTATTCCCATGTCGTGGAGTTTTTCCACTATCGCCTTGTAGAGTGGCTTTCCCTCAAAGCGGTCGTTCTCGCCTATGTAGATGCGAAGGCGGAGGGTGTTCCAGTGCTCGACTTCGACCATTCAATCACCTCCGGGCCAGCAGGAAGCCCGCGAAGACTAGGGTGATAGTGATTATAACGTTTGCCGCCACGTTCAGGCCGGCCAGGAGGTACTCCTTCTCGCGGAGGAGAGAGAAGGTCTCGTAGGAGAAGGTTGAAAACGTGCTCAGGGCACCACAGAAGCCCGTCCCGAGGAAGAGCCTCCACCCCGGGGTGACGTCAATGCCCCAGAAGAGCAGTCCGTAGAGGTAGCCAAGGATCAGGCTGGCTATGCTGTTCACCATGAGGGTTCCGACCGGGAAGTCCCTGTAAACTGGCAACAGACCGGAGATGTAGAACCTCGCCAGCGCACCGAGGGCGCCGCCCAGCATTATTGCAGTGATCATTCGAGGGTTCACTGTGTATCCCTCTTCTCCCTAGCGGGAGCGCTACTTAAGGTTTTGGGTTTTCAATACCCTTAAATAGATGGAAGCCCCTTTATTCGTGTGTTGGATATGCCGGTGGTTCCGGGCTTCGGGCTGGGGATAGAGGCGATAGCGCTGGCGTCACTCGTGGTTCTTCTCTCGGGCATACTGGCGATGCTCATCAGCAGGAAGACGAAGTTTCCCTACACTCCCCTTCTCGTCCTCCTCGGCGTTCTCGTGGGGCCCGTCCTCAGTCTCATTCTCCCCCACACCGCCAGGGTGCTCTTCTACTACGTCCGCGCCTTCGGTCTCTTTCTGGTTCTCTTCGCGGCGGGGTTTGACCTCAAGCTCCACGTTCTCAGGCGGCACAAGCTCGTCATAACACTCCTCGATACGGCCGGCCTTCTCGGAACTGCACTCCTCGCCGGCTGGTTCTTTTCCTGGGCTTTCCACGTCCCCCTCTCGGTCGGCTTTCTCTTCGGGGCCATCGTCTCTGGAACGGACCCCGCGACCCTTATACCCCTCTTCAGGGAGCACGAGGTTCCCGAGGACGTCGAGACGATAATAATCTCCGAGTCGATATTCAACGGCCCCCTTGCGATAATCCTCACGATGGTGGCGCTCTTCCTGGTTGTTCCAGAGGTTCCGGGCTACGCTCCCATCGGGCCCGTTCTGGAGGGTGCGGGGCTGTACTGGGCGGCCGTGGCCTACTTCCTTTACCAGATATTCGTCTCGGCGGCCATTGGAGCGGCCATAGCCTACATGGCGTACCAGGCCATAGCGAGGCTTGGCCTCTACAGAAGCCCCTACACCCAGATACTCGGTCTGGCGATGGCCTTCGGGGGCTACGTTGTCGGGGAGTTCCTGGGGGCATCGGGCTTCCTCGTCGTTACCGTCATAGGTCTCATCCTTGGAAACCCCCGCGAGTTCTTCAGGAAGGAAAACAGCAGGGTGGACGATGCGGTGGAGAGGAACATGGAGTTCAACGACGTCCTCTCGACATTCTCGGTCATATTCATCTTCGTGCTCCTCGGTGCAAGCCTCGACCTCACCGGCCTGGAGTGGAAAACGATAGTGGTATCGCTCCTCGTGGCCCTCTTCGTCATCTTCGTCGCCAGGCCGCTGGCTTCCCTCGTCATCCTGCCCTTCACCGGCCTCAGGAGGTACCTCTTCGTATCCCTGGAGGGCCCGAAGGGTGCCGTTGCCGCGAGCATGGCCATACTGCCCGTCGTCCTCGGGAGGGTCTACGGCAGCCATGAGCTTGTTGAGTGGGGGGAGCTGATACTGAGCGCCGGGCTGATGACGGTTCTGCTCTCAATGTTGCTGGAATCCGCGTGGGTTTCTCCCCTCAGGGAGAAACTGCTGGGTTAGTCTTTTCCCCAAAGTTGAGGTAGTAGTGTATCTTCTTTTCGACCTCACCGTAGTCCCTCTCCGGAAGTCCCAGCCGCTCACGGAGTCTCCTGTTCTCGGCAATCATGGCTGAGAGCTGTATCGCAAGGTTCTGGTTGTCCAGTGCGATGTAGTATGAGCGGAACTTCAGAGGGGACCATTTGCCCTCCAGTTCGTAGAGTTCTTTTTCAAGCCGGGATATTTCCTCTTTGAGCCTTTCAAACGTTTCCTCGTTGGCGTTGGGGTCGTCCTCCAGGTAGCCGTGAATAAGCACTATCCTGATCGCCTCTTCAACCCGGAATCCATAGCGTTCACAGAGCTCCTTGATTCGCTCCATGATTTCGTCCGGAATCCTGAACGTTACCCTTCGCCAGCCCTTCTTTGGCCGTACCGTGAGTTTCATCTTTTTCTGCCCTCCAGCCCTGCCCTGAGCTGTCTATTTTCCTCACTGAGCTCCTTCCGAAACGCCATCAGGAACCTCTTGTCCAGCTTGGCCATTTCTTCAAACTCGATCAGCTCTTCGTAGTTTGCCTTCATCTCGATGAGCCTCCTCTTGATCCTTTCCCTCTGCTCGATGAGAAAACGTAGCTTTAGAACCCTCAGGGTTCTCTCAAGGCCCTCCAGGTCCCGAAACCTGGCCTCTATCTCCCTCCGGTTCTTCCTTATCTCCTTTAGCTCGTCGTCCGTGACCTCTATCTCCACGGGAAGCCCCTCCGACCTTTTTCTTTCCCCCTCTTTCTAACCGTTACTCCAGTTTCGAGACCCTTCAGAGCTTCTATCGCAAGGGGCAGTGATGATATCTCCTCTTTCGTGGGTTTCTCCCTGGCACGGTAGTCGAATTTATCTATGAATGACCCGAGACGCTTCTCCAGAACCCGTAGCTTTTCCAGCTGGAGGCTTTCAAGCCTCCTGGCCGCCTGGGGGTTCGTCCGCTGGAGGATTGACACCAGCATCTCATAGTGTCTCCTGCACAGTATGGACTCGGAGTTCCGGTACTCCGGGAGAAGCTCCTCAATCCTCTCCGCAAAAGCTTCCACAGTGCTGGTCTCTTTCTCCTCCACCAGCCGGCAGAGGAAACATTCCCCCTCCTCGGGGGTACGGCCCCTTTCCAGCGATGCCACGTACTCGGAGAGAATGCTTAGGTAGATGATGGCCACTCCCAGCGGCCCGAGGAGGGGGTCGGAGTAGGCCTCCCTGAGGGTCTTCCATGCGTGATGGGTGCAGAGGCCTAGGCTCTCCCTGAACTTCTCCCGCACCCCCGGATCGTTCACGTGTTCGTAGAGGATCGTCTCTATCTCAGACTCCTCGTATTTGCGAAGTATTCTACAGACAGGACAGCCGTCTCCCATCGCATCTCGGAGATACATGCCAATGAGGTCCATTCACACCACTCAGAGGTAGCGCTTCATGAAATCCAGCACGGCCAGGGCCCGGTACGTGTTCTGGAAGTTCGAAATACCCAGTTCCAGAGAGCGTCTGAAGCCGCCGTTGGGATTCTGCAGCTGACGTATGAACCAGATGTGCCTCCTCGGGCAGACTGGGGTTTCACCCTGAAGTTCCAGCCCCCTGGCCGCGTAGAAGGTCGGCTCCAGGTACGGGGGCAGGCTGTAGGGGACCTCGGTGAAACCGCCCCAGTCACCGCAGAGCTCGCAGTTCCTGAAGTGAGGACTCTTGGGTGGCCTGTAGCCGAGGGCCCGGAGTGTGTGGATTGCCTGGTAGGTCATCGTCGTCGTTGGCCCCTTAACGCCGTACCCGTTGCCGTTTCTGAACCTCATGACGAAGGTTCTTATGGCGTCTCTCTCATCGGCGCTGAACCCGTAGCCTATGGCCTTAAACGCCTTGACCACCCAGTAGGTTGCCTCCAGCGGTGTTGCCGTTCCGAACTCCTCACTTCCGCCGAGACCGACGGCAAATTTGCCTTCCAGCGGGTTGTACTTGGTAAAAACGATGTCAATGTGCTCCATCGCAACGTCCGCCGCCCCCAACATGGCCAGCCCTTCAAAGGCCATTGCTATCGCCACCACAGCGGTCTGGGGCTGTATTGCCCTTTCCAGGAACTCCACCGTCCTTTCTTTCTCGGGAATCTCAAGGCCGAGGAGGTCGTAAATTTTGATGGCATAGTACGTGTCATTGACGTTGGTATCGTCCAGAACGCTGACGAAGCAGTAGCCACCGTCCTCATGGCGTCTTTCCTCTATGTACCTGATGAGCGAATCAGCGTTAATGAATCGTCCAATTTCATAAAGCTTCGAGCCCATTCCACCGCCTCCTGAAGTTTTGACTGAGAACAGGCGTCATCAGCCCTCTCGGGCGGTTCGGCTCGAAGCCCGGGCGGACGCCATCGCCCGTAAGACCCTCCAGAGGGTGATTAAAAACTTTTGTGGTGCAATCGGCTAATCACCTAAAAACTTAATAAGCTGGAGCGGGATTTTTTAACCCGTGATGAAATCATGGAGTTCATAGCCTTCACCTACGTGGGGAACTTCATAAGCGAAAAGCTGATAAGGGAGGTCGTCTTCGAGGTCTTCGACGAGGCCAACAGGTTCTTCGACGAGAACGACGTCCCTCTGAGGTTCCTCTACGTGGGAAAGCTCAGGCTCGAGCCGGGTTATCTAATTGACATATACACCCAGGAGGGGAAGATCCGCGCCTATCCCTTGGAGGCCCTCGTTGATGTGCTCCACGCCAAGCTCCTCCATGAAATAGAAGAGAGACCGGACATCAAGATGGACAAGATATTTGCCCTTACCACGTTTCCCCTGGTTTCCCGCAATCCGTATTTCGACTTCTACGAGAGGTTCCTTGGTATCCACGAGACGAGGCTGGGCCTTCGAATAATGGTGCTTTCGATGAAGCCATTCGAACCCCCCGAGCTTTCGGTGTTGCTGAGGGAGCTGGCTGGAGAAAACCCTGCCAATGGCTCTAAGGAACGCCTGAGGGCTTCGCTGGAGCTGTTTAAGGCGAGGCTTCTCAAGGGGGTCCTCCACGAGATCGGCCACGGTTTCGGTCTGGAGCACTGCAACAACGACTGCGTTATGAACTCTCCCTCCAGCATCGAGGAGTGGGACTCCCGCCTCCCAGGGTACTGTGATTCCTGCTTCATCAGGCTCAAACGAGCCGTGGAGTGGTCCGGCTTTGATCCCCAGCAGGAATGAAGCTCTTCTGAACTGACGGAAGGCTGTTCGGCCATTCTGGTCATTACTTCACTCCAGGGAATGCCGCGGCTCCGGCAATGTCACGACCGCAAAGTTTATAAAGAATCACACATATGTAATATTGCAATTACACATGCAGGGGTGATGTGACATGAAGAAGTTGCTGGCCGGATTGATGGCTTTGGCCGTGTTCGGCCTCGTGTTCGGGGCTGTTGCGGCTTATCAGGGCGTTCCGGGGCCGAACCCGGAGGTTGAGAGGACTACCACCCCAATGGCGTATGCCAAGGGCTACGGGCAGGGACAGGGTGGCATGATGGCGGGAGAAGGGACTCCCTACATGGGGCTTGGAGTTAGAGCATCAAACCTCACCGAGACGAGCATCGACCTGGCAGAGGTTCAGGATTACCTGGCCCAGCTCAGCGTTGAGGAGTTCACCAACCCCCGCGGAGTAACCGTCCAGAAGCTCGTTTACGGGGACGACTACGTTGGCAAGATCGTCGGCGACTACGACCTGAGCGAGCTGGACGTTTACGCCGCCTATGAAACCCTCAACGGTGTCAAGGTCTTCTTGGCCTACGAGGGGAGCATAGTGGGCTTCGTCCTTATCAAGTGAGCCAGTGCCCTCTCCTTTTTGATTTTTTGGCCCCTTCAGGTCATTTCTAAGGGCTTCCCACGAGCTTTTTGGCCTCCTCAAGAACCTTTGCCGCGTGGCCCTTCGCCCTGACGTTGATTTTCTTCCAGACTATTTCTCCATTCGGGTCGAATATGAACGTGCTCCTTATCACGCCCTCGTACTCCTTCCCGTAGCGCTTCTTCTTTCCCCACGCGCCCAGGGCCCTGATGAGCTCCGCACCAGGGTCGCTCAGGAGCTTGACCTTTAGTCCGTGCTTCTCCTTGAACTTTCGGTGGCTCTCGACGGAATCCTTCGAGACGCCTATCACCTGAAAGCCCAGCTTCTCGAACTCCGGGAGGAGTTCTGTGAACTCCTTGGCCTCGGTCGTGCAGCCTGGAGTGTTGTCGCGCGGGTAGACGTAGAGGACAGTCCATTTTCCGGCCAGGACGTCTTTGAGGACTACCTCGCTCCCGTCCTCGTCAAGAACCTTGCTCTCGAGAGGGTTCATACCATCACCAGAGTAATTAGGGCGCCCTAACTCTTAAACCTTTTGGCAAAGGTTATTAGGGAGGCCGGAAATTTCGAATTTAGGTGAAAGGACATGAGGCTACCCTCCCACAAGACGAAGATCATAGCAACGATAGGGCCTGCTTCGCTGAAGAGGAGCACGCTTGAGGCCATGATAAAGTCCGGAATGAGCGTGGCGCGCATAAACTTCGCCCACGGTGACCTTGAGCAGCACGCGAAGACCGTTGAGCTTATCAGGGAGGTCTCCGAGAAGCTCAACCGGCCCGTTGCCATTCTTGGCGACCTGCCAGGTGTTAAAATACGCGTCGGGGAAATCGCTGGGGGTTCGGTTACCCTTCGCCGCTGGCAGACGGTGACGCTGACGACGAGGGACGTGGTTGGAAACGAGGGCGTGATACCGGTCCAGTTCAAGGATTTTCCGAAGATGGTGTCCAAGGGCGACGTTATCTACCTGAGCGACGGTTTCATAGCGCTGAGGGTTGAGGAAGTCAGGGGGCAGGACGTCGTCTGCAAGGTTCTGGTTGGCGGGCCGCTTTTCTCCCACAAAGGGATAAACGTTCCCAGGGCTAGAATGGCGATTGACGCCGTGACCGAGAAGGATCTCGAGTTCATCAAGTTCGCGCTGGAGCACGGCATAGACGCCATCGGGATAAGCTTCGTCGGATCGGCTTACGATGTCCTCAAGGTGAGGCGCTTCGTTGAGGAGAACAACGGCAGGCTCTTCATAATCGCCAAGATAGAGCGACCCGACGCGGTGAGGAACTTCGATGATATCCTGTGCGCGGCGGACGGGATAATGATAGCCAGGGGAGATTTGGGGGTGGAAATGCCGATAGAAAAGCTGCCGGTCCTTCAGAAGAAGCTCATTCACAAGGCCAACGTCGCCGGAAAGCCGGTCATAACAGCCACCCAGATGCTGGAGAGCATGACGGAAGAGAAGCTGCCGACGAGGGCAGAGGTCACCGACGTGGCCAACGCGATCCTTGATGGTACCGATGCGGTGATGCTGTCCGAGGAGACCGCCGTCGGTAAGTACCCGGTAGACGCTGTCAGAATGATGGCCAGAATAGCCAAGACGACCGAGGCCTACCGCGACTCCCAGTGGGCCTCGAGGATAGTGGACTGGAAGATGAACGAGTGGAAGGGAAGGGTGCCGAAGAAGGGAACCATCAAGGATACAATAGCGAGGAGCATAATAGAGGCCCTTAACTCCATCGACATAAAGTACATTCTCACACCCACCAGGACAGGGGAGACCGCCAGGCTCATCTCGCGCTTCAAGCCGAAGCAGTGGGTCCTGGCCTTTGCCACCGACGAGCACGTTGCAAGGAATCTGATGTTCTCCTACGGCGTCTATCCCTTCGTCGTCGAGGAGACCAGCGAGGAGGAAATACTCCGCCTGATAAGCGGCCTTGGCTTGGTCAAGGAGAACGACATAGTCCTGCTCACCAAGGGGACGCCGATAGGAAAGACAGCCGGAACCAACACCATAAGGATTTTTAGTGTTTGACTTTCCCTCTCTTGTTCAGGGGTGCATAAAGATGGATCCCAACCAGGTAGCGGGTATGGCTGTGATCTTTGGCGCTTACAGCCTGATGCTCTACCTCCTCTACAGGTCGAACAAAATCATAGCCGAGATGAAAAGAAGGAGGCTCGTGGAGAAGCGTAGGTATGCAAAGAAGAAGATAGCCCATGTTCTTGAGGTCCATAGGGCAACAAGGCACAGGAGGCAGTAAAAATGGAAAATGGAGAACGTGTTGAGCTGTCGAGGGGTCTGTCATTAACCCACCTCATGATGATGGGAATGGGCATGATGATCGGGGCCGGTGTCTTCGTTGCCACTGGAATAGCGATAGGCTTCGCCGGTCCCGGCGGAATACTCGTTGCATTCGCTCTCAACGGTCTCATCGCTTTCTTCTCGGCTATGTCATTCGCGGAACTTGCCTCCGCACTTCCCACAGCTGGAGGGGCTTACACCTACATAGACGAGGCTTTCAAAGGTCTAATCGGCTTCATCTCCGGCTGGATGAACTGGTTCGCCCTGACCGTGGCCGGCAGTTTGTATGCGATAACCTTCGCCACCTACACTGTCTTCCTTCTTGAGGGGACGAGCTGGTTCACCAACCTCAACCTGGAGCACGAGCTGGTGATAAAGCTCCTCGCACTGGCCATAGCACTGGTTTTCGTGGCAATAAACTACATAGGCGTCTCCGAGACGGGGAGCATAGAGAACCTCATAACCCTTGGCCAGATGGGAACGCTGGCCTTCATAGGGCTGTTCTCGATATACTACATCTTCGTCCACCCGGAGAAGCTGGCCCACTTCAACGACTTCGTCCCCAACGGCTGGGACAAGGTGCTTATGGCGATGGGCTTCACCTACGTCGGCTTTGAGGGCTACGAGGTGATAGCCCACGCTGGAGAGGAGGCAGTTAACCCAAAGGAGACCGTCCCGAAGGCCATACTCTACTCCGTCGTTGCGGTAACTGCCACGTACATACTCTTCGCCTTCGCGGCCATAGTCGGCGCCGAACCCGGAAACGTGCCCCTAACCGAGTGGTTTGCCGAGCTTGGCCCCGTCGGAATGGGTGAGGCCATAAAGGACCTTATGCCCTACGGCGGCCTGCTCATAACCCTCGCGGCGATATTCTCCTCAACCTCGGCACTTAACGCCACCATATACTCCTCCACGAGGGTCCTCTTCGCGATAAGCAGGGACGGAAGACTGCCGTCTCTCTTCTCCCGCATACACCCCGTCAGGAGGGTTCCTCACTACGCCCTCTTTGCCTCGTCACTCATAATTCTCAGCGTGGCTCTCATCTTCCCGATAGAGGACGTCGCCGCGAGCGCCGACATAGTGTTCCTCCTCATCTTCCTGCTCGTGAACGCAGCGGTGATAAGGATAAGGAACGAGCGCGGGGACGAGCTTGACTACGGTTTCCAGATGCCCTACTTCCCCTACATACCCCTGCTGGCGATACTCTTCCAGGCGGTGCTCTCGCTCTGGGTCTTCAACGTCAGCCCGACCGCTTGGGCAATAACCCTCACCTGGGTGGCCATAGGTCTGATCGTTTACAAGTCTTACAGGGGCGCGAGGGTGGAGCGTTTCAAGTCCGAGCGCGAAAAGGTTTTCGAGGAGGAGGTCGAGGCGGGAGCGAGGTATAGAATCGTTGTAGCCGTCTCAAACGAGAGGACCGCCCCGGTGCTGGTGCGCTACGCAGAGAGGATAGCCAAACAGGTGAACGGAGAGCTTTTCGTGATCAGCGTCGTGACCGTTCCAGAGCAGACGCCGCTGGAGGAAGCCAGGCAGTTCGCGGACGGGGCTAGAAAAGTCCTCAGGGTGGCCAGAGAGAGCGTTTCCGGCGACGTGAGGGTCGAGGGAATAATCTACTACTCCCACAGCGTGTACAGAGGTATAATGAGCGCCGTCCGGGACAAGAGGGCGGACCTGCTAATACTCGGCTGGGAGGGCAGGTCGAGGTGGAGCAAGTACGTCCTTGGAAGCAACCTGGACAGAATCGTCCGCGACGCCCCGTGCAACGTCATCGTGATAAAGCCGGGAGAAACGGAGCGGAAGGAGAAAGTTGAGAGGATTCTCTTCCCAACACGTGGAGGCAGGAACGCCTCAAAGGCGGCCGAACTCGTTGGCCTGCTGGCTGAATCGTACGGTGCTAATGTTACGGTGCTGACGGTGAGTGAGGCAAAGATGAATCTCGACGCGGTACTTCAGAGGATTCCCAACGCCCGGCTTGAGGTGCGCGGCGGGAACGTCATTGAGGAGATCCTCAGGGAATGCCAAAAACACGACCTCCTAATAATGGGAGCCACACGGGAACCGCTGTTCCGGAGGCTCATCTTCGGGGAGGTTCCCGAAAAGGTCGCGTCGAAGTGCCGGAAGACGGTTCTCCTCGTGAAGATAAACAGGGGCATAAGGGCGAGGATAAACAGGCTCGTTGGAAAAAGGGAGTAGCCCCTCTCCTTTTCTACCCTATAGCCGTTTGAACCACAACACTTTATAGCCGCCTGCCGTAGTTCCTCCGGGGGTTGCCATGAACGTCCTGATCTTCGGTCCGCCCGGAAGCGGCAAGTCTACCCACTCGAGGACGATAACGGAGCGCTACGGTCTTACCTACGTCTCCTCCGGGGACTTGATAAGGGCAGAGATAGAGAGGGGAAGCGAGCTGGGGAGGGAGCTTGAGGAGTACCTGGCAAGGGGAGAACTCATACCCGACACGGTCATCAATACCCTGATAATCTCAAGGCTCAGGAGGCACAGGAGGAACTTCCTCATAGACGGCTACCCCAGGACGCCCGCCCAGGTGCTCGCCCTCGAGGAGTACCTTTACGACCACGGAATGACCTTGGACGTTGCGATGGAGATATTCATAACGAAGGAGGAGAGCGTGGAGCGCATAGCAGGGAGGAGGGTATGCCCGCGGTGCGGTGCGGTTTACCACGTGAAGTACAACCCTCCAAGGGTGCCGGGAAAGTGCGACCTCTGCGGTGCGGAACTGGTTCGGCGCGAAGACGACCGGCCCGAGGTAGTGGAGAGAAGGTACGACCTTTACTTGAAGAACATGGAACCGATAATCAAGTTCTACAAAAGGCAGGGGATATACGTCAGAATCGACGGCCACGACGGCATTCCCCAGGTGTGGGAGCGCATAAGGCCCCTCCTCGACTACATCAGCTCCCGCGAGTCTTTCCGAGGGCGCTCATAAGTTCCCTTACTTCCTCCATCTCGGCCAGTTCTTCGGCCTCCCTCTCAATCTTGTCTATTCGCCCCATCACGGTTCCGACGGCCCTGTCCTCGGGATCGAGAACTCTAGCTTCTACCCTTATGTAGTCGGCGTTCAGGGTTCTCAGGTAGGAGGAGGCCTTGTACTCCAGCTCCCGGGCGAGGGCTTCCTTGTCCGCCTGGGAGGTCTGCTCAGGGAGCAGGAGGGTAACTGTGAGCTTCGGCCTCCCGTCGGAGGGCATGCTGAGCACCAGCGTCTGGAACTTCACCCTCTTGTCCTTCAGGTATATCGTAAGCCCCTTTCCGAGGCGCTCTATGGTTCTCCTGATGTCATCGGGGCAGTTGATGATGAGCCTCCCTCCTTCCTTCTTCGTCTCCGCGGCAGCCTCGACAACTCTGAACCCGACCACCTGAAACCTCGCCTCGTAGAGCCTTCCAAAGGTTTTCGTGGCGTCCTCAGCCAGCTTTTCAAGGAGGCCGGAGAGGATTGAGTCCAGCTCCGCCGGCAGAAAAGTTTCGGGCTTCCGGACCTCGAAGATGAAGGCTACCCGTATCGTCCTGTCCACGGGCTTCACGCCGGCCTTCATATCAACCAGCTCCACGCCCAGCGCTTCCAGGGCGTCCCTTATGGGGCCGGCGAAGAGCTTGTCGATCACGGGGTAGTACTCGGGAGGTTCAACCGTCAGGGTGACCATGGGATCATCTCTACCACCACTACGGCGAAATCACTTTAAGGGTTTCCATCAAGATCCCTTCGGTGAACCTAATGAAAGTGAAGTTTTACGCGACCTTCCGGGAGATGGTCGGGAGGAAAGAGGTTGAGGTTCACGGCGTCAAAACGGTCGGGGAGCTAATAGACTACCTCGCCGAGCACTACAGCCCCGACATCAAGAGGGAACTCCTGGAAACTCCCCGCGTCGGCCCAAACAAGCCCATCGATGGAATGATACTCGTGAACGGCCACAACGTGCTCCACCTGAAGGGGCTCGACACCGAGCTTAAGGAGGAAGACGAGGTCCACATATTCCCGCCCGCCGGTGGTGGCTGATGGCGGTGGCGGAGCTCTGCATCTTTCCCCTTGGCACGGGGAGCCCGAGCGTCGGTGAGTACCTCAAGCCCGTCCTGAAGGTGATCGAGGAGAGCGGCCTCAAGTACCGGCTTTGCCCGATGGGAACGGTCGTCGAGGGGCCGGTGGAGGAGATACTCGAGCTGGTGAGGCTCTGCCACGTGGCCATACTTAAAGCGGGCGCGAAACGCGTCGTCATAAGCCTCAGGATAGACGACAGGACGGACAAGGAGCTCACCATCGAGGGCAAGGTGAGCATCTGATGGAGTACTTCGATAAAATCGCGGCCAGGTACGACGAATGGTACAGAACGAAAACCGGCAGATACGTGGACAGAACTGAGAAGTGGCTGATTTTCTCCATGATGGAAACCAGAGGAGGCAAAGCCCTCGACCTCGGCTGTGGGACGGGCAACTACACGCTTGAGTTGAAGAAGAGGGGCTTCGACGTCATAGGCCTCGATGCAAGCGAGGGAATGCTCAGAATAGCCCGCTCCAAGGGGCTAAACTGTATCATGGGAGATGCCTACTCCCTCCCCTTCCCCGACGAGAGCTTCGACCTCGTGCTGAGCGTTACGATGTTCGAGTTCATTCACGAGCCCGAGAGGGTTCTGGCTGAAATCCACCGCGTCCTCAAGCCCGGAGGGGAGGTCATCATCGGGACGATGAACGGGAGGAGCCTGTGGTTCCTCCTCAAGCGCCTCAAGAGCATCTTTACCGAGACCGCCTATCGCTACGCCCGCTTCTACACGCCGGGCGAGCTTGAAGGCCTTCTCAGAAAAGCCGGCTTCGAGAACGTCGAGAGCGCCGGAATTATTTTCTTCCCCTCCTTCTGGCCCTTACCTGGTCTGGCAGAGGGGATCGATAGAAAATGTTACAAAAAATGCAAGAGTTTGGGAGCGTTCGTGGCTGTAAAGGGGAGAAAGGGGGCTGAAGCCATCAGCCCTCCCAGATGACGTACTCCTTCTTTGCTATGAATATTGGCTCCACGCGCTTCTTGACTATGACGACCTTGTCCTTCCCGTACTCCTGGTAGAGCTTCTCGATGTACGCGTCGAAAACATCGGACGGCATCGATGCCTGTGCGGTTATCACGTTGTCCCCTTCCTTGACGCTTAGCTCCTTGACCGGAACGTAGGTGATGATGTCCTGGTGGGGCACGAGGTAGAAGTTGTCGCTCTCGATGTCCTTGCCGTTGGGGGCGACGTAGTAGACGATGCTCGCCCTTAAGGTAAGCGTTACGTCGTCGTAGTCCTTTCTGAATGCCGCCTTAAGCTCGAGCTGGCCGCTCTGGCCTTCCTCGAGTATGTAGCTCGGGTTCGCGGTTCTGCCGTCCACCCTCGGCTCGCCGTTGAGCACTCCAACGGGGCCGTCCTGAATGAGGACGAAGCGGTAGCTGGTGGCGTTCGGCACGAAGAGGCTGACCTCCACGGGGGTCTCGTTGAGGTGGTTTATGTTGAGGTTCTCGGCCAGCACCTCCCTCTTGATGAGCTCGGTGCCGTTGTAGGCCTCGAACACCAGGGTCGCGTCCTTGACGTCCCTGCCGAAGGCTGAAATCCAGAGTCTGAGCCTCTGCTCTCCGAGCGGGAGCTTTCCTCCTCCCATCGTGCTGTAGAAGGCCTTCCAGGTGCCGTTCTCAAACCTGTCAATCCTGTAGACCGCGAATGGTCTGAACTCGTAGGTCGAGACGCCCCCGTCGTTGTGGACCGGCTTGAAGTTGGCGAAGAGCTTTTGCGCGTCCCACGGCTCGAAGGAGTAGGGAATGTGGAACGCCAGCCTGACGAAGTTGCTGAAGGCTATCTTGTGGTACGCCAGAAGGCCGTAGTTGCCGAAGAGGTAGAGGACGTACGGAATGTCCCCCCTGCCCTGGATAACCTGTCCTCTGGCAAGGTCCACGGTCATTACCGGCTGCCTGTCGCCCTCGGCCGTCTTGAGGTAGACGACCGTCTTCCCGCTCTCGTTGGCGTACTTGACGTACTGCATCGGCACGAGCTGGAACATCGGGACGTGGCCGTACTCGTAGTAGTCTATCGCACCGCCGAGGTAGCTTATGGCGTTGAACTTGTAGATGTCCTGCTGCCAGACGATGAGGTAGTTAAGCTCCCATGCCTCGAAGTCCTGCTCGCTCTCGTTGCCGTAGTGGGAGAAGAAATCTGCCAGCAGGTAGCGCCTGTCGTAGGCGTGACCACCGTCGGTCGAGGAGCGGCGGTTGCTGAGGAGACTCGACTCAATCCAGTAGCCGTAGTCCCACCAGCTGGTGGCGCTGTCGAGGGGGTGGCTGTTCTCCTTAAGCCAGGTGAGGGTGTTCACCCAGTCAGCCGGGACGGAACCCTGGGCCTTGGCGGTGTTGGTGGCCAGGGTCTTGCTGTACTGGGCGCCCATCACTGGGAGTGGGAGGAAGAGTAGTATCAGCAGGACGGCGTATAGTGCTTTGGTGGTCAGGCTCTCCTTCATGTTCTCCACGAAGAGGAAGACCTCGCCTATCGCTATACCCGCCAGCAGGAGTATGGCTCCCGAAGCCTGGAAGACGAAACGGACGGCCGTGAGGAGCAGGTAGAGGGAGCCGAAGTAGTAGGAAACGATGAAGACCTCCTTGTAGCCCGTTAGATCTCCCCGGAAGAGCTTGAGCACAAAGCGGGCTAGGACTATCACGAAGCCAACAAGCGAGAGGAGGAATATGAACCCGTCGTTCGACTTGACGCTATAGTAACTCGCTATAGTCTTCCAGTCCGTCCTGGCGAGCTCGGCCACCGTCTGGTAGAGCGGGTTGGACTGGGAGGCGCTTCCGAGGAACTTGAGCAGATCCGGTCCGAGGTAGAAGTAGGCCGCGACGAAGCCGAGGACTCCTACTACTGCGACCACTCCAAAGCGGTGCTTCTTGTCGGAGTAGTTGAGGCCCGCCCTTTGGCCGTAGAGCATTATGGCCGCCAGTATGGCCAGACCTATGAAGGCCTCAATGGAGAACACCAGAAAGCCCTTTATCTTGACGAAACCGGTGCCGGTAATGGCTAGGCCGAGAAGCAGGGAGAGTCCATAGAGCGGGTAGAACTCCCTGACGAATGTCTTCAGCTCCTCGGTCTTTCCGAATATGAAGAGCACGACGGTGTGAATGGCCGCGAACAGGAGGAGTATTCCGACACCGAACTGGCTTCCGAGCCAGACACCCATGTAGAGGACGCTCGTCACGAGGAACAGCGCTCCACCCAGGATCTTCTTCCAGTTCCACTCCTTCTCGTCTAGGTAGACAAGCAGGAAGAGCACCGCGTAGAGGAAGAACATCATGAAAGGCCCTTCACCACGGTTGTTGCCGGACATCGTCTTGGTGAAGTTGGCGTAGGAGAACATCATGAAGGCCGATGCCCAGATTCCGGCCCAGTCAGAGTGGAGCTTCTTGCCGAGGAAGTAGGCCGCTATTATGGTCATCGCCCCAACGAAGGGCGGCCAGAGCTTGAAAGCTCCCATGACGTCGTATCCAAGCGGACTGACGAGCTTGTAGAACGCAGCCTGCACAGTGTAGAGTCCGAGGGACTCACTTATCTTGAGGCCCGTCGGCGGGTTGGCCAGGGGGAAGTACTTGGGAAGCCACTCCTGAATGGCGAGGCGGTAGAGTTCGTAGTGGTAGAAGGTGTCCGGGTCGAGGAAGGTCTTGTAGTTGGAGGTTATGTTCCTCAGCTTGAAGCCGAGGTAGGCAAGCAGGAGCGCCAGGAGCGGGAGGCCGTAGGCCTTAAAAAGGGAGTAGTACCTGGAGAGGGAAGTTTCCTCTCCCTTCTTTTTCTTGCGCTTCTCCTTAACGTCGGTCTTCACCATTGGAATCACCTCATTCAACGGTAACGGATTTCGCCAGGTTCCTCGGCTTGTCGGGGTCGTTGCCCCTCAACACCGCCAGGTGATAAGCTAAAAGCTGGAGTGGAACAGCGTAAACTATCGGGGTCAGCAGCTCGTCCATCGGGGGCATCTGGACGAGAACGTCTGAGACCCTGCCCAGTTCTTCCCTGTCCCCGAGGCCTATTATGAAGGCTCCCCTGGCCCTTGACTCCTCTATGTTGCCGAGCATCTTCTCGAAGGTTTTCCCGCTCGGGGCTATCGCGACGACCGGAACGCCCTCCTCGAGGAGCGCGAGGGGGCCGTGCTTCAGCTCGCCGGCGCTCAGCCCTTCCGCGTGAATGTAGCTTATCTCCTTGAGCTTCAGCGCCCCCTCGAGGGCGGTCGGCACGCTCACTCCTCTGCCTATGTAGAAGAAGTCGCTCTTTCCGGCCAGACCCTCGGCCAGCTCCCTTAGGGAGGCGTCGTGCTTCAGAACTTCCTCCATAAGCTCCGGGACCCTGCTCAGGCCATCTACAAGGGAGCTGAGGTATCCATCGTCCGCGGTTCCAAGAACCCTCGCGAGCTCTATCGCGAGCATCGTCAGAACAGCCAGCTGGGTAGTGTAGGTCTTGGTCGCGGCGACGCCTATTTCAGGCCCCGCGTGGGTGTAGAGCGTTAAGTCAGCTATCCTCGTCGCCATGCTTCCGACGACGTTAACTATCGCGAGCACCTTGGCGCCCTTTCTCTTGGCCAGCTTCATCGCCGCGAGCGTATCAGCGGTTTCCCCGCTCTGGGTTATTGCTATCACCAAGGTGTCCTCGTCTATGACGTTCTCGAACTCATAGCGGAACTCGCTGGCGTCCTCGACTATCGGAACCCTGTTTGCCAGCCTCTGGAAGAGGTACTTGCCAACCAAGCCAGCGTGGTAGGAGGTGCCCATGGCGACGATGAAGACCTTCTCGTACCTCGCTATCTCCTCGGCGGCCTTTCTTACAGCATCGACGTTGCCGTGCATCGCGTCCCTAACTGCCCTCGGCTGCTCGTATATCTCCTTGAGCATGAAGTGCGGATAGCCGGCCTTCTCAGCCATTTCAAGGGTCCATTCTACCTCCTGGACTTCCTTCTCAACGGGTTCGCCCGTTTCGAGCTTCTTAACCACCCAGGAGTCCCGGGTTATGACCGCGTACTCCATGTCGTCGAGGAAAACGACTTTGTTTGTGTACTCGAGGAAGGCCGGAACGTCGCTGGCCGCGAAGGTCTCCCCCTTCCCTATCCCCAGCACGAGCGGACTCTCGTTCCTGACGAAGTACAGCCTGTCCGGCTCATCGGCGTATATTATTCCCAGGGCGAAGGAACCCTTGAGCCTGAGGAGAGCCTTCCGCATGGCCTCTTCAAATGTCTCGCTGGATTTGAGCTCCTCCTCTATGAGGTGGGCTATTGTTTCGGTGTCGGTGTCGCTCCTGAAGGAGTGGCCCCTCTCGAGGAGGTAGTCCCTTATCTCGGAGAAGTTCTCGATGATACCGTTGTGAACGAGCGCTATCTTCCTGGTGCAGTCCGTATGGGGGTGAGCGTTAATGTCATTGGGAACGCCGTGCGTCGCCCAGCGGGTGTGGCCGATACCCCTCCTGCCGGGCATTTCGAGGAATCCTAACTTCCCGGTAAGCTCGTCGATCTTCCCGGCGCCCTTCCTTATGAACAGCTTTCCTCCGTCCTCGGTCACGATTCCGGCCGAGTCGTAGCCCCTGTACTCCAGCCTCTTCAGCCCCTTGACTATTACCTCGCACGCTGGCCTGTCACCAACGTAGCCTATTATTCCACACACGGCAACCACCCGCTGCTTTACTCTCTTCCCTGATAAACCGCCGGGAGTTAAAAGCCTTTCTCAGACGCGGTTCCGGCGTTAATATAACCTTTGGTTCAACCGTCGATTGGGAAAAGCCTTTATATCCCACTGACTATCCCAGTGGGGTGGACCGATGGACAGAAAGCTCGACGAGTTCCTGGCTGGAGCGCCGAGAGCTACCAAAACGGCCGGGGTGAAGAGGAAGAAGAAACGCCTCAAATCGACGAGCCTCGACTCTTTTCTGCCGGAGGAACACGTGGACTACTTCAAACAGCTAAGGATAGGTTCCAAAAAGATACGGAACGCCAGGATAGAGGAGCTCTGACCTCCTCCCCGCCCTAAAGGGCGGGGCTTTCAAAAGAAAAATGTAAGAGCTACAGCGACTCCGCTATAACCGCTCTGTCTCCAACTTTGAAGACGAAGGCCCTCCGCTCGCCCCTGAGGTTCGCCTCTATTCTCTTCCTGAGCCTCCAGTAGTCCTCCTGCGGGACGCTGATCTTGAGGGTCGCCCTTCCAAAGCCCTCCCTCCGGAGGAGGTCGTTAATCCTGACCGGGTGGAACGGCAGAACCGCGACGACGGAGTAGGTCCTCTTGAGGTAGGGACTCTTCACCGGCTCGTCTCCAGTCGCTAAAACGCGCCTCTTCTCGCGGAGTAGCATCTTGGCGTCGGCCTTCAGCTCGTGGAAGAGCTCGTTGAGTAAACCAGCGTAGTCAACGGCCTGCGGTATCTCGTAGAGGTACTGGCCGGGCTCCTCAGCCCACTCGACAATGTTCTCAAGGTTGGGGTCGCTCTCGAGCCTGACCCCTGCCGGAAGGATCACGGCGCTCCTCTCGGCCTTTGCGAGCGGTTCCGTGTAGAAGGTCAGCCTGTTGAGGTGGCCGTGTAGGTCGATGTACTCGAACTCGCCCCTCCAGGGCACCCTTTCACGCCTCATCTGCGGCGGCAGGTCGAAGATGAAGGAGTCAGTCTTCGATTTATAGGCCTCGTAGACCTTGAGCGGGCTTGGGAGCAGATCCTCGAGCCTCCTCTCGGGCATCTCCGGCGGCCGGGCGGGGTCTGAAAAGATCACCTCCGCATCGACCCTCTCGACAGTCTCTGGAGCGAGGGAGTCGGCGTTTATGAACTCTATCTCAACGCCGTATTTCTCTGCGTTCCTCCTCGCGAACTCTATCTTTAGGGGGTCTATGTCTATCCCGTAGGCCCTCTCGACCTTCATCGCGTAGAAGATGAGCTGTATCCCTATCCCGCAGGAGACGTCGGCGATGCTCCTTATTCCAAACTCCTCAAGCCTTTCGGCGCGGTATCTGGCAACGATTTCGTGGGTCGCGTAGCGCAGGCCCTCCAGGTCCATCCAGAGGTCGTCGCGCGAGAACTTGTCCTTTGCCCTTATCCTCGCCCTCGCTATCTCCGCTATAAGCTCCCAGTTCTCGCCGAGCCTCGCGCGGAGCTTCTTCTCGTCAAAACCTCGCCTTATGAGCTCCATTGCCTCCCCGATTTTCTCCTCGGTGATTCCCTCCAGCATGTTTCCGCCTAAGGGGAGAGGCTTAAAAACGTTGCCCGCTTAGTTTGAGCGGTGGTAAGATGGAATGGAGGAAAGCGGTGTTCCTTCTAATCGTCGTCATCACGCTCGCCGGTTCTTTTTGGTACCTCTACCGCTTCGCCTCCCAGCCGGTGTTCCACGACTACGTGAGCGATGAGGTGTGGTACGTCCCGGCCAGCAGGAACGTGCTCCACAGGCTCGGCA
The DNA here is from genome assembly GCF_012027285.1 of Thermococcus sp. MV11. Classification (NCBI taxonomy): domain Archaea; kingdom Methanobacteriati; phylum Methanobacteriota; class Thermococci; order Thermococcales; family Thermococcaceae; genus Thermococcus; species Thermococcus sp. MV11. The sequence goes on from NZ_SNUD01000001.1 coordinate 359,110, forward strand.
TCGAGCTGACCTACATCAACGGGACGACCGGCTCGAGGGGAGTGAACGTAATCTTCGCCAACCAGAGCGTGAGGATAGAGTACCAGTACGAGGTGGAGAAGCTCGCGCTGAAGCACGGGGCGACTTACGAGAGGGAGTACCGCAAGTTTCCGGGCGTTTACTTCGAGATTCCGCCGGAGGAATACGGTCCTTTCATTGAAGATGTCCGGGCAATGCTTCCCGACGGTGCATACAGCATCGTTCCCGGCTTCTGGTACCCCGACAAGGACAACATACAGAACTACCTGAATCTGGAACACCCCTTCCTTGGAAAAGACATGATAATGCTCGGAATGCTTCTCCTCGGCGACAGCCCGATAAACTGGCGCCTTCCCGGAGTCCTTGCCTTCGTCCTGATAGAGCTCCTGGTGGTCATAGCCACCTATAAAATCAGCCGCAGCTACCTCGCGGCGCTTATAGCTCTGGCCTTCACCGCCGGCGACCCAACGCTCCAGGCGATGTCTGTGGTGGCTATGCTCGATATTCACGTGGCCCTCTTCGTTGCGCTCTTCATAGCCCTCCTCGCCCTCAACAGGGACCGTCTGGCCGCGGTCGCTGTCGGCCTGGCGGGGGCGGCCAAGCTGAGCGGTGCCTTCGGCTGGCCGGTTCTTCTGGCCAGGGCGTTTCGGAGGGAGAGAAGTGTCCTGGGCTTTTTGGGCACGATAGCCCTCCTCCCCGCCCTGGGCTTCCTGGTACCGAACCTTCCGGCAATGGTCGCGGTTGGTCCGGAGGAGTGGTTCAAGCAGTTCCTAGGGAGCTTCCGCTGGCACCTCTCCAGCAAGGGCGGCCACCCTGCCGCTTCACCGGTCTGGCAGTGGTTCGTCAATGCCAAGGCATTCCCGCTCCACTACGACCCCAACGTCTTCGCCCAGACGGACCCGTTCCTCCTCCTCGCGATGGTTCTCTTCCTTCTGGCCCTTCCCTGGCTTTACAGGAGAAGGAGGGGAATCCTTACCGTCATGGGCGTCTTCTGGAGCACCACGGGCTTTTTCCTCCTCCAGTACCTACTCGGTGGGACAACGCAGTTCAGCTTCTACGCCACCGTCCTGGTTCCCCCTGCGGCTGTGGCGATGGGCGTGGCGCTGAGGGAGCTCCTCCGCTGGGAGGCCTTTACCGAATCCCTCCGGCTCTACCTGGAGTGGCTCCTCGAGGCGAAGGATAGGGTAAGGCTGAGGCTGGGGAGGTGAGGACTCGAAAGGCTTAAATACTAAGGCTGTTTAGTACTAATCATGATTAGTCTATTCATTGACCGGGAGAGGGAGCTGGAAATACTCGGGAGGGAATGGGAGAGGGTCCCCTCGTTCGTTGTGGTCTACGGCAGGAGAAGGGTTGGAAAGACGAGACTACTGGTGGAGTTTTCCCGTGGAAGAAAGGTTTTCTTCCACACCTTTACCGAGGGCACGAAGGAAAACCAGATAAAGGGTATTCGGGAAGAGCTCGCCGAGTTTTATGGGGACGATATCTTCTTGAGCTTCAATGACTGGTATCCTCTCTTCAAATACCTCTCCTCCAGGGTCGAGGAAAAAACCCTCGTGGTGCTCGACGAGTTCACGTACGCCGTTAAAAGTGACAGGGGTATTTTGAGTGCCCTCCAGAGGGCCTGGGACCACGAACTCAGCAAGAAACCCATCATGCTCGTTCTCTCAGGTTCTCTGATGGGCATGATGGTTGATGACGTGCTCAGCTACTCTTCGCCCCTGTACGGCAGACGGACCGCTGGATTCATGCTCAGGCCGTTAAACCTGTTCAACTCTGTAAGGTTCTTTGATGACTTCCGGAACGGCCTTGAGAGCTACATGCTCGTTGGTGGAGTCCCGGCGTATCTTTCGATAGCGGCCCGTTATTCCGATGTCCACCGGCTCGTTGAGAACGAGTTTTTATCCCCCGACGGCTTTTTCTACGATGAACCCTACATCATTCTCTCCCAGGAACTCAGGGAACTGAAGTTCTACTTCTCAATACTCGCTGCCATAGCCGAGGGCCGGGAGAGGCCGGGCGAGATAGCCACATACGTGGGTGTCGAGGGAAGGAGGATATATCCCTACCTGGAGACGCTGATACGCCTTGGCTTCGTTGAGCGCCAGCTCCCAGTTGCGAGAAAAGAAAAGAGAGGACGTTACAGGATTAAAGACCCAATGCTCCTCACCTGGTTCTCGCTGGTCCACTCCAACAGGACGGAGATAGAACTTGGAATTCTCAGCCGTGAGGACGTCGAGGAGAGCCTCCAGAAGGTCTTTTCAAGGCGGTTTGAAGAAGTCTCAAAGGAGTTTCTTATAGAACTAAATCATGTCGGGGGACTTCCCTTCCGCTTCACCAAGATTGGAAGGTGGTGGCACAAAGGGGAGGAGATTGACTTGGCGGCTTTGAATGAAAGGGAGAAGAAGGCTCTGTTCGTCGAGGTCAAGTGGAAAGACCTGAGTGAGAGGGAAGCCCGGGGGATTTTGAAGGACGTGAAGAGGAAGGCAGAGCTGGTTGGTCTGGGGCATTGGGATAAAAGTTACGGCATAGTTGCGAAGAACATAGAAGGAAAAGAGACGTTAAGGGCTGAAGGCTGGCTGGTCTGGGATCTGGAGGACTTCGAACTCATTTCAGGAACTCGTCCAGACTGACCTGTCCTTTTTTCTTCGATTTCTTGGCCTCCATCTCGACCCTCAGCTTCTCCTCGATCTTCTTTAACGTTTTCCAGCTCCGCCTGACTATCGGAGGGAACGTGCCGTGTTCGCGGTAGTAGTTCTCGAGGAACGCCCTCGTCCTCGGGTCGCTGGGATAGCCCGAGCCTACCTCTCCGTACTCCTCCTTCAGCTTCTCTATCGCCCTATCGCGGGTGACCTTTGCGAGGATTGATGCAGCAGAAACCGGCACGAACTTGTCGTCCGCCTTGTGCTCCGCGATTATCTCCGCCTCGAAGTCCAGCCCCTTCCTGATGTCTTCACCAAAGCGGGCCTCCTTCACGTCTGCGGCGTCGATGTAAACCACATCGGGCTTGACCTTGAGTGAATTGAGGGCCTTAACGAAGTTCTCGACCTCGAACTCGTTGAGCGTGCCCCCGCGGGAGTCAATCTCCCCAGGCCATAATTCAAGAATTACATAATCATCTAAAAGCTGCACTATCTCATCGAACAGCCTTTCTCTCCTCTTCGGAGTGAGCTTCTTCGAGTCCTTAACCCCGAGCTCCTCGAGCCTCGGGACGTTCACCTCATCGAGGACGACCGCCGCTATGACCATCGGCCCTATCACCGGCCCCCTGCCGGCCTCGTCTATTCCAGCCAGCTTCCTGCCCAAGATTTCACCTCCTGAAGAGCAGAGCGCCATAGATGACGCCCAGCATTATCGTGGCTATACCGCTCGGGGGAATGTCAGTGAAGTATGCCAGCAGGACCGAGGAGAGCTGGACGCCAAGAGTTAGGAAGAGGCTGACCGCGATGACTTTCCTCATGTCGCTGCTCACCATCAGCGCTATCGCCCCCGGCAGAATCGCCACCACCTGGAGGGTTATCAGCCCGACGGTCTGGACGATTAAAGCTCCAATCGCGCCGACGAGAACGTAGAGTATCATCAGGTACGCCCTCACGTTGCCGCCATAGCTTTCCATTCCCTCCGGGTCGAAGCTTAGGTAGAGAAAGTCGCGGTAAAGGAAGAGAATCACGAAGAACAGGAACGCACCGCCGAGGACGAGGGCGGTTAAGTCGTTGAGGGTTATGAGAAATATGTCGCCCGTTAAGTAGGACACTATGCTCTCGCCGAGCGGGAAGTAAGGCCTGCTCGCCATCACCTTGTAGAGGACGCCGAAGCCGAGAACCGTAAGGCCTGCCACGAAGCTCGCCACTATTCCAACCGCGGAATCGGGGGAAAAGCCGAGCTTCTCCAGGTGGGCGATTAGCAGGACTAGGGCCACGGTCACGATGAGGGCGACCAGGGTAACCAGGGACAGGTTTTCGAAGACGAGGCCGAGTATCATTCCCAGGACGGCGCCGAAGAGGAGGGAGTGAAAGAGCGCGTGGGTGAGGAATGCCAGCCCCTTCGCGTTGATGAGCGGGCTGAGGAGGCCCAGGAGAACGCTGACCATCACGCTCGCCAGGAGGGCCCTTACGAGGTACTCCGGTATCACCGTCCCCCACCCCCGTGGCGGTGAATGTGGGTGTCCCCGGTTATACAGAAGAGCTTGCCCTCGACAGGTATCACCCTTGCCAGCGGGCCGTAGACGGACTTTATTACCCTGTCCTGAAGAACCTCCTCCGGCCGCCCGAAGGCTATGAGTTTCCTGTTCAGGAGCATCACCTTGTCCCCGACCTCGAGGAGGGGATTGATGTCGTGGGTGGTGATGACCATCGTTATGCCCCTCTCGCGCTTTATCTTGTCCAGGACGTTGGCCACCTCGACCCTGGCGCTTGGATCAAGGGCCGAGAGCGGCTCGTCGAGGAGGAGAAGCCTGGGATCGCTCATCAGTGCCCTCGCGAGGAGAACCCTCTGCTTCTGGCCGCCGGAAAGCTCGCGGAACAGCCTGTCGGCAACTTGCTCCAGCCCGACGAAGCTCAGGACCTTCCTGGCCTTGTCGAGGATCTCGGGCGGGAGCTTGAAGTGGACGAAGCCCCTTCTGTACACGCCACCCATCGCAACTACCTCGAGGGCCGTCAGCGGGACCCTCTCGTTGAGATTGCTGCTCTGGGGGACGTAGCCTATCAGCTCCCTTGCCCCGCAGGGCTCCCTGCCGAAGACCTCCAGCCTCCCCAGGTACTCCCTGTGAAAGCAGGCTATGGTTCTGAGGAGGGTCGTCTTCCCTGCCCCGTTGGGGCCGAGGAGGAGCAGCGTCTCGCCCTCATCTATTGTGAAGTCTACCCCCTCCACGGCGGGCTTTCCATCGTAGAGTATCGTTAGATTCTCCGCCCTCAGAGCCGTCATCTTCATCTCCGGACTCCAGTTGGGCGGTGCGTTTTTAAACTTTGATGTATCCCTACTGGGCATGGGTGTGTAATAGGAAGTCTGGTTTGCCCCCATCATTGGGTGGTGCAAAAATTTTAAAAGCACAGACCTGTACTACCATTGGAAAATTTTTGCAAGGCTCAGGTTTATAAGGGTTCAATCCTATCCGCTGGAGGTGATGATCATGGCGTACCACAGAGGTGGGAAAGGTAAAAAGAAGAACAGGCAGGTCCAGGGCGACGAGGTCATTCGCGTCCCCCTGCCGAAGGAAGGGCAGCTCTTCGGAATAATCGAGCAGGCCCTCGGTTCGGGCTGGATGGACGTCCGCTGCGAGGACGGCAAGATAAGGAGATGCAGGATCCCGGGCAAGCTCAAGAGGAGAATGTGGATGCGCGTCGGAGACGTGGTTATAGTCCAGCCCTGGCCGGTCCAGAGCGACGAGCGCGGGGACATAGTCTACCGCTACACGAGAACGCAGGTGGACTGGCTCCTCAGGAAAGGCAAGATAAGCCAGGACTTCATAAGCGGCGGCGAGCTCCTGTTCTGAGCCCGCTTTTCTAAATTCCGGTTCCAGAGGGGTAGAGATGCGCGAGGAGGTCATTGAACGGGAAGTCGAGGAGATGCTGGGTCTCAGGGAGAGGCGCGAGAAGGACAGCGAGCTCTACAAGATAGCCAACGAGGTCTTCGATAGAACCACCAAGGAAACCCTAGCCTACCTCCACAGGCGCGGGAAAATCGAGGAGCTCTACGGCATCATAAGCACTGGAAAAGAGGCCAACGTCTTCGCTGGAGTGGACTCCGACGGCAACAGGATAGCGGTCAAGATTTACAGAACCTACACAACCGAGTTCAGGCGCATATGGGAGTACCTGGCTGCCGACCCGAGGGTTGGCTATCTCCCCAAGGACATGCGCAAGCTCGTCTTCGTCTGGACGAGGAGAGAATTTAAGAACCTCCAGAGGGCGATCAAGTACGCGGTCCGCGTCCCGGAGCCAGTGATCTTCCGCAACAACGTTCTGGTCATGGAGTTCATAGGCGACGAAAGCCCCGCCCCGAGGCTGAAGGACGTCGAGAGGGAGCTGGAAAGGGCCGATTTCGAGGAGCTTTACGATTACCTGATCGGCGTCATCGAGAGGCTCTGGAAGAGGGGAGACATGGTCCACGGGGATTTGAGTGAGTACAACGTTCTCCTCTGGGACGGGCCGGTGGTGATAGACTGGTCGCAGGCCACCGTTAGGAGGAACAGAATGAGCGTCGAGCTGTTAAAGAGGGATCTGAGGAACGTAATAAACTACTTCGGTAGGAAGGGCGTTGATGTTGATGATTTCAACGATAAGCTCCGCGAGCTTTTGGATTAGAGGGTGAGAGCATGGACGAGTTTGAGAGACTGCTGAGGAAGTATGAGCGCGTTGATAAGGACGGAAGGCCCCTGAAGGAGGAAGGTGGGGAGGAAGTTACCTACGCCTCCGTCGGGGAGCAGGAGGAGTTCGTGAGGATTCCGAAGGACAGGGTGGCGGTCGTCATAGGGAAAAAGGGACAGACAAAGAGGGAAATCGAGAGGAGAACGAAGACCAGGATAGAGGTGGACAGCGAGACGGGCGAGGTCTTCATCACCGCCACGAAGGACACCGACGACCCCCTCGCCGTGTGGAAGGCGAGAGATGTCGTCATGGCCATAGGAAGGGGCTTCTCCCCGGAGAGGGCCTTCAGGCTCTTCAACGAGGGCGAAATGTTGGAGGTCATAAACCTCACAGACATAATCGTCGGCAACGACAAGAATGCCCTGCCGAGGGTTAGGGGAAGGATAATCGGAAGGAAGGGCAGGACGAGGGAGATAATAGAGGAGATGAGCGGGGCAGACGTCAGCGTTTACGGCAAGACGGTTGCGATAATTGGAAACCCGATTCAGGTTGAAGTCGCCAAAACGGCGATAGAGAAGCTCGCCAGAGGCTCCCCTCACGGAGTTGTCTACAAGTACCTCGAGCGCAGGAAGAAGGACCTTGAGCTCGAGAGCACGGCATACTACGAGGCCCTGGAGGGGGAGCCTGGGATTACTGACCTGGAGGAGGACTTTTGGGAGGACTGAAGATGGCCGAGGCAAGTCAGCTGTTTAAGGAGTTCAAGATTCAAAGCGTCAGCGAGTTCTTCAGGCGGAACGCGGCAATGCTCGGCTACACGGGCAAGATACGCTCCCTCACCACCGTCGTCCACGAGGCGGTCACCAACTCGCTGGACGCCTGTGAAGAGGCCGGGATACTGCCCTACGTCCGCGTCGAGATAGAGGAGCTTGGGAAGGAGCACTACAAGGTCATAATCGAGGACAACGGCCCGGGAATACCGGAGAAGTACATCACCCACGTCTTCGGAAAGATGCTCGCCGGAACCAAGGCCCACAGGAACATACAGAGCAGGGGACAGCAGGGTATCGGTATAAGCGGTGCGGTGATGTTCGCCCAGATAACCAGTGGAAAGGCGACGCGCGTCATAACCTCCACGGGAAACGACGAGATAATCGAGGCCTGGGTCAAGATAGACGTGGACAGGAACGAGGGTAAAATCGTGAAGAAAGAGCGGCACCCCAACCCCAAGGGCTGGCGCGGGACGAGGATAGAGCTGGAGGTGAAGAACGTCCGCTACGTCCGCTCCAAGCAGGGCGTCTACTGGTACCTCAAGCTCACCGCCATAGCCAATCCCCACGCCCACATAGAGCTCATCGAGCCCGACGGAAAGCTCATCGTCTTCCCGCGCTCCAGCGAGGAGGTTCCGAAGCCGCCGACCGAGATGAAACCCCACCCGCGCGGTGTTCTCACGGACGACGTTTACAGAATGGCCAGGAAGACCAGGAGGAGCACTGTCAGGCGCTTCCTCGTCGGCGAGTTCTCGCGCATAAGCGACAAGAAGGTGGACGAGCTGGTGGAATACATAGCGGCGCTGAGGCTCATAAAGACCGAGAAGGACAAAAAAGTCCAGGAGCAGCTCTACGAGAGGCTCGCCAAGGGGGAGGTTAAAGCGGTCCTCCGCTCCTTCAGGGGTTACACCAAGGTCGTCAAGCAGGTGGCAAAGCTCATGGAGAAGCCGCCGGAGAAGCTCACCTGGCAGGAGGCGGAGGAGATAGTCGAGGCCTTCAAGTACATGAAGTTCCTCGCTCCCCCAACCCATGGCCTCAGGCCGATAGGCGAGGAGAACATCGAGAAGGGCCTCAAAGGAATCCTCAAGCCGGAGTTCGTTACCGCAGTGACGAGGCCGCCGAAGGTCTATTCCGGAGGCATTCCCTTCCAGGTCGAGGTTGGCCTGGCTTACGGCGGTGAAATCCCGAGTGGCTTCGAGCTCCTCCGCTACGCGAACCGCGTTCCCCTTCTCTTCGACGCCGGCTCGTGTGTGACGACTCTTGCGGCCCGCTCGATAGACTGGAAGAGGTACAAGGTGGACGACCTCGACCGCGCGCCGTTGGTGCTCATGATAAACGTCATCAGCGTCCACGTCCCCTACACCGGCACCGGGAAGCAGAGCATAGCCAACGTCGAGGAGATTCAGAACGAGATAAGGCTGGCAATAATGGACGCGGCGAGAAAGCTCCAGACCTACCTCAGCGGCAAGCACAGGAGGCTCTACCAGGTAAAGAGGAGGAAGACCTTCGAGAAGTACGTGCCTGAGATAGCGAAGGCCCTTAGCGTACTCACCGGCGAGCCGGAGGAGAAGATTAGGGAGTATTTCATATCATACATAGAAAGCCACTTCGCGGCGAAGGAGGCTCAGGAGGTGAGCGAGAATGCCTAAATCCAAGGCCGTCAAGAGGGAGAAGCCCAGGGAGCGCTTCTCCTACGACCCCAACAAGGTGCTCAGCAAGCTGGAGGAGTACGGCAGGCGCGTTCTCGAGGACATCAAGCAGGGCAGGAACCCCTACTTCGACATTCCGATGCGCGGGCTTGGCAACGTCTACTTCGACGAGAGAAGAAGGGTTATCCGAATGGGCGACAAGCTCTCCAGGAGGTACTTCCTCAACGTTGCTCACGCCAGGAAGTTCATGCAGACGCTCCTGATAATGGCCTACGTGAAGCGCCTCGTGAGCGAAAACAAGCACGCGAGCCTTCGTGAAGCCTACTACGCCAACAAGCACACCATTCCAGGGACGAAGGAAAACACCTTTGAGGACCAGCGCGAGAGCGACCCCATCATCGAGGACCTCGAGAGAATGATGGGCGTCCTGCGTGAGGAGATGCACCTCACTGCGGACAGGCGCGGCTACATCTACGGTGACATCGTGATAAGGGACGGCGAGGACGAGTTCAACACGAGCAAGCTCGGCATGGGTGGCTGGGCCGTTCCGGGAACGGTCGAGCACCTCCAGTTCGTTGAGGTGAACGTCGATTACGCACTCGTCGTCGAGACCGCGGCCATGGCCGACCGTCTCATCGAGGAAAAGTTCCCCAGGAAGGAGAACGCCCTAATCATAGCGACGCAGGGACAGGCCTCCCGTGGAGTCAGAAGGCTGATCCACAGGCTCCACTACGAGGAGGGACTGCCGATAATAGTCTTCACCGACGGTGACCCCTACGGTTGGTACATCTACTCCACCATAAAGCAGGGCTCCATCAACCTTGCTTACCTCAGCGACAAGCTGGCGACGCCGGAAGCGAAGTTCGTGGGAATGACGATGGACGACATAGAGCGCTACGGGCTCAAGAACGTCACTGAAAAGCTCAAGGGGATTCCGCCGAACAAGAAGGGCGGTCCGACGGGGGATTACAAGAGAATCCTGGAGGAGATGGAGTACCCGTGGTTCCAGAACAAGGAGTGGCAGAGACAGCTCAAGATGGCCCTCAAGATGGGCGTCAGGATCGAGCAGCAGGCCCTGGCCAACAAGTCCCTCGAGTTTGTTGCCAAGAAGTACCTCCCCGAGAAGATAAACAACGGGGAGCTGTTGCCATGACGACGACGGAAGAGCTCGTTGCCCAGGTGAACAAGATACTGGACGATATAGGCATAGACATGGACGGGTTATTCGAGACCTTCGACGTCCCGTCCATCTCCCTCCGCCTCCGGGAAAACCTCTCCCTCCTTCAGGAGCTGGAGGACGACCTTTCGAGACGTGTGGGTGAGGCAACGCCATCGGCCGGCTTCTCTGACAGGAAGAGCAAGGATCCCCACCTCCAGTGGATTTACAGGAAGAAGCACAACCGCGTCCTGGCCCTGGAAAGGCTCCGCGCGGCAATAACGGCCCACAAGATGGCCCTGGCGTTGATCTCGGCCAACTATACCTTTTTCCTTGGCAAGAAGCTCCTGGGCGTCAAGGAACTAACCAGGGAGAACGTCGAGAAGGTGAGGGCGGTTCAGAATCCGATCCAGCTCGGCAGGGTGGAGATCCTTCCCTACCTCGCATACTCGGGCGACGTTCTCAGGCTCCTCGCCAGGGAGAGCATAGCGGTTAGGGAGGCGTTCAAGCTCATAAAAGGCAAGCTCCGCGAGAAGGGAACCGTCAGAACGCGCGGATTGAGGATAGAGGTGGAGTACTGGGAGAACAACCGTCTGAAGAAAGCAAGACTCGACCTCCCGGCAGATGCTGACATCGAAATGGAACTGAGAAAGCGCTATGGAAGGCGCTTCCGCTGGCGCGTGCTGAGCTTCGTCAAGACCCGGGGAGTGCTCATAAACAACCACTACACAGTTGATAACCTCGCCCTCGCCTACGCGATACTCGACCCGGAGGAGGGGGCGAAGAAGCTCGGCCTCGACCTCTTCCGCTACTACTTCCTCACCTCGGAGAACGAGAGGGAAAGCCTGGGCCTCTACCCGGACATGAGGCTCTGCATAGACTGCCACTACTCGATATTCGACCTTCCCTTTGCCGACGAGCCCGGGTTCCGGACGGGCCACGGGAGCATGCTCCTCATCAGGAAGTGCGAGATGGAGAAGGCCCTCGTGGGTAGGAGAAAGGACATCGCCAACGTTCCCAACCACTTACTCGGCGGCGTTCTGCTCTACGGAATGAGCGAGTACAGCGAGGAGAAGGTTGCCGAGATCCTCGGGATTCCCAAGGACGAGCTGGTCGAGGCCATAAAGAAGTTCGTCATCTCGGGCCTTCACAGGACCCTCTTTGCGGAGGCGAAGAAGTTCGAGAAGTTCATGCCCAAGAGTGACAAGGCAAAGCAGTTCCTGGCCCTGCTCCAGGGGTGAGCCCATGAGGGTGGAGATAAAGGCCAGAAACAACGCCGAGCTCATAAGGAAGCTCAACGAGGCCCTCAACGAGGAGGTTACCGAGGTCTACATTAACCTCCGTCCCACCAAGGAGATACTCGTCAGAATCCTCGAGCGCGCCCCCAACGTCCGCAAGATATCCTGCCCCCCGAGCCTCTACCCCAAGGTGTCCAGGAAGATCATCTCCGCCCTCTCCCAGATGGGAATAGAACTTGTCCCCGAGGGCTACCCCCGGGGAAGGCCCAGGAAGTATGACGAGGAAACCATCAGGCGGGTGAGGGAGCTGGTAAAGGTAGGTGTTCCCGCGAAGGAAATCAGCGCCCGCATGGGCATTCCCCTGAGGACCGTTTACTACCTCGTGGAGCAGACCGAGAGGAAATCCGGTCCCAAGGGTACCTAAACCTCCCCCACTGGCACTTTTTTCTGCCAAAGGTTTATATATCAGGATCCCTAGTTCCTTTGGGTGATTGTAATGGTGAACATAGAACCACTAAGAAATTCCGTTTACTCCATCAACACCTTTCTGAAGGCCGAGTACGAGGAGTTCGGCTTCGTCATCGAGGAGGCGGTCCTCTTCCCGTCGGGGGAATACCTGGCCGTTATGGTAAGGCTGGAGGACGACTCCAGGTTCCTGCACGTTTTTGACATAAATGGCTCCGTTCTTCCCGGCTGGGAGAGGGGGATCTCCGTTCCGTGTGCCGACGAAGCCGTTCTCTTTGCCGGCGGGGACAAACTGGCGGTCTTCACGAAGTGCAGTCCCGGTAGGTTCGTTGTGTATCCCGTGACCTCACCAGATCCAGAGGGCGAGGCGCTGTCGGTCACCTTCTCAAAGCTCCCCCTTTACGTGAACTTCACCCCTGAGGGAAGGGTGCTGGTCTTTGGTGATTACCACATCGAGTATATGGCTCCTGAAGGCCTTGAGATAGTCAAGATCCCGACCCCTCCCAACGGATACTCGTACATTCACGCGGTGGCGGACGATGAAAACTCCCTTTACCTGCTGTACACCTGGAAGAACGAGGGCAAGCAGGAGCTTCGGGTTGGTAGGATAAGCGTTCCCGTCTTTCCCTACTACTCTCCGCTTGAGTTCTGGGACGGCGTTGAGAGGTTATCCAGGACCTCAATGGTACCCGGGGGCAAGACCGTGGGTGACGTACACCTTGAGGAAGACGGCTCCTTCGTGGCGGCCCTCGGAACCAAGGGCGGCAGGGAGATCTACCTCCTTACTCCCGGAGGGAGCAGAGTTGTGCTTATCCCTGGGGAGCTTATCTACCTCCGCTTCACATCTAGGGGCCTGTTCATGATAACCGGAATCTATGGGAGCAGTATAAGCGCCGGGATCGTGCCCCTTGAGCGCCTTTTCGAGGCCAGAGAGATAGGCAGGGGCGATTTTGAGGGCGTTTTCTCGCTTGGAAGGTACGTTCCGAGCGTCGTGGACCCCAAGTACGCCGGCGTGTCCGACGACTGCAGGGTTCTCTACTTCGGAAGAACGGCATACCGGGCCGCGGGACAGAGGTTCTACTACTACCTGCGCAGGGACGTGGACTACCTCTACAGGATACACTGGGACACCAACAGGGCCCCCGTGGAAGAAAGAGCCCCCGCAGAGCCCGAGGAAACGGAAGCTGAGGTGGAGTCAATAAGGGTCCTCCTCAGAAAGTTCAGGCAGGTCATACTGTACGGTCCCCCCGGCACCGGAAAGACGTACCTGGCCAGGAAGGTGGCTGTTAAGCCGGAGTTCGTCTCCTTCCACCAGTCCTTCAGCTACGAGGACTTCGTTGAGGGATTCCGGCCGACGAAGGGAAGCGGCGGGGTGGTTTACGACGTCGTCGATGGCGTCTTCAAGAGGATCACGATAGAGGCGATCTACGACTCCCTGCCAGAGAAGTTCAGGAAAAAGAACGCCACGTATGGGGAAATGAAAAAGGCTGTTCTCGAGTTCCTTGAACGGAGAAGGGCCGGGGAAAACCTAAAGCTCACACCACGGAGGGAGTTCTACCTGGTCATAGACGAGATAAACCGCGGAAACATCAGCAGGATCTTTGGGGAGCTGATAACCCTTCTCGACCCCGACAAGAGACTCGGCGGCCCGAACGAGACGATAGTCAGGCTTCCCTACTCGGGTGAACTTTTCGCCGTTCCGCCCAACCTTTACATCATCGGCACGATGAACTCGGCGGACAGGAGCATAGCCCTCCTCGACATAGCCCTGAGGCGCAGGTTCGCGTTCTACGAGGTCCTTCCGAGGCCGGAGCTGCTGGCCGGAATGGAAGTCGGCGGGGTGAACCTCGAACACCTTCTCTCGAGGCTGAACTCCATAATCGAGAGGGAGAAGGGCAAGGACTACACCATCGGCCACGGCTACTTCCTTGATATAGCCTCGTCCGAGAACCCCGAGGAGGACCTCTACCTGGTGTTCTACCACAAGATACTGCCCCTCTTCCAGGAGTACTTCTACGGAAGCTGGGAGCAGCTGGGGTCGTTCTATCCTGGATTCGAGTTCATAGACGACAGGGGCAGGATAGTGATGATGGACAGGGAGTCCTTCATGGAGGCCCTTCGTCGGCTGGTGAGGGCGGAATGAAGAGAATAACCCTCTACGAGTTCCAGAGGAAGTACCTCAGCACGATCCGAACAGAGGGGGTGGACGTAACTCCGGAGAGCCTTCAGAGGTTTTTCGAGGTCATAAACGGGCTTTACGGCAGGGAGCACGAGGTTTTGAGCCTCAAGTACGACACCCGGAGGGGGGAGTACTACATCAAGGCCCACGGCAGCGTGGGCTTCGCCTACCACCTGGGGGAGCCGAGGTTTATGATCCAGGTTCTCCCGAGGCCCTACAAACGCGACCCCGACGAGGCGCGCTCCCTGCGCTTTTTCCTCAGCCTGATGAACCTCAGCGGCGGACTGGGGCTGGGAAGGCGGGAGATAGAAGATGCTGTGTCGACGTACACGCGGGGAGATGGGAGCGTTCACGAACTCTTCCTGTATCTCTACGTTTACCTCCTGGGCAGGGAGCTCTTCCACGGTCTCTACCGGGAGTACTCCGAGGTCGAGGAGGAACTCCAGACGATACGGGGAAGGGTTCTCCTCTCGCGCCTTGCCAGAAGGCCTCCCCTCGGCAGGGACGTTCCGGTTAGACACGCGGTCCTCGACGTTGATACTGCCCTCAACAGGGTCCTGAAGGCGGCCCTGGAGGTGGTCGTGGGGGTTTCAGCGTGGGAGGGCGTGGCCAGGGCCGCGGAGGCTCTGATTCGATACTTTGCAGACGTTGGTTCTCTCAGGCAGGGGGACATAGAGAGGGTCGCCTTCAACCCGCTGAATGAGAGGTTCCGGCCGGCTTTCCACCTGGCAACCATGATACTCGCTGGCTTTGGAAAGCTTTCCCGTGGAGGCTTCACGACTCCGGGGATATTCATAGAGATGGATCGCCTGTTCGAGGATCTCGTTTACCACACGATCCTGACGGCCCTCTCCGGAAGGGGAAGGGTCCACAGGCAGCACCCCCTGCCGCAGATCGTCAGAGGTGCCGCGGAGATAGAGGCCAAAATGGGCGCGGTGTTCACCTTCGGCCCCCCAAGGCCCGACATCTTCGTTCAGATGCCCGGTGGCAGGTGCATTCTGGAGGTGAAGTACAGGAACCTGAGCGTGAAGATGGGCGACACGTGGTGGCGCAAGCTCGTCAGGAGCAGTGGGGAGCTTTACCAGGTGTACTCCTACTCCCGCATCTCCGGCGGCGGGGCGCTCATCGTCTACCCGAGGCTGAGGGGCCAGTACAACGAGTGGCTTCCCGACATGTTCGATGAGGGAGTCGAGACCTTCAGCTTCTTCGACGGCACACCCCTTGGAATCGTCGGGTACGAACTGTCGCACATCGGCAGGGACGTGCTCATAGCGCGCAGGGGAGTGGTCCTCGACGGAAAAATCGCGGGAAACGTTAGGAACCTCCTTGAGTCCGTGTGCGTTGGAAGCTGAGAGAACATTTAAACGCGATGTCAGATTGGCCATGGGGAATGGAGAAAACTTCCCGCTATAACCCAAAATTTCTCGGGGTTTCTCTGAGATGAGGGTAGCTTTAAAAGGGGCCACGGTTAGAACCACCTAACTAAAAAGTGAGGGTGATGTCCATGTTCGTTGAGACCCAGGAGGAGAGGCCCGAGATAAGGGAGCGCCTTCACCGCGTCGGTATCACCAACCTGAGGAGCGTGGCCAAGATAAACTGGAAGGGGAAGGTCTACACGTTCCTCCCGCTCTTCGAGGTAACCATCGACGTCCCCGCAGAGAAGAAGGGGATACACATGAGCAGGCTGGTCGAGAGCATAACCGAGGCCATGAGCGAGGCCGTCGAGGAGGAGGTCATGGAGGCCCATTCCTCGCTCGAAGAGCTGGGGAGAGCGATAATCAGCCGCCTGGAAGGGAAGCACCCCCACAGGAGGGCGGAGGTGTGGATAAGAACCCACCTCATCATTCCGAGGGAAACCCCGGCCAGCGGAAAGACCACCTACGAGCCCTACGACGTCGAGGTCGGGGTCATAAAGCACTACGACGGGACCTTTGAGAAGGTTCTCCGCGTCAAGGTCATCGGGAACACCGCCTGCCCCCACGCGATGGCCAACAACAAAGGAAAGACCCACATACAGAGGGCGATAGGCGAGCTTGAGGTCAGGACCCCCTTCGACGAGGAGATAGCCCTAGAAGACATGATTGACGTGGTCGAGAGCTCCTTCAGCCACCCGACGTACACTCTGCTGAAGACGGTGGACGAGAACGCGGTCGTGCAGGGAATGTTCGCCAACCCGAAGTTCGTCGAGGACGTCGCGCGTGAGATATTCGCCAAGGCGAAGGAGAGGTTCAAGGGCAGGATCCACGTGAAGGTCATCAGCAACGAGAGCATCCACAAGCACGACGTCATAGCCGAGACGTGGAGCTGAGCTTTGGCCAACGTTATCTTTTTTTGTTGAAATTTCTGGTAAATTGTTTTGTTTTGAAGTTTTTGACAACTTTTCGTCGCTTTTGGTTGAAGGTTTTTAGGGGTATTTTATCCGATCACGATTTTTTTTTCATTCATGACAACCCACGTTCGAAGTAAGGCTTAAATAATGGGGAGTAATAGTTATCACCGTCCGGAGGTACTCCTCCCCCCGGGCAGGAGGGTCGGCTTGATGAAAAAGCTGGTTGCCCTGTTGTTCGGTCTATTGGTAGTGGCGGCAGGGTTCGCGGCAGCGACGACTTGGGCTGTTACCTCAGTTAGAGGGTACAACAGCGACTCATATGGCTACTCCTGGACAGAGATAGGAGTCAAGTACGACGTTCAGCACCCCTACACAAACTACTACATTACCTATAGGACCGGTGGCGGTGGCGCCTATGGTGACCATAAAGTGACGGGACTCAGCGTAATTGCAGAACCTAACGGAGCAGAGACTATCGTGACAATCGATGGATACCACAACATAATTTCATCGGCTGGGTGGCCGTATATTTGATCTCTTTCTCGTCTTTCTTCCCCTTTTTGAAAATAAAAAGGAGGATCTAAAATGGCCAGGCACAGATTGACATATCTTCTCCTACTGGTTACGGTTCTTATAGTGTCATCCCTTGCTAGTGCTTCTGAGCTTGGTAGTTATACTTCCCTGACATACACATCGGAAAGATACGACCCGTACGTCCACTATCGGCTCTCCCAGGGGGACAAGCCTGAATGGATAACCACGTCCCTCATTATCTACAACTACTCAGGGGTTCTTTACGTGATAAAGGCCCACAACGACACCGTGATGAGGTTCGAGCTCGCGCAGAAAGGGGATTACATAAGTTCACACGTTACCGTCCTGCTTAATAACGTCACGGTGATGACGTTCCTTCCTAGGGGCACGGCCCCACCCGTTTTCTGGAACGAGTCTGAGGTTCTTTCAGAGAAAGTTGAGAAAAGCCACAACCCGGACTTCAAGGACTGGAACTGGTACGTGTTCAAACTGGGGGAAGTCACGATAAGGGGGGCGTACCTCATCAGGAAAAGCGACCTGCAGGTGGTAAAAGACGGAAAAGTTTACGGCCACACGATGCTGTTTGACGACCCCGGAAACCCGCTCGAGAAGGGGGATTCCTTTTCAGAGTACCCCTTTGCCACGTCCATCGACCGGGTCACGATCGACAACGACAAACCGAGGAGGTGGAAAAACGTCACCTATTACCCCCCGCTGAAGACGGTAGTCACGGGCCAGTACTCCTTTAACCTGACCCAGCCCTTCGGGAGGGGCTATCCCCTTATGGACGTTCAGATGGCAACCCTGATCTACACCTTCGACGCATCGGACGGAAAGCTCGTCTTCACCCCCAACGGCGGACCCGACCTGTGGGCCGTTGGAATTCTGGACGCGTCGTTTGCAGACGAGTACGCTCTGTATCAGGTGGAGGTCAAGCACGATGACTCGTACGCCGTAGGCCTAGTCCTTAAAGCCTTCAGGCTCAAAGAGGGAAAACACGAAACCGTCGCCTTCGAGAAGCGGGGAACCGAAACTTCTTACGTCTTTTATGCCTCCCTAGTAGTTCTAGTGCTGACCGTCGTCTTGACCAGACGAAACGTCCTGAGAAGAACCGCAGATCGTCACTCAGGAAGGTGATAGTATGGGACGCCTCTACACCCTCTTCCGCTGGGAGATGAACGATATCGTGAAGAACGTCCTCCTCCTGCTGGGCCTGGTTCTGACTGGCATGGCCATGAAGCAGTTCCTGATGAGTACTGGCCAATATTCAGTGTTTACCTCTGGGACTGAGATTCAACTCTTTGGTGCCACCAATGCCGGGAAAGTATCAACCTCAATCCAGGGACTCCTCTCCCTCGACGACGTCTGGACCCTGCTGAGCTTCCTCATCCTGCTCCTTGGAGCCCTTACCTTCCGCTACGACAGGGACAGCGGTGTTGCCCGTTCCATCTACTCCCTCCCATACTCCAACACGGAAATCTTCGGAGTTAAGCTCCTATCGCTCATCATATACGCCTTCGCAATGGTGCTTTTGCCCTTCGCCTACGTGACGCTGACCACGTACGCGAGCATAGCCGGCCACCTTCCGGAGATAACCTCCGGCTTCCTCGGGGACGCACTGCTCCTCGTTGCCTTCCTCCTCCTATACCTCGTGGCAGTCGCTACGCTGGTCTCGCTGGCATCTCCAAACGCCTTCCTTGCCTTCATGGTCGGCTTTGCAGTAATCTACGCACCGAGGGTGACGGGTAGCTCCGGGATACCTCCCCAGCTTTTCATCAACGCCATAACCCGTAGCGGGAGCACGGGCTTTACGCCCTTCACCGCGGAATACCTCGGCTGGGGGGTGCTCGTCCCGCTGGTGCTCTTCGCTCTCTCGTGGGTTCTCATCAGGAGGAGGGACGTGGTATGAGGTTCTGGGTGGCTCTCCTCTCGGCGATGCTCATTCTCACCGTGGGCTCACTCTGGGTTTACAGCTCCTACGAGGACCAAGTGGGTTCAATAGGACCCCTTTTCCTGCCCCCTGTGGAGCATCAGGGAAACACCACCAGCATAAACTACGTCATCGCCCACACCCCCACCAGCTCGCTCGTGGAGGCGTCGTGCAGCGGCAACGGTGTCGTTGAGGTCTACGACGTCATAACCGGCGAGATGGTGGATAAACACACCGTTTACGGTCATGCCAGGTACCAGTTCGTTCTCCCCCAGGAGGGCGACTACCTGGTAATCAACAACGGAACCGAACGGCTAACCTGCTCATTCCGCTTCGTCAAGAACTACCCCACGAGGGCAGTTCAGAACGCCCTCTACCTCAGCGGCTCGGCCTTCGCTCTGCTCCTGGCGTTCATCGTCTGGAGGTGGGTGAGGTGATTATCGAGGCCAAGGACCTGAAGAAACACTTCGGGAGCATACGTGCGCTCGACGGCGTCACCGTAGAGATTCCCGAGGGGCTGACCCTCATTCTCGGCCCCAACGGGGGCGGAAAGAGCACGTTCCTCAAGCTCGCGACCGGCGTTTACAGGCCAACCTCCGGGGAGATAAAGGTGTTCGGCGAAGCCCCCTGGAACAACTGGCGAATCAAGGCCCGCTTCGGCGTCGCCTACGACCCGCCGGCTTTCCCCCAGTTCGCGACAGGCAGGGAGTGGCTGAGCCTTTTCGCCGAGAGCAAGGGCGCCGGCGAGGAGGAGATCGAGCGCGTGGCGGAGATGTTCGAGGTTAAGAGTTTCCTCGACAAGAGGATAAACGGCTACTCTTCCGGAATGCTGAAGAGGCTCTCGCTGGCTCAAGCATTCATAGGGGACCCCGAGCTGATATTCTTGGACGAACCGCTGGCCAACATAGACTTCGACAGCATGGAGCGGGTGATAGGGATAATAGACGGGATGAGGGGCAGGAAGAGCTTCGTGGTCATAAGCCACATCTGGGAGCCGCTGATGCCAATCGTGGACTGGGTCGTGGTCATAGGCAACGGGAAGCTCGTCCTGAGCGGAGAAGCGGAAGAGGTTCAAGAAGAGGTCGAGAGGCTCTTCAAGCCAAAGGTTAGACGTTCGAAGAGGGAAGGGGCGGGGAAAGGCCCCTCCCCCGGGCAGGAGGGTCGGCAAACCCCTGCCAACGGTTAAGTTCTCGGGGATTACGTTTATTAATTTTTCCTCCCACTTTGGCGTGATGAATATGAAGCTCGTCCACGACCCCATACACGGCCACATCGAGCTCGACGACTTCGCGGTCAGGCTCGTTGATACCCCCGAGTTTCAGCGCCTCAGGCGGATAACCCAGCTCGGCCTGGCCTTTCTCGCCTATCCCTCCGCCCGGCACACCCGCTTCGAGCACTCCCTCGGAACCTTTCACCTCGCCAGGAAAATCGCCGGATATAATCCAGAGGTTGATGAGGGAGCCGTTTACGCGGCTCTACTCCACGACCTCGGTCACTACCCCTTCAGCCACACGCTTGAGGGCATCTACGGCAGACACGAGGAGAACACGAAATGGTTCATAAGGCACGGCGAAATCGGCGACGTGGTGAGGGAGCGCTATTCCATTGAGGAGTTCCTCAAACTCCTCAAGCACCCTCTCGTGAGCGGCGACATTGACGCCGACAGAATGGACTACCTGGTGAGAGACGCTTACTACACCGGGGTGGCCTATGGTCTCGTTGACCTGGACCGGCTGGTGAGGAACCTTGCCTGGGACGGGGAGAGGCTCGTAATAGGTGAAAAGGGAGTAATGGCCGCTCAGAGTCTCCTCCTGGCGAGGAGCATGATGTATCCCACAGTTTACCAGCACCACGTCTCAAAGATAGCGGGTGCAATGCTCGTTGAAGCGGTCAAGCTCGAAGGGATTCCCCTCAAGGAGATACGCACCATGGACGAGGTCGACCTCGTTGCGAGGCTCAGGCAGAGCGAGAGAGCGGAGGTTCGCGAGCTGATAGAGGCCATCGATTCGAGAAGGCTCTACAAGCGCGTCCTCTACACGGATAAAGACCCGGGTGAGAAGGCGGTCGATGAGCTGAAAAGGGAACTCGAGGCCGAGTTCGGCCACCGGGTTCTCGTGGATTATCCCCCAAAGCCCAAGTTCGAGGAGAGGAACGCCTTCGTCCTCGTTGGCGGCGAGCTAAAGCGCCTCAGCGAGGTCTCGCCCCTCGTCCGCTCGCTGGTGGAGCTGAAAGACACCCACTGGCGCTGGGGCGTTTACGCGAGGGCGGACGTGGTGGAGAGGGTTGAGAAATTCATTGGACTGTTCGTTCCATAACCCAAAACCTTAAGTAGTTTGAACGTCCGGAGCGCCTCTCCATTTCTCCTCTGGGAAAGATTTATAACCGGCCTTCTTAAGTGAGTGGTGAACAAGCTCATCAGGTTAGAAGGTGGTGTAAATGGGAAGAAGGGAAGAGATGATTGCGAAGATTAAGGAGCTCATGACCCAGCCCGAGAGGATCAGGAACATGGGTATCGCCGCTCACATTGACCACGGTAAGACGACGCTGAGCGACAACCTGCTCGCCGGTGCTGGAATGATAAGCGAGGAGTTAGCTGGAAAGCAGCTCGTCCTCGATTTCGACGAGCAGGAGCAGGCGAGAGGAATTACCATCAACGCCGCCAACGTCTCGATGGTCCACAACTACGAGGGCAACGACTACCTCATCAACCTCATCGACACCCCGGGTCACGTTGACTTCGGTGGTGACGTTACCAGGGCAATGAGAGCCATAGACGGTGCCATTATAGTTGTAGACGCCGTCGAGGGCGTCATGCCCCAGACCGAAACAGTTCTCAGGCAGGCCCTGAGGGAGTACGTCAAGCCCGTTCTCTTCATCAACAAGGTTGACCGTCTCATCAAGGAGCTCAAGCTCGGCCCGAACGAGATACTCAACCGCTTTGCCAAGATAATTACCGACGTCAACAGGCTCATCAAGAAGTACGCCCCCGAGGAGTTCAAGAGCCAGTGGATGGTCAAGGTCGAGGACGGTAGTGTCGCCTTCGGAAGTGCCTACTACAACTGGGCCCTCAGCGTCCCGTACATGAAGAAGACCGGCGTTTCCTTCAAGGACATCGTCGAGCTCACCAACGCCGGTGACCTCAAGACCCTCCGCCAGAAGGCCCCGCTCCACGTGGTCGTTCTGGACATGGTCGTCAAGCACCTGCCGAACCCGCTCGAGGCCCAGAAGTACAGGATCCCGCACCTCTGGAGGGGTGACGTGAACAGCGAGGTCGGCCAGGCCATGCTCCGTTGCGACCCGAAGGGGACCATGGTCATGGTCGTCACCAAGATAATCCTCGACAAGCACGCCGGAGAGGTCGCCACCGGCCGTGTCTGGAGCGGTACGGTTAAGACCGGCCAGGAGGTCCACCTCATAAACGCCAAGAGGAAGGCGAGAATCCAGCAGGTCGGCATCTACATGGGTCCCGAGAGGGTCAACATGGAGGCCGTTCCGGCAGGGAACATCGTCGCCGTCACCGGTCTGCGCGATGCCATGGCCGGTGAGACCGTCTCCACCGAGAAGATAGAGCCCTTCGAGGCCCTCCACTACGCCAGCGAGCCGGTCGTTACCGTCGCCATCGAGGCCAAGAACGTCAAGGACCTGCCCAAGCTCATCGAGGCTTTGAGACAGCTCGCCAAGGAGGACCCGACCCTGCACGTTAAGATCGACGAAGAAACCGGCCAGCACCTCCTCAGCGGTATGGGTGAGCTCCACCTCGAGGTCAAGCTCGTCAAGCTCAAGGAGGACTGGAAGCTCGACGTTGAGGTCAGCCCGCCGATCGTCGTCTACCGCGAGAGCGTCAGCAAGATGAGCCCGATAGTCGAAGGAAAGTCCCCGAACAAGCACAACAGGTTCTACATCACCGTCGAGCCGCTTCCGGACGAGATATACCAGGCCATCAAGGACGGACTCATTCCGGAGGGCAGGCCGAAGGACCCGAAGGCCGTCGCCAAGAAGCTCGCCGAGCTCGGCATGGACTACGAGGTCGCCAAGGGTATAGTGGACATATACAACGGCAACCTGTTCCTCGACAACACCAAGGGTATCCAGTACCTCAACGAGGTCATGGACCTGCTCGTTGACGGATTCCACCAGGCCATGGACGAGGGACCGCTCGCCAAGGAGCCGGTCATGAAGGTAATGGTTCGCCTGCACGACGCCAAGATCCACGAGGACAACGTCCACCGCGGTCCGGCCCAGATATACCCGGCCATCAGGGGAGCGATACAGTGCGCCATGATGAAGGCCCAGCCGGTGCTCTACGAGCCCTACCAGAAGGTCATCATCAACGTGCCCTACGAGTACATGGGTGCCGTCAGCAGGGAGATCAACCAGAGGCGCGGCCAGCTCATAGACATGCGCCAGGAGGGCGAGGTCATGATAATCATCGCCGAGGCGCCGGTTGCGGAAATGTTCGGGTTCGCCGGGGCGATCCGTGGAGCGACCAGCGGAAGGGCCCTCTGGAGCACCGAGCACGCCGGCTTCAAGCGCGTCCCGAACGAGCTCGCCCAGCAGATCATCAGGCAGATACGCCAGAGGAAGGGCCTCGACCCGAACCCGCCGAAGGAGCAGGACGTCTGCCCGCAGCAGTGAGGGCTTTTGCCCTTCCATTCTACTTACTTTCTGGGCTTTACGGCCTTGATACAGTGTCGCTTAATTCAACGCCTCCCCCGAAAGCCTCTTAATTTCTAACGATAATATCAGCTTCATGAGGACACGAAGGAAGGTGCTCTCCGTTGGAATTCTGATAGTCATTGGGATTTTACTGTTCGTCCCGTGGCCAGGGAGGGTGTTCTACGAGCACTACTCCTATTTCTGGTGGGGGCCGTCAACACCCCTGGAGAAGGTGGAGTGCAAAGCTGGAACTGCACCCTTCGAGTTCGTCAGGGATATCAGCTATGAAAGCTGGAACGTGAGCGTGAACAGGTCTGACGGGATAGAAACGGTGGTGGCGGAGAGGAGTTTCCTCTCGAACGATGGATACGGAAGGACTTACCAGCGGCTCGTCCTGGTGCGAAAGGACGGTCGCTTGGTGGAGGTCAGATACACCTCGAGCACCGGTCCCTCGGAGAATGCCTACAGGGAAATCTGCCATACCCTTGAAAACGGCACGAGGGAGTGCGGGCTGGTTCTCACGGTGTATGACCTCGAGGGCAGGAGGGAGGAGAGGTTCACCATCTACTACACCCTCTGGGACTACCTCAGGAAATGCAGGCTGAAGGGGGGCTGAGGTTTACATTTTCCTGTTCAAACCCCCGTAGTTAAGTTTTTAAACCCGCTTCGTAAGTTAAGCACGGAACTCATGAGGCCTCCCCGAGAAACGGCGGGTTTCCCGCCCGAGGGGGCCGAGGTTCGAAAGATTTAAAAAGCCATCCTAGTCAATGAGGCTAGACCAAAATTTGGAGGTGTATGAAAATGCCGAAGGAGAAGCCGCACGTTAACATAGTCTTTATCGGACACGTCGACCACGGAAAGAGCACCACCGTTGGAAGGCTCCTGTTCGACAGCCAGAACATTCCGGAGAACATTATCCAGAAGTTCGAGCAGATGGGTGAGAAGGGTAAGTCCTTCAAGTTCGCCTGGGTCATGGACAGGCTCAAGGAGGAGCGCGAGAGGGGTATCACCATCGACGTCGCCCACACCAAGTTCGAGACCCCGCACAGGTACATCACCATCATCGACGCCCCGGGCCACAGGGACTTCGTTAAGAACATGATCACCGGTGCCAGCCAGGCCGACGCGGCCGTTCTTGTGGTTGCTGCCACCGACGGTGTCATGCCGCAGACCAAGGAGCACGCCTTCCTTGCCAAGACCCTCGGTATCAACCACATCATCGTCAGCGTCAACAAGATGGACATGGTGAACTACGACCAGAAGAAGTTCGAGGCCGTCGCCAACCAGGTCAAGAAGCTCCTCATGATGCTCGGCTACAAGGACTTCCCGATCATTCCGACCAGCGCCTGGGAGGGCGACAACATCGTCCACAAGAGCGACAAGATGCCCTGGTACAAGGGCCCGACCCTCTTCGAGGCCCTCGACCAGATCCCGGAGCCGCCGAAGCCGGTTGACAAGCCGCTCAGGATACCGATCCAGGACGTCTACTCCATCAAGGGTGTCGGTACCGTCCCGGTCGGCCGTGTCGAGACCGGCAGGCTCAAGGTCGGTGACGTCGTCATCTTCGAGCCGGCCAGCACCATCTTCCACAAGCCGATCCAGGGTGAGGTCAAGTCCATCGAGATGCACCACGAGCCCATGCAGGAGGCCCTTCCGGGTGACAACATCGGATTCAACGTCCGTGGCGTTGGTAAGAACGACATAAAGCGCGGTGACGTTGCCGGACACACCACCAACCCGCCGACCGTCGTCAGGCCGAAGGACACCTTCAAGGCCCAGATCATCGTCCTCAACCACCCGACCGCCATCACCGTCGGCTACACCCCGGTCCTCCACGCGCACACCCTCCAGGTGGCAGTCAGGTTCGAGCAGCTCCTGGCCAAGCTCGACCCGAGGACCGGTAACATCGTCGAGGAGAACCCGCAGTTCATCAAGACCGGTGACTCGGCCATCGTCGTCCTCAGGCCGACCAAGCCGATGGTCATCGAGCCGGTCAAGGAGATCCCGCAGATGGGCAGGTTCGCCATCCGTGACATGGGCCAGACTGTCGCTGCCGGTATGGTTATCTCCATTCAGAAGGCCGAGTGAAGGCCTTCTCTGACTTTCCTTTACTTCCTGAATCTTAGGAGGGACGGAAATGCAGAAGGCAAGGATTAAGCTCGCGAGCACCAACATTAAGGCCCTCAACGAGGTCACCGACCAGATCAAGCAGATCGCCGAGAGGACCGGCGTTAGAATGAGCGGTCCGATACCGCTCCCGACCAAGAGGATAAGGATCACCACCAGGAAGAGCCCGGACGGGGAGGGCACTGCCACCTTCGACAGGTTCGAGCTCCGCGTCCACAAGAGGCTCGTTGACATCGAGGCCGACGAAAGGGCCATGCGCCAGATCATGCGCATTCGCGTTCCGGAAGATGTCACCATCGAGATCGAGCTCATCTCCTGATTCCTCTCCTTTATGCGCCGGGGTAGCCTAGCCTGGGAAGGCGCGGGCCTGGAGAGTCCGTGGGCGTTAGCCCGCCAGGGTTCAAATCCCTGCCCCGGCGCCAAACAAACTTTACCTGCGCAAAGTTTGATCAAAGTTTGTATGTCCTTTTTAAACTCGTAATTTTCCAAGTAGTTTAGCCCAAATCGCTGTTTTCAATGTTTCACTGTACTTGGCGCTCTTCGAGCGCCTAAAAATGGGAAACCTGTTAAAAAGCCTGTTTTTCAATGAAACTCAGCTTGCACGCATCTCTAACTTCCAACAAGGGGCAAAAGAAAAGGGCAAGAATCAAATCCCCGCCCCGATGTCCTCAGCGATGTCCGGGAGGTCGAGGGCGATGAGCTTGGCCTTTGTGGGGATTCCGTCCCTGCTCCAGCCGCGGGCCTGGTAGTACTCGTCGAGCATCCTGTCGAGCTCCCAGGGCGGGACGTGGAGGCCCTTGCTGACACCCTCCGGAATCGGCTCCCACATGATCCTGTAGGGGAGCGTGTCGTCCTTCCTGGTGAAGCCCTCGCGGACGTTGAAGGCCCTGGCGATGTTCATTATCCTCTCGCCGATGACCATCAGCTCGGCTTCACCGATGTTCATGCCGGTGACGGCCTCAACGAGCGGCGGGAAGCCCTCAAGGAAGTACATGTGCCTTGAAAACTTACAGACGCCGGTGGCGTCGTAGATTGCCATGAGGTTCTCGTGGAAGGCTATCTCAAAGCCCTTGTTCTCGCCCTTGGTCCTGTCCACGCCGTTGAACTTCCACCACTTTCCAACGAGCTCGGTTCCGTAGGCACCGCTGGTGAGGTGGTCGGCACCGCGGACATTCACAGCAAATGCCAGTGCCATTCCCTTTATGCCGCGGACGTCGTAGGCAGGCGGCTCCATGCCCTTGACGTGGAGGGCGAACTTCTCGCTTCCCCTTCCGAGCCTCTCGCTGGCCCTCTTGACACCATCGGCGAGGAGCTTTCCGAGGTTGCCCTCGCGGTAGGCCATCTTCTTGAGGGCCTCAACTGCGGCCTCGCCGTTCCCGAAGGTCAGCTCAAGGCCGTCAGCTTCCTCTTTGGTGAGAAGGCCTCTCTCGTAGGCCTCCATGGCCCAGGCGATAGTGACACCCGCTGAAATCGTGTCGAGGCCGAGCTCGTCCGCGAGGTAGTTGAGGTAGGCAACGGTTTCGAAGTCGTCGAGCTCAAGGACACCGCCGAAGGAGTAGAGGGTCTCGTACTCGGGACCGTCCGTCATGAAGGTGCCCCAGCGCTCGCTCTCGACCTTGATGTACTGGCTGCAGGGCTTGTTACAGAGCGGGCACGGCCTCCTGCCGGCGCGGTACTTCGGCGCCCAGAAGTAGGGGTCTATCTCGATGTGCTCCCTGCCCTCCTCCTTGGCCCTCTCGTAGGCCTTCTTGAAGAAGCCCATCTGCCAGTTCCTGACCGGGAAGGTTCCGCGCTCGCGGTTCATCCAGTCGAGGAACTCGCCGCTCCCGTACTCCATGTCGGCCTTGGTGGCCGGGTGGTCCTTAAAGACCATCGCCCACTCCTTTATCAGCTCGCGGAGCTTCTCGGGCTGGGCTATCGGTACCTTCTTGGTTCCCTTGACGAGGATTCCCTTGAGCTTCTTGCTTCCGAGAACTGCTCCGGGGCCGCCCCTACCGGCCTGCCTGTCGTCGGTCTCTATCGTGGCTATCCTGCTGAGGTTCTCGCCGGCCGGGCCGATGAAGGCCGTTGCGAAGCCGGGGTACTCTTCCTTTGCCTTCTTTCTGGCCTCGCCGGTGGTGAGGCCCCAGTACTCCTTCGCCGGGACGAGCTTAACCTCGTCGTCCTCTATGACGAGGAGGACGGGCTCTTCACTCTGCCCCTCGATGATGAGGACGTCGTAGCCGGCCTTCTTCAGCTCCTCGCCCATCTTGGCCCCGGCCATCGAGCGGCCGTAGGCACCGGTGAGCGGGCTCTTGAAGTTGAAGGCCGTCTTCGAGCCGGTTCCAATGCCAGTTCCAACGAACAGGCCTGGGGTAATTATCATCTTGTTCTCAGGCCCGAGTGGATCAGCTCCAGCTGGAACCTCGTCGTAGAGGAGTCTCGTTCCAAAGCCGACGCCGCCGAGGTACTTCCTGGGGAACTCCTCCGGGAGGGGTTCCACCTTTATTTCCCCGGTCGTTAAGTTAACCCTCAGAATCCTGCCCCAGTAACCGCCTTTCGCCTCCATACCAGAATCACCTCGAAAGATTTTCGGAGAGGAAAATATAAGGCCTTCGCAAAAGGAATCGTTTCACACCACCTGTCAGGTTAAGTTCATCTGTTAAACGCTATGGAACCCTTCGGGACGGGAGGGTCAAGGTTTTATCTTTAAAGAACCAAAGGTATCACCGGTGGACACGATGGAGGGACTGAAGGCCTGCAAGAACTGCCGCTGGTTCGGTGCAATCGATTCCTATTTCCCAACGCAGGGAATATGCAGGAGGCACATGAAGACCGTCCACATGAACTTCGTCTGCGACGACTGGGAGCCGCTTTGGGGCTTAACCGGTAAACCCCACGGCGGTTAGACTAATCGGATCATCTGGAGTCTATCGCTTGAACACCTTCACATCGATCACGACGTGCCAGACGCCGGGGGCGTAGCGTTTGATTACAAGCTCGTTGAGCTTTTCAACCTCATAGCCGTGTTCCCTCGCGATCCTCTGGAACGTCCCGAAGGGTTCCTCCGGCATCAGCCTCTCCGGCACGGTGTTGTGGTAGTGGATTAGGGCCCCGTCCTTGGCTATGCGCAGGGCCTTGGGAATGAACTCGTGGGTTTTCACCACGTAGCCCATGAGAACCCTGTCAGCTATGTCCTCCCCTGGAAAGTCGCGGTTGTCGATGTTGTAGGCCGTCATTCTGTCCCACACGCCGTTCAGCTCGATGTTCTCCACCAGGAAGCGGAAGGTGTAGGGACTTTTTTCTATGGCGATCACCCTGGCTCTTCCGTGGACGGCCATCGGAAGGCTGAGGTGGCCGATTCCGGCGAACATGTCCACGACCAGCTCGCCAGGCCTCGCGACCTTGGCCATTCTAACCCTTTCCTTGACGTTGGCGGGGGAGAACATTACCCTGGCCGCGTCGAGCTTGTACTTTACCCCGTTCTCCACGTGAACCGTCACCGTGTCCCCACCGTAGAGAACCTCGTAGTTGGTCTCCCTGAACTCGCCGCCTATTCTGCCCTTCCTGAGGACTGTTTTAACGCCGAGAACTTGGGCGTAGACCTCGGCTATCCTGTGCTTGTAGGGCTCGAGCTCCGGCCGAAGCGGGAGGATCAGGACGTCCCCTATCTGGACCCAGTGCTTTGGAAGCATGCCGACTAACTCATAGGGAAGCTCGCGGGAGAGGATTTCCCGTATCCTGGGCTTTATCACCTGTGTCCTTACCATCGGCCTTACTCAGCCCGGAAACCTTAAAAAACCTTCCCCCGTCATTTCGGCAAAAAGCGATGAGAAAGCCTTAAAAACCCAAAGAACGAATTTAAGGCGAGAAATCCTTCGGAGGTCGATGACCGATATGGAAGAGGAACCTTCGAATAGTTGGTTCTCTCGCCTGTTCAAGCCACGTGAGAAGCCCGCCTTTCTTGAACAGAAGCTCAGCAGGGAGGCCTACGAGGATTACCGGAGGCTTCTGATGCGCGCCAGGCCCGAGGTGGACGGTTCCAAGCTCACCCTAAGGCTTTCAGACGGGACGGTCGAGCTTGAGGACGGGGTTCTAAGGGTGAAGGCCCGAAACCGGAAGACCGCGGAAAAGATACTCCGCAACCTGCACCACTACGACCAACCCCCAAGCCTCTGGCCTGCATACGGGCTGAGCTACTCGATCAAGAGGAAGAGGAGAATGATCCTTTGATTTCCCTCTTCTCCCAAAGGTTTAAATGCTGGGTCTGCCTTAACCTTCAGAGCGGATGACGACCCTTGCCCAGCCTGAGCTGTGATGACGTCGGTATTAGCTGACGCGGGGGGCGGAGAGGTTCGCGGGCCAATGACCCGCCCCGTCCTCGGAGGGGAGGAGATGATCAAGAACAACGGGAACGGTGAAAACGACGGGTTCGTTGAGTTCTACGCGAGCGAGGCCTTAGTCTGTCCTCGAAGGATATACTTCAGGCTCAAGGGCTACCCCGAGAGGTGGCCCGAGTTCGTTAAGGTGAGGCTCAACCAGGGGATAAACACGCACAACGTCCTTGGCGAGATCCTTCAGAAGCGCTTCGGCTTCGAGCTGGAGAAGCACCTCGTTCTTCGCTCTCGGAAGCTCGGCTTCGAGATACACGGCAGGATAGATGCGATCGGCGAGTTTCCCATCGAGATAAAAGGCAAGACGAGCGTGCCTAGCAGGCCCTACGACTACCACTTGGCACAGCTCAACATCTACATGCGCTGGGCCGAGGCCGATTACGGCTACCTCTACTACGTCAAGCTCCACGAGGAGCCAATGAAGATTATAAGCAAGATAGACTTCTCTCGCTTCCCCATCGTCAAGGGGCCGAACTTCAGGGCCTTTGAAGTGCCCTACGACGGTAAGCTCTTCAAGGAAACCCTGAAGCACTTCTACGTGGTCAAGAAGGCCTACGAAAAGGGAAAGCCCCCCAAGGGCGAGTACTCCTACGCCTGCCGCTTCTGCCCCTACCGCTACCTCTGCTACCCGGACGAGGAATAGGCATTCATTCCGCCCTCACCCATCTGAGCCCCCTCTCAACCCTCGCCCCGACGTTCCCCTCGTTGTAGAGCTTTGCTATGAATGCCCTGAGCGGAACGAGGTTCAGGGCGAGCTTCTGGGGCGTCACATCGACCCCGTAGTGAACCATTATCCTGAAGGCAAGTTCATCGGGGCTCATCGGCTCTTTGAGGAGCTCCAGGATCAGCCCCTCGATTTCTTCAACGCGCTTCACGTTGAAGCTGAGGAGTTCAAGCGCTTCCTCGCCCCTCACCGCCTTCCCGTGGGAGGGGATCAGGAGAAAGCCCTTCTCTGCATAATTCTGTAATTCTTCAATTGAGGTTTTAAATAAGTCGGGGTCCACGAGGTACGGAAGGCCGACGGCCTCGAGAACCCTCTCGCCGAAGAACGCATCACCGGCGTAGAGGACGCCGTTCTCCTCGTCCAAGAAGCCCGTCATTCCGGGGGAGTGACCGTTAAGCTTGACTGCCCTCAGGTCGAAGAGCTCATCACCCCACTCGAAGACGGCGTGAACCTTGACCTCCCCGGGGAAGTGGTAGGCGAGGAAGCCCTCAGGTGCCCTCGAGCCGAAGGTGAGGATCTCACGGTTGAGTGGGCTTTCGGCTATGGAGAACTCGAAGCGGTGGGTGAAGAGCGGCGCGTCCAGCCTGGGCGCGACGGCGACGTGATCCGCGTGACCATGTGTCGCGAGCTGGGCCTTAAGTCCAAGCCCGAGCTTTTTGATCTCCCTGTTAAGGTCCTTGTGCCTCCCGCTCCCGTGGCCGGGATCGATGAGGACCGCAGAGTCCTCGAAGACCTTTACAAGGGTCGAGGGGCTGCCAGGATAAAGATAAACCGAGTCGCCGAGCTTCCGAAGGGCCATGACATCACCGTAGAAAGTTGGAGCGGGAGAATATAAGATCGTCGATAGAAGGAAAAAGCGGGAAAGAGGCATCAGACGTGCCTCGGGTAGAGGGTCTTCTTGCCCTCGTCCTTGGCCCTCTTGACGGCCTTCTCGATGAGAACCTTGAGCTCGGCCTCGAGGGCCTCGTAGAACTCGGGGTTGATTCTCATCTCGGGGTCGATGGCCTTGACGGCCTCCTTAACCTTGCTCTTAACTATCATCTCGGCCATTTCGAACACCTCCTTTCGTGGCACCGCGAGGCGGTTGCCAATGGTTTTATCGCGCCGGGGTTTATAACCCTTCCTAAGCCCCCATGTCAAGGGCTCCAAAAGGTTAAATCCACGCACGCCCAAGGTCCAATGGTGGTATCATGGTCGGAAAGCTCGTCCTGATCGATGGAGAGCACTATCCAGACGTCACAGCTTGGGCCGTGGAGAGACTTGGAGACGTGTGCTGTGCGGTCTTCCTTGGGGGAGGGGAGAAGATCGGCGACATTGGCGAGGTGGAGAGGAGGCTCCAGATTCCCGTGTACCGTGGGGACGATTACATCTCCGTGCTGGAGAAGGCAATTGTGGAGAACGGAGTGACGGAGGTCATCGACCTGAGTGACGAACCCGTTGTGGACTACGAGATGCGCTTCAGAGTAGCATCGCTGTGCCTCAGGCTCGGCGTGGCCTACAGGGGGGCGGACTTCCTGTTCGCCCCGAGGGAGATGAAAAGGCCACCAAAGCCCAGCATCGCGGTCATAGGGACTGGAAAGAGGGTCGGGAAGACCGCCGTCGGCGGCTTCGTGGCGAGGACGCTGAAGGAGATTTCGCGGCCTCTCATAATCACGATGGGGCGCGGGGGACCGGAGAGACCGGAGGTGGTCGATGGCGAGAGCTTCGAGCTGACCCCCGAGTTCCTCGCGGGACTCGCGAGGCAGGGCCGGCACGCTGCTTCGGACCATTTCGAGGACGCCCTCACATCGAGGGTGACGACGATAGGCTGCAGGAGATGCGGGGGAGGAATGGCGGGATTTTCCTTCTTCGACGTGGTGGACGAGGCGGTGGAGATGGCAAAGACGATGCCCCACGACCTCCTGATTTTCGAGGGGAGCGGTGCCAGCTTCCCGGCCTATCGGGCCGGGGCGTACATCACGGTCACCAGCGCCCTTCAGAGGGAGGAGTATCTCAGGGGTTACTTCGGCCCCTTTAGGCTGTCGCTGGCTGACCTGGTCGTGGTCACGATGGCAGAGGTTGCCGGACGGGAGAGGGCCGAGAGGGTCGCGAAAATTGTCAGGGAGGTGAATCCTATAGCCGACGTCCACCTCGTCACCTTCAGGCCGAGGCCCCTCGGCGACGTCTCTGGGAAGAGGGTTGCCCTGGTCATGACGAACGGGCTGGGCATAGAACCGGCCAGGAGGCACCTCGAGTCCCTGGGTGCGGAGGTTCTTCACGTCTCCCCGAACCTTTCGAGGAGAAACCTTCTGAGGAGGGACCTGGCGTCGTTCAGGGGTGTTGATGCCGTTGTGGTGGAGCTGAAGGCCGCGGCGGTGGACGTGGTAACCCTCTGGGCCCTCGAAAACGGCCTGGAGGTAATCTACTTCGACAACGAGCCGGTTAACGTGGACGGAAAAAGCCTGAGGGAGGCCGTGCTCGCCCTGGGACGCTCCGTGCTGGGGGGAGGAAGATGATAATCGTCACCGATCCCGAGAGGAAGATGCGCCTGCCCTTCTCGAGGGGCATACTGACCCGCTCGATCACCCTGGCCGGGGTGGACGTGGGGGTGGCGTACATAATCGCCACGGAGGTTCAGAAGGAGCTCAACGAGAAGGGCCGCAGGCTCGTGACGACCGAGGAGATACGGGAGCTGACCTACAGGAAGCTCATTGAGCACGGCCTGGAGGAGGCGGCGAGGCGCTACCTCTTCTGGCGCCAGCTGAGGAGGCTCAAGGTGCCCATAACGATACTCCTTGGAGGAGCCACCGGTGTCGGAAAATCCACGATAGCCACGGAGCTGGCCTTCAGGCTCGGCATAAGGAGCGTTATCGGAACGGACACGATAAGGGAGGTGATGAGAAAGATAATCGCGCCGGAGCTACTCCCTGATATCCACGCCTCCTCGTTCCTGGCCTGGAGGACGATCCACGCGGAGGGCGGTGGCGGTTCACCCCTCATTGAAGGATTCAAGAGCCAGGTCAAGCACGTCTCCGTCGGCGTCTCGGCCGTCCTCGAGAGGGCCTACAAGGAGGGCTCGAACGCCATAATCGAGGGCATACACCTCGTCCCGGGCTACGTCGAGCTGAGGGAGAACAGCTTTATGTACGTGATAACCGTGGGGAGCGAGAGGGACCTCGAGGCGAGGTTCTACGAGAGGGCGCGCTACAGCAAGAGGTCCGCCGACTACTACCTGGAGCACCTGGAGGAGATACTGGAGATACAGGAGTTCATAGTCGAGAGGGCGAGGGAGCACGGCGTGAGGGTCATAGAGAACGTCGAGCTCGAGAAAACCGTGAACGCGATAATGGAGGACCTGATGGAGCGCCTCAGGGAGAGGATCGGGAGGGGGTGAATGGCCCCTTTGTCTTCCATATCCCCACGAGCCTGCCCGAACCCCAGGTGGCCTGCACCTCGAAGGCGACCACCATGTCCCGGTAGACGTCTATCACGTTGAAGCTGTTCCCGAAGGGGTTCCTGTGGAGCTCCCAGCTTATGGAGCCGGCGTTGATGATAGGGGTTTTCTCCACCTTGACCCCGAAGGCGTTCCCTCCGTGGCCGGTCAGTACGAGGTTCGCCCCGGCGCGTGTGAGGACCCTGAGGACGTCCCCGGCGTCCTCGAGGAAGCCCAGCTCCCTGCTCCTCGGTATCGGGACTATGTTGTGGTGCATCACCACCACGGTGAACCTCTCGGAGTTCTCCAGCAACGCTTTCTCGAGCTCCCTCTGCCCTATCCGTCCGACGACACCTATCGGCGTCTCGTACTGGGCGCTCACTACAGGGATAAACGTGAAGTCCCCGATCTCCTTGACCTCCGGCTCACCGAAGTACTCGGTGAAGAGGTCGTGGCCGAGGTAGGTTATGTCGTTGTGGCCCGGGACAATGAGCTTCTCGGCCCTGATTTTCTCGTAGAACTCCACGGCCCTCTCGTAGTAGCGCTCTATGCCCATATCGACGACGTCGCCGCAGTGGACGACCAGGTCCGGGTTCAGCCTCTCGTTGATGGTTCTGATGGCGTTCTCGAGGACCTTGCGCCGGAAGTAGGCCCTGTCAGAGACGTTGCTCTCGCTGACCTGCACCACCCTGAGGAGTCTCTTCCCCCTTGGGACGAAGAGCTTGGGCCTAACCGGACGGTGCTCCCTGCGCTTCACTTCCCGGGTGACGCGCCTCACCTCTACCTCCACCCTTCCGTCGTCGTGCAGGGTTATGACGTTGTAGCTGTTCACGTCACCCCTTCTCGTTTTCCTGCAGGAGGCGCAGCCGGCGTTGTCCACCACCAGGTCCTCCACCCGGTAAACGTTCGGCACGTGCTTGTGGCCGCAGGTGTAGAGGGTAACCCCGTGCCTCAGGAGGAGGTCGAGAACATCGCCGGCGTTGTAGAGGACGTTCCTCTCCCTGCCGGTGTCGGGGAGGGGGATCAGGTGGTGGTGGGCGGCAACTATCTTGAACCTCCTGTCGGAGTACTCCTCAAGCTTTTCCTTGAGCCAGCGGAACTTGTGGCCACCGACGCGCCCGTCGCTGAGGTCCGGGATCGTGGAGTCCACCCACACCACCACGCCACCCTCGAACTCGAAGACCCCGTTCAGCGGACCGATGAAGCGCTCGAACAGGGCATAGCCGACGTTCCTGACGTCGTGGTTCCCCGGGACGACAACGAGGGGCTTCCTGATCTTCCTCAGCTCGTAGCTCGCCCTCTCGTACTCCTCGCGGAGGCCGTTGTTGGTCACGTCCCCCGTGTGAATGACGAAGTCAAAGTCGCCGCGGTTTATCTCGTTCACTATGAGGTCGTAGGCGTAACCCTTGTATGCGCTCTCCCCCGTTACGTGGGTGTCACTTATGTGGGCTATCCTTATCATGGCCATCACTCGGCCGCTATGGCCGTCTCAAGCTTTCTCCGGCTCGCCGCGAGGAGATCGCTCAGGCTGAATATCCCCACGATCTCCCCGCCCTCCTCCACGAGCACGTGCTTGATGCCCTTCTTGGCCATCAGGTCCAGGACCTCCCGGAGGGGGGTGTTCGAGTCCACAGTTATCAGCTCGTCGCTCATTATCTCCCTCACCGGCGTGGTGTTCGGGAGCCCGGGGATTACCACGCGCCTTATCACGTCGCTCTTCGTGAAGAAACCCACTACCCTCCCGGAGTCAACGACGACGAGGGAGCCTATGTCGAACTCCACCATCACCTCGCAGGCCCTCTTCACGCTGTCCTCGGGCTCTACCCCGATGAGCTTTCGGGTCATGTAGACCTTCACGGGGGCCTTCATTTCCATGGGATCACCGGATTGACTTGGGGAGCATGGTATATAACGTTTCACAGGTGCATCCTCTTGACCTCAAAGGAACCCTCGTCCAGGGTAACGTGAAAGGCCGTCTCGTTGGGGACCACCTCGTAACCTGCCCCGTGGTACAGCGCCAGCGTGGAGGAGGCGACGGCGAAGAGGTTCTCCCCCTCGAGCACGAGAAGCTTGGCGTAGTCGTAGTCCGCCGGATTGCTAAGGTACCCGTCGCTCATTCTGGCCGTGACGAAGGCGCTGAAACCTTTTCTCGAGTCGTGGAACAGGGTGACGGTGTTGAAGATCGACCTGGTGTGCCCCTCTATCGTCCGGTAGTGGACGAGGAGGTCGCTCAGGCCAACGCTCGGGAGCCTTCTGCAAAGGTAGGTGGCGAAGGCGTAGGTGTCGGAAACGTTCTCCAGCTCTCTCGGGTTAAGCTCGGCCAGCTCGAGTATGGCCCCCTTGTCCAGGTCGCCGTTGTGCATCAGCCAGAAGGAAAAGCCCCTCCTCGTCGAGAAGGCGAAGGGCTGGACGTTGTAGAGGCTCCTGTCCCCCTGGGAGGCAGCCCTCGCGTGGACCATCAGGGCCACGAAACCTTCAAGCTCCCCCTCCAGGGACTCGACGGCTCTGTCGTCCTCGAAGACCGGCCTGAGGGACCTGTAGTGCCTCACCGAGCCGTCCTTCAGAAGGACGTAGCCCCAGCCGTCCGCGTGTTGCCTCTTCCCGTTCCTCCTCTCGCGGTACGGGTCGTGCCGCGCGGATTTGACGAGGGCCCGGAGGAGCGGCCGTATCTCACTTCCCTCACCGACTGCAAAGAGAATCCTGCACATCTGGTTCACCGTTCCCATTTGGGATACCCTCCCAAAAGCTTTTAGGTCACGGGGAGGCATTTCAGTTGTTGGGTGCGGTTCATGGAGGGGCTGAGAAAAGCGGCTTCACGGGTCAAACTGAAGATCAAGTCCCACCGTGGCCTCTACGTCAAGAACGAGGAGGCGGTGAAGCAGCACCTCATAGGCGAGATTTTCCAGGCTCTCGGCTGGGACTGGAACAACCCCGAGGAGGTAAGGCCGGAGGAGAGGACCGAGGACGGCAGGGCGGACTACGCGCTTATCCTGGACGGGGAGGTCTTCGCCTACGTCGAGGCCAAGAACCTGGGCGTGAACGTTCTCAAACGCGATGAGCCGCTTCGCCAGCTGGCGCGCTACTGCTTCAACTCCGGCGTCAGGTACGGCGTCCTCACCAACGGCGCCGTGTGGATAGCGGTGAAGGCCTTCGAGGAGGGCTCAAGACTCAGGGACAGGGTACTCTTCACGGCCGACCTGGAGAACGAGCCGCTCGAGAAGGCCGTCCTCAAGCTGTCCCTCCTCTCGAAGGATAGGATACGTGATCTGGAGAGACTGGCCTCACTCCTCCGTGCACTCGAGCTGAGCTTCTCCGGCCTCAGAAGGGAGGGCTACCCGGGCGAGGCGCTGGTCGAGTACCTCCTCTCAGGAGAAAGCCCCGGCGCCGTCCCCCTGACAGAGCTGACGGGAAAGGAAAGGCCAAGGGCCGCGTACGTCCACGACAACGGCTGGAAGCTCCTGCCCCTGCCCGAGCGCAGTCTCAGGGGTGTCCTCCTCGCCGTTCTGCTTTACCTTGAGAAGACCTCTCAGGGGTACGAGCGGGAGGAGGTGAGGAAGGCCTACGAGCACCTCCTCAGGGTCCCCGTGAGCCAGGAAACGGCCCTCGAGGTGCTGAGGAGGATAGAGGAGGAGAAGGGCCTGAGGATCTCGGTGGAGCTTTAGACGACCTTCCACAGCTCGTCGCTCTCGGGCCTTTCAAGGGGCCTTTCCGTACCGTTCTCGACGATGACCCTCGTCCCCGCGTCGTCAAGGAACTCTCCGATGACGGAGGCGTTTATGCCCTTCTTCGCCAGGGCCGCGAGGATTTCCCCGGCCTTCTCCCTGGGGGCGGCTATGAGGAGCGCCCCCGAGCTTATCAGGGCCAAGGGATCGAGGTTGTAGAACCGGCATATCTCGAGGGTCTCCCCCCTGATGGGTATCCTCTCCCTGTAAACCCGGAAGCCCAGGCCGGCAGCATCGGCCATCTCGTGGAGGCCGTTGGCGACCCCTCCCTCCGTCGGGTCGTGCATCGCGTGGACTCCAACCGAGTTGGCGGTTAGGGCGTCTTCAACGACGCTTATCATCTCGATGAAAGAGCGCGCCCTCTCCACGATCTCCCTTCCCAGGACCCCCTCCAGTTCCTCACCGCGCTCGCTCGCTATTATGGCCGTCCCCTCCAGGCCGGCCCACTTGGTGAGGATTATCGCGTCTCCCGCCCTGGCCCCGTTCGAGGTAACGAGCTTTTCCCTCTCGACCTCACCGAGCATAGTTCCAACGACTATCGGCCTGTCGAGGCCCGGCGTTACCTCCGTGTGGCCTCCGACTATGGCAACGCCGAGCTTGAGGGCGCTCCCGTGGAGCTCCTCCATTATCCTCTCCAAGAGCCCCTCGTCCGAGTTCTCTGGCAGGAGGATCGAAACAAGGAACCACCTCGGCTTGGCTCCAAACGTGGCCACGTCGTTGGCGTTGACGTGGACGGCGTAGAATCCTATTCCCTTCTCCGCCCCGGTTATCGGGTCCGTCGAGGCGACGAGAACCCTATCGCCGAATTCTATCGCGGCGGCATCTATTCCCGGGCCAGAAGAAACCAGAACCCCGTCGTCCCTTGCCCCCAGCCTGTTGAACACGAACTTCCCTAGCTTTTCCGGTGGTATCTTGCCTGGCGGAAGCATGGTGATCCCCTCTTTTTCCTTCCGTCCCCGATAACGTGGACGGCCTTAAATTCTTTGCCTCGAGAAGAAAAAGAGGCCTAGAAAGGGGAGTTCACGGTGCGGCCCATCTTCCATGGTCCGGAAACCTTATCTGCTCCCAGAACTTGCCCTTCCCGTGGGTGTAGGCCTCCATAAGCTCCCTCCTTATCTGCGTCATCAGCGAATTGACGACGTCGTAGTCGCCGTTTTCAACCGCGGCCTTCAGCTGCTCCAGCAGGGCCTTCAGCCCGGTCACGTCAATCCCTGCCCTTTCCATCACGGCCAGCTGTCTCTCGACGCGGTAGATGAAGGTCTCAGCCCGCATCGCCGGGTCAAACCTGAGCTTCACCTCCCACTCCTTGGAGGCGATCCTTATGACCACCTCGGCGTGGGCCTTGGCGGCTATGGCCTGTCCGTAGGCCCTCCAGTAGTTCCCGGCCTCGTAGGCTTCCTTCGCACGCTCGAGCTCGGCCTTTGACAGGTTGAGCATCCTCTCCGCCAGTATTTTCTTCTCCTCCGGCAGAGTGACGTTGGCGAGGAGTCCCTCAGCCGTGCTTATCCTCGCCTCGCTGACGTTGATGGCCTCAAGGGCCATATCGGGTGTCACGTTCACCTCCACCTGTCGCACCTTCGTTCTGCTCTCGAGCTTCAGCATTATCCTCTCCGCTATCCTCTCGGTGACGCGGCTCCTGATGATGGTGACATTGGCGTTTCCAACCCCCAACCTGACCATTATTCTAACCGGATCGGTGGTGTTGTTGGCGAACACGATTATCCCCCTGGTCCTCAGGGCCTCCCGGAGGGCCTCCCTGATCGCGCCCGTGTCGTTTCCGGGAACCATCACCACGCTGTTCTCAAACCTGAGGCCCAGTCTGCTCGCGTTCTCGAAGACCGCCAGGTTGGTCTCGTACCTGTTCTTGCCCCACCAGCGCTCCACCGTTATGTTCAGATCCTGGAGGTCGCTCACGTACTCCTCCACGACTGCCTCTGGGCCCCCTATGATTATCACCCTGTCAGGCCCGTAGCCCATGACCTCCGCGGTGACGTTCGGGTCGTAGGTTCCCCACGTCGTCGTGACAACCACGGCCCCGGTCAGATTGGCCAGGTACTCTGCCAGGGCGCAGTCGGCCTCGTTGTCGCTGACCAGGATCACCGTCACGGCCGCCTCGCCGGCCCTCACCCCGGTGAGGGACACCGTCGCCGCCAGCATCATCAAACCGAAGAGCACTGCGATAACTTTTCTCCACGCCATGGCTCCTCACCTCAGTCTTCTCTATGAAACGGGATCTATTTAAGCTTTTTTCAGGAAATCGTCGTCGTGGATTTGCTTTTGTTCATCAAACGGGCTGCTGGCCGCTTTTCCCTCGAATTATCGTTAAACAACGTTAGCCACCGTTTATTTTGGTTTACACGGAACAAGACGAACCGCTCTGACAGAGATAACATGAAAAAAGGAACAGTGGGCCTATTCAGGCCGAGACGTAGTAGTAC
This sequence comes from Thermococcus sp. MV11, assembly GCF_012027285.1. Lineage (NCBI taxonomy): Archaea > Methanobacteriati > Methanobacteriota > Thermococci > Thermococcales > Thermococcaceae > Thermococcus > Thermococcus sp. MV11. Next base: position 399,129 of record NZ_SNUD01000001.1, read on the forward strand.
TCGCCCATCTCCTTCTGCTCCCTGTCCTTCACGCTCCCCTCTTTGTTGGCCCTCGGCCTTCCCGTCTCGGGGTCGCGGCGGAAGGTTATCCCCACCGACGCCAGGAAGCGGTTCATGCCTTCTCTCATTCCCATCGGCGGAAGGGCCCTTCCGTGCCTCCCCGGCTCGCCCTCGAAGACCATCAGCCTGTCGCTGATGTAGTCTATCATCAGCACGTCGTGCTCGACCACCAGGGCGGTCTTGCCCTCCTTCTCCATCAGGTGCCTTATCGCCCTCGAAACGGCCAAGCGCTGCTCGACGTCGAGGTAAGCGGAGGGCTCGTCGAGGAGGTAAAGATCCGCGTCCCTTATCAGGGCCGCCGTTATGGCAACGCGCTGGAGCTCACCGCCCGAAAGCTCGTTCACCTGCTTGTCGTAGAGGTCGGGGATCCCGAGGGGGTTGAGCAGTTCGGTCTTGTAGAAGCTGTTGAGGAGCTTTGCCGCGTCAATCCTGCTCAGAAGCTCGTAAACCGTGCCCTCGTAGTCGGCCTTGATGTACTGGGGCTTGTAGGAGACCTTGAGCTCCCAGTCCACTTCTCCCTCTGTCGGCTCCTCCACGCCGGCCAGCATCTTCACGAAGGTTGTCTTGCCGATACCGTTCGGCCCAACTATGCTCACCACCTCTCCCATGTAGAGCTCCCCCGGCTCGACCTCGAGCTTGAAGCCCCCGTAGTCCTTCACGAGGCGCGGGTACTGGACGAGCACGTCACTCGCCTGGCTCTGCCTCTCGCTGGATTTCGTGAACCTTATCTCGTAGGGCCTGAAGCGGACGTTTTCGTCCCTAAGGTAGCCGCGCAGGAACTCGTTTATCCCGTTGCGCGTGCCCTTCGGCTGGGAGAATATACCGTAAGCTCCTGGCTTGCCGTAGACGACGTGAATCACGTCGCTCAGGTAGTCGAGCACCGCCAGGTCGTGCTCCACCGTGAGGACGGACTTGCCGGAATCTGCCAGCTTCCTGATTATCCTCGCCACCTTCAGGCGCTGCCTTATGTCGAGATAGCTCGAGGGCTCGTCGAAGAAGTAGAAGTGGGCCCTCCTCAGTATCGCCGCGGCTATCGCAACCCTCTGCAACTCACCGCCGGAGAGGTGCTTTATGTCCCTGTCGAGGACGTTCTCAAGCTCGAGTTCCCTGACAACATCGTCGAAGGCGCCAACCTCGTCAGCCCTCCTGAGCAGATCCCTGACCTTGCCCTTAACGGCCTTTGGAATCAGATCAACGTACTGGGGCTTCACCACCGGCCTGATCTCGCCGTCCCTGAGCCTCTCGAAGTAAGTCTGGAGCTCGTTGCCCCGGAAGGCCCTGATCACGTTGTCCCAGCTCTCGTTGTCGCCGCAGAGGTTAGGCAGGAGCTGGCCAGCGAGGATTTTAACGGCCGTTGTCTTACCGGTTCCGTTCGGTCCGAGTATGCCAACGACCATTCCGTCCTTGACCACGGGGAGGCGGTAGAGAACGAAGGCGTTCACGCCGTAGCGGTGCACGCAACCTTCTTCAAGCTCCTCCGGGAGGTTCACTATGGTTATCGCGTTGAAGGGGCACTTATGCACACATATCCCACAGCCGGTACAGCTCGCCTCCTGAATCACCGGCCGGTAGTTCTCCTCGTCTATGATTATCGCCTCTCCACCCATTCGATTGACCGGACAGACCCGCTCGCACAGGAAGTTACCGCACTTGTCAGGGTTACACCTGTCGTAATCGATGACCGCTATCCTCATTCCCACCACCGGGTTAGGCTGAGGGAGAGGGTTTTAAAGGGTTGCGGGAACTTAATGCGGTGGTGGGAATGCCAGGCAGGACCGCCCGAAAGCTCGTCTCTTCCCTACTTCTGCTGACACCTGCCGTCGCTATGTTTCTGGAAAACGCCGCCCTAATGGAGATGGGAAGTTTCTTCAAATGGCTTCCAGATGATATCGCTACGCGCCTCATAGAGGTCGAGTATTGGGTGGTTGATCACATAAGGCCAGCAACGTCTTCGCCAACGGATTACGTTGTTTTTCTAATGGCCTCGCTGATTGTGTTCCTCATTTCCTTTGGGCTTGCCCTCTTCGCCGGCTGGAAGCTCGGGGGAAGCCGAAGGGACTCGTTGGGCGTTTTCTTCAGCACTTTCCTATCAAGGTACTTCATAGGCGAGCTGGCAGTTTCAGCGTACGGTCTCTTTCTCTTTGTTCTCTTCGCCGTGATCCTGACGACATGGCTCCCCGATGCAATCAAGATGGGTAACCCCTGGTTCGTCTTAGGCACGGTCTTCTACTTCCTCTCGATAATCTTCGCCACGGCCTTTGCCTACCCGGCGCCGAAGAAAAAAGAGAAGATGGATCACCCGAAGACGCGATACCTCGTCTACGGCCTGAGTTTCCCTAGCAACTGGGACCTGATCAAGAACGCGAGCTGTGAGGACATGAGGCGCAACAGGAAGGTAAACGCGAACGGAAAGGAAGCGCCCGTTTCCCTCTTTCCCCTCTACGTCTCAATGCACTACCACTTCAAAGACGGCCCGCTTGAGTCCCTTTACCTCCTCGTGACGAAGGAGGCTCACTTGGCGAGTCTCGATCCGCCCAAGCTGAAGACCGAGGTGAAGTGCCTCCTGCTGCTCTTTTTCGAGAAGGCTTCAAAATGCTTGGACGTGCGGTTCCTGGTGAGGTGGCCGAGCGAGTGCGAAGATAAGATTGGGAGCGGGCCGGGGAGAACCATCACGGTGAACTTCGTCCCGATCAGGGATTCAAACGACGTCAGAATGATATTTCAGGATATCCGCGGCTCCCGGATAGCGGAGCTGATAAAGGAGAACAGCGGGGACGTAACCTTCCATCTGACGGGTGGGACTGCACCGATGAGCATAGCCATGATGCTCCACGCCATAAAGGGCGACGCCCACGCGGAGTACGCCAGGCAGAGGGTCTTCGACGTTGAACCCAATGATCTACTAGTCTCCGTGGACATGGACGTCTTTGACCTCGAGGACCTCGTCAGGGAGCTGAGGGACTACTTCGAGAGGCAGTACGAGAAGGGGGAGAAGGACTAATCCCCGCCCGAGAGAACCCTGAAAATCCTGCCGTACTCGAAGCCGTTCAGCCTCACCCTCTCATTTTCCCAGTCCTCCGAGTTCTTGCCGTGCCAGAGGCCGTAGAGCTTGTAGGTGTGGACGTTGAGCTCGCCCAGAGTCACCGCCAGCGTGTAGAGCGTGTCCCTCAGCGCCTCCCAGCTCCCCTCAAGGTTCTCCCCGAAGGAGAACTCCCATTCCAGCCTGAAGGGAACCAGCCCGCTCCCGCGGAGCGCGTCCATCTCCGCGTAGGCCCTGTCGTCGAGGGTGATGACCATCACGTTCGCGTCCTTCTCCTCGGCGAAGGCCTTGTAGTCGAGGGCTATCTTCGTGTCCCCCTGTTCATTCCTCCTGCTGTCGGCCCTTTCAGCCCCCATCTCCCTCAGCTTTACCAGCTCGACCCTGCCGAGGGAGGCCAGCCTTGCCCGCGGCGTTGGCTGGTTGGAGTAGGGGCCGAGCTCCCGGTCGAAGGGCAGTTTCTCGTTCACCTGCCGCCCTATCTCGACCTGAACCTCGTCGGAGTAGGCGAAGTCGAATATCAGATTGCCGTTCCTGTAGAAGTCCCCCTCTGCGATGACCCTTGAAGGAACGCGGAAGAGGAGGGCGTTAGTGTCAAAGCCGATGTAGAGCGGCCTTCCGGAGCGGAGTAACGCCCTGACCTCTTCCTTCAGCTCGTTCCAGTTCCTGAAGCTCCCCATTCCCGCTATCACCGCCTCCTTCACCATCGTGTGCCCGCCGTGGAGTTCCCGGTCGAGGGTCAAATACTCCCTCACCCTTATCCTCGCCCGCCTGCCCAGCTTCACGGACGCTATCTCCTCGCTCCTGACGGCCAGCCTGAACCTCCTCAACCCATCGAGATACAGGGAGTCGAGGAGGGCCATCAGCGACTCCCTGTTCACGGTGAGGCTCTCCGCGGGCCCCCGCCTCCTTCCAGGCAGGGAGACATTTCCGGGTTTTCCCGTCAGCTCCTCCTTCCTGAAGAGCCTCTGCTCCACCATCGGGACCTCGAAGAGCAGCTTCCCTGCGTAGCGCCTCCAGTCCTCCAGGTGGAGGTAGGTTATCTCGCCCGCACCCCTCGCCATCGCCGCGCCGAGGAGGAGGGCGCTCATGAACTTCCTGCCGGGGGTTATGTCAACGATGACCTCATGTCCCTCAGAGACAAGTGAGCCGATGAGCGAGGCGGCCCTCTCCCTGAACTCCATCGGGTTATCCTCGCTGAACCTCAGGCCTTCGCTGGCTATGACGTTTATCCCCACGCCGTAGGCGCTGGAGAGGCGTTCTATCAGTCCCTTCACCCCCTCAAGCTGTTCCCTCACGCCGTCGTTCCAGAGCAGGTAAACGGCATCGGGAACCCAGCCGTGAACCTCGACGAGGTACCAGAGGGGGTTGAAGACCGCCTCGGGTGAGGTTCCAACGGTCGTCACGTACGCCCTCATGCCATCACCCCAGGACGGATTGAACGCCCAAACCGGTCCAAAGGCCCGCGAGCAGGGCCATTAGAGCCAGCAAGCCCGTCCAGAGGGGGCCGAGCTCCTTCCTCTCCTCCCCCAGGGCAACGAGGAAGAACAGGGCAACCAATAGGGCCGTCATGAAGGTCCCCTCCCCCGGGCGCCAGAGTTTGGGGAGGAGGGGAACGGAGAGGAGCAGGGCAACCGCGTTCAGCCCCCAGAACCAGAGGTGGGGCGGGATCGAGCTCTTCCCCTCGTAGTGGAGGGGAGCCAGGGAAACCGCGGAGAAGAGCCAGGCGAAGAGACTCAGCGCGAGGGCACCGAGAGCCAGCAGGGTTGAAAGACCCTCGTGTCCCAGACCCTCAACGTACATTCCGAGGAGAACAAGGCCGACGAGGACTACCATTCCAACGACCAGGCCGGCGGTCAGCCCCATAATGGCCGCAATCGGGTCATCGCCCCCCAGGGAGATGGCGTAACCCGAGAGGAACATCGCGCCGAGGCCCACGAAGAAGGCCCAGCCCGGGCTCTGGAGACCGTGGAAGTGGGCGTAGAAGAGCCACTCGGGGAGGTAGTGGTTTTCCACCAGCCCCGGGATAGCCAGGAAGAGGGGGAGGGCTATGACGAACATCGCCGGGCCGACGGGGTAGGCAGAGACGTCATCGAAGACCTTCTCGAAGAGCGCCCGCCCGGTGAAGGCTTGTAGGGCAGTGGGAATGAAGGCGAGGGGACCTAGGGCCATGAAGTAGAGGGCTATTATCAGGACGTCGCCCCCGGCCATCTCCTCTATGACCGCGTTCTCTATCAGGCCGACCATCAGGCCGATGAAAGTCCAGACTATGGCGCTCGATACCGGGTAGAGGTAGGCGTTCACGACGGCGAGGGGAAGGGCGAGGAGAAAGACGAGCGTTGCAAGCTTTTCGCGGTTCCTGCTCATGAGGAGGGCGAAGAGGACGAAGGCGAGGCCCGTCGGGATGCCGTAGTAGATTCCATCGAAGTTCCCGGCGAAGAGGCCGGCTATGGCGCCGAAGGCCGGGGCGATGTAGATTACGAAGCTGAAGTAGTCGGTCCAGGCGAAGAGCAGGAGTATGAACGCGACGGTCGTGGCGAAGGTGGCGTTCTCTATGTCTGTCCGTGCCAGGAAGGCCCAGGTGGCCACGGCGAGAACGAGGAAGCCAACCTTCCGCCTGAGCTCCCAGCTTTTCATGGCAACCCCTCACGGCTTTTTCCTGAGCGGATTCAGAAAGCCGAACCCCAGGCTGTTCAGCTCCCCGATTCCAGCGTCCATCGTGAAGGCGTAGAAGTCCCTGTTTGACTCGTTCAGCGGGGCCTCGAGGTACTCCCAGGTCGTTCCAGGGACGTCGAAGTAGCGCCCGCGGATATTAACCCTGACGTAGATGTCGAGCCAGCCCTTCCTCCTCACCCTCGGGATCATCCTCGTGAAGAGCGGGCCGTCTAGCTCAAAGCTCTCGCCCGTGAAGGCCTCGTACTTCCTCACGGCCAGCTCGGTGAGCCTCTCGACGAAGTAGGCGAGGCTGTTGTGGTGGTGGAAGGTGAAGAAGCGACCGTCTCCCGGGGCGGAGAGGACGACGGGGGAGCCGGTTATGAAGGCCTTTCTCGGCTTTAGCCTGAACTTCTTCAGCGAGACTATTCTAAGCGCGTGCCTCCCGAGGTAGAGCTTCTCATCGGGGAGGAGCTTCTCGTAGAGCGTCTCGATTAGCCCCTCGTCCGGGGAGCTAATTATCAGGCTTTTCCTCTTGCCCGGCTCGAAGGGGCCGCTGGGGTAGATGTCGGAGAAGGTGAAGAACTTGAAGCCCTTCCTGTCGTGGAGGTAGGAGTAATCCGTCCCGTTGAGGTGGGTGTATATCATCGCCTGGACGGTGTGCTTTCCAACGGCGTAGAAGGGGAAGCTTTCCTCGGGCTCCAGGTCGAGCTTTATCCTCATCCTGAAACACCTTCTCACTAAAAGCCGGAGGGATAAAAAAGCCTTTCGGTCAGGATAGGTAACATAGTTGAGTAAAGATGCACACTTGTTTTTGAGGCGTTTTCTCCTTTTCTCTGTTTGGGGCATTACAAATCTCCTCGGGGCCAATGAACGGTGAGAAACTCCGTGCTCCACAAACTGAGATCGATCCGTCCTTATTTGGTTTTTAGGTGGTGATAGAAAACAGCCAGTTCGATGGTTTTTTGGCCGTTTGGGGATTTTTAATGAGAGATGGGTGGAGTGATTTCTCCCCTGAACGCTTTTTTCAGACAAAAAAGCCGTAAGACAGCCTTTCACCTTTTTACGTTACATAGAAGTAAATCCATGCACACGTTTGAAAACGGGGCGTTATGACACCTCTATAACTCAAAAGAAGCCTTAAAAATTCCCCTACAACTGTGAGGAGCATTTTCTACTTTTCTCCAGACTGACCTCAAACGGGGCTCTCTATTACCTTTGTCTGGCTTTTGAAGGCTTTTCGCGGGAGTCTGGTGGAGCGATTTCCGATGAACGGCGTTTGTTTTCCCCGTGAATTGTTTAGCCTGTCCTGCTGGTCCTCCCCCTGGCGTTATCTCCTCCCCTGGTTTGTTGGGGCTTTTTCTTTCTTTTCCGGTTTTCTTACTATTTTGAATGGTTTGTGTTGGGGGCGTTTGGAGTCTCCCTTCTAGGGTTGTTTTCTGAACTTCTGGTAACCGCAAAATTTATATAGGAGTTTGGCGTTACTCTATTCGCCCGAAGGGGCAAAAAAGTTAACCGTTTCAGAACCACATGATGTTTGGAAACTACTTCAAAACCCCCCACGTCACCATCCCAGCCATCAGCACGGGGGTTTCAGAACCACATGATGTTTGGAAACTATCTAACAGACTCGACTTCTATGATTTTCTTGATCCCGTGTTTCAGAACCACATGATGTTTGGAAACGGGAAGTAAAAATAGAAAAATCACTCGAGAGGGATCACGTCCCCCGGGCTCTTGCCCGGGGTGTGACGTTTCAGAACCACATAATGTTTGGAAACGGGGGAAAAACAAAGGCACGGAGGAGTGATCACTCCTCCTCATCCTGTTTCAGAACCACATAATGTTTGGAAACCTGACCCAGAGAACCTCGTCACCCTCGATAGCGACGCTGACGATCTTTGAAGTTTCAGAACCACATAATGTTTGGACGCTAAAATCCGGGGTATCGGAGATGGGGCCTCAAGCGCCCCCGTGGGAGGTTTGGTGTGTTCTGGAAGCTTTCCAGGTGCGTCGTGGCCTCGAAACAAAAGGGCGTCTTCTGGCGGTGGCGGGGCCGAGTCCGGGCTCCGGCCACCGCAAAAGGCAGAGCCAGGTAGCCTCAGAGCCACTTCCTGTCCCCGACTATGTTTCCTAAAAACCTCTCTCACGGATTACAACTCCGCTGAATTGAACTCATAGCCCTGCAATTTTGAAGTCGGGAACGATTTTCCTTAGGTTCTTCGCACCAACCCGGACCGAAAAACTTTTTTATCTGATGCACCGTAGGAAATATCCGTGTCCCATTCAGGTGATCAATGCACCGTTCAGTTGGGCACTTCTGCCGCCCGGCTATGGGGGTGATGACGGTTGAAGCAGGACGTCGAAACGCTGGCCCTCGCCGCCGCCCTTCTGCCACTGGGCAGGGTGCTGTCGAGGGCGGGCCGCGGTTCCCCGGGAAAGGCGGGGTTGGAGTTTCTCGTTGGGTTTTCAGAGAGGTCAGGGAGGGAAGAATACAGGAGGGTCGCACCGTTCCAGCTGCTCCTCGACGGGTGGGAGGCCTTCGCGGACTCGGTGAGCGATGAGGAAACCCTAAAGTTGGGGAGGGCTATCTTCGAGGCGATGGAACTGCTCGGGGAGTGCCGCGAGGAGGACCCTTCCACTCCCCTCGTCTCCGTCTTCACGCTCGTGGACATCGGCAAAGGGAGTCCCGAGATGCTCTACTACCGGCCGGTGGAGCTGGACCTCGGAAAGGAGTTCCCGACACCAGAGAGGGAGGTGGAGGTGACCCCCGCCTGGTACTCCGACGTGGTGGGGCGGATAAGCTACGCCCTCTCACAACCCGGCCAGTACCCGGACTCAAGCAGGGTCATGGCGGTTCTCGAGAGATACCTGACCTTCGTGCCCGCCTGCACATCGGACCCAAGGGTTTCCCTCTACGACTACTCCCGCATGCTCTCGGCCCTCGCGGTGTCGCTGTACCTTGCCGGGGAGGCAGAGAAGCCGTTCCTCTTCGTGGAAGGTGACCTCTCGGGCATCCAGCGCTTCGTCTTCACGATAACCTCCAAGGGAGCGCTCAAGATGCTCAGGGCCAGGTCGATATACCTCGACCTCCTGGCCTGGGACGTCGTGCTGGAGGTACTCGGAAGGCTCGGCCTCCCGAGGTCTTGCATCATCTACAACGGCGGGGGTGCGTTTACTCTCATACTCCCCAACACCGATGACACCATTTCAACCCTCCGCCACGTCAGGGAAAGGCTGGAGCGCTTCCTACTCGGGGAGTTCGACGGCTCCCTTTACCTCGCACTCGACTGGGACGAGGTTGGCAGGGAGGAGATGAGGACCTTCAGAAACGGAAGCCTCTGGAGGGACATGAAGGCCAAGGTCGGGGAGAGGAAGAGCAGGCGGTTCCTCGATGTGATAGGTGAGTTCGTCGATTCCGATGGCTTCCACAAGCTGGAGGAGTGCGCCGTCTGCAGGAAGCAGATAACGCCCGCCGAGGCCAAGAAGTTCACGATACGGAACGAGGAGGGGGAGGAGCTCAAGCTCTGCGGGCGCTGCTACGAGCTGTGGCACCTCGGGACGGCCCTGCCCAAGACCGGCCTCTTCGTCAGGATCGGCGGGGAAAACCTCGAGGAGTACGGTGAGGATCCGAAGAGCTCCGTTCTGTTGCCGTTCTCCCGCATCTACTGGTTCGACGACGTGAAGATGCTGTCCGAGTGGAACGTTCCGCCCGGTTCGGAGGTACTGCTGAGGAACAGCCTCGACCTGTGGAAGGTTCCGGGAGAGTACCGCGCCTATCCATATGTCGTCGCCGACTACGCGAGGCTGACGCTGGAGAACGGCAGGAAGGCCGTGATGGAATTCAAAAAGCTGGCCGAGAACTCGCTGGGGGCCGAGAGGATAGCGGTCTTCAAGGCCGACGTCGATAACCTCGGTCTCATATTCAGCAGGGGACTTAAGGACAGGAACCCGGCCCTTGTCGCGAGCCTCTCAAGGCTGATGGACTACTTCTTCAAGGCTTACCTCGTGTCCATAATCTCGGGGAGACTGGAGAAAGGGGCCCTGCCCGACGACGTGCCGAGGCTTCCCACCGCGAGGGAGCTGGGGAAGGAACGGCACCAGGGGCTGAGCCAGACACCTGCCAACGTGGTCGTCGTCTACGCCGGTGGCGATGACCTCTTCATCGTTGGCGCGTGGAACGAGGTCTTCAACCTGGCCTTCCTCATCAGGGAGACGTTTTCGGCATACACCGGGAGGAACCCGAACGTGACGATGTCCGCTGGGATAGCGACCTTCGCCCACGACTTCCCAGTGTCGAGGATGGCCCAGGTGGCCGAGGAGAGGCTCGAAACGGCAAAGGACGAGGGCAAGGACCGTGTTTACATAATCGAGCGCACCAGCCCGAGGGATTATGGCGGGGGCATCGGCTTCCCCGTCTCCTACCGCTGGGACGGGTACAGGGAGCTGTGGCGCAGGTACGCCGGCAAATTCAGGGTAACCGCCGATGGACTGCAGGTCTGGAACGGGGAGCGCGGAAGGTGGGAAAGGGTGCCCAAGTCACAGCTCTGGAAGCTCCTCGAGCTGAGGGAGCTTTACGTCCGCAACCCGGACGGGATAAGGTGGAACTACCTTCTCGCTTACTACGTCTCCCGCATGGAGCTGGAGGGGGTCTTCAGGGATCTCGTCTCAATCGACCTCCAGCTCCTCTCGAGGGGGGAACCCCAGAGGATATACTGGATCGACGGGGTTCTGAAGCCCCTCCTCCTTGCGGTTAGGGGGTGAATGTATGGGACACGGCTATAAAAACTACTCAAAGGGTGGGCTCCAGTCCCACCAGAGGAAGCACGGCGATGGAGGGGGTTGCGACACCTACAAGATCTCGTCGATACTCGAGAACAAGCCCATCGACGTGGTGCAGCTCGGGGAGGCCATATCCAGCTGCAAGCAGCTGAACTCCCTGGAGGGCGTCATAGGGAGGACCTTCGGGGAGACCCTAAAGGCCATGGAAAAGTTCTTTGAGGTCACCCCGCGGGAGAGGCTGGACTGGGCCATAGTGGTGGCGGCCTATCTCAGGGTGCTGAACCTCAAAACCAACCAGGTCAGGAAAGTGCTCGACCTGTCGAGGGACATATACTTCGAGTTCAGGGGCGACCACTCCAGCGAAGAAAGGATACAGTCGAAGCTCATGAGGATGCGTTTCCTCCTGGCCTACTCGGTCGGGAAGGCCGACAAGAAGGATGATATCAAGGCCTTGGGGGCCTTGCACAAGGCCCTTGATCCAATTCTGCTCAAGGTCTCGGCTTCGCCCACAAGGGAGAATTTTGAGGCCGTTTACGATTTTATTCAGGCCGTTATAGCCTACCACCGCTTCCTCGGAGGGAGAGAGAAATGACCGATATGAACCGGCTCGTTTACGGTAAGGTCATAATCAGGGGGCGCATTAGGGCCGTGACCGGGCTGCACATAGGGGCCCAGAGGGAGGTCTCCGAGATAGGGGGCATTGACAACCCCGTGATAAAGGACCCCGCGACGGGGCTGCCCTACATACCCGGCTCCTCACTGAAGGGCAGGCTCAGGGGACTCCTCGAGCTGATGGTCAACACGGAGCTTGAGAAGGGAGGCAACGTTCCGAGCCAGATAAAGTTGAAGTACAAGCCCGGCTACTGCCCGCCCAACGTCGCCAGGAAGAAGGGAGAGTGCAACAAGTTCTTCAACAGGGCCGTTGGGAAGGTCGTCATCCACGTCTGCGACGAGTACGAGACCGCCAGGGTCTGCCCTGTCTGCAGGCTCTTCGGTTCGAGCGGGGACAGCAACTTCCCCTCGAGGGTAATCGTCAGGGACGCCAGGCTGGCTGAGGAGTGGGTGGACAAGTGGAAGGCGGGCGAGGAGATAACCGAGGCGAAGATAGAGGTCGCCATCGACAGGGTCACCTCCGCCGCGAACCCGAGGACGAATGAGCGCGTCGTTGCCGGGGCAGAGTTTGAGTTCGAGATCATCTACACCATCGAGGACACCGCCCAGTGGAAGGAGGACCTCAGGAACCTGTTCTCGGCAATGAAGATGCTTGAGGACACCTACCTCGGCGGTTCGGGTTCCAGGGGCTACGGAAAGGTCGAGTTCAGGCTCACGGAAATCGTCTTCAGGCCCCTTGAATACTACACCGAGAACGGCGAGGAGAAAACGCTCGTTAAGAAGGCGCCGAATGAGGCACTCACCATCGAGGGGGTGAGGGGTTCGTTCGATAAGCTGTTCAACCTCAGCATCGGGGGATGAGGATGATAGCAGTCAGGCTCAGGTTCAGAGGGCCCCTCCACGTGGGGCTTCACTCCCTCGACAGCGCCGGCGTCGTGGTTCACTCGGATACGCTATTCGGCGCCATAGGCTCGGTGCTCCCGAGGCTCGGCATCAGCACCTACGAGTTCGTCGAGGCAATGCGGAACGCGCGCATCTCCTCGCTCTTCCCCTTTGACTCCGAGCACTACTACCTGCCGAAGCCCGTGAACGCGAACTCCCTCGTGCTCGGGACCTTCGCAGACACGCCCGAGGGCTACGCCCTCTCGAAAAGGTTCAGAAAGGCACCCCTCCTGACGAAGGAAGCCTTCGAGATGGTGGTGGGCGGAAGGATAGAGGTTGAGAGGCTGGGGGAGCTGCTTCCAGAGGGCCTACCCGCGCGGATCGTGGATATCCCCAAGGTCGCCCTCGACAGGCTCGCCTCCAACTCCAACATATTTTACATGACCCAGGTCCACTTCAGGGAGGACGCAGGTTTGTACTTCCTCTACGAGGGGAGCGAGGAGACCTTCAGGAGGTACATCCTCCCCGCCGTCAAGTTCCTGGGCGACGAGGGGCTGGGGGGCAAGAGGAGCTGGGGACTCGGCCTCTTCGATGTTGAGATCGACAGGAACTTCAGCTTCTCGGGACTTCCGGAGAAAAGCGAACGCTACGTAACCCTCTCCCTTGTGCTCCCGAAGAGCAGGGAGGAGGTGCTCCAGTGGGAGCCGGTCAGGCGCTCCGGCTGGGTGCACACCGCCGGCGGCACGCCCAGGAGGAAGCCCACCATGCTCTTCGCGGCTGAGGGCTCGATAGTCAGGGAGAACGCGGGAAGGATACTGGATCTCGACGAGATAGGGGAGTTCTCAAAGGAAATAGGGCACAGGGTCCACGTCTACGGCAGGGCGTTCCCGGTGCCCATGGGGGGTTGATACATGAAGCTAACCGTCCTGTCTCCGCTCCACATCGGGAACGGCAACGAGCTGACGGTTATAGACGTGCTCCCCCTCAATGACGGCAGGATAGCGGTGCTTGACCTTGAAAGGCTGATGCTTGAGCTCACGAGCGCGGGGGCAGACGTCGAGGAGATACTGACGCTGGTAAAGGCCCCCGACATGATGGAGGACATGTACATCTGGAAGAGGTACCTCTCAGACTACGGCGTTGGGCTGGAGAAGGTTAAGAAATACACACTCCCCGTGGTGGGCCGCATAGCGCCGAAGAGCATGAGGATAAGGGAGTTCATAAAGTCCAGCGGCAGGCCGTACATACCCGGCTCGAGCGTGAAGGGTTCCATACGGACGGCCGTCTTCTACCATGTTGCCCAGGAGCATCAAAAGGAACTCGACGATTTCCTGCTAAATCTGATAAAGAAGAAAGTCAGCCCGACACGTGCCGACGATGAGCTGGAGATGCTTGTATTCGGGTACGCCAGGGGGAGGAGGGGCAGAAGGTACGAACCGAAGAGGGACCCGATGAGGGCGCTGGTGGTCGGGGATAGCGAACCCCTGAGCATCAGGAACCTGAAGGTGTACGCCGTCTCGACGGTCGGAGGGAAAAGCGAGATACCCCAGTACGTGGAGGGCGTTGAGGGCATCGACGTTGAGATCGAAATCAGGGTAGATAACGAGCTGCTCTCCCGCGCCATGAGGGCCGGGGAGCTGAACGGGTTCCTGGCGGAGCAGATAAAGGGGAAGGAGGACTTCGAGGACCTGATATGGAAGGCCATAGACAGCTTCTCCAGGGAGGTCATCTCCTTCGAGAGGAGGGAACTCCGCAAGTACGGCGCGTTCAGGGAGAGCGTCGGGCGGTTCTACTCCCAGCTCGAGAGGATGGAGAGCCACAAACTCAGGGTGGGCTGGGGAAGCGGCTGGTACTCGATGACCCTCGGTCCCCTGATACTAGGAACAGATTTCTTCAAACACATACGGAGAAAATTCCAGCTCGGCAGGAAGCCTGGGACCCATGCCCTCTCAGGGGACTTTCCAAAGACCCGCCGCGTGGCGAACTCCAGGCCGATGGGCTGGGTGATCCTCCGAGAGTGAGGTCCGTTGGAGGTGCCAGTCTTGGGCGTCTACCACGTCTCCGGACTCGGGCTGAGCCCCGGCGCCCTGACGATGCCCCTGACCGCGGTTTACATACTCCAGGCCGCGGCACAGATGGGACACAACGGGGCGAGAGACTTCTTCAGGCTCTCCGGGGAGGCTGGGAAGAGGAGCGGGAGCAGGGAGAAACACCCCGGCATGCCCGAGGTCGTAATAGTCTTCGACACCCCCGAGGCAATAGATGGAAAACTCAGGCTCACCTACGACTCCAGGTGGTTCAGGGGGCTTTCCAACATGCGTCAGAGGGAGGAGCCCATACACAGGCCTATCGTGAAGTACCTCTGCAGGCTCTGGGACTGCCTCGAGGGCCTCGGGGTCGAGCTGAAGAGACCCAAGCACCTCTACCTCGTCAAGGTGAACCGTCAGGACTTCGACGAGGTCTTTGACAGGGCCACCACGCTCTTTTACGGTATCAGGAGGAAGGAGGTCTGGGTCAACCTCATTGGGGGCAGCAACCAGATAAACCTCGCCCTGATGATAGCCGGCAGTTACACAATGGTGCCGAGCAGGTACTACTACGTCTTCCAGGACGCGCCCCTCCTCGAGCCGGGGTGGCTGGAGAAGTGCCCCAGGGACGAACATGAGGTCTTCACATGCGCCGACGAGATACTCAACAGGTGGAACGACCTGCCACCCCTCAACCTGGGGGTCGGCTCGATACTCAGGAACCTCCTCGAGAGGTTCTACACGGCCAATGGGAGTGCCTACATAAGCAAGTCCGAGGTGCTTGATATACTGGAGAAACGGGGCTACACCGAAAAGTTCATACCGAAGCTCATAGAGGCTGGCTACATAACCCCTGTGGACGGGGACACGTTCACGATGGGTCCATTCATAGAGAGGAGCTGGAGGCTCTTTGGAGCCGCCCTGGAGCACAGCAGGATCGACAGCATCGGAAAGTGGAGGGAGCTGATGGGGGACAGCCTCGTGGAGGTGCCGTTCGAATGCTGAGGTTCAGGGTCAGGGAGGTGGACGAGTTCACGGTGGTGGGCTTCGAGATTGATGGTATCCTCGAGCCGAAAGTTCTCAGGGACCTGAGGCCACCGGGGGTCAGTCCCAGGAAGGGCGTTATACTCACGGGGAGGGGCCCCGTATGGCTCTACGGTTTTCTCGTTCACTTCTACCACCCGACCGTTTGGGTGGCCACCTACGACCCCCGCATCGGGGCGGTGGTGGTCGAGTCCCACGTCCCCGATAAAAGCCCGGGGGATGTAGTGGCCATAGACCCCGAGGAGATTTTGGGGAGGTAATCGGGGCCCGGTGGGACCATGGCGCGCTACTACATAGTCGTCTACGACGTGAACGAGAAGAGGGTCGTAAGGGTGCACAAAATACTGAAGGCCTACCTCCAGTGGCGCCAGAGGAGCGTCTTCGAGGGCTGGCTCGATGGGAACGAGGTCGCCGAGCTGAAGAGGAAGCTCTCGCGGGCGATAAACGAGGAGGAGGACTCGATCCTCTTCTACTCCCTGCCGAGCGACTCCAACCTCGTCACCTTCCACCTTGGCAGACCCCCGGACGAGTTCGACAACGTTATCTAAGTGGACAGTTATGGATATTGTTACACGGGGTCTTTTGAGTCTTTTCCTTCTTTTTTGAATTCGGGACTTTACTTTTTTGTTCCAGGCAAATGAACGCCGAGAAAACTTTAAAAACCCAAATAAAACCATTAAATAGCTTCCCTAACTTTGAAAGTACTGACAAAACAAGCATACTCTAAGCTTATTCAGGCGTTTTAAGAATTCTCCTCGGAGATGGGTGGAGCGATTCCTCCCCTGAACGCTTTTCTCGGCCAGAAGAGTCCTAAAACAGCTTTTCGCCTTTTTACGTTACATAGAAGCAAAGCCATGCACGCGTTTGAAAACGGGGCGTTATAGCACCTCCACAACTCAAAAGAAGCCCTAAAAATTCTCCTATAGCTGTGAGGAGCATTTTCTACTGTTTTCCAGGCGGGCCTCAAACGGGGTTTCCTACTACCTTTGTCTGGCTTTCGAAGGCTTCTCGCGGGAGTTTGGTGGAGTGATTTCCAGCGAGAAGTGCTTGTTTTTTCAGCGGACGGTTTTGATTGCCCTGCCAATGGTCTTCCCGCTTGTGCACCCTCTAATAAGTTTTTCGGGTTCTTCCATTTCTTAGACATGGTTTTTACAATGGTGTATAGTTCGGGAGGAGTGTTTTGCACTCTTTTGGCTGGCGGTCTTACGTAACCGCAAAATTTATATAGGAGTTTGGCGTTACTCTATTTGCCCGAAGGGGCAAAAAAGTTAACCGTTTCAGAACCACATAATGTTTGGAAACTGGGGATTCTAATAACTTCAAAACCCTGGCTTTTCAGGAGGGGCACGGTTTCAGAACCACATAATGTTTGGAAACAGGTTAAGATATGGTAAATTATCTTTACTTTTTCCCCATTTTCTGGGTGTTTCAGAACCACATAATGTTTGGAAACCCCACATTCATTTTCATACACCTCCAAAAACTTGTCTTTGTTCATACACGATGTTTCAGAACCACATAATGTTTGGAAACTCACGCCTGCTGTACTTCTGGGTCAGATAGTGGAGCCACAGATCGTTTCAGAACCACATAATGTTTGGAGACTATGGGTGGATACTGGGGTTCTTTGGGCCTTCCTACAAATTTGAGGTTTCAGAACCACATTTACCCGCAAGGTTTTTATCCCAGGCTGTGCACCCTTTTTAGACCGGGGGGAGCATTGTGAAGTGCCCTCTCTTCATAACCGACCACGGGAGGCTTGAGAGGCAGTCCGGTTCCCTCGTCTTCGTCGGCAGGCTTGAGAAGAGGACCATACCCCTCGCCCAGGTGAGCGAGGTTCACTGCCTCGCGAGGGTTTCCCTGACGAGCGGGGCCGTTGAGCTGCTGAGCGAGAAGAGGATTCCAGTTCACTTCTACTCCACGCGGGGCGATTACAGGGGCTCTCTGATAAACGACGCGTCCCCGAGGGGCAGGCTCCACCTGGCCCAGGCGGAGCACCACCTCGATCCCGAAAAGAGGCTCTTCATAGCCCGGGCCATCGTCCAGGGGCATAGACCGAAAAGTTTATAAACCCCAAACTCACCATATCTCCCGCGTTTCAGAACCTCCGTTGAGGATTCGCCCCGTACAGTGACTCTTCTAGCAGGGCAGTGAGACCGGCTCAAATAAAGGGTTTTGGAGGTAGTTTTTTGAGGGGTAGGGATTTCTGGCACTACGTTTTTGAGGTTGAGGACATGGACGGCGAGGCCGTTATAGAGATGGCCTTTGAGGCCGGTAGCGCCTCCGTGAGAATAAGGGACGCGAACCACTACTCCCTCCTTCTGTCGCCGAAGCTGAACCGCGACAACCTTCTCGCCCTCACCTACGTAATATCCAAGTACGTTGAGCGCGTCCTCACGCCCGAGGAGATAAGGGCCCTCCTCAGGAACCCCGGCGAGGGGGTGGTTGAGTGCCGGGAGTGAGGACGTACCGGAAGTTCAAGGTGGCCATCGAGGAGGAGGGGACGGCCATTCTGGACCTCTTCGGGAATTCGGAGAGCACGGTCGAGGTGGAGCTGACGCTCTACGATGACCACGCCCACTTCCACCTCCCCGGCGTCTCCCTGAGGCTACCCTACACGAAGGAGAACGCGAAGGTGCTGGTGGAGTTCCTCAGGATATTTGCCGAGCGCGTGAAGCTGGAGGAGGAGCGCGCGAGGCTCCTCCGGTGATTTTTTCTTTTTCCGGAGGCCTTCTATGTGGGGTTCCTTGACAGGTGACGGCCGTGACGGTGTGGGGGAAGATTTTGAAAGCAGAAAGGAGAAAAATTCAGCGGGAACTGAATTTTTCAACGACCTCACGAAGAAGTGGGTCTTCAATCCAGTACCTCTTCTCCGCGGAGCGGACGAAGCCCGCTTTCTCCAGTGTTTCAAGGTATTTATAGACATGTTGTATCCTGGCAGGGGCAACGCCAAGGGATTGGAGCTTCCTGTAAACCTCGGCTCCCCTGAGGGCGCTGGGGTATGCTTTGGCCAGCACTTCAAGGACACCCAGGTATACCTCACTGTTGTAGACGTTTAGAAAGGCCTCTATGTCCTTCCGCCACTCATCGAGCGCGTACCTCCTGCTCTCCTCAAGGGCCATCGGAAGCGCCTCTTCCGGGTCTTTTCCATTTCTCACGAGATTTACAACGGTGAGGCCGTAGTGGGAGATGAAGCCGGGAACTCCCCCCAGCTCCTCGACGGCCCTCGACAGCTCCAGTTCGTTCGTTACCCTTATTCCGTAGCTCCTGAAGCCCTCCATGAGATAGGCCTTCCCCTCTTCGCTGTTCCATCTAGGTAGGGTGAACACCTCAGCGGAGCGCATGAAGTTGGGCTTTGAGGGGCCTGGGTTCAGGTACTCAATCAACATTCCGGGCATTGAGCCCGTGAAGACGAGGGAGATGTTGGGGTAGCTGTCCGTTATCTCCTGCAGAAGTCCCCTGAAGTCAAGGTTTTTCAGCCTCGCAAGAACCTGGGCCTCATCGAACATCAGGACGCCCAGCCGGGAGTTCTGGGAAAGAACCCTGACCAGTGTTGAAAAGTCCCTGCTGAACTCCTCGATGCTCGTCTTCCTGACCTCAACGCTGATGCCTCTAAACGATACAGTGTAGCTCTTGCTAGCCGTTATCATCTTCAAAGACGTTCTCTTTGGCTCTATATCAGATATTGAGATCGCCCTTGATCCCAGGAATCTGGAGAAGTTGAAGTAGATGTAGTGATGCCCGCGCTTCCTCTTCAGCTTTTCCGCCAGCACACTGACCACGCTCGTCTTTCCAACCCTCCTCGGTCCAAGAAGTATTGCGGCGTTGCCCCGGAGAACCGCATTGAGAACGTCTTCCACTGCCCTTTTATGTCCCTCTCCCCAGAGGCAGTCCGCCTCCATCACCGGTCGCGTCCGGAAGAACTTTTTACATACCATGTAATTTACATGGGGTGTAAATTACATGGTATGTAAATTTAAAGGTTCCCCTCGAAGGGAGCCATGAAGAGCCTTCTCAGCCGCGCCTTGCCCCTCGTCCTCTCGGTCAGGAGTTCCATAAGTCCCTCGGCCTCGCCCTTCCTCGTTTCGACGGTGAACGTCACCAGCTCGCCGTAGTCCTCCCCGACGACCCTCCCTCCTGCCTCCTCAACCGTCTCCCTGACCGTGTGAAAAAGGCCGTATGGGAAGGTGACCTGGAAGCGCTCCATCTCATAGATCTCGATGATTCCAGCATTTTCGATGGCTAAACTTGCCGCATCGCTGTAGGCCTTGACGAGGCCGCCGTAGCCGAGCTTTATCCCGCCGAAGTAGCGGGTGACGACGATGACAACATTGCTCAGCCCTTTGTTCTGGATGACTTTGAGAACCGGCTTTCCGGCCGAGCCCTTCGGCTCGCCGTCGTCATCGTAGCGAACCGCGAAGTTCTTCCCATCGTTGATGAGGTAGGCGGAGACGTTGTGGGTTGCATCGCTGTGGTGGGCCTTTATCTTTGCTATGAACGCCCTGGCGTCTTCCTCGGTATCTGCCGGCGAGGCGTAGCCTATGAAGACCGACTTCCTGACCACCAGCTCCGCCGTTCCGATTCCCTTTAGCGTTCTGTATCCCATAATTCACCCTCTGAGCGTCGCTATCAGCTTCCTCTCGTCGAGGAGCACGGCTATGGCGTCCCTGACGTCCTTCACAGCGATGTCGCTGGCGAGGAGGGCATCAATCGTTGCTCCCTCCGGCCCAACAACGCAGAAGGCCAGCTCTGCCCCCTCGAGCATGGCAACGTCGTTGTTTCCGTTCCCCACAGCCGCGTACGGGGCGTAGCCCCGGGCTATCTCCGCCTTCTCGGCACCGCTTGAAACCCTTTCTATCCGCACGGGAAGTCCCTTGAGCTCCTCCTCCAGCGTTCCGAACGTGTCGGCGCTGAGAACGACGACCGTGTACTTGTCGGCAAGCTTTGAGAGGAGCTCCTTAACCTCGTCGGGAACCCTCCCGTTCTCGCCCAGCGTGCCGTTCAGGTCAAAGAGAACGGCCCGCACCTCAACGTTGCCAAAGTTTGGTATCTCCATGTTCTTCACCATCGCGAATTTGGGTGTAAGGTTTTTAAGGCTTGGAGTCATATCCCCTTCGTCCAAGAGTCGTGAATTAAAGACCTGACTACCTGGAGGTAGAAGTCATGAACCTGCTCCAGCAGCGCCTTAGGGATCCGGAAGTGCTCGTCAGGCTCAACGCCTTCTTCCTGAGCTATTTCGGCTGGATAGCCTTCGGCGTTCTCTACGGCATCATCGGACGCTGGAGTGTGGACGTTACGCGGGAGTTTCTCAGACTTCCCCTCACCTCCAAGGACTTCGTCGTGGGGCTCGTGAACTTCACGAAGAGCATTCCTCCGCTCTACGGCCTCTTCACCCTGGTTTACTACCTTGGCTTCGCAGGTTCGATAGCGCTGATAGTGGCGTACCTCCTCCTGTACCTCCGGGACCTTGAGTCCTCCGACAGGCTGCTGGCCAGGTACCTGATGGCCTACGCCGTGGCCGGAGCCATCTACCTTGTTTTCCACATCTACGCCCCCCACATAGTTTACGATCTACCGGGCTACACCTCCGAAAACACCCTGCTCACGAGACAGGAGTTCGTCCTCCCCTCGCTTCACAATACCTTCATTATGATAAACATAATCACCCTCTGGAGGTACAGGAAGCGCCTCGGGGCGAGGGCCATAATCCTCGTGAACGCCCTCATTCCATTTGCTACGATCTTCCTGGGCCACCACTGGGTGTACGACGTTGTATCTGGCTTTGCGCTTGGAATATTCGTTTCTCGCATCTCCAGGGGCTGGAGCGCCCGGCTTTCGGACTGGATATACCGCCTGGAGGTTTCCTCCCTCCAGCGGGTGACCGTCTTTAACTTCCTCCTCGCCCTGATAGTCCTTATCCTGGCCGCGAATCCTGACAGGTGGGCCGAGCTGATCAGCGGCATCACCGCCCCCTGAGAAAAGCTTATAAATCCCCGTTCGGTTCCTTAGAACGGTGCCGGGGTAGCCTAGCTCGGCAGGGCGGCGGACTCGTAATCCGCAGGTCCCGGGTTCAAATCCCGGTCCCGGCTCCACAATTCTATCCAGTCCGATTCTGACGCTGGGGGTGGTACTTATATTCGAGGAAAAAGCGTCGTTGATAAAATACCTGCGGCTTTTAGACGAGATTGTTCACAAAACGTACGCTGAGACTGCTCTTCCCATAACGTCTTTCATCGTGGCCTTTGTAATCGCCAAGATGGACGGTGTTGATGACCCGGGCTTTTTCTCGAACCTGCTCGGCATATGGGCCCTTGTGGTGGTTGCGATTTCTCTGGTCGTCTTTGCGGGAATGTCGATATTTCCCGAAACCGGACACCGGCGTGATCCAGTGCTCTCCACTGTGGCCTTTGCTTGCACGATTTATGTCATCGCAGGGGTTCTACTGGGGACGAGGGATTTTAAGGTCCTAACATCGTGCCTTCTCCTCACGCTGGAGAGCATTTTATTCGATCGGGGTGTTCAGCTCAGGACAGTCCCTGTGGACAGGTTCGTTGAGGGTACGAAGGTCATCTCCGGTCTCCTGCTGATAATCGGTATTGTCGCCGGTATCGTTGTATTCCTCAAGCCCCCGTCATGATTTCGTCATTACCACGGCACCAACCCGCTCTCCACCGTGAGGGACACCCTTACCGGCCCGTCGTCCGAGTCGGGAAGCAGGACCAGGTACAGTGGGCCGTTTTTCGGAAACCTCCAGAGTCTCTCGAGGTTTCTTATTCTCTCCGCTTTGAGAAAGCAGAGAGAACCCTCACCTGATTTCAGCATGGCGATGCCGGTTCCATCTGTGATGCACACCGTCACCGGCTTGGTGGACTCTATCGAAAGGTATACCGTGCTCCACGAGTGACCTTTTATCTTGTAAACGTAGTACTCCCCGGGGTTGAGAGTCAGGTCCTCGTGAAACCTGTACGAGGCCCCCCACACCGCAGTCCCCAGGAGTATTATTACCACTATCACGGCAGAAAAGCCAAGGGCTTCAAGCTTTCTCAGCGTTGGGGGTCTCAACATTATCGTCGACATCTGTTCCCCCTGATATGTATTATCAGAATTCTATTTAAACATTGTGACTAGACGTTCCATTTTTTGGCACCCTTGTTACTGAAGTTTCCAGCGTTTGCCATTTTGATAAGTAGTTAATCCATAGGTATAAGCCTGGAAGAAATCCAAGATGTTGTGGTGAATCGAGGTGAAGTTTTGAAGGCCTCCCGACGAACTTTATAAGCTGGGGCTTTAATTTATGCACATGCGGCGCGAGCTGGAGGGCACGGTGCTGGCACTGATTGGGACCTTCATCTACGGCATCGAGCCCGTTGTCATAAAGTCCAACCCGACCAATCCAGTTGGCTTCGCCGCCCTCTCAGCCCTCATAGCCTCGCTCGTTTTGTGGACCGCGGCCCTCTGGGACGGCGGAATCCGGGAGTTGAGGGACGATCCCTCTGGAATAAAGCGTGCATTTCTCGTCGGCCTCTTTGGGACCGCTCTCGCGTACCTTGCCTACTCTTTCGGCACGAGAATGAGCACCGCCATAAACGCGGCCCTCCTTACCAGGAGTGAGGTGCTGTGGTCGTTCCTCCTCTCCTGGCTCTTTCTGGGGGAGAGGATAACAGCCCGCCTGATTGGCTACGCCCTCTTTCTCTTGGTCGGCCTGAGTCTCGTCATTACTCAGGGTCGCCCGGTTCAGCCAATGCCAGGGGACGCGCTTCTCCTGCTCGTGCCCCTCTTCTGGCAGATGGGTCATGTCATGGCCAAAGGACTGCCCTACCGTCCCACCATCATCGCCGCGCTCCGAAACACCTTCGGATTCCTCCTTCTTCTCCCCTTGGCCGCTGCAACGGGAATGGAGCCTTCTCCATTCATAGTGGTGGAGGGACTGGTGATAGCTTTCGGTCAGCTGGTGTGGTACAGAGCCATAAAACTCATCAACCTGTCGAAGGCCACCGCGATAATAACACCCGCCCCGGCGGTGGCAATGGCCGCAGGTGTTCTACTTGGCGAGCCTCTGACGGTATACCACCTGGTCGGCTTTGTCCTCATAACAGCCGGGACCCTCGGAGTGATAAAAGTTGAGAGCGCTAGAAGCGGAGGTAGGCCCTTATGAACCGCAGAACGTCCTTCGGCCCGAAGCGCCCCTCCCTGTTCGGGTCGTATATCATGCTCACTGGCACCTCCGCTATCCTTGCCCCCATCTTGGCCGCCTTCAGGAGCATCTCGGTCTCGACCTCGTAGCGGTTGCTCTCTATCTCCGGCAGGAACTCCCTCCGGAACGCCCTGAACCCGCTCTGAGTATCGTAGACGTGCCTCCTGAGCTTGAGTCTTATCAGCCTCGTCGTCAGTATGTTGCTCAGCCGCCTGTGGAGAGGTCTCTTTCCCCTCTCCTCGACCTTCCTCGCGCCTATCACCATGTCGGCCTCGCCCTTCACTATCGGCTCGACGAGCCTGGCTATGTCCTCCGGCTTGTGCTGGCCGTCGGCGTCCATGAACACCACTATCTCTCCCGTGCTCTCCTCGACACCCCGTTTCATCGCGCAGCCCTTGCCGCAGTTTCTCTCCAGCCGCACCGCCCTTATTCGCCCGTCCATCTCGGAGAGCCTTTTCGCCACCCGGTACGTACCGTCGCTCGAGCCATCGTCCACAACTATTACCTCGTCCACGAACTCCGGGATTCTCTCGAGCACTCCGGCTATTCGTCCCTCTTCATTGTATGCTGGAATCACGACGCTTACCCTCTTTCCACCGAGCATTCAATCAGCCTCGTCTAGTTTTTCGAGGGCCTTGCGGGCCTTCCTCTCAAAGTCCTCCTTGTCGAGGAACTCCCAGTAGTGCTCCTTTCCCGGGAACGCGCCGTTCTTTACCTCCTCGCGGTAGTTCTCGAGAGCGAGTCTTATCATGCCGCCTATGTCCGCGTACTTCTTGACGAACGGGGGAACCTCCTCATAGATTCCAAGGAGGTCGTGCCACACCAGAACCTGGCCATCGACCCAGGGGCCGGAGCCTATGCCTATCGTCGGTATCGAGACCTCCTCGGTCACCAGCCTGGCGACGTCGGCCAGTGTGAACTCCAGGACCACAGCAAAAGCACCGGCACGCTCCAGGGACTTTGCATCGCGCAGGATCTCCTCTATCTCCTCCTCGGTCTCGCCCATCAGCCTGTAGCCACCGAGGCGGAGGTAGCGCTGAGGGGTCAGGCCGGTGTGCCCCATCACAGGGATTCCCATTCTCACGAGCTTTCTGACGAGTTTCTCGTGGTCAGCTCCGCCCTCGATCTTGACGGCATCTGCCCCCGCCCTGATAAGCCGAAGGGCGTTTCTAAGGGCCTCGCCGGTGTCTATCTCGTAGCTCCCGAAGGGCATGTCAGCGAGAACGAGCGCCCTCTTCACCGCCCTGGAGACGGCCCGCGTGTGAAAGACCATCTGGTCCATCGAGACGTTGAGGGTGTTTTCTTCCCCGTAGACGACCATTCCGAGGGAATCACCCACGAAGATGATGTCGATGCCGGCCCTGTCTGCCAGGAGGGCCGAGGGGTAATCGTAAGCGGTCACCATCGTTATCTTTTCCCTTCCCTTCATCTCGATTATACGCCTTGGTGTTACCTCTCTCATTCTCCCCACCTCTCCCCATTTAGACGGCGGTCTAATTAACGGTTTCGATAGGGTTATATACCAACGTCGGTAATTACCTACAGGTGGTGGCATGGGCAAGGTCAAAACGAGCGTTTACGTCGATGAGGAGCTGTGGAGGGAGTTCAAGGAGCTGGCCCTCAGGGAGGGGAGCGAGGTCAGCAAGTTGCTGGAGGAGGCGCTGATGAACTACCTCATAAACGAGGTTCTGAGGGACATCGACGACTCCGAGGTTCCGCTGTGGTTCGAGCCCCTCAACGTGGGGGGAGAGAGGAGTGAAAAGCTCCTGAGGGAGATGAAAGATGACAGGGAAAAGCGTTTACTTGGACAGTAGCGCAATCCTGAAGAGGTACCTGAACGAAGAGGGAAGCGACGTCGTGAGGAAAGCCTTCAGGGACGCCTACAGGGGCGAGGTGAAGCTGGCCTTCAGCTTCTGGAACGTTGGGGAGGTGCTCGGTGTGTTCGACAAAAAGCTCAGACGTGGAGAGCTCAGTGAGGAAGACTTCAACTTCCTCAAAAAAGGCTTTCTGGCCGAGGTAAAGCGGTTCACGAGGTTGGGTGTCCTGGAGGTCGTTCCCGTCCATTCCCTGCTCCTCGCCGATGCGTGGGAGTTGATTGAAAGGCATCACCTGTACCAGGCCGACGCCCTGCAGATAGTGTCCGCAAAGTACGTGGAGGCTGAGAGCTTCTACACTGCAGATAGGAGGCTTCATGAAGCGGCGGTTAAGGAGGGTTTGAACTCAACACTCCTCGTGGGGTGAGCGAAATGAGGAAATGGGAGCACTACGAGCACACCGCCGACATAGGCGTTCGCGGGTTTGGGGAGAGCCTTGAGGAGGCCTTTGAGGCGGTAGCGCTGGGCCTCTTCGATGTAATGGTAGATGTCAGGAAGGTCGAGCCTAGGGAGTGCCGTGAGGTTGAGGTCGAGGAAGAGGACCTGGAGGCGCTCCTCTACTCCTTCCTCGAGGAGCTCCTGGTTCTTCACGACATGGAGGGCCTCGTATTTGGCGACGTCAAGGTCGAGATAGAGAAGACCGAAGGTGGTTACAAACTCAAGGCCAAGGCCTGCGGTGAGGTTCTGGACTACGAGAAGCACGGGCCGAAGGAGGAAGTGAAGGCGGTAACCTACCACGACATGAAGATCGAAAAACTGCCGGACGGACGGTGGCTTGTCCAGTTCGTTCCCGACCTGTGAGGTGGTCAGATGAGCGCGAGGGAAATGGTTAGGGAAACCAACCCCGAGTTCTACGAGCGCTACTCAAAGCTCGAAGACACCGACGAGTTCTGGGAGTTCTTGGTCAAACCGCTGAGGCAGAGCATACGGGTGAACACGCTGAAGGCTCCGCTTGATGTGGTCGTTGAGAGGCTGAGCGAGGAGTTCGAGCTCGAACCGATTCCCTGGGTGAGGGAGGGCTTCTTCATAAACGTGGATAACCTCGCGAAGGTTCCGGAGCACGGTCTCGGCCTAATCTTCGGCCAGGAGGCCAGCTCGATGATTCCGCCGGTGGTGCTTGAACCCAAACCCGGTGAGCTGGTCCTCGATATGGCCGCCGCACCCGGCTCAAAAACCGGCCAGATAGCCCAGTACATGGAGAACAGGGGTTGCATAATCGCCAACGACCCCAAGATAAGCAGGGCCAACGTCCTCATAGCCAACTTGAACAAGATGGGCGTTCTCAACACTCGCGTTACCACGAAGGACGGCGCCTACTTCGCCCGCTTCGAGAACACGTTTGATAGGGTTCTGCTCGACGCGCCGTGCTCCTCCATCGGAATGATAAGGAAGAGGCTGAAGTTCCTGGAAGAGTGGAGGCTCAGGGGCGTCATCAAGTACATGAACATTCAGAAGAGGCTTATCCTGGCCGCATACAGGGCGTTGAAGCCCGGCGGAACGCTCGTCTACTCAACCTGCACTATAGACCCGGTCGAGAACGAGGAGGTCGTCGATTACCTCCTCAGGAAGACGGACGCGATGCTCGAGCCGATAAAGCTTCCAGTTAAGACGAGTGAGCCGGTTCTCGAGTGGGAAGGGAGGGTCTATTCAGACGAGCTGAAGAAAGCCCTCAGAATACACCCGAACGACAACGACACGGAGGCGTTTTTCATAGCCAAAATCGTTAAACCGGGTGATGTGAAATGAGCAGCCCGAGGGACGAGGTTGGTAAGGTGAGCGATGCCGAACTCGTCAGGAGGCTTCTCATCGAAGGTTACGGCCACGCCCCGGACCTCGAGTACGAGATCAGGGGGCGCTATCACAAGGTCTACGCCTGGAAGCCCTGTGCCCTCGACGTCAGCGGGCCGGACAGGAACGGGGTGTACTTCGGCAGGATAGAAAGCGACGGGATAAGGCTCAGCATCGAGGGGGCCTTTCTCGTTGGACCCAAAGCGACGAAGAACGTCGTCGAGCTGGACGATGAGAGGGCCAAGCGCTACCTGGCCGGTGAGAGCGTCGAGATTGATGACAAAGACCTTCACGGCTGGGTCATCGTCAGGTGGCGCTCCTACTACCTTGGCTCTGCTAAGGCCAAGGAGGGGAGGCTGATAAACTACGTGCCGGGGGAGAGGAGGCTGAGGCTTGAGTAACAACTCCGTCCCTCGAAAGCTTAAAATAAATCTTAGGGTCACCTAAGGTGGAGGTGGGAGGATGGTGCCGCTGAAGAGGATAGATAAAATACGCTGGGAGATACCGAAGTTCGACAAGAGAATGCGCGTTCCGGGCAGGGTTTACGCTGACGACCAGCTCATCGAGAAGATGCGCGGTGACAGAACCCTCGAGCAGGCGGCCAACGTTGCCATGCTCCCCGGCATCTACAAGTACTCAATCGTCATGCCCGACGGTCACCAGGGCTACGGCTTCCCCATCGGTGGAGTGGCTGCCTTTGACGTGAAGGAGGGCGTCATAAGTCCCGGAGGAGTGGGATACGATGTCAACTGCCTTGCCCCTGGCTCAAAGGTGCTGACTGAGCATGGTTACTGGATTAGGGTAGAGGAGATGCCTGAAAAGTTCAGGCTCCAGGCGGTCAGGGTGTACGACATAGATGAGGGCCACAACGACTTCTCCGGCGTTGCCTTCGTGGCGGAGAGGGAAGTTGAGAAGAACGAACTTGCCGTCAGGATCGTGACGGAATCAGGGAAGGTTATAGAGGGAAGCGAGGACCACCCGGTCCTCACCCCGGAGGGCTACGTCTACCTCGGGAACATCAGGGAGGGCGACGAGGTTCTCGTTTACCCCTTCGAGGGCGTTGAGTTCGAGGAGAAAAGTGGGGTAATCCTCGATGAGGGTGACCTTGAGGGTGCGGACGCGCAGACGATCAGGTTCCTGAATGAGAGAAACCTCCTACCGCTCCACTGGGAGGACCCGAAGATCGGAACCCTCGCGAGAATACTCGGCTTCGCCTTCGGCGACGGCCACCTCGGCGAGATGGACGGCAGGCTCTACCTGAGCTTCTACGGGAAGGAGGAAACCCTCAGGGAGCTCAAGAAGGACCTTGAGAGGCTCGGCATCAACGCCAACCTCCACGTTCACGAGAGGGACTACCGCATCGAGACGGTGAGCGGGAAGTACGAGGGGAGGAGTGTTTCCGCGGAGCTCAGGGTGACGTCGAGGAGCTTTGCCCTCCTCATGGAGAGGCTCGGAATGCCGAGAGGAAGGAAGGCTGAAACTGCCTACTCCGTTCCAGGGTGGATCAAGGAAGCCCCGCTCTGGGTCAAGAGGAACTTCCTCGCCGGCCTCTTTGCTTCGGACGGAAGCGTCGTGGAGTTCAAGGGCAACACGCCCCTACCAATAAACCTCACCCAGTCGAAGGCCCGGGAGCTTGAGGAGAACCTCAGGGAGTTCATGGAAGAAATAGCCAGCCTCCTCGCCGAGTTCGGCGTTAAGACAACTGTTTACCCGGTGAAGTCGAGGAAGGGCGTTACCTACAGGCTCGCTCTCGTCGGGGAGGAGAGCATCAGGAACTTCCTTGGAAGGATAAACTACGAGTACGACCCCGAGAAGAAGGCAAAGGGGCTCGTGGCTTACGCTTACCTGAAGTTCAAGGAGCGCATTAAGGAGGAGAGGAGAAAAGCGGGCGAGACGGCAAGAAAGGTTTACAGGGAGACCGGAAGCGTCTCAAAGGCCTACGAGGCCGTCAAGGACGTGGTGAACAGGCGCTTCGTGGAGAGGGCCATCTACGAGGGCGAAAAGGAGCCCCGCGTTCCTAAGGACTTCCCGACCTTCGAGGAGTTCGCGAGGGAGAGGGGCTACGAAGGCGGCTTCGTCGCGGAGAGAGTCGTCAAAGTTGAACGGGTCAGGCCGGGCTACGACAGGTTCTACGACATCGGCGTTTACCACGACGCCCACAACTTCATAGCCAACGGCGTCGTGGTTCACAACTGCGGCGTCCGCTTAATCAGGACCAACCTCACCGAGAAGGAAGTAAGACCCCGCATCAAGGAGCTCGTGGACACGCTCTTCAAGAACGTGCCGAGCGGGCTTGGAAGCAAGGGACGCGTGAGGCTCCACTGGACCCAGCTCGACGATGTATTGGCGGACGGTGCCAAGTGGGCCGTCGACAACGGCTACGGCTGGAAGGAGGACCTGGAGCACCTGGAAGAAGGCGGCAGAATGGAGGGTGCAGACCCGAACGCGGTCAGCCAGAAGGCAAAGCAGCGCGGAGCGCCACAGCTCGGTTCCCTCGGCTCGGGGAACCACTTCCTGGAGGTTCAGGTGGTTGACAAAATCTTCGACGAGGAGATAGCGAAGGCCTACGGCCTCTTCGAGGGGCAGGTCGTGGTAATGGTTCACACCGGAAGCAGGGGCCTCGGCCACCAGGTGGCGAGCGATTACCTCAGGATAATGGAGAAGGCCAACAGGAAGTACGGGGTCCCGTGGCCCGACCGCGAGCTCGTCAGCGTTCCCTTCCAGACCGAGGAGGGGCAGCGCTATTTCAGCGCAATGAAGGCCGCTGCCAACTTCGCGTGGGCCAACAGGCAGATGATAACCCACTGGGTCAGGGAGAGCTTTGAGGAGGTCTTCAAGAGGAAAGCGGAGGACATGGAGATGCATATTGTCTACGACGTGGCCCACAACATAGCCAAGGTCGAGGAGCACGAGGTCGACGGAAAGAAGGTAAAAGTCGTCGTCCACAGAAAGGGAGCGACGAGGGCCTTCCCGGCCGGCCACCCCGACGTGCCGAGGGCCTACCGTGACGTCGGCCAGCCGGTTCTGATTCCTGGCTCGATGGGGACGGCAAGCTACGTCCTGGCTGGAGCTGAGGGCTCGATGAGGGAGACGTTCGGCAGCTCGTGCCACGGCGCCGGCAGGCTGCTCAGCAGGAAGGCTGCAACCAGGCAGTACCGCGGCGACAGGCTGAGGAACGAGCTCGCAAGGCGGGGAATCTACGTCAGAGCTGCATCGCTCAGGGTCGTTGCGGAGGAGGCTCCCGGTGCCTACAAGAGCGTGGACAACGTCGTCAATGTGGTCCACCAGGCTGGAATAGCAAAGCTCGTCGCGAGAATGCGCCCGATGGGCGTCGCCAAGGGCTGATGCCCGCTCTCTTTTTTCAGCATGCATAAAAATATAAAACGGTTCAGTTGAGGTCACCGGTCAGGAACCTGGCGTAGGCGATGGCAAAGGGAAGGAGGAGCATAACCAAGAGCATCGCCAGGCTGTTGAAGCCGTAGAGCAGGACGTCGCTCATCGGTATGTAGTAGTTCACGAACCTGTCGCCCCCGAAGATGTACTGGACGAGCTGGACGTAGTGGTGGGCTGGATTTATCGCGTGTAGCCTGCTCGTCCAGACCTCCAGCTCTTCCTGCCAGAGCTGGTGAGCGGTAGTGCCCCAGGGAGGTTCGGGGCCGACTATTCTCTGCGCGACTACACCGGCCACTATCCCGTAAAAGACCGTAAGGAATATCGCCAGCCCCACCGCGGCCAGCATTGAGGTTTCGGGCTTCTTGGAGAGGGTGGAGAGGAGTAGGCCCACCGAGAGGAAGACGAGGGTGTAGAGTATGGTGACCGCCATGGCCGCAAAGCCCCTGACCAGGGAATCTGCGTCCAGTGGGAGGCCTAGCATCAGCATTACCGCCACCATGGCCACGTAAGCCACCAGGTTCGTTACAGCCACCAGTGTCGCCATTCCGAGGAACTTGCCGTTTATGACCTCGTCCCTGTAAACCGGGTGGCCGAGGAGGACCTTCATCGTGCCGCTCTCGATTTCCCTGTTCACCGCGTCTGCCCCGAGGGCCGCCCCCAGAACCGCGCCGAGGACGGTGATTATCATCATGTTCACTGTAAAGAGCACGGCCAGGGGGGTCGTGTATATCTCCCCCGTGACCCCCCAGACGGTGAAGCTGTTGCTCTCGACGGTCGGAACCCCCAGTTGGACCAGGTAATCCTTGGTCCCGTAGACGGCGAGGCCGAAGATGATTAGGTAGGTAGCCACTATCACCGTGAACCTCCTGCTCTTGACGGCGGTGTAGAGTTCCTTGAGGGCTATGTTCCAGGCGGGGTTCATCTCCTGCCGACCCTCCTCATGAGCCAGAACACTATTCCGAACGCGACCACGAGGAGCAGGACGCCGATGTAGGCACTGCTTGAGCTTTGGGTGACCCTAACGGTGACGACGGTCTCGGCCATCGCCTGGTCACCTGCGGCGCTGACCCTGATGGTGTACGTCCCGGCAGGGGCGGATTTCGGAACCCTTATCCGTAACTCAACGCTCTGGCCCCCGCTGACCCAGACGTTGCCGCCCTGTTGCATGACCCCGAGCCTTGGAATCGTGTCCGGGACCACCTCAACCTCCCAGCCGTTTGGAGCCTGGACCGAGAACTTGACGTTGGTGACGGTTCCGGACGCCTCCACCCATATCGTCGTCGCGGTGGAGCCGCCGGCCTTAACCGTCAGGGAGGGGTAATCGGGGGTGAGGGACAGGGTGGCAGGATTCTCGACCCTGATCGTCAGGGGGAGTTCAACGCTGGTTCCCTTTCCAGACACGATGACCTTCGCCTCCAGCTCCCCCGACTCGACGTTGAAGGGCGGTATTATGACGAGGTACGCGTTCACGCTTTGGCCTGGCTGGGCTTTCAAACTCCCAACGGGGATCGTCCCCTGCGGGTCCTGGCTGAGAACGTAGCTCCAGCCGTCGGGAAGGCCCGTAACCTTTACCCCGTACTCGTCCTCGCGGGAGCCGAGGTTCCTGATGGTGATTGCCACGTCCCCTGAAGAACCCGGTCCGGCGGTTATAACGTCGCTCTCCAGGGCAGCCTCGAAGTAGTAATCGGCCCGGTTCAGGGTTACGGTGATGCTCTTCTCCTCGCCGTCGAGTAGCTTTATCCTCTCTTCCACGGGAGTGCAGCCATTCGCGCCTGCGGTGAGGGTGTATGTTCCGGGCTTCAGCTCGAAGACGGCTCCCCTTCCAGCGGGGGCCGTGACGTTCCTGCCCCCGATTGAGACCCAGCCCTCCAGCGGGTTGCCGGAGTCGTCCACCAGGAGGACGGTCAGCCTGGCCGGCTGGCCAAGGTAGGTTTTGTAGACGTAGACATCAAGGCCGTGCTTTTTTCCGTTGATGAAGAACTCCACCCTGTGGTTTCCGAGGGTCGCGTTCCTCGGGATCTCCACCACGAGGCTAGCGGTGAAGCTTCCCGCCACCTCGAAGCTCCTGAGCCTGTACTGGCCGTCGGTGAGATAGAGGCTCCAGCCGCTCTCCAGCTCCCCGGGCCGGAACTCCACGGTGCCGGTGCCGGTGAAGGTTAGGGGAACGGTCAAACTCTCCCCGGCCTCGGCCTCAACCCCGGTGTACGGGAGGGAAACCTCCACCCCCGAAAGCTCAACTTCAAGGCTTCCGGTGACGTTTCCAACCGCGAAGGTGATTGTTCCGCTTCCCGATGGTTCAACGTGGAGGGTGACCGTTATTGATCCACCAGCAGGGAGGGTTATCTCCTTCACCTCTACCCCGCCGTACAGAAAGCCCGCCTTCCAGCCATCTGGAATCGAGAGAACCTTTAGAGGCAGCGTCACGTCGGAGATAGAGGAGCTGGTTATGGTTATCGGGACGTCCACGGGACCAGTGGTTCTGACCTTCTGGTATGGGTAGAAGAGGGAGTACGCAGGTGCGATGGCTTCTGAGGCCGGCTGCGCGGCGTAGACTTTAATCTCCTTTCCATCGTACTCGAGGGCTATCAAATCCACGACGGCGGTGCCGTTGATTTCCAGAGTTCTGGAGACGCCATTGACCGAGACGTCCACGGTTCTTTCCCCAACTGCGGTTACCTCAACTACGTTGCCGTTGAAAGTTGCCCTAGCCCCGGCCTCTGGCTCCAGGGCCGTCACGAAGTCGGGCTTCACCGAGACGACCACAAACCCGCCCTCTGCGGTGTAGCTGCCCAGTATGACCCTTAGACCGTCGCGCCCTATCTCCGTTCCGAAGGCGAAGGGCTTGAGCTCCACTATCCTGCTCCCGTTGCGGAGCATGAGGTAGTAGCTCCCATCTGCCGCCTGAACGACAGTGAGGGTGTAGTTTCCCACCTCAAGCGCCTGGCCTGGCGAGAGTCTGCCCTCGAAAACGGTGACGTAGGGCTGTGCCAGCGCTGGGGAGACCAGAACCATAAGCGCAAGAACAACCGGGA
This sequence comes from Thermococcus sp. MV11, assembly GCF_012027285.1. Taxonomy (NCBI): domain Archaea; kingdom Methanobacteriati; phylum Methanobacteriota; class Thermococci; order Thermococcales; family Thermococcaceae; genus Thermococcus; species Thermococcus sp. MV11. The sequence continues at coordinate 432,506 of NZ_SNUD01000001.1, forward strand.
TAATCCTCTTCACTCCTCCTCCCTCCTGTAAATAGCCTTCAGGAAGACGTCCTCCAGGCTTGGCTCCTCCATCTCGAGGCTGAGTATCGTAACGCCCCTTGACGAGAGGTGCCTTGACAGCCATTCCCTAACATCGGTTCGCGCGAAGATGATGGCCCTGTTGGGTGCGAGGCGCTCCACGCGGGTTATTGAATCGTGCTCCAGTTCGGGAAGGGGCTCCTTGGTTTCTATCTTTATCTCGTACCCTTCGAGCTCCATAAAGCGCTTCTTTATCTCCGAAACTGGCCCAATGGCCTTGAGCCTTCCACGAACGATGATACCCACCCTGTCGCTCAGCTCCTCCACTTCGCTGAGAACGTGGCTGGAGAAGAAGACCGTCCTGCCCTCCCGCTTGTACTCCCTTATTATGTTCTTGACGAGTATTGCCCCCTCCGGATCCAGACCGCTCGTCGGCTCGTCCAGGATAAGCAGTTCTGGGTCGTTGATGAGGGTCTGGGCTATTAAAAGCCTCTGCTTCATTCCCTTCGAGAAGGTCTTGGCCTTTCTGTAGCGAACCTCCCAGAGGCCGACCATCTTGAGTAGCTCGGTTATTCTCTTCTCCTTCTCCGCGTTGCTGAGGCGGTAGAAGTTCGCGAAGAACTCGAGGTTCTTCCATGCCGTCAGCTCGCCGTAGATGGTGGCGTTCTCTGGCAGATAGCCGATGCGCTCTTTTATTCCCAGGGGGTCCTTTAAGAGATCCCTCCCGAGTATCTCCACTCTGCCGGAGTCGGGAATTATTATGCCGAGCATGCTGAGTATGGTGGTGGTCTTCCCGGCGCCGTTGGGCCCGAGGAATCCGAAGACCTCACCCTCGAGAACCTCGAAGCTCAGCCCATCGACGGCCCGGAAGTTTCCGTACGACTTTCTGAGGTTCTCCACCAGTATCGCGCTAGTGGGCATATCGGGCACCCCTGATGAAAGTAAAATCCTGCTAATTTCGAGTGTAGTTGGGGGTCAGGGTTTTAAACTTTACTGCCCCAGCCATAGTGGAGGGATAGGAATGGGTGAGCTGACTCACGTGGACGACAGAGGCGTCAAGATGGTCGAGGTGGGCCATAAGGGGGAGGTCTTCAGGAAGGCAGTCGCCAAGGGCAGAATAAGGCTCAGGCCGGAGACGATAGAGCTCATCAAGGCCGGAAAGACGAGGAAAGGGAACGTCATAGCGGCGGCCCAGATAGCCGGCATCTTAGCCGTGAAGAAAACCCCCGAGCTGATTCCCCTCTGCCACCCCATACCTCTAACAGGGGTTGACATAACCTTCGAGTTCGGCGAGGACTACATAGAAGCCACCTGCGAGGTCCGCGCGACGTACAAGACGGGCGTCGAGATGGAGGCTCTCACCGGCGTCACCGTTGCGCTCCTGACCATCTGGGACATGGTGAAGGCTGTCGAGAAGGACGAGAACGGCCAGTACCCGTTTACGAGGATAGAGGATATCCGCGTTGTGGAAAAGGTCAAGGGTCAGTTCGAGCAGTAGTCCAGCACGAAATACTGAATCAGCTTTACCACACCTTCGAGGGGAAACCCGAGGAATAACAGCAGGAAGCTGGCCAGCGGGTTGTCCCCGAACATCTTTGCCACACCGATTCCTATGCCCAGCCATATCGCAATGGCGGGAAGTTCAACCTGCAGACGGAAGCCCAGGGAAATCTCGCGGAGAAGAAACCTCTTGAGTCCGTTCTCGTCCCGGATAAGGTAGAGGTTTCCACTCTGCCAGCCCCGTCCGACTGCCCTTTTTTCTCCCCTCGCGACGTACGTTTTCCTTCCGAACTTCAGGACGTAGACGTTCTCTCCGTAGCTGGACGCGAGAAAGGACTCAACGGCAAGCTCCCTGTCCACGTCCTCTGATAGCTCCGACACGTGGAAGCCCTTCCTTCGGAATCCCTCGATGATCCTCTCCCTCTCGAACTTGCTGAGGTCAAGCACCTTGACGCGGCAACAGGGGTCTAGGAGCCTCTCGAAGAACACCGCCTTACCCCGATAGATAGTATTGAGCTAAACACTTATAAACGTTTTTCTTTGAGGTAACTTTTTTAGCGGGTCCGCCTTCACTTAAGCGATGGCGCTCAAGCTCAACCCCGAGGCTAAGGTGATATACCGCTCAATCCGCGAGGAGATAAAGAAACGGCTAGTCCTTCCTGGGAGCTCCCCAATCCTCGATGATTTTGAGCCGGTCTCAAGCCTAGACGAGATTCTCAAGAGGCAGGCTTATCTCCGCGAGAACCTCCCCAGGGTTGGCTCCGAACTGAGGGGGCACCTGAAGAGGATTAAGCCCATCAAGTTCCGCCGCGACTACCTCCACGACAGGATTCTAATAGTCGATGAGGAGGAGCTCACTCGCGCCCGGGAACTCGGTCTCTGCGAGGTCTCCGCGAACCCTGAGGATTCGGAGGGCTATCCCCTCGTGCTCAGCACCGTCGGCTACGGCATTGACGTTGAGCCCGTCCCCTCGCAGGTTGCACCGGAGCTGTACATCATGCCCCTCTGGGAGAACAGGGAGACTCTCGAAGCGCTGGCCGAGATAGGCGAACTGACCGGCCGGAAGAGCGTCGCCCCCCGGATTCTTGAGGCACTGCGGAAACTTGGCGAAGTCATGGAAAGGCGAAAGCTCCTCGATAGCCTTGAGGAGCTAATAGCCGAGAGGGAGCTCGAGCTGAACGAGCAGATTGAGGAGAAGCTGGAGAAGTTCAGCCTCACCTTGAGCGGGAAGGAGTTGCTCGAGTTCCTCAGCCAGTTGAAGGCCGGGAACTACGAGACCATATTCCGCCACTTCGGAGAGGTCGAGGGCGAGATTCTCGATCTGATAAACGAGGCCGAGAAAGAACTCAGTGAGAGTCTCGGTATCACGGTGGAGCTCTTCTCCCGCGAGGAGCTTTATCCGGTAACCGTCCCTCCCGAGAGGGTCGAGATGCTCCGTGAGGAGCTGGAGAGGGAGCTCAAGGTCGAGCTTTACCTCAGGAGCAGGGAGGTCCTTGAGGAGATTAGGCCCCTGCTACCGAGACTCAGGGAGGAGCTGGAGCGGGTTCACGAGCTGGACTTCCTGCTGGCCGTGAAGGAGTTCACCGCTGGATTCACCTTCCCGGAACCGTGGGAGGGGGGATTGGCCTTCATCAACGGCCGGCACCTCTTCATCGAGAACCCTCAGCCGGTCAGCTACGTCGTCGGGAAGAGGCCTGAGGGTTTCAGCGTGCCCGGCTCGGAGAACGTCCGCGACGAGGGAATCGTGATCCTCACCGGTGCCAACAGCGGCGGTAAGACGAGTCTTCTGGAGCTTATCACCCAGATTGAAGTTCTGTTCCACATGGGGCTCCCGGTTCCTGCTGAGAGGGCCTGGGTCGAGCCCCTCGATGAGCTGTTTTTCTTCAAGCGGAAGAGGAGCGCCTACGGTGCCGGGGCGTTTGAGACTGCCTTACGCTCCTTCGTCCGTGCCCTGAAAAGCGAAGGGAAAAAACTGATACTCATCGACGAGTTCGAGGCCATAACCGAGCCGGGTGCCGCTGTCAAGATAATCGGCGAACTCCTCAAAATAGCCCACGAGAAGGGCTTCTACGTTGTCATAGTGTCGCACCTCGGCGAGGACCTCAGGAAAGAGCTCCCCTTCGCGAGGGTCGATGGAATAGAGGCGAGGGGTTTGGACGAGAGGCTCAACCTCATCGTCGACAGGCAGCCTGTCTTTGGAAAGCTCGGCAGGAGCACGCCGGAGCTAATAGTTGAGAGCCTCGCGAGGAAAAAGCGCGGGAAGGAGAGGGAGATTTTCGAGAGGGTTCTACGGGCTTTCAGGCAGGAGTGAGTTCTGCACTCGTCCCTGCGCGGTGACGGAATGCACGCATATCGTCCTCACGTGGGGACAAGGTTTATAAAGAAACGACGCGCAGGGGATATCATGGAGGACAGAATATTAACTTCCCTGGTAGCAACGAGCCGGCGGTTGATGGCGTGGGCGAAAAAATTTCCAAAGAAGCGCTTTCTTTACCCGGAACTAAAAAGGATAGACGAGGAATACTACGTCGGCATCAAGGGACTTCGGGGCGTTGGCAAAACGGTTCTAATGCTCCAGCTTGCCATGGAAACGGAGAAGAGCATATATTTCTCTGCGGATTCCACGCTTATAAAGCCCTTCTCCCTCTACGAGGTTGTCAAGGCTCTCTCCAGCCTCGGATACAGGAACGTCTTCATAGACGAAATCCATAGAAAACCCGATTGGGCGGAAGACGTAAAAACTCTGTACGACGAGCATGAAGTCAGGATATTCTTTTCAGGGTCATCTGCCGTTGATATCCTTCACTCCGGAGCGGACCTGTCCCGTAGGGTCGTGCTGAAGGAACTGCCGCCGGCATCGTTTAGGGAGTGGCTGAACATTCGAAAGGGTATGGATATCCCCGTCCACTCAATGGAAGAAGTGATTTCCAGACCGTTTGACATGACAGAGATGTACATGGAACTTCACGCCCTCTGGACGGAGTACATGGAGAGGGGTGGTGTCCTCTACCCGGAGAGCGGGTTCTACGATGCCCTCGAAAACTCCATCAGAAAGGTTATACTCGAGGACCTATCCGCGCTGAGGGAAATCAGCGTGAAGTACGAGACAGATGCATACCGCCTGCTCTATCTCGTGGCTAAATCTGCTCCCTTTGAGGTGAATTATTCCTCAATAGCCAAGGGGCTGGGCGTCTCAAAGAACATGGCCATAAGGCTCGTTGAGGACCTCTCCAAGGCAGGTTTGCTATACACCCTCCAGCCCTGCGGTAGCGTAAGAAAGGAGCCAAAGCTCTACCTTACAGTTCCACTCAGAATGTTCTTTGCCAAAAAGGGCTTCAGCATTCACCTGGGTGCCTTGAGGGAGGAGTTCTTCGTGAACCACGTGAGGTGGATCTCCCAGCCGTGCTACCTAAAGGGAAAGCGGGGTGAAAAAACCGCGGACTTTAAAGTTGGAGACTGGATAATAGAAGTTGGTGGTGAGAAGAAGAGGAGATATCAGAGGCCGGATTACATAGCCGTGGACGGACTGCTGACCGGAAACGGCAGGATTCCGCTCTTCCTTTTTGGCTTGATATATTGAACTTACCCGACCCAGCTCCTCTCCCTGTACCTGCCGCGGCTCTCGATTTCTTCTATCTTGGCTTTGACTTCCTCTGCCTTCTCCCTGCCCCTGATCTCAGCATAACCCTCTAGAACCGCCTCAAACCCCTCCTCGAACCACGTGTAGTGCGTGCTCTCCATGGCCCTCTTGAGGAGATGCAGATCGACGCCCTGGGCCTCCAGGGTGGGGTCGAAGTCGGCCAGGCCGAAGTCTATCAGGTAAATCCTTCCTCCGCGGAGTATCATGTTGCTCGTCGTTAAGTCACCGTGGACTATCCCCGCCTCGTGGAGCATTCCAATCTGCCTCCCGATTTCACGGCAGAGGGAGAGCCTCTCCTCCATGGGAACCTCTTCGAGGTGCTCCTTCAGTCTCTTCCCGTCGATGTACTCCATTGCGATTACCATGTCCCTCAGATTGACCTCGTAAACGTGGGGGCAGTTCACGCCGAAGTCCTTGGCGCGGTGGAGAACCCTGGCTTCCCTCACCGTCCTCTCCTTCCTCAGCTTTTCATCTATCTCCCTTATCCGGTAGCGCTTCGGAATCCTGTGCTTGACGATGACCATCTCCCCGGGAATTAGCTCGGCTCCAAAGTACTCTCCGAATCCAGCCAGGTATATCTTGGCCTCGGCCCCCTGCTTTATCAGCTCCATGAAATCACCCCGCGTTCAGTGAAAGGTCCTCGATCAGCCGGCGATAATCTCTAACCACAACCCTCATCTCAACGACGTTCTCCATTTTGATGACCAGAATTCCCGCGTTATCCCGTACAACTAAAACGGCCTTATCAACGTTTCCCTCGCCGAGAATTCTGCGCGCGTATTGGAGCTTTTTGGTGTTAGGTTCTAACATATCATCGAGAAGGGAAGCGGCGTTGTCAACGTCTACACTCACGACGCCGTAGTCCTCTATGACGTCAAGAATGCTCAGGGCTTTCTCTGGGGTCAACGGGTATATCACGGGTTCCATCGCTCCCACCAGCGGTGCCTTGGTTCTCAAGGTTTTAGCCCTTTCCTCCGCATCTTCGGTCGGTTCCTGTCTATTGTTCAAATTTATCAGGATTTTTTGAAATTTTTGAACAAAAACTTTTTATAGAGCGCTGACGAAGCGTTTCTGCAAAAAGCAATTTGGTAGGAGGAATGTTAAATGGCACAGCTTAGCGGACAGCCGGTTGTTATTCTGCCCGAGGGAACCCAGAGGTACGTTGGAAGGGACGCCCAGAGGCTCAACATTCTCGCCGCGAGGATAATCGCGGAGACGGTTAGAACCACCCTCGGTCCAAAGGGTATGGACAAAATGCTCGTTGACAGCCTCGGTGACGTCGTTGTCACCAACGATGGAGCCACTATCCTCGACAGGATCGACCTCCAGCACCCTGCTGCTAAGATGATGGTTGAGGTCGCCAAGACCCAGGACAAGGAGGCCGGTGATGGAACCACCACTGCCGTTGTCATCGCCGGCGAGCTCCTCAGGAAGGCCGAGGAGCTCCTCGACCAGAACATACACCCCAGCATCATCGTCAAGGGCTACACCATGGCCGCCGAGAAGGCCCAGGAGATACTCGAGGAGATAGCCATCGAGGTCACCCCGGACGACGAGGAGACCCTTATGAAGATAGCCATGACCTCGATCACCGGCAAGAACGCCGAGAGCCACAAGGAGCTCTTTGCCAGGCTCGCCGTCGAGGCGGTTAAGCAGGTGGCGGAGAAGAAGGACGGGAAGTACGTCGTGGACATAGACAACATCAAGATAGAGAAGAAGGCCGGTGAGAGCGTCGAGGAGAGCGAGCTCGTTCGCGGCGTCGTCATCGACAAGGAGCGCGTCCACCCCAGGATGCCGAAGAGAATTGAGAACGCGAAGATAGCCCTCATCAACGAGGCCCTCGAGGTCAAGAAAACCGAGACCGATGCCAAGATAAACATTACCAGCCCGGACCAGCTCATGAGCTTCCTTGAGCAGGAGGAGAAGATGCTCAAGGAAATGGTGGAGAAGATAGCCGAGACCGGTGCGAATGTTCTCTTCGTCCAGAAGGGCATCGACGACCTCGCCCAGCACTACCTCGCCAAGTACGGCATAATGGCCGTTAGGAGGGTTAAGAAGAGCGACATGGAGAAGCTCGCCAAGGCCACCGGCGCCAAGATCGTCACCAACGTCAAGGACCTCACTCCGGAAGACCTCGGCTACGCCGAGCTCGTTGAGGAGCGCAAGATCGCCGGCGAGAGCATGATCTTCGTCGAGGGCTGCAAGAACCCGAAGGCCGTCACCATACTCATCCGCGGCGGCACCGAGCACGTCATCGACGAGGTTGAGCGCGCCCTGGAAGATGCCATCAAGGTCGTCAAGGACGTCATGGAGGACGGCTACGTCCTTCCGGCCGGTGGCGCCGGCGAGATAGAGCTTAGCATAAGGCTCGACGAGTACGCCAAGGCCGTCGGCGGCAAGGAGGCCCTCGCCATCGAGGCCTTTGCAGAGGCCCTCAAGATAATCCCGAAGACCCTCGCGGAGAACGCCGGCCTTGACACAGTCGAGATGCTCGTGAGGGTCATCAGCGAGCACAAAAACAGGGGCAAGAGCATCGGCATCGACGTCTTCGAGGGCGAGCCGGCGGACATGCTCGCCAAGGGCATCATCGAGCCGCTCCGTGTCAAGAAGCAGGCCATCAAGAGCGCCAGCGAGGCTGCGATAATGATACTCCGCATCGACGACGTCATCGCCGCCAAGATAAGCAAGCCCGAGGGCGGCCAGGGCGGCGGAATGCCCGGTGGCATGGGCGGAATGGGCGGTATGGATATGGGAATGGGCATGTGAGCCCATCTTTTATTCACTTTTGCACTAAAAACTTTTATTCTCCACTTCGTCACTTCTTCTGAGACAAGGGAGGTGAGAGTATGGGGCTTGGGCTGTGGCTCAGAACGGGCCTGCTGATGGGCATATTGACTGGTCTATTGATGGGGATAGGCTACCTCCTCGGCGGGCCCAACCTTGCCTTCCTAATGTTCCTCTTCGCCATGCTCTTCAACTTCATCACCTACTGGTACAGCGATAGAATCGTCCTAAGCTGGTACAACGCGAGGATAGTTGATGAGGCCGAGGCTCCCGAGCTGTATGCCATAGTGAGAGGCCTCGCCGAGAGGGCCGGGCTTCCGATGCCGAGGATAGCGATAATCCCCAGCGAGACGCCAAACGCCTTCGCGACCGGGAGAGACCCGAAGCACGCTGTCGTCGCGGTCACGGCTGGCCTTCTCAGAATCCTCAACAGGGACGAGCTTGAGGGTGTCCTCGGCCACGAGCTCACCCACGTCAAGAACAGGGATATTCTCATCGGAACGATAGCGGCGGCGATGGCGGGGGCAATAATGCAGCTCGCCTATTGGGCGCGCTGGATTGCGATCTTCGGTAGCTATGACGACAGGGACGGCGACAACGTCCTTGCAGCTATCCTTATAGCTGTTCTGGCTCCAATAGCAGCAATGCTCGTTCAAGCAGCTATAAGTCGCTCAAGGGAATTCCTGGCAGATGAAGGAGGGGCAAAGATAAGCGGAAAGCCCTGGGCGCTCGCGAGCGCGCTGCTGAAGATAGAACGCGCCGTCAGTTACCGGCCGATGCGCGAGGGGAACCCGGCAACTGCCCACATGTTCATTGTAAACCCGTTCAAAGGAAGCAGCCTGGCGAGCCTCTTCTCAACGCACCCGCCAACCGAGAAGAGGATTGAGCGCCTCAGGAAGATAGCGGAGGAGATGGGCTACGTTCCCAACTTCTGATTTCCCATTTCTGTCCATCGTTTGAAGCGAACGAAAGCTTTGTAAAGGCGGTTTGAAAGGTAAACCGGAGGGGTGATGGGAATGAAAATCTGGCTGTTCATCAGGACAACGTTCATGATAGCCCTCCTGACGGGCCTTCTGATGGCCATGGGCTACCTCCTCGGTGGAGCGAGATGGATGACCTACATGTTCTGGTTCGCCGTCATAATGAGCTTCCTCACCTTCTGGTACAGCGACAAGCTCGTAATCAAGATGATGAAGGCAAAGCCCGTCAGTAGGGAGGAGGCGCCCGAGCTGTACGAGATAGTTGAGAAGCTCAGCAAGAGGGCGGGCCTTCCGATGCCCAGGATAGCTATAATCGACGACCCGACGCCGAACGCCTTCGCAACGGGAAGGAACGCCAAGCACGCTCTCGTGACTGTGACGACAGGAATCCTCGAACTCCTTGACAAGGACGAACTTGAAGGCGTCCTTGGCCACGAGCTGACCCACATAAAGAACCACGACATACTCGTCGGCACCATCGCCGGCGCACTGGCGGGTGCGGTCGTCTACATAGCCTACTTCACCAAGTACCTCGCCTTCTTCAAGGCCATATTCGGCGACCTCAGCCTCGACAGATTCATCTACGCAATCCTTATAGCAATAACCGCCCCGATAGCGGCGATAATAATCCGCTCGGCGATAAGCAGGCGCAGGGAGTTCGCGGCCGACGAGGGCGGCGCGAGGCTCAGCGGAAAGCCCTGGGCGCTCGCGAGCGCACTGCTGAAGCTCGACGAGGCGGTAAAGAAGCTCCAGAAGGAGGCGGAGGCGAAGAAGAAAAAGCCCCTCGGCAACCCTGGGCTGGCCCACCTCTTCATCGTGAACCACTTCGAGGGCGACCGCGTTTCGAGGCTCTTCGCCACCCACCCGCCCACCGAGGAGAGGATAGCCCACCTCCGCGAGATAGCGAAGGAGATGGGCGTCGAGTTCCCCTACTGAGCCGTTCCTTTCCATTATCTTTTGTTGCATAATTATTGAATTGCGTAACCCCTTAATTCCGGAGTCGATAAGCATTTAAGCGTTAGTGCACATCTCTTAACGGTGGTGAACGTGAAAGCCGTGAAGGCTAGTCTTCTCTACGATGGTTTGGGGAACGTTCTGAGGGACGTCTACGTCGTTTTTGATAGAGACATCGTTGACGTGACGAAGGAGAAGCCGAAGGAAGCCGAGATAATGGCCGAGGGCGTCGTAACGCCTGCCTTCATAGACGGCCACAGTCACATCGGAATGGATCGCTACGGCGAACCCTACCAGGAGGGCGAGGCCAACGAGCAGATGGACGCTGTTCTCCCACTCGTCGATGCACTCTACTCGATTTACATGGACGACAAGGCCTTCAAGCACTCGATAGAGTTCGGCGTCCTCTACTCGTCGGTTCTGCCAGGGAGCGGGAACATCATCGGTGGAAAGGCCGTCTTCATCAAGAACTACGGGCGCGACATTGAGGAGGCCTTCATCAAGTACGCGGGAGTTAAAGCGGCCTTCGGCTACAACCCGCGCTCGACAACGAGCTGGAAGGGGACGAGGCCGAGCACGAGAATGGGCGCGATAGGAATCCTCCTAAGCTGGCTCATCAAGACCCAGAAGACGATAGCGCTCCTTGAGAAGGGCAAGAAGGAGCCGGAGGAGGTCGAGCCCACCGTTGAAGCCCTGATTCCTGTCCTGAAGGGCGAAGTTCCCCTCCGCGTCCACGTCCACAAGGAGGACGACATTGCCGCTCTCCTCATGATAAAGCGGAAGTTCTGGCTGAATATAACCATCGAGCACGCCGGCGACGTCCACAGCAGGGAGACCTTCGAGAAGATTAAGGCCGAGGGCGTTCCGGTCATCTACGGCCCCTTCGATGCCCACCCATACAAGGTTGAACTGAAGCACGAGGACTGGAAGAACGCCAGATACCTGCTCGAGGTCAGGCCCCTCTTCGGGCTGATGAGCGACCACCCGGTCACGCTCCAGGCCAACCTATACCTCCAGCTCAGGCACTTCATAAGGCTCGGCATGAGCAAGGGGGAGGCGATAAAGGTCATCACCCACAACAACGCGAAAATACTCGGCGTTGATGATAAGCTTGGAAGCGTAGAGAAGGGCAAATGGGCCTCGCTCGTCGTCTGGAACGGCGACCCGTTCTGCGTGGAGAACTACCCGACGCACGTCTTCGCGGAGGGCGAGCTGATTCACGAGGCTGGCTATTAGCCTTCTAGCTTTTCATATTTTTCTATGAGAGTCAGGACTATCTCGTATAGCTCGTCAATCCTCTGGAGGGCCTCTTTCACGATGTCAAGGTTCAACCTGTCGTACTTGTGAACTATGGCGTTTCTCAGCCCGTTATATGACCTGAGAAGACTTGCATCGGTTTCTGAGATAACTCCATCTCTACTAAGCCGTTCGATGTTCGTGTAATCGTCTTCGACCGTCATTCCAAGGTCCTTAACAAGCATCGCAACGATGTCCATCGCGATATCCACGCAAAGCTGGAGGGAGTAAAGCAGTGCCCTCTGGGTAACCTCGTCTCTCATTTCGTGGTTCTTTATGAACTCGTATTCCTCCTCGAACCTCTCAAGCTTCTCTAAGTACCTTTGCCTTCTCACGGGCACGCCTCCTCAGCTTTGCCTTTTCCCTCACGCTCTCAAACTCATTCTCCCTTATCCGGTGTTCCATGTCCCGCCACAGCTTCCTGAACCGGTAGAAGTACTCCGAAAGCTCAAGCTCATCACCGTATACAACCCTATGATTCCTGATGACATCAATCTGAACGTATAGTGGAAGCTCCTCGAAGACTTTAACGTCGTACTTCCCTCCGAGCTTCTGGAGAACCCTCTCATAAACTCCGGGTTTTGGCTTGACGAGGCACACATCAACGTCGCTTCTCCTCGTTGCTTCCCCCCTCGCGTGAGAGCCGTAGAGGAGAATCCCCATGCAGGAGTCTTTGAACTCCCGAAAGTCCCTGTGGAGTTGCTCCATGAGGTTCATTGAACCACCGTGGGAGAATAGGAGAAGAATAAGATAAGGTTTTCGTCAGCTCACCCTGAACTCAAATCCCCTCGCGAAGGTGTAGGCTTCCCTAAGCTCTGGCCTCTCCTTGAGGAATCTAAGAATGTACTGGCCGCAGTTCGAGCCGATGAGGTTCTCCCTCGTGTCGCCGACGGAGATGATGACGTCGTAGCCGAGCCTCCTGAGGTCATCAACGAACTTCCTGTGCTTCATCGGAAGGCCCGTCTCAAGGTCCACATCGTTGGTGAGCTTGTTCTTCAGCACGCTCACCGTCGGGTTGAGGGGCGTTATCTTGATGAGGAAGTACTCCTTCGGGAAGTGCTCGGCTATTACGCTGGCGTCGGCCTCGTTCTCCCTCGCCAGGGCGAAGTTGAGCGTGATCTTCTTGCCGCCCTCGTCGTAGAAGGCCTTTCCGTACTCGGCTATCCTCTCGAAGTCCCACTTCCTGACCGGGATTATCTCGTCCCTCTGCTCCGGGCTGGTGGAGTGTATCGAGAACTGGAGCTGGAAGTTGGTCGGAAACATCTCCTTCTTCAGCTCTAGGAGGGCATCGAAGAACTTATCGGTTCCTATCGGGGCAATAGTTGAGAGCGACGGGTGGAAGTTCTCGTAGCGCTCGCCTAAAAGCCGCATCGCCTCTATGACGGCCATGTTGAAGCTCGGCTCGCCCATGCGCGCGAACTGCACCTTGAACTTCCTGGTTTTCGGCTTTCCGTTCCAGCGCCTGGCTATCGGGTACTCTATCTGCTCCATCAGTTCATCGAGGTCCAACCTTCCCTTGTAGAAGAAGCCTGCGTCGCACATCTTGCAGCCCACGGGACAGCCGTTGAGCGATGATACTATGAGCACCCACTTCTCGGCCGGATTGTAGGTCGGAACTGACTCTACAAACTCCACTATGTTGCCCTTTGAGGTTTTCCCGATGTAAACGACCGCAACGTTCGGATCGCCAACCTCACTCAGTATCTCCATACCTCTCCCTCCTCCATATCACCATCGCGGTCTTTATTCCGTCTGCTATCGCCAGGGCCGTCTGGCGGTAGATTCCGTTCTTAACGTCCCCGACCAGGAAAAGGTTATCGTCTTTGATGCCCTTCACCAGCTCGATGTTTGGGACCCTCCCAATGGCCCCGAGCACCAGGTCAACCTCAAAGTTGCCGGCGCTCGTTCTGGCTAAAAGCTTTTGCTTCCCGCTTATAGGCCTTATTTCCCATACCTGTCCCATCAGCGTCCTGATGTTTGAGCGTTTCTTCACGAGTTCCTGCAGGTAGGGCAGGGCCTTCGGTTCGCTCCTCATGAGGATTATCACCTCGTCGCTCCTCTCGCTCATTGTCAGCGCGTAGTCGAAGGCCACATCGCCGCCGCCGATGATGAGAACCCTCCCGTAGTGCCTCTCCGGAACTTCGGCGACGTGGTAGGTTATCCCATCGAAGGGGAGCCTTCTCGGCCTCGTTCCTGTTGCTACCACGAGGTACTTGAAGCGGTGAACTCCGCCCGAGGTTTCAACTTCAAAGAGTCCGCCGGCCTTTCTCACGGCTCTGACTTCCTCGTAGAGGATTTTCAGGTCGTACTTTTTCACGTATTCCTCAAGAATTTCAACAACTTTCGCTCCCTTGATTCCGTCGGAAAAGAACATAGTGTTCTCGACGGAGTAGGCGTTCCTTATCAGCCCACCTATTCGGTCGCGCTCGAAAATCACGCTCTCTATCCCGTAGCGCGCCAGCTGCACCGCCGTCGCTATGCCCCCTATTCCGGCCCCGATTATCCCGACGAGAGCCATTCCAGCACCTCCTTTAGCAGGGGCGTGACCGCGAAGCCGTGGGAGAGGTTTCTGAGCGTTGCCTCGTGGAAAAACCTGTTCTGGGTCAGCGTCCCATCGACCGGAAATACCACGTTGAAGCCCCGCACAAAGGCCTCTCTGGCGGTGGTCTCGCAACAGAGGTGTGTCATGACGCCGGTTACGATGACTGTCTCGATGCCGAGCTTTCTGAGCCTCCTCTCCAGGTCAGTGCCGTGGAAGGCGTCGTAGGTCTTCTTCTCAATGACGGTTCCGGCGAAGGGCCTGAACTCTTCAAGAAGTTCGTTCAGCGGATCGTCTCTTGGCATATTGCCGCCCCACCACCGGGTCATGATGTCGTTCTGGTGGAAATGACGGGTGAAGATTAGCGGAACGCCGAGCCTCTCCGCCTCTCTGTAAAACTCCACAAGCCCGGGAACGAAGCGCGGCGCGGAAGGCAGGAACGCCCTGCTCTCCGGCCTGAGGAAGTACGCCTGAAGGTCTATCGCCAGAACGGCTGCATTTCGGAACGGTTTGACCTTCTCCCATTTCCTCGGCCTGAAGTACCTCTCCCTCATCTCAACTATGAATTCCTCGGTGAAGTAGTCCTCCTTCATGGGCGTGAGAAGGGAAAGGAGACTTAAATGTCTATCCCCCTCGTCATCGCGCCGTCCATGACAACGGTCGAGCCGAGCATGTACTCGGCCTCATCGCTGAGGATGAAAGCCACGAGCGAGCCGAGTTCCTCCCACCTCCCTGTCCTGTGGAGGGGGGTTCTGCCGAGCACTTCCCGCTCCCAGGTCTCCTCGAAGGGTTCTCCCCTCGCCTCGGCGACTCGCTTTAGATTCTCCCGTGCACCGGGTGTATCGAAGCTGCCGAGCAGAACGCTGTAGGCTCTTATTCCGTGCTTTCCATAGGTTCTTGAAACGCTCTTCGCCAGCTGGAGGAGGCCGGCCCTCGTAACGTCCGCCAGAACCAGCGGCGGCATTGGCTCCTTTATCGAGACGGAGTTGAGGTAAATCAACGTGCCCTTTCTTTTCCTCTCAAGCCACGCCTGGACGAGAAGCGTTGTGAGATAGCCCGGAGCGGCCGTGTGAAGTGCGGAAGCTTCAATCCAGTCTATGTAGGTCGCCTCGTGGAGGAGGCAGGGTTCACAGCGGACGTTGGGAGCGTTCCAGACGAGGGCGTCGATTCCACCCAAAAGCTCCCAGCCCTCTTTCACAAGCTTCTCCAGATCGCGCTGGTCGAACAGGTTCGTCCGGACCGCGTGAACCTCCCCGTAGCTCGAAAGCTCGTTAAGGGCCTTCTTCAGGTTCTCCTCGTTCTGAGAGCTTATTACTACGCGCGCGTTCCTCTTCAACAGCTCGCGCGCGACGTTGAAGCCTATGCCGCGCGATGAGGCCGTAACTATGACCCCTAGGCCGTCCAGATTTATCTCCACCGGCATGTGGGAGAGTTGGGGCTGGAGGATAAAACGCTTTCCCAAAACTTTATACGTCCCCCCTCGAAGTGCCAACCATGACCGAGCCGAAGGACATAGTGCTTAAGGAGAGCGAAGAGGTCGAGGGCCTTCCAATCGAGGGGCCCTGGCTTGATGAGGTTTCGAGCCTTGAGGAGGTTTTGGATTATTACGAGCGCATAGGCTTCCAGGCGACCCACCTCGGAAGGGCGATAGAGATCTGGCGGAGGGTGGAGGAGAAGCGCGCTAAGGGTGAGGAGGTTAGAGTTTTCCTCGGCTACACCTCCAACATCATCTCCTCCGGGCTGAGGGAGCTGATCGCGTGGCTCGTCAAGGAGGGCAAGGTTGATGTAATAGTCACTACCGCCGGCGGCATAGAGGAGGACTTCATAAAGGCCCTCAAGCCCTTCGTCCTCGGCGACTGGCAGGTGAACGATGCCCTGATGCGCGAGAAGGGCATCAACAGGATAGGCAACATCTTCGTGCCCAACGACCGCTACATAGAGTTCGAGAAGTACATGATTCCATTCTTCGAGCGGGTTCTTGAGATGGAAAAGGAGCGCGGGGTTCTGACGGCGAGCGAGTTCATCCACGAGATGGGCCGCTACATGGACGAGAAGCTCGGGAAGGAGAAGGAGCGCTCGGTTATCTACTGGGCCTACAAGAGAAACGTTCCGATTTTCTGTCCGGCCATTACCGACGGCTCGATAGGGGACATGCTGTACTTCTTCAAGGAGGAGCGCGGGGACAGGGAGCTTGTCATAGACATTGCCAACGACATAGTCAAGCTCAACAACCTCGCGGTTACAGCCAAGGAGACGGCATCGATAATTCTGGGCGGTTCCCTGCCGAAGCACGCGATTATCAACGCTAACCTCTTCAGGGGAGGAACGGACTACGCGATCTATATCACCACAGCTATCCCCTGGGACGGCTCGCTTAGCGGCGCACCTCCGAGCGAAGGAGTGAGCTGGGGCAAGATAAGGGCTAAGGCTGACTACGTCGAGATATGGGCAGATGCCACGCTCGTCTTCCCGTTGCTCGTGTGGAAGGTGATGAGGAAGTAGGTTTGCACCGCCACTCCAAACTTTTTTAAATCCCTTTGCGGTGGGAGTGCAAATCAACCAATGATAATCACCGTCATGATAATCGTGATTATCAATTCTCCCACTTCACAAAAGTCCCAGAATCTTCTCCTCTCCACCCGGCAGGACGAGGGGCCTCGACAGGTGCTTCCTGGCATCTGGAGGAACCTCGTAGATCTTCCTCTCCAGCCCGCGCGGGACCTCAACTGGAATGAGCTTTTTCGGCATTCTATAGCCACAGCGCTTGCACTTGAGGTAGTCGCCCTTGCTCTTCATCGTTCCCCCGCATCTGGGACACTTCGGCTTCTGATATTCAACTTTAGGGACGAGTTTCACCGGGTAGAACTTTTCAAGGTTGAGCGTCAGCACCTCTTCGTGCTCCTTAACTCCTCCAGCGGCGATAATCTCATCGCCCGGCAGGAGCTTTCTAACGTAGTTCCTGAACTTCTTCGTCGGTTCGAATGCAGCGACGCGGATTCTTCCCGTCTCGTCCTCCAGCTCAAAGAAAACGTGCCTCCCGCGCTCCCAGTAGGGTTTGGCCACTCTGCCCCTAACGACCGCGCTGTCGTAGAGCTTCAGCTCGCCGATCTTCTTCGGTACAAGGTGGTCGTCGGTGTTCTGGTTGGTCTTGTAGAGCTGGTGGAAAGCGACGGGCTCCTCAAAACGAACCATCTCGAAGGTCTGGAGAACCTTCCCCGCATCGATCCCGCGGATTCCAGCGAGGACGGGGTCCTTGCCGTGCGGGGTTATGAGGACGGTCTTTTTGTATGGATCAACGTTGTCGTAGGTGAAGGGGTAGCTCCAGCGGTCTGCCATGAAAACGCTCTCCGAATCGACCCTTCTCGGCCTTCCCCAGTTCTCGGGCTCGCGGTAGGCCAGCAGCTCGTAGGTGAAACGTTCGAGAGGATAGCCGATTGAAGCGAGCGCGCCGATTATGCCCCTTCCGAGCTTGAACTTGAAGTACTCGGCCCCGACTTCCCCCGCGACCCTTTCGGCTTCCTCGATGGTGACGTGCTCCCTCAGGACCTTGAGCGAGAACTCGCGGAGTTCCTCCGGAATGGCCCCTTCGAGGAAAACGACGCCGGGGTTGGTGTTCTCGTGGGTGAAGTCAGCCAGCTGGTTCACGTAGAAGAGGACAGTGTTTTTGATCTCCGGAATCAGCCCCTCTTCGACCTCGAAAGTCATGGAAACGGCCCCGTTACCGCGGGTCTTGTAGGGTATGTTCGGGTTGAGCCTGATGAGCCTCGGCAGGTCCATAGGCTCCGCTAAGCGGGACAGCTCGCGGTAGAGGAGGGCACCGAGGTAGGTGGTGCACATTCCATTGGGTGAGTCGGTGTCGTCGATTCCGATGTGGAGGAGCATGGGTGAAGAAACGAGATGGGGGTTTAAAAAGCAAACGGCAACGTTCATTCCCTGAACCTCTCGTAGCAGAGCACATCAACGAAGCCTTCTCCGGGGACGTATTGGTGTTTTCTCCAGCGGCCGGCGAGCTGAAAGCCGTTCTTCTCAAGAACCCTTATCGATGCGACGTTTGTCTCGAAGACGTGGGCGTAGACCTTGCGCAGGTTGAGCCACTCAAAGGCGTATTCCAGGGCGAGCTTTACCGCCTCGCTCGCGTAGCCGTGCCCCCAGTGCTCCTTGGCCAGAAAGTAGCCCAGCTCGGCACGACCGTTGTGGTGGTCTATCCTGTGAAGGCCAACGAGTCCGACGAGGGAGCGCGAGGAATTTTCCAGGATTGCGAAGACCTTCTCGTGCTTCTTCTCTCTCCGGAGAGCCTCGTACCATTCCAGCTCGTCCTCGTAGAAGAATATCTCCTCCGGGAAGGAGAGGTATTTTCTCACATCGCGGTCGTTGTACCATAGCCACACGTGTTTTAAATCCTCGCGGAGGAGCATGCTGAGGGAAACAAGATTGCCTCGGAGTATTATCGGTCTCATGCGAACCCCTTAACTTTATTAAGTCCTTCTGCGTATTTAAAAATGATGGACAGGGAGAGGCTCATAAGAACCGTAGAGGCGATACTCAGGGGTACTGGCTACAAAACGGCCAGACTTGAGTTTAAGGGCTCGTGCTTTGACATAGTGGCGAGCAGGTTATTCCTGTTGCTCTTCGTTAAAGTTGCCACCAACATAGACACCGTTACCGAGGAGCAGGCCGAGGACCTTAAGCGCCTGTCCAAGTTCTTCAAGGCGTCACCGCTGATAGTAGGGCTCAAGACGAAGAACGCCGAGCTTGAGGAGGGTGTCGTTTACGAGAGATTCGGCATCTACGCCCTGAGGCCTGAGACACTCTACGACGTCCTCGTCGAGAACGAGTTGCCGGCGATATTTGCCGAACGCGGCGGCTTCTACGTGAGGATAAACGGCCAGCTTTTGAGGAGGCTCCGCGAGAAGCACGGTTACTCCGTGAACGAGCTGGCCCAGCTCATCGGCGTTTCGAGAAAGAGCCTCCTAAACTACGAGCGGGGCGAGCAGGCGGTTTCGCTGGAAGTGGCTATAAGACTGGAGGAGCTGTTTGACGAGCCTCTGGCGGAGCCGATAGATGTGCTTCATTCGAGGGTTGAGGCCAATCTCGACGTCACGCCAGAGACACCGCTGGAAAAGGAAATATTTGACAGGCTGAAGAGCCTCGGTCTCGGCGTCGTCAAGGTGAAAAAGGCCCCATTCAACGCGGTATCCAGGGAGGAAGATTTTAGAATCCTCACGGGCATAGACGAGCGGAAGACCCGCTCCACAGTCAGGAGGGCCGAGATGGTGGCGGAGGTGAGCAAAATAATCAACAGTGATGGTGTTTTTATCCTTGAAGAAACCCGGACTGAAGTGGTTGGGGAAGTTCCCCTAATCCCCAAAGAAAGTCTCGATGAAGTTAGGGACGCCGACGAGCTGATAGACCTGATTGAAGAGCTGAAAAAGGAGATAAGGGCGAAGCTCTTCAGCTAAATATTACCCTCTTCCAGACCTCCCTGAGCTTGGCTACATACTCCGCGGGGGAGGCTATCAACACCGCCCACCGAGGGGTCTGTCTCCTCTTAAGCGCGTTCGCGAGGGGCGTCACCCTCGTCAGGGGCTGGAGCTCGCCGTTCCCTAGGAGGACGTTTATCTCCGTAGCCTTGAGCCTTGGCTCGCTGAGCATAAGATCAGCTATGCTGAACTCGAGGATAACCTCCCCTTCCCTTGCACCGACTGCATCTGCCAAAGCCCTTTCAATCTCCTGCCTTCTCTTCACATTCCTGTATGCGCTCAGGAGCTCTCTTTTCTCCTCTCCCGTCAGCTCGTCCGCGCTTGCCAAAACGGCAGCCTTGTAAAGCTCGCGGTACTTTATGCGCCTCACCATCTCCGCAGGGAAGCCTTCAAGGTCTTCCAGCTCAACCAGAACCCTGCAGTCGATCATCTTCCAGAAGTCCCAGAGGTGTCCTTCCTCCAGGGCGGATTCCAGAGCCCTGGTCAGCATGCCCTCGGCGATCTTGACCGTGTGGTGGAAGTAAACCCTGGAGTACATCAGCGAGCGGGCCACCATCATTCCCTCGACAGCCTCGACGCCCTTTTCGTCCACCACCAGCTCTTCCTCATGTATCCTAAGGACCTTAAGCAGTCTCTCGAGGTCTATGATGCCGTGGGCGACTCCCGTGTAGTGGGCATCACGAATGAGGTAGTCGAGCTGGTCCACATCGACGTCGCCGTGGAGCATCTGGCCGAGGTAGCGCTTCTTCGCCTTCCCGAGTATCAGGTCCGCGACGTCCTTAGGCGTGAAGTCATAGCCGTAGCTTTCAATTATCTCGGGAATCCTGCCCCCGTTATCGCTCTCTGTGATGTTAATCTTACCGAGGACTATATCCTGGCCAAGGCGCATATGGTCGCGCTCCTTAACGTAGTGCTTGTAGATGCTCTCGAAGGTGTGGCTGAAGGGTCCGTGGCCGATGTCGTGGAGGAGAGCCCCGACCTGGAGGAGCATGCCCTCGTCCTCGCTCAGACCGACCTCCTGGGCGAGTCTTCTCGCTATGTTCCACGCTCCGAGGGAGTGCTCAAAGCGGCTGTGGTTCGCCCCTGGATAAACGAGGTAAGCAAGGCCGAGCTGCCTTATGTTCCTGAGCCTCTGGAACTCCGGCGTTTTCACGAGCTCCAGCACGAGTCCGGTGAGCTTCATGCTGCCATGTATGCCGTCGTGAATGATCTTCCCACTCATCTCGACCACCGCTGGAGATTTGAGAACTGTCTTAAATAAGTTTTCGGCATTGTGACAATGAATGTGGGAAATAGTGGAAAGTAACAGAAACGTTAAAAGTCCTTTCCGGCGATGTAGATCCTCTTGGTCTTGCCAAGGCTCCTCGGAAGGCCTTCCCTAAGCTTTTCGAGTGGAACCGCGACGACTTCGAGTTCGGCCTGCTTGGATTCCTCCACCTCGTATCGGACGGGGTTGTTGGCCTCGTAGATGAGATCCTTGACCTCGTCCTCGATCCCTTCGGGCTTTACATCTGCATAGGCCACCCGTATTGTGGCCTTTGGCCTGGGGTTCTCGGGAGAGAGCGGGTGGTAGATTATCACGAAGTCCACGAGATCGGGGTGGTTGTAGACTATCTCCATCACCTGGTCTATGTGGAGCTTCGCCCCCGCGAGGCTCACAACGTCCTTAACGCGGATTATGTTCCTTACCTTTCCTCCTTCCACCCTGGCGAGGTCACCTATGTCGTAGTTGAAGAGGGGCAGGCCCGTAAGCTCACCCTCCCTCATGACCTTCGTTATGTAGATCCTCTTGTAGCTGTCGTAGCCGTCGCCCTCGTCCTTGAGGACGATTATGGACTCGGTGAAGTTGAAATCTCCCTGCTTCCTCCGCGTGATGACTCTGTACCCCGTAACCCCGTCCTCCGTGGAGCCGAAGTTGTCGATTATCACCGCGTTTTCAAAGAGCTCGAGTATCGCCTTTGCCAGCTCCGGCGTCAGCGTCTCGCCGCCGACCACGATGGTCTGAATGTCCCCCTTTATGGACTCGGGTAGGGTTAGACCGAGGTTGTAAGCGGTAGCGGTCAGGCAGAACAGCGCGGTCGGCTTGATGTCCTGGAACTCTCTAAGGAGAGTCTCCCTGTCCAGGAGATACCGTATGGGAATCTGGTAATATGCGGTTCTGGCGTTGATAGCCTCGAATCCTCCGAAAGCGAACATTCCCGAGGACGAGGGCAATGGTGGGAAGAAAGACGCAATCCGGTCTCCCCTGTCCATGTACTCCATAACCCATGGTTCAAGTTGGCGTCCAATCCTCACGCGGTCGTCCCGTGTAAAGGGGATCCTCTTTGGCCGGCCGGTGGTTCCGCTGGTTCTCATAACAGTGTAGAATAGCCCGGGCTTCCTTATGTAGCTGGGCCATATCTCCCCTGTACGGTAGAGATCGTGGGGCGCTATCTTGACCCTCCCAGGTAGTCTTGCAAGATCGTTGGGGGTTATCTCTGCGGTATCTACTCCTGAGAACTGCTTCCTCCAGAACTCCGTTGTTTCTAGGGCCTTTCTCAGGGTGTATCTGAGGTCCTCCACCCCGTTTTTATCGGCCCTTCCCACTATAATGCTCACGAATACCCACCCAAACTACTTATCCGCGTTTCTACTATTTAACGTTTGGTGTTTATCATGGTGTTTATCTAACGGCTTTGGACAATTGTCGAATTTAAAAAAGCTTTTATATTGTTTGGTTAAAACATTCTACATGGAGTATGGAGATCTCTTGGACAATCTACATAAGCATTCCCTGGGTATTAGTGAATATTGGACCCGGGAATACTTAAAGAGGATTTTTGAGTTCCACTTCAAGAGAACGCCGTACTGGAAAAGGATCGCCGAGTTGCTGAACCCAGATCTCGATGAGCTCTTTCAGGGAAGCCTGGTGGAGGTTTTTGAAGGTCTCTTCAACCTCGGCCTCACGGTGGAGGAGGACTACCTCCGCAGTCACTGGTTGGACTTCGTTCCCGTCTCTTATGACGGCAAGATCCGGTTCTACCAATCCTCTGGAACCACCCGCGAAAGGGCGATTGGCCATTGGGACGCCCGCTACGTTGAGGTGCTTCACCTCTACCTCCGCGCCGCACTGGACAGTGTCTACGGCCTCGATGGAATCTATGGGAACGGCCATCAGATGCGCGCTATTGCCCACGGCCCATACGGCTGGTATCAAGATGAGGTAAGCCAGCTCATCTGGAGCTATGGCGGCGTTCTGTACTTCATTGGCATGGAAACAGACGGTCTCAAGCGTGTTCTTCGAGAACAGGGGCTGGAGGCCGTTTTGAAGATCTTGGACCCTCTCGTGAGGTACACGAAGCGCGTGATGGAAACCGACAGGATAAACACCGTCCGCACTGCTCCTCCGCTGATGTCGCTCTTTGAACCCTATAGCGAATCGATTGAGACCGCCATTGTAAGCGGTGTGGGCATAAACATGGAGTTCTTCAAGTATCTATCCAACACGTTTGAGGGAACCTTGCTAATCCCGCTCTACGGTTACTACCTCTTTGGGGACTTGGTTGGGATTCACCGTCACGGGCAGTTCTGGTACTATCCAAACTACCCCACTACTATAATCTTTCCCCTGAAGCATGTGGACGGTGAGTACCGCGTGGTGAAGCGCGGCGAGAGGGGGAGGGTTGGAGTCATAATCGCCCGCCCCGAAGTGCTGGTCGTAAAATTCGAGGACGAGACGGCCCTTCGCGTTCCACCGGAGGGACCGTTTAGGTGGGACGGATTCGGCGATCCCACCAGAAACTTGGGGTGAGGAATTTGGCGGAAATCAACACGCTACTGCTGGCCGAAGCTCTGATTGTGATGGGAGTCGATTTGGGCGCCGCGGCCTGGATATTCCGTATATACCTGAGCAACGGTAGAAAGTCCGCCCTAGCTTTCTCGATAGCATGGATATTTGATTTTCTTGCAATTTTCCTCACGTCAATCCAAAACCCCCTGGCCCAGATCATCGGTCTCCTATGCCTTCCCGCTTTTTCCGGCTTCATATTCTACGGCTCAGTAAAGTTCCTAGAGGAGGAGTCAATAGCCGTCAGGCACAGAACTCTGGCCATTTTCTCGATAATGCCAGTTATGTTTATAGGGTATATGTTGGGGGTGTACTTTTACACAGGCGACCCATTCTGGACGGCCACCAGCGCGGCGGCCTTGGGCATAAGCGGGGTATTCGTCACCACCGGTGGACTGCTTCTGATGGAAGTTGAGGGCATATACAGGAGTGCTATCCGCTACCTCTACGTCAGCATAATCCTCTTCGGGGTTCACCTGGTCCCAGCAGCCCTGTTCGGCAAGTACGAATGGTACCGCGTTATAGGATTCACCGCGTCGTCCCTACTCGTTATTTTCATGGTGGGGGCGATGGTGAAGCTCACCTCCTCCAAGACGTTCCGCCCTCCAACGAACAATACTCACAACCAGCCAGATCTAAAGCCGGGAGTCCTGCTCATCGACATTGGGGAGTACAAGAAGCTCAAGGAGAAGCTCCGGGGAACAAGGGTTCTAGCTTTCCTTCGGGACGTTTCCGACGTTCCTGATGAGTGGGAGTACTACTTCGTAACCACTATTCCCTTCCAGGGCAAGTTCAAGAACACGATAAACCCGACGAACCTGGCCAGGATAACGGAGCTCTCGTACCAATACCTGGAAAGCTTTTCCAAGTCTGGAAAGCATGGAATCATAGTCATAGACTGCCTGGAGTACCTGACGGTTTACAACCCCTGGGAGAGCCTCATGAAGTTCCTTTCCAAGCTGAGGGACTTTGCCATAGTGAACAAAGGAACCCTTGTGGTCGTCGTTGAGAAGGAGAGCCTCGAGCCAAGGCTGTACTCGCAGCTCAGGAAGCTACTCGAGTGAGGCACCTTTATATACCCCCGTCCTCAACCTTAGAATGCCCCCGCGCGAGGACTCTGGGGACGGATGAACCAGAGTGCGATGCGGGGGCCACAGCCCGGCCTCAGCGAGGTCCCCGCGGGAGGGCCTTCCGCGTCCCGGAGCGCGATGACCGCGGGAAACCCAGGCCGGGCACAGATGGCCCGCCTGGGTTAGCCCGTCCAAGCGCGCCGTCAGGCATCGATGAGGACGGGAGTTACGGGCGGGCCATAGCACCAGCTTTCCCCGACCAAAAAGGTTCGATAAGGGAAGTAAGGTTTATTAGGAACCAGTACCAGTGTTACTGGAGGTTGGTTGCAGGTGGTTCCAGATAACGAGCGGTACGGGGACGACGGGGAAAAGAAGATTAGAGAAGTCCTTCCGTGGGGCAGTTCTGACTTTCTGCTCCAGGCGATAGAGGAGAAAAAGAGGGAGAAGAGCGAGGCGATAGAGATAATCGAGAGCCTCGTGGACCCGGATTCGCTCCCCGACGACGTCAAACCCCTCGTGAAGAAGCCGAAAAAGGAGGAGCTAATAGAGGACGACGATGACGACATCGCCCTCTAGGTAGCCTTCACTGTCCTCTGGTATCTCAATGTAACCGTTGCTCTCCACGAGCGAGCTTATTATCCCGCTTCCCTTCTTCTTAATCGGTCTCGCCTTGCCGTCCTCGTACCAGACCTTGACGAACTCGTGCCTTCCGAGCTGGCTGGGAACGCGCTCGGTGAGCGTCGCCCTGACACGAACCTCGTAGTTCTTAGCACCGACGAGCTTTGCCAGGGCGTGCTTGACGTAGAGGTGGAATTGAGCGAAGACAGCCACTGGATAACCGCTCATTATGAAGACCCTCTCGCCGTAGCCTATTGGCCGGCCGGGCTTTATCGTCGTCCCGTGGAAGAGGAGCTTAACGAAGCGGTGCGCGAAATCTTTATCGCCGAAGGCGGAACCGCCGGTGACGAGAACGAGGTCGTTCTCTTTCTTGGCTCTCTCTATCGCACCCCTTATAGCTTCCTCGTCGTCGGGGACGACGCCGTAGAAGACCGGCTCGCCGAAGTACTGCCTGACTAGACCCTTCAGCATCACCGAGTTGCTCTCGAGGATTTTACCCGCCTTTAGCGCTTCCTCGTCGAAATCCCCGAGCAGCTCGTCGCCCGTAACCACTATCCCGACGCGGGGCTTTCTCTTGACCTTGACCGTTTTGAACCCTACGCTCTTGAGGAGGGCCAGATCCTGTGGTCTTAGAACCTGCCCCTTCCGCAGGATCACCTCGCCCTTCTTCACGTCCTCTCCCGCGAAGGCCACGTTCTGGCCCGGCGCAACCGGGCGGAGAACCCTTAAGGTGTCGCCTTCGCGCTCGGCCATCTCCTGCATGAGAACCGCGTTGGCCCCTTCCGGCATCTTCGAGCCGGTCATGAGCTTCACGGCCGTGCCCGGTTCCACCTTCGCCCCGCTCTCCTCTCCGGCGACTATCTCGTCAATGACCTTCAGCTCGACGGGGCTGTACTCCCTCGCCTGGAAGGTGTCCTCCGCGCGCAAAGCATAGCCGTCCACGGCAGAGCGGTCGAAGGGGGGGCTGTCTATCGGTGAAACAACGTCCTCGGCCAGAATCCTGCCGAGCGCCTCGTCGAGCGGAACCTCCTCAAGCTCTGGAATCTCGCTCAGGTCGTCGAGGAGGAGCTTCAGGGCCTCGCGGTAGGGAGTGAGGCGCTTGAATTCCTTCATTTTCACACCCCCAGTGTTTTTAGGAAATCCACCCTCTTGAAATCAGAGTCAAAGGTGGCTATCTTCTCAATTCCATAAGCCTGACAGGTCAGGACTATTTGAGCGTCAGACGGCATCAGGTGGTATTTTTCCATGATCGTCCTTAAAGCGTTAGTCTGTGGGGAATCCTGGAGCACCACAATCCCGCTTTCATCTATTAAGCCGTCCAGCGCATCGATGACGGGCTTAAACGGGGCCCACCCGTTTTTCCTTATAAACTTCCGCAGGCTGTGTATCCCCTTTATCCCGAACCTCTGCCGTCCAAAAGCCATTGCGAGGGCTCCGAGTGATTCCCTGTAAACTATCGTGGACGTCACGCTGGTAGAGGAACCGCTTAGAACCATCTCCGCGAAATCTGCATTCGGACCGTTCAGGATATACTCTACAAGAATGGACGTATCGATGAAAACCACGTCCCTCAAATCTCCCCAGCCTCCTCGATGGCCCACTGGATTGTTTCCTTATCGAACGTCCCAAGGACTCCCCTGAACTTCCGAAGACCCCTAAGCTTCTCCTCCTTTTGGTTAGCAGGGGCCTTTTTTACCTCGCCGGTGTTCTCCATCGGTACCACCACTTCGTATTGGCTGGAAATGATTTAAGGTTACTCCCTCCCGTGCTTCAGCACGTGGCCGGCCTCGTTGAGGATAATCTTTATTCCTGTCTTAGCCGCCCCGAGGCTTCCTGGCAGGCAGAAGACCGCCATTGCTCTCCCCGAGCTACGGATTACTCCAGCTGTGGCCCTCGTCATAACCGCGGCCGTTCCTATATCCTCGTAGCTGAGGAGCCTGAATACTTCACCGAAGCCGGTAAGCTCTTTGTCGAAGAGGGGCCTTAGGCTCTCTATCGTGACATCCCTGCTCGCGATTCCAGTTCCGCCCGAGGTGACAACCACATCGGCACCTTTCTCGAAGGCCTCAATCACCGCGCCGATTATCGCCATCTTCTCGTCGGGCACGATTCTGTAGAGAACCCTCTCGTGCCCCGCCTTTTCAAGCTCCTCCACGAGGAACTTCCCGCTTTTGTCCTCCTTCTCCCCCCTGCTCGCGGTGTCGCTAACGGTTATGACCGCGAAGCGGAACTTTTTTGGGGCCTTCCTCTTGTGCTCCTCCGCTCCCATGCTACCACCGGAGTAAGCTCGTCCCGGAACTTAATAACCTTTCAGCAAACGGAAGCGTTTAACACTAGGGTTATATTTCGGGAAGCCAAAGAGAAAGTCATGGGGTTCAAACACTTTATCCTCCCGTTCGACGAGCCGATGCTCGCCCTCAGCAACGCGCCCCACAGGGGAGGCCTTACGAGGGCCAACGGCTTCTTTTTCATGAGGGTTCCTAAGAACTACTCCGGCGACTACAGGGCTGATTGCCTCGCCTTCGAGCGGGAGAACGGCCTTGAGAACTTCGTTGGCTTCATGACGGCCGCTGATGTGGCGAAGGTTTTAGCGGTCGCAAGGAGCGGGAGCGTTACGGCCTACATCACCGCTGGAATCACCAACCCGGCGATAGCAGGCGATGTGCCGCCTCCCTGGGAGCCGGGGACGATAAACATCGCGCTCGTGATAAACGAGGGACTAACCGTTGGTGCTATGACCAACGCGATAATGACGGCAACCGAGGCAAAAACCTACACTCTCCTCAGCCTTGGCTACAACGCGACGGGGACGACGAGCGATGGAATCGGCGTCTTCGCTTTCGAAGGGGAAAAGGAGTGGGCAGGAACCGCGACGGAGCTCGGGATAAGCATCGGGAAAGCCGTCAGGAAAGCCCTTGAAGAGAGCATAAGGAAGTGGGAGGGGACGAGAAGTGTTAAATAACTCCATCACCTATTGGGTTTTGGTGAGACCATGGAGGACGTTGAGACTCAGGTCGAGAGGCTGTTCCTTGACGCCCAGAACCTTCTGCTGAAGCTACGATTAAAAGAACCTCCTGGGGGCAGACCTACCCTTGATGACGTGGAAAAAGTTGTCCGGGAGGAACTAACGGTTGATGAGGAGGTTGAGGACATAACCGAGGTAATCCGTCAGATGAGGGAGAAGGATTATGACTTCGAGTACTGACGTGGTTCTGGACACCAGCGTCATTGTTAAGGGTATTTTGCCCCCACTGCGTAGGAAACGTGATGATGTTTATCACCGACAGCTCTCCCTTCACTTAAAAGCCAAAGAACTGCTGAAGAAAGCTCAGAACGGAGAGCTAACACTCCATGAACCCGTTATAGCGCTCGTAGAAACTTCAACTGTGCTGTGGAGGCTCTCGAAAAGTGAGAGAATCGTTGATATTGGCATTAGGTTCTTGGAAACGTATTCCGTCTTTTACTCCGACGTCTATCTCCTGGAGGACGCGATGGAAATAGGGCGAAAAACCGGTGCCAGCGGCTTCGACGTCCTTTTCCTGGCCTGTGCAAAAAGGAGGGGTGCAAAACTGATAACCGACGACAGAAAAATGTATGAGAAGGCCCTAGAATCCGGGATAGAAGCCGAACTTCTCAGGGAGACGCCTTCATCTCCATGAGCCTCCTGTAAAGCTCCTCGACCTTTTCGCTCACCTCTTCCGGCGAGAAACCCGCCTTAACGGCCAGCCACGTCGCTCCCCCCGCGCCGACGCCTTCCTTGACGTAGCCGTTCTCGTAGTCCCTGAGGCCCCTGAACTCGCTCTTGGAGAAGTCAAGGTCGGCGGAATAAGTTATTATCCCGATTTCCTTCGCCGTTTCGAGGAATGTGGCGCTTCTGTCATTGACCACCCACTTGGTGGTGGCTATCATGAACCTGTTTAAATCCTCGCCGAGGGCCTTTAACAGGGCTGAAACAGCCAACATCTGCGTTCCTCCAGCCAAGACGACGTTCTTCCTGAAGCCGAGGGAAATACCCACTACCGTTGCCATCATGGGGTCGCCGAACTGCCTCAGGGCCTCAAGCGGGTTGTCCTTCAGTTGACCTTTCCCGATTCCGGCCCTCTCGAAGGCCTCGCCGATTACCCTCTCCTTGAGGCCCTGCGGGTTGTTCGGGGATGCCGAACTCGTCTTCGCGTCGTAGCCGAGTGCCCAGAGTACCGCCTGGGCCGTCGTCGTTCCTCCGGGCGTTGATTCCCCGATGACGAGTTCTTTGATCGGCAGTTTGTTGAGCTCCTCGCCGAACAGCTTGGCGCGCTTTATTATCTCCCCGAATTCGGGTAAAGCCGGCCCCTTTCTGAAGTCCCTGCCGACGGCGTCGCTGACGTGCACGTGCGGGACGAGGGGAGCGAGATAAGTTCCGCCCCTCACGACCAGAACAGGGAAGTTCGCGAGCTCCCTCGCGGCCTTGGTTATTATCGCCGGTGTTGGATGCCCTTCGGGCGTTACGGGAATCACGTCTATGGTCAGGGGCTTCTCGTGGAAGAGGTATTCCGCATCGGCCACCGGTGTGAGCTTCGTCAGCTCAGGGGTTGCCCCGGCGACGCTTATTCCGGGTACGGTGCTTATCTCTGTGTTCCCCAAAACGAGAAGGAAGAGGCTCTCCATTCCAACCACCGCTGGAGTTTTTATCCAAGGGTTTATATGCCCTTCGGCCAACTGGGAACGGTGGGAGAATGGGAAGGGCCCTGATGGTGCTCGGAACCTCGTCCGGAGCCGGTAAGTCGCTCCTCGTTACCGCACTATGCCGGATTTTCTCGAACCTCGGTTACGACGTCGTTCCCTTCAAGAGCCAGAACATGAGCCTGAACTCGGCGCCGGGCATAGAGGGCGGCGAGATAAGCAGGGCACAGTATCTGCAGGCGATAGCATGCAGAAAGAGACCGAGCGTAAAGTTCAACCCGATCCTCCTCAAGCCAGAGGGCAACATGAGGAGCCAGGTCGTCTTCATGGGGAAGCCAATAGGTAGCGTTTCGGCCAGAGAGTACATGCTCTCCCGGAAGGAGGAACTCTTCAGGAAGGCGATGGAAGTTCTAGACGGGCTCAGGGAGGAGCACGACCTGGTGATAATCGAGGGCGCAGGCAGTCCGGTCGAGATTAACCTCAAAGACTACGACATAGCCAACACCCGCGTCATGCTCCACGCAAAGGCCAAGGGAATCCTCGTTACGGATATAGACAGGGGCGGGAGCTTCGCCAGCATAGTGGGCACGATGGAGCTTTTGAATGAACGCGAGAGGGAAGCGATAATCGGCTTCGTCTTCAACAAGTTCCGGGGAGACGCTTCTCTCCTCCAACCGGGCTTTGAGTACCTAGAGAAGCGCTACGGGAAGTCCACCCTCGGCGTTATCCCCTACGTCGAGCACCGCTTACCAGAAGAGGACTCCTTGGCGGAGTTCCCGAAGGTGAAGGGCGAGCTTCACATTCAGATAGTAAAGCTTCCCCACATAAGCAACTTTACAGATTTTGAACCCCTCCACTGGGCCAACGGTGTTGATTACGTCACCAAAGCGGAGGAAATCGAGGGCGACGTTATCATAATCCCCGGGAGCAAGAACACGGTGGAGGATTTGCTCTGGCTGAGGGGGAACGGAATTGAGGAGGCCATCTTGGAGGCCCACAGGGAGGGTTCTTTCGTCGTCGGAATCTGTGGGGGCTTCCAGATGCTGGGCGAGAAGATAATAGACAGAGTTGAGTCAAAGCGCGGTGAGGTCAGGGGCATCGGCCTTCTGCCTGCCAAGACCGTCTTCGAGAAGGTCAAGAGGACGAACCACCTGAGGGCAGAAGTTCTATGGAGGCCGGCTAGGGGACTGGCGGTTGAGGGCTACGAGATACGCTTCGGCAGGAGCACCTCAGAGAGGCCCTTTTCGGTCATAACTGCTATCAACGGGGCGAAGACCTTTGAGCCTGAAGGAGCCGTAGGTAATAGGGCCTTCGGCACCTACCTGCACGGCATCTTCCACAACTTCGCCTTCACCGAGCGGTTCCTCAACTCCCTCCGGGCGGAGAGGGGTCTCGAACCGGTTTCCATCGAAGGCTGGAGCATAGAGGAGGAGATAGAGAGGTTCGCAGGGGTCGTTGAGAGACACCTCGACGTGGAGAGGATTTTAGGGGAGCTGGGGGTTTAGAAATAATCCTCGGGGCTCTCAAGCTCCTTGGGAGGGTGTCTCTTCTTCCACCACCCCTTGGCCGCTCCGACAACGAGCAGGATTACTATCAGCGGGACCAGAACCACCAGGAACGCGGCCGCGAAGAGGAGAAGGCCCAGCCCTATTATCACGCCGATTATCGCGAGGGCTATGAACATCAAAAAACCGCCGATGGACGACCCTGAGCCTTCCATTCAACCACCTCCATGGAGTTCGCGGAAGGCCTTAAATGGTTTTTCCACCAGCCTCGCTATCCTCCCGGCGAGCTTTAACTCCCCTGGAGTGTTCACGTTGAGAGTCAATAGCGGGTTGCTCAGCTCGAAGAACTTTTCTCCCTCGGTTCCAACGGCGTTGAGGCCGATTATTGCGTAGCCCCTGTAGGTGAGGGGGTGCAGGTCCTTTGGTATCCTGCCAAGTGGGAGAACGCCCGTTAAACTCGTCCTCCCGTCGAAGGCCTCCCCTATGGCCATTACATCGCTCGCCTTCAGGAAGGGCAAATCAGCGGAGACACTTATGAAGGGCCCGAACTCGCGGAGGAGGAAAAGGGTGTCCTCCACGTAGCCCCTGCCCGGCGTTTCAACGATGGGAATCCCCTCGCGGAGGCAGAGCTCCCTCGTCTTCGGCGCGTTTCTGGAGACGGCAACGAGCACTTCCCCGACTTTTTTCGCCTCCCCGTAAACGCGCAGGAGCATCGGCCTGCCTCCGACCTTCAGGACGGGCTTCTCCCGGCCCATTCTGCTCGACCGCCCGCCGGCCATGATGATTATCATGGAAGGGAATAGTGGGCAACGGTTAAAAGGCCTTCCGTCCAGTTAGTACCTATGCGGTCTGTCGGTGTGATGTTCCTCTCGCTCCTCATAGTTTTGGCATCTGCCTGTCTCTCAAACGCTCCAGCCGGGGAGAAAACCAGCACGACTTCAGTCCCTTCCCCCCATACACCTGAGACGACACCTTCTTCCCCTCCAGCTCTATCGAACGCAACCTCTCCCAAAATAGCTCAGCAAAACGTAACATCAACGACCCAGACCATTCCAAAACGTGAAAAGTCAAGCCAAATCCAACATAAGAGAACACTGAACCTCTCCTCGGTGAGGAGCTGGGCCTACTGGCTGCAGAACGCCAGCCCGGAGGTTATAGCGAAGAGCGGCTTCGACTTAATCGTCATGGACTACTCAAGGGACGGGGGCGATGAGACAGCCTACACGCGGGAGGAAATAGCCGAGATTAAGGGGGCCGGGGTAATTCCCATAGCCTACATCAGCATCGGCGAAGCTGAGGACTACCGCTTCTACTGGAACGAAAGCTGGAAGACGGAGCCACCGGATTGGCTCGGCCTGGAGAACCCCGACTGGGAGGGCAACTACGCCGTCAAATACTGGGAGGAGGGCTGGAGAAGGATAGTCTTTGAGTACCTCGACAGAATCATCGCTCAGGGCTTTAGAGGGGTTTATCTCGACAAGGTTGATGAGTACTGGTTCTGGGCTGAGAACGGCTACGATGAGAACTGGACTGCGGGGCAGATGATCGAGTTCATACTCCAGATAGCCAACTATGCCCGCTCTAAGGCGGGTGAGGATTTCATTGTAATCCCTCAGAACGGGGAGTGGCTCCTCAACTACGACAACGGGAGCTTTCTTAAGGCCGTCTCCGGCTGGGCGAGTGAAGATGTCTTCTACGACGGCCTCAAACCAAGCCCTTGGACGGACGAGAAAGTTCCCCTCCTGGACAGGGTTGTTAAGGCGGGAAAAGTTGTTCTGGTCGTGGACTACGTAGATGATAGGACAAGGAGCGGGGAAGACCTCGCGAGAATCCTTGACTTCATTGAAAAGGCCAGGGAGAGGGGATACATACCCTACGCGGCACTCGAAGACAGGGAGCTGGACGAGCTTAACGTGATTCCAGGGGTTCAGCCTCCTACAGAAAAATGACCTTGAGAGAATATGGGGCTTTTCTAAAATCTTTGTCCATTGTTACAATAGTTAGGTCTTTCGAAACTGCAACGGCACATTGATAAGCATCGTCAAAGTCCAATCCATACTTCTGGTGAAACTCGACGACCGTTTGGTACTCTGAATCGGAAAGCGTTACAATTTCGACGTTTGGAAGCGTGTCTTGGAGGAAATCCAGAAAACCTCAGCTCGTCCAAGCCTAAAAAGAACAACCCCTATCGAATGAAGAGTGAAATCACTCATGACAAGTTCTCATGGGTGGGAATTCAAAAATCGCTTTGCTACCTCTTTCTTTTCTTGACCTAGAAGAATCTCAAGGAAAACGTTCGTGTCAATCAGATACATTCTCCCGCCACTCCAAGGCCTTGTGCTGAAGCTCAACGGAGGTCATCTTAACGTCCTTCAGCTTTCCTTCCCATGTAAACCTGAATCCTCTAACCTCCCGCTTTCCATATTTCTGGAGCAGGAACTCCGCGTAGTCTAAAAGCTCCCTTCGGGCCTCGGGTGGAAGTTTGGCAAATATTCTCTCCACCTCTTCCATTCTCCCACCGCCTTTTTTTGCGTGTTATCCTTTAAATCCATTGCCATGCAAACGCCATAACCAAAAGCGTCCCGGTCCTCGTTATCTCCGCCACTGCCCCTATGCAGTCGCCGTTAAGGCCGCCGAAGTTCTTCAGCGAGATGTGTATGACATAAACCCCTGCCAAAAGGCCGAGGAGAGATGCAAGCGAGGAGGGTTCGATTAAGACAAAGGGGATCAGCAGGAGGAGGTAAAGGGCCGTTCCGATGGCCATCTGTTTTCGGTTCATACCCTCCATGAAGTATGCCCCCAAACCGGAGCCGAGCGGTTTCCTGGTTGCCAGTGCGAGGAGCATGGCGAACTTGGAGTTGAGTTCGGCCAGAAAGAGCGCGTAGAAGGGAAGGAGCGGGAGCGAGTAAACCTGGAGGAGCAGAACCATGACCACCGCGAAGAGGCCCGCTATTCCGGTGTTCAGATCCTTCATTGCCTTTATTTTCTTCTCGCGATCGCCCTTCACCATTATCCCGTCGGCCCAGTCGGCGAGGCCGTCAAGGTGCAGGAGGCCTATGGTGAGGTAGAGCGCGAGGAGTGCAAGAACGTTGGCGAGGGGGGGTCTGAGGTAAAGAACGGCCGTCGGGAGGGCTGAAGTAACCATGGAGAGGAAAGGAAAAGCCCAGAGTTCTTCCCTGGCCTTCTCGAAGTCTCCTTTTACTGGAATCCTTGTCAGGAACGGCAGGAGGTTCTTCATGGCTAGTCCCTCTCGAAAAGCCTCGTCATACAGCCAGCTATGAAGCCGCCAACCGCGTCGTCGAGGAACGGTGGGAGCTCCTTTAAAATCCCGGGCTTTCTCGTGTCGTAGTAGAAGAAGTTGAAGAGCGCAATCTTGCCGCCTATCAGCTCGGCAATGCTTATCCCTATCAGCTCGTCGGCAACTAAGTTCACCGGGTCGCCCTCAATTTCAAAGTTCTCCTCAAGGAGGAGCGCGGCCGTGAGCAAAGCTTGGACGTTGATGTCGTCGAGGTATCTCAGCATGAGGCTTTTGAGTTCCTCGCGGACTTTCTCCCTCTCCTCGCCGATGTAGAGCTCCATCGCCGTATCGAGCATGGCGTTGAGGGTTATGCCCTTTGATTCGAGCTGAAGGAGGAGTTCTTTTCGTTTCATTCTCTCACCAGCCTGAACCTTATCCAGTAGTACCTCTCGCTCTCCTCAGTCGAGAGAACCTCAAGAGCAAAGCGCTCCTCAAAGAGCGGAGATGCTAAAACAACCGTGTGGAACTCCCCAAATTCCCCGATGGGATCTATTCCCGGATTGTTCTTCCGAAAACGCTCCAAGTCATCAACCGAACGGAAGGTGTAGCCAAGCCACTCCTTGCCGAGCTTCTCTTTCTTTACTGCGATTATCGCGTACTCAAAGCCAGCCCTCAGGATTTCCTCCGCGAGTTCCTTTGTGTCCCTCCCCCAGAGGGGCTCAAGGGGCTTAACCCCCGCCTTTTCTGATAGCAACTCAACCCACTTCAGGTGATCTTCAAGGAGAACGTTTCCGGCTATTAAATAGTCAACGCCAAGTGAACCTATGAACTCGGCTAGGACTTCACTCCCGTCCGCCATATCGAAGGCGAGTAACTTCCGCCCCATAGCTTTAGCCAGAGTTTTCAACGCTTTAAGGTTCTCCCAATGGGGTGAGAGACCGATGGTTGTCTTCAGTGCGAGTAGGTAGAGAACCTCGATTCCACCTTTCTCGGCCAGATGAAGTGCGTAAAGTCCGTCCTTTCCACCTGAAAAGAACGCTACCCCCTTCAACCTATCGCCCCCGTCACGGTTATAAAGACGTTGGCACTTTTATCCATTATGCTCCTGAGGTTTGAAGAGCTAAGAAAAGTCGGCGACGTTTACATAAACCCCCGGAACTTCAAGGTTGCACCTCTCTTTATCCGGGACTGGAGAGACTTTTTGGGCCTCGATGAGGGGACTTACGGCCCCTACGCCCGGACGATTTACAACCCCGGAGAGCGCTTTCTCGCCGTGGACAGAAAAGATGAAAAGCTCGCTAAGGAGCTTGAGGCCCTTTACCGGGAGCTTCTCCGTCGGCCCCTGCGGTTCTGCCGCGAGGAGTACTACCGCTACCAGCTTGAGGTGGGCGAGTTTCATGGCCTGCCATTCGCCAACGGCTGGCCCGGCTCGGGAGTGGTGCTCGTGGGGGAGGCGCCGGGAAGGAAAGGCTGCGGGAAGACAGGGATATGCTTCTACCGCGACGCCTCCGGAATGTTGCTCAGGAAGACGCTCTTCCAGCTCGGCGTCAACCCTGACTTCGTCTACATCACCAACGTCCTCAAGTGCAACCCGCCGGGGAACAGGTTGAGGGGCTTCGGTGAGGGTGATCTCAGCCTCCTCCAGCGGGAGCTTGAGATCCTGAAGCCAGAGGCCATATTTGCCGTCGGCAGAACGGCGGAGAAGGCCCTGAAAAGGCTCGGCTATGAGGCCGTTTACCTCCGGCACCCCGCCTGGTACGTGCGCCGGGGCCTGAGGGAACCGAAGGAGGAGATGCTGGAGGAGTACTCAGTGATAAAGGAGGCCTTCGGGGAATGGAAGTTCTGACGGTTTTTCTACTCGCCCTCCTCTGGGACCTGCTCATTGGAGAGCCGCCGGCGTTAGTCCACCCGGTTGTGTGGTTCGGTAAGCTGGCGGAGTTTTTTGACGAACGCTGGGGGCGAAAAGGTCCTCTTCCTGACTTCTTAGCCGGAACGCTGACAGCTCTGGTCGTTCTTCTCTTTGCCATTGCCCTCTCACTCCTACCGTTCTACCTTCCCTTTCCCCTTAACTACACTCTCGCGGTTTACCTCCTCAAGAGCTCCTTCGCGATAAGGAGCCTCCACGAGCACGTTTCGAGGGCGGTAACCGCTGACATCGAGGAAAAGAGGAAGGCGGTGTCAATGATAGTCAGCAGGAACACTGAGACCCTCGACGGGGCGCATCTTAACTCTGCGGCGATAGAGAGCCTCGCCGAGAACCTCAACGACTCGGTGATTGCGCCACTCTTCTACTTCCTCCTCTTCGGCCTTCCAGGGGCACTGGTTTACCGCGCCGCTAATACACTCGACGCGATGCTGGGCTACAGAAACGAGCGCTACGAGTTCTTCGGCAAGTTCCCGGCGAGGCTCGACGACCTCCTCAACTTCGTCCCGGCCCGCTTAACCGTTCTCCTCTACCTCCCGTTCGGCGGACGGAGGGTTTTAAAATACTACCGCCTCGCTCGCTTCAAGCTCAACTCCGACAAGCCAATTGCGGCCATGTCAGCGGTTCTTGGGGTCATGCTCGAAAAGCCCGGCTTCTACCGCTTTCCCGGAAGGGAGCCGGTCAACGACGACATAAGGCGCGCCCTGAGGGTTTACTGGCTGGTTGTTGCCGAATGGGTGATTATAGTTACGTTACTCCTTGCAACGGGGGTGTTTCCATGCTTGAGCCCGTGAATTTCAAAACCCACCATGGTGGGGCGAGGGAGGAAGGCTACCTTGACTTCTCGGCCTCGCTGAACCCATATCCGCCGGAATGGCTCGACGAGATGTTCCAAAGGGCAAAGGAGATAAGCACCCGCTACCCCTACTACGAGGAGCTTGAGGAGGGGCTTGGAGAACTTGTGGGAGGGCAGGTAACGATTACGGCGGGCATTACGGAGGCCCTCTACCTCCTTGGAATACTCACGCTCCGCGGGAGGAAGGTGGTAATCCCGCGCCACACCTACGGTGAATACGAGAGGGCTGCGAGGATTTTTGGAGCGGAGGTCATTAAAGGTCCGAACGAGCCTGAGAAGCTCGCGGAGCTGGTTGAGAGGGACTCAGTGGTTTTCTTCTGCAACCCGAACAACCCGGACGGGAGATTCTACCGCGTTAAGGAGCTGAAACCCCTCCTCGATGCGGTGGAGGACAGAAAAGCCCTCCTAATCCTTGACGAGGCCTTCATAGACTTTGTCAAAGATGCCGACAGCCCCGAAGGGGAGAACATCGTAAAGCTCAGGACCTTCACCAAGAGCTACGGCCTGCCCGGGATAAGGGTTGGCTACGTTCTCGGCTTCAGTGAGGCATTTAGGAGCGTCAGAATGCCCTGGAGCATAGGCTCAACCGGAGTTGCTTTCCTTGAGTTCCTGCTCAAGGACGGCTTCGAGCATTTAAGGAGGATGATGCCCCTGATCTGGCGGGAAAAGGAGAGGCTGGAGAGGGAGCTCAGGGTTAAAAGTGACGCTAACTTCTTCATTAAGCGCGTTGGAGACGCGAAAGAATTCGCCGAGGCTCTCAAGAGGTACGGAATCCTTGTGAGGAGCTGTGAGAGCTTTAGCCTGCCGGAATACGTCCGTTTCTCCGTCAGAAGGCCGGAGGAGAACGGGAGGTTGATTGAGGCCTTTCGGGAGCTGGGAGAAGGGTTTTAAATCTGAAGGGACATTCATTTTTGGTGATGGCATGCACGAGCTCTACACGGCCCTTGCCGAGTACTACGACGCGATCTACCGGAGAAGGGCCGAGCGCGTTGGGAAGGAGATTGACTTCGTGGAGGAGCTCTTCCAGAACGAAGCCGAACGAGAAGTAACGCGGGTTCTCGACCTTGCCTGCGGAACCGGAATCCCAACGCTCGAACTGGCGGGGCGCGGTTACGAGGTGGTCGGCCTCGACCTCCATGAGGAGATGCTTGCCGTTGCGAGAAGAAAGGCCGAAAGGGAAGGGCTTAGCGTCGAGTTCATTCAGGGAAACGCGCTTGAGATTGATCTTGAGGAAGAGTTCGACGCCGTGACGATGTTTTTCTCCAGCATTATGTATTTCGACGATTCTGCAATTCAACAATTATTTAATTCTGTAAAACAGGCGCTGAAACCGGGGGGCGTTTTCATCGCAGACTCCCCGTGCTGGTACTACGGCGGAAGGGACGGCCCGATAGTATGGGACGAGCGGAAGGGCGATGAGAGGCTTGTCATAACCGACTGGCGCAAGGTCGAGCCTGCCTTCCAGAAGCTCCGCTTCAAGAGACTCGTGCAGATAATAAAGCCCGACGGGAGCGTTAGGGCCTTCATAGTGGACGATGAACTGGACATCTACACACCGAGGGAGCTGAGGCTTTTGGCTGGGGGGCACTTCAGGAAGGTCAAAATCTATGGAGACCTCCACGAGCTTAGGCCAAACGACAGAAGGTACTGGCTGGTGGCGGTGAAGTAACCCCAAACTTTTTAAACCTCGAGCTCATTTCTATACCCCGGTGGTGCCTATCGTCCACCGTAACGCCGATTTCGACCTTTAGTAAAGCCTTCCGCGCTTCTTGGTTAGCCTCTACTCCGGCACCACCGGCGTTGCTAAGATTTTTAAGCCGCCCTTCTGAGGGTAACCCATCTTCAAAAATCCAAAAGGGTGATGTCCATGCTTCCTAAGACCTACGACCCGAACGAGATTGAGCCGAAATGGCAGAAGTTCTGGCTGGAAGAGAAAATCTACAAGTACGAGCTCGACGAGAAGAGGCCGAGCTACGCGATAGACACGCCTCCCCCGTTCACGAGCGGAACGCTCCACCTCGGCCACGTTCTCAGCCACACCTGGATCGACATCATCGCGCGCTACAAGAGAATGACCGGCTACAACGTGCTCTTCCCGCAGGGCTTCGACAACCACGGGCTTCCAACGGAGCTCAAGGTGGAGAAGGAGTTCGGAATAAGCAAGGATCAGCCCGAAAAGTTCCTCCAGAAGTGCGTCGAGTGGACATGGCAGGCTATCGAGGCGATGCGCAACCAGTTTATCAGAATAGGCTACTCCGCCGACTGGGACCTTGAGTACCACACGATGGACGACTGGTATAAAGCCGCTGTTCAAAAGTCCCTCATCGAGTTCTACAAGAAGGGTATGCTCTACCGCGACAAGCACCCCGTCTACTGGTGCCCGAGATGCAGGACGAGCCTTGCCAAGGCTGAGGTTGGCTACGTGGAAGAGGACGGCTTCCTCTACTACATCAAGCTCCCACTAGCTGACGGCTCCGGCTACGTGCCGATAGCCACGACGAGGCCCGAGCTGATGCCTGCCTGTGTGGCTGTCTTCGTGCACCCGGACGACGAGCGCTACAAGGACGTCGTCGGCAAGAAGGTGAAGCTCCCGATATTCGAGCGCGAGGTGCCGGTTATAGCAGATGAGGACGTTGACCCGAGCTTCGGAACCGGTGCGGTCTACAACTGTACCTACGGCGACGAGCAGGACGTCGTCTGGCAGAAGCGCTACAACCTGCCGGTCATCATAGCCATCAACGAAGACGGAACGATGAACGAGAGGGCGGGACCATACGCGGGGCTGAAGACCGAGGAGGCCAGGGAGAAGATAGCAGAAGACCTTGAGAAGATGGGCCTGCTCTACAGGAAGGAGAAGATAAGGCACCGCGTGCTGAGGCACACCGAGAGGAGCAGCTGTATGGCCCCGATTGAACTGCTCCCCAAGACCCAGTGGTTCATCAAGGTCAAGGACTTCACGGACGAGATAGTCAAGGTGGCGGAGGAGATAAACTGGTACCCGAGCGACATGTTCCTCCGCCTGAAGGACTGGGCCGAGAGCATGGACTGGGACTGGGTCATAAGCAGGCAGCGCGTTTTCGGAACGCCGATTCCCTTCTGGGTCTGCGACAGCGGTGAGGTTATCCTGCCAAACGAGGAGGATCTGCCGGTCGATCCGCGCTTTGACAAACCCCCGAGGAAGTGCTCCGATGGAAGCGAGCCGAAGCCCGTTACCGACGTCCTCGACTGCTGGGTCGATTCCAGCATAACCCCGCTCATCATAAGCAGGTGGCACGAGGCCATCAAGGGCGACGAAGAGGCCAAGCGCTGGTTCGAGCACAACTTCCCGACCGCACTAAGGCCGCAGGGAACGGACATCATAAGGACGTGGGCCTTCTACACGATATTCAGGACGTACGTGCTAACAGGAAAGAAGCCCTGGGACGACGTCCTCATCAACGGAATGGTTGCCGGCCCGGACGGCAGGAAGATGAGCAAGAGCTACGGCAACGTCGTCGCTCCCGACGAGGTTATACCTAAGTACGGCGCTGACGCGCTCCGCCTCTGGACCGCCCTCGCTCCGCCCGGAGAGGACCACCCCTTCAAGTGGGAGACCGTCGACTACAACTACCGCTTCCTCCAGAAGGTATGGAACATCTACCGCTTCGCCGAGAGGCACCTCGCCGACTTCGACCCAGCCAGCGCTCCGGAGGAGCTCGAGCCCCTCGACCGCTGGATCCTCAGCAGGCTCCACAGGCTCATCAAGTTCGCCACCGAGGAGATGGAGCGCTACCGCTTCAACCTGCTCACGAGGGAGCTCATGACCTTCATCTGGCACGAGGTCGCCGACGACTACATCGAGATGATCAAGTACCGCCTCTACGGCGACGACGAGGAGAGCAAGCTGAAAGCTAAGAAGGCGCTCTACGAGCTGCTCTACAACATAATGCTCCTCCTCGCCCCGTTCGCGCCGCACATAACCGAGGAGCTTTACCAGGAGATGTTCAAGGGGCATGTTGGAGCCAAGAGCGTGCATCTCCTCGAGTGGCCGAAGTTCAAGCCCGAGAGGATTGACACGGAAGCCGAAAAGCTCGGAGAGCTCGCGAGGGAGATAGTCGGTGCCATGAGGCGCTACAAGAACAGCCACGGCCTCGCTCTGAACGCCAAGCTCAAGCACGTGGTCATCTACGCCACGGACAGCTACGACATGCTGAAGGCCATCGAGAGGGACATCGCGGGAACGATGAACATCGAGAGGCTGGAGATAATCAGAGGCGAGCCAGAGCTGGAGGAGCGCATTGTTGAGATAAAGCCCAACTTCAGGACCGTCGGACCCAAATATGGCAAGCTCGTTCCGAAGATAACCGCCTACCTCAAGGAGAACGCGGAGGAGGTTGCCAAGGCACTCAAAGAGACTGGAAAGGTCGAGTTCGAGGTTGAGGGCCAGAAGGTCGAGCTCGGCAAGGACGACATAGTGCTCAGGAAGGCGGTCTTCAGTGAGGGCGAAGAGGTAGAGACTGCCGTCGTTGGGGACGCGGTTGTCGTATTCTTCTGAGTCTTTCTCTGAGTCTTTCTTTCCCTTTCCGGTTTCTAAGCCGCAGATAAAAAGTTTCAACAGTTGTAGCACACCATAGCCGCCTTTTTGAGCAGGATCACGCGGTAGAGCTTTCCGTTTATTATCCTCGCATTGGATATCTTGTTGAGGTGGTGTATCCTCTTCCGCTCGAGCGCTATCAGGTCGAGCTCCCTCAGGACCTTCACGAAGTCCTCCCAGCGGATTTTGAGCCACTTGGAGTACTCATCAAAGAGCTCCTTCTCAACGACCCTGTAGACCCTTCCGTCCACCATGTAGCGGGTGGCCCTCTTCGGAAGTTCTTTCCTCAGGCGCCAGCGGGCATGGAGGGGCTCCTGGAACTCGTAAACTGCCTCGTCCATGGACTTTCCTTCCACCATCATCTTGAGGATTATGCCGAGAATGCGGTTTATCCTGTCGGGGACGCCTATGACGTCGCCCCTTAGGACTATCTTCCTCCGGCGGACCTTTATTCCTGCCCCTTCAAGCTCCTCTCCGATTTTAGGGGTAGTTTTCTTTTTGTTCCCTCCGGTATCGACGATGCCGCCGATTATGAATGCCTTAACGCTGAAGTCCTCCTCGCTCAGAACCTTCTCGGCCCACGGATCGAGGAGGACGACCTCGTCTATGCCGTTCTCCCTCAAAAATTCCGCTGTTGGGCCATCGTAGGTCGTTATCCTTCCGAGGGGGCCGTGAAACATTGATTTAAACTCATCGTTGGCCCAGGTGACGGCCAGCTCTCTCCCCGTGAAGTAGTCCCTCAGCAGGCCGTAGCTCTGGCTTACCTGGAGGCATATCTTGCCCTTCTCCTTCTGGGTGTGCCTGTCCCAGTGGTAGAGGTCAATGACGAAGTACGGCCACTCGGGCAATTTTGAGCGGAGTTTCTCGGGAGATAGAACCATCTCGAACTTGTCCGCCATGCACAGCGGGGCGTAGGCGTAATGCGAGCCCTCGACACGGTTGCCGTTCAGGTCCCAGGCCACTGCGGTTTTCTCCGGGACGCGGAATATTGCTCCCTTTCCGTTGACTATCTCCACCGCGATGTCCTGGAGCTTGTTCCTTGACTTCCTGAAGCGCTTTGAGAGGACGCCTATGCTCTCGATTCCCTTCTCTTTCAATGCCTCCCTGAGAACGTCGGCGAGCGTTTTCATGGCCATCGGTTGGGGCTCGGGCGGGGGTTTAAAAAGTTTGCCTGTTATTTCGGGACGAAAGATTTTTAAACGCTCCCCCTTCCCTAATATCGAGCCCCGGTGGTGTAGCCCGGTCAAACATGCGGGCCTTTCGAGCCCGCGCCCCGGGTTCAAATCCCGGCCGGGGCACCATAAGAAACTTTTGCGCACCATAAGAAACTTTTGCCAAGCAAAAGTTTCATCAAAGTTTGTGGCTCTGTTCTATAAACCACCAAGCTAAGTGTTTTTCATACGCAATTGCCGTTCTGCAACGAAAATACCCTTCAACGCGACTTTAGTAGGGGTTTTCTGTTCTTCAACACCCTCCGGGTGTTTTTCAAATCAAACTCCCGAAAAAGTATTCCTGAAGCGATTCTCCCAGGCAAATGGGGAGGTCATAAAAACACAGTTTACCCACCGT
Source organism: Thermococcus sp. MV11 (assembly GCF_012027285.1). Classification (NCBI taxonomy): domain Archaea; kingdom Methanobacteriati; phylum Methanobacteriota; class Thermococci; order Thermococcales; family Thermococcaceae; genus Thermococcus; species Thermococcus sp. MV11. The sequence continues at coordinate 475,535 of NZ_SNUD01000001.1, forward strand.
TTTCAAGGAGCAACAAACTTTTCATTCGGTCATCTCTACGGTTGGTGACGGAAAGTTTTTGAGGTTTACGTTGTGCCCATAATAGAATCCGCATGGTGAACCCGATGCTCGCCGTTAGAGTCCCCAAGCGGGAAGCGGAAAAAGTTAGGAGAAGGCTCATAGAACTCGGCGTTCTGGCTAAAGGATACGCCGTCAAGCGGGAGGGGGAGTTCATACTCTTCCCAGTCACGGAGCCAGTGGAGGGCTTCGAGCTCGTCGAAGCTGAATTCAAGAAGCTTGAGAGAAGACCCCACAGCTACCGTGAGGTCGTTGAGGTTCCCGAGGAGGTTAAACCGCTTCTCCCGAGTTCCTTTGACATAATCGGGGACATAGCGATAATCGAGCTCCCCGAGGAGCTGATGGATTACGGCAGGGCAATTGGCGAGGCTATTCTCAAAGTCCATAGGCACATAAAGGCCGTCTTTGCCAAGGGGAGCAAAGTTGAGGGAGAATACCGCGTGAGGGAGCTGATTCATCTTGCCGGTGAGAACAGAACTGAGACACTCCACCGCGAGAATGGAATACGGCTCAGGCTCGACGTGGCTAAAGTCTACTTCTCCCCGCGCCTCGCCACCGAGAGAATGAGGGTCTTTGAGAAGACCCAACTGGGGGAGGTCGTCTTTGACATGTTCGCCGGAGTCGGGCCCTACGCGGTACTTCTGGCTAAAAAGGCGAAGCTCGTCTTCGCCGTTGATTTGAACCCCTGGGCGATAAAGTACCTTGAGGAGAACGTACGGCTGAATAAAGCCCGAAACGTGGTTCCGATCCTCGGCGATGTGAGGAAGGTCGCGGGCAAAGTCAAGGCCGACCGCGTGATAATGAACCTCCCCAAGTTCGCCGACCGCTTTCTGAGGGAGGCGATGCTGAGCGTTAAAGACGGTGGAGTAATCCACTACTACGGCTTCGGGCCGGAGGAGGACCTCTACTCCGAGCATGAAGCGAAGATTAAAGCTGTTGCGCGGGAGCTCGGCTTTACCGTTGAGTTTCTGGAGGAAAGAAAGGTTCGTCCCTACGCGCCGCGGCAGTTCAACATAGCGATTGACTTCAGGGTTTTGAAGTGATGTTTTGTATGGAGAACGCCTTTTAAAAGTGGGTTGTTTCCCGGATAAAACACCCAAAAAGTTAGAAAAAGAGATCACTTCCCCGCTATCTTTACGTTCTCGAACTTTATGAAGGGCGTTATCATCGTGTTCATGAAGGGCATGACCGTCTGCTCCCTTGAGACTTCGCTCGCCTGCTTGAGAAGCTCGTAGACGTTTCCAGCGATGAGGAACACGCTTGAGCCAACTACCTCGCCGTCCTCGATGAGGAATGCTGGATTTGCGGTAACTGCAAAGTTTCCGTTGTCGGGGTTGCTTGAATGGGCACCCTGGAAGCCGTCCACGAAGTAGCCGCGCTCGATTTCGGCTATCATGTCCTCAAGCGAGCGCTTGCCCCTCTCTATGACAACGTTGTGGAAGCCTATGTTTACCCCGCCGCTCCTCAGGTCGCGCTTCCCGTTCCCGGTGCTCTCGGTTCCGTAAACCTTCGCCCAGTAGTTGTCCCAGACGAAGCCCCTGAAGGTTCCTTCCTCGATGAGGACGTTCTTCCTCGTCGGAACGCCCTCGCCGTCCGCTATGGTCTGCTCGATGGCCAGCTCGTGGAACGGGTCGTCGTAGAGCGTTATGACGTCGCTCGCTATCCTCTCCCCGACCTTTCCCGCTAAGGGAGTGGTCTCCTTAACGAGCCTCTCACCGCTGAAGGCCGGCAGGAGGGCGTAGCTGAATAGCCCGGCAATCGCCCAGGGGCCGAGGATAACCGGTACTTCCTCGTTTTTGCTGGCTTTGACGCTGTAGGCCCAGCTGACCTTTCTGACGGCCCTCTCGACGACACCCTCGACGTCGAGGTTTAAGTCCCTCCTCGCGTCGAAGTCGAAGATTCCGGGCGTTACAACGTCGCCCTTCCTTCCAACGAGCTCGACGAAGAAGAACGCGGCACCGCCCTCCTGGAAGACGTCAATCCCGTGGGAATTGATGATGTGCCTCTCCTCCCAGCTAACACCTCCTTCACCGCCCGCAACGACGACGTGCTCGTCCTTCTCGCGGGCGAGCTTTATTGCTTTACCGAGCATCTCCACCAGCTTATCCGGCGAGGCCTCCTTCAGCTCGTAGTTGGGCTTTGGCCTCTCCCTGTACTTCCCAGGCTCCGGGAGGGAAACCCACTTCTCATCGGGGCTGTTGAGCTTCGCCATCTTCACGGCCTGCTCGATTGCCTCTTTAACCCTGCTCTCCTCGTCGCTGTCCACTATGGCCAGGCCGAGGCGCTTGTCCTTGATTCCGCGGATTATCGTTACCGCACCGCTCCTGGTTGAGGCCATCGAAATCTCGTTCAGCTCGACGTTCGCGCTGACATCACGGGAGCGGTAAAGGGCGATCTCAACCTCGTCGAAAAACTTCTCGGCGTAGCGTATGAGGTTCTCCATCTCCACCACCTCACCCGATTAGTATTCCCCCGTCGAAGCGCATGTGCGGTCCACCCGAGCTTACAAAGGCCGTCTGTCCCTTGCCGCAGAAGCCAACCTCGAGGCCGAAGTCCTTACCAACGGCACTTATCTTCTTCAGCGCCTCGATGGCGACGCCGGTGATGGAGGTGTCCCTTATCGGCTCGGCTATCTCGCCGTTCCTTATGACGTAGCCCTCCTGGATTCCTACCTGGAAGGCGCTGTTCAGCTGGGCCTGACCGCCACGGAAGTCAACCACGTAGTAGCCGAACTTGATGTCCTCGATGAGCTCCTCGAAGGAGTAATCACCGGGCTCGAAGACGGTGTTGCGCATCCTGATTATCGGCGGGTAGCGGTAGCTCTCAGCCCTCGCGTGGCCGTTGGGTTCCATGCCCCACTTGTGGGCGTACTCGCGGTTGAGCATTATCTCCTTGAGAATTCCGTTCTCGATGATGTGTATGTCCCTGACCGGAACTCCCTCGTCGTCGTACCTGTCGTTTCCGAAGCCGCCCTCAACGTAGCGCTCGCTCATCGTGACGTATTCAGGAGCAATCTGCTTGCCTATGAGGTCCTTGAAGGGCGAGTTTATCGTTAAGTCCGCCTCCGCGAGGTGGCCCAAAGCCTCGTGGGCGATGATTCCAACGACGATTGGCCCAGCAACGATCGGCCACTCGCCGCGCTTAGGAGCTACTCCTTTCAGCTGGCTGTGCATCTTCCTGAGGAGCCTCTCGGTAACCTTTTCGTTCGGCTCTATCTCGGTCATGAGCTCCCAGCCGTAGTCCACCGCTCCAATGCTGTCCCTCGCCATAGCGAGCTTACCCTCTGCCTTTCCGGTGACGTAGGTTCCCTGGTAGAGGTAGTTATAATCCCACTCTATCCTCGTCCCCTCGCTGGTGAGGAGTATTTTTTGCCCGCCGCCGTCCTCGTAGCGAACCTGGACGCTCTTGACGGCGCTGTCTTCCTTGAGGAGCTTTTCCAGCTCCCTCAGGTGGGCAACTTTCTCCTCTATGTCCACTTCCCTCGGTTTGACCTTCATCCTGCTCTTCACGAAGTCCTGCACCGGCTCAATCTCGGCCAGCTGGATTTTCTCCCTCTTCGTCTGGGCCGCGGCTTTGGCTAACTTGTAGGCCTCTTCGATTTTCTTCTCAAGGTTGTCCAGCTCGCTGGTCGAGGCGAAGCCCCACGCTCCATCCGCCAGAACTCTGATGGCGACCCCCCTGTGGAACTTCCCTGTAAAACTGGTGAAGACGCCGTCCTTGAGGCCAAGGGTGGTCTTCTTCAAATCCTCGTAGCGGAGCTCTATGTACTCGGCCTTCAGATTCTCCTCAGCCCACTTAAGGGCCCTTTCGAGTGCCTCCATGGTCACCACCGTAGATGTTTGTCCAGTTATGGTATCGAGGGTCTCATATAAAAGCCTTTTGAGCCTTTCGATGAAGGTCGAAAGAGAATACAGGTTATTACCCGGTTATAGAACAGAAGCCAAACAACATCGGTTGTAGACATTTGTTCCTAACGAAAGTGTTATATATGATGAGTGAAAACAACTTAATGCAAGAACCCGTTGGGGGGGGTCGATGCGGAGGCGTGCATTGCTGGCCGTGTTTGTGGCCCTGCTGCTGGTTGGGGCGTACGGAGCGTACGTGGTCAGCTACCCCAAGTACCCTGAAGTTAAAGGGTGCGTCAACCCCTTCGCCATCACAAAGCCCGTTAGCAGGGTTCAGGAGAACTGGTCTAAAGCGCACATGTTCTTCAAGCTCGCAACTACACGGGACTTCTGGAAGCTCGCAAAGCCCTGGGACGTTGACTACTCTCACGTTAAGATCGTCAAGCATACCATCGAGTACGATGGTGAGAGGATAACCATGCTCGCTATGGGAATTCCACTGAAGGACAAGAAGCACGTAATAGCAATTTACGAGTTCTCAAAGCCGGTGCAGGGAGTGAAAGTTACCTCAAAAGAATTCCTAGTACACAATGAGACAATATTTGTGAGGGCCATTGGTGTAAATGGAGATATTAAACCTCTGTCAGATTGCACTCATGAATGCTCCAGTGATGCTGACTGTGGTTTTATGTGCATGCAATACTGTTGCAGGAGAAGCTATAATATACCATGCATGATTTCATGTTGTGGGGCCTGTGGATTTGCAGGAGATCCAGCACGTGTGTTTGTCTGCGTCCTTACTATCTGCCCATGGTGTTATGAGGGTTGCAACGAATGTGTGGAATATGGCTCTTGGTGTATGGATCTTGCACCTTGAGGAGGAGATCCCATGAACGACTGGTCCGGCGTGGCACTGCTCTTTGTATTTTCATTTTTGGGGTACATAGTGGGTGCCAAAATCTTTAAAGACAAAACAAAGGCCAGTACTATTGCCCTTGCAACATACATTCTTGTTACGTTGATACTGTGGAAGTTTGGCTGGAATGTTAAAGTTGTTCCCATTGTGGTGGCAGGTATCGTTGTGTTGAGTTTGAATCTCCTTGGCCTAAAACTATGAAATATTTGATGATCGTAAGGAACGGCTAAGTGCGACAGTAAATGTAGGTCTGCCAAAAACAATACTGGTTCACAATTAGTAGTAGGTAACATTTTTATTCCCCCCCACAAACCCACAACCATGAAGGCCGAGATCAAGAACCTCATAGACCGCGGGACTTACAGGAAGCTCCCGCTCTTTGAAGGAGAACTGCCCGAGGGAAGCTATGCCCAGATAGTTGAAGTCAAGCCGGGGCAGACGGTTAGGAGGCACTACCACCTCCACCAGTACGAGCTGTTTTACATCATGAGCGGTGAGGCCAAGCTGGGGATAGGTGAAACGGAATACACTGCAAAGCCCGGCGACATCTTTCTCGTCAAGCCGAGAACCGTCCACTGGGTTATCAACGAGCGGGACGAGCCCTTCAGGCTCTTCGTGGTGAAGCTGAACTACAGGGGCGACGACTCGGTGTGGCTGGAGGAGTAACGATGGCCGAGAAGGTCATCGGAATCCTCGGGGGCATGGGGCCACTCGCAACGGCCGAGCTCTTCAGGAGAATAGTCGAGAAGACCCCTGCAAAGCGCGACCAGGAGCACCCGAGGATAATCATCTACAACAACCCGAAGATACCGGACAGGACGGCCTTCATACTGGGGAAGGGTGAGGACCCGAGGCCCGAGCTCATAGACAGCGCGCGAAAGCTCGAAAGCTGGGGCGCGGACTTCATCATAATGCCCTGCAACACCGCCCATTTCTTCGCCGAGACGATTCAGAGGGCGATAAGAATCCCGCTCGTAAGCATGGTTGAAGAGACGGCGGAAGCGGTCAAGAGAATGGGCCTCAGGAAGGTCGGTCTCCTCGCGACGGACGGCACGATAAAGGGCCTCGTCTACCACAGGGCACTTCTCAGGAGGGGCATTCAGGTGGCGGTTCCTAACAGGAAGGACCAGGGGCTCGTTATGAGGGGAATCTACGAGGGTGTCAAGGCCGGGAACGTTGAGCTGGGGAGGAAACTCCTCCTGGACGTGGCCAGAAGGCTCGAGCGCAGGGTCGACGGGATAATAGCCGGCTGCACGGAGGTCAGCGTTGCCCTGAAGCCTGAAGACCTCAAAGTTCCTCTCATCGATCCGCTCGACGTGATAGCGGAGAGGGTAGTGAAGCTTGCCCTTGGCCTGGAGGAACTCAGAGCTCGATGACCATTCCGGAGTGGGCTTGTGGAAGCGCCCGCGGCAGGTCTTCAGAAAGGCTATACCAGCCTCAATCAGGTGCTCTGACCGGTGTCGAAGAGGATTCTCTTTCCGCCCTTTTCCACAAGAAAACTCACCCCGTGCTGTGCAAGATAGGGGCTTTCGTAGCCAGAATAGTCCTCGAGGAGGACGTGTATTAGCATGGGTTTCACCGGGGGAATTGGGGAAAGGTGGAGTTATAGTTTTCGGCCGAAACCCCTTAAAACCCTCCCGCGAAGTTAGCCCGGTGGTGAGCATGGAGATAGGTGTCGTTGGAAAGCCAAACGTTGGGAAATCGACCTTTTTCTCGGCGGCTACTCTCGTTGACGTTCAGATAGCCAATTATCCCTTCACTACCATCGATGCGAACGTTGGTGTAACGTACGCGATAGCGGAGCACCCCTGCAGGGAGCTCGGCTGTAATCCGAACCCCCAGAACTACGAGTATAAAGATGGCCTCGCGCTCATTCCGATAAAGATGATAGACGTGGCCGGCCTCGTTCCGGGGGCGCACGAGGGACGTGGCCTGGGCAACAAGTTCCTCGACGACCTGAGGATGGCCTCTGCCCTAATCCACGTCGTTGACGCCACCGGCAAGACCGACGCCGAGGGCCAGCCCACGGAGCATCACGACCCGGTCGAGGACATAGAGTTCCTTGAGAAGGAGATAGACTACTGGATATACGGCATCCTCAGGAAGAACTGGGAGAAGTTCGCCAAGAGGATAAAGCTCCAGCACCTCAAGCTCGCCCAGGCAATAGCGGACCAGCTGACGGGAATTGGGGTTACGGAGGAGGACGCCTTCGAGGCCATCCACAAGCTCGGCTTGGACAGCGACCCGACAAAGTGGAGCGATGAAGACCTGCTGGCCTTCGTCCGGGAGCTGAGGAAGGTAAACAAGCCGATAATCATAGCCGCCAACAAGGCCGACGCGGCCGCCGATGCCCAGATAGAGCGCCTGATACGAAAGGGGAAGAGCAGGGGCTACATAGTCGTTCCCACGAGTGCCGCGGCAGAGCTCACCCTCAGAAAAGCCGCAAAGGCTGGCTTCATAGACTACGTTCCCGGCTCGAGCGACTTCAAGATCCTGAAGCCAATGAGCGCCAAGCAGGAAAAGGCTCTCCAGCTCATTAAGGAGAAAGTTCTCGATAGGTTTGGCTCCACCGGCGTGCAGGAGGTCATAAACAGGGCAACCTTCGAGCTGCTCAACCTCGTCCCGGTTTATCCCGTGGAGGACGAGCACAAGCTGACCGACGGGTTCGGTAACGTCCTGCCCCACGTTCACCTGCTTCCGAAGGGCTCGACGCCGAGGGATTTGGCTTACAAAGTCCACACAGACCTCGGAAAGACCTTCCTCTACGCCGTCAACGCCAGAACCCACAGGCGTGTTGGAGAGGACTACGAGCTGGAGTTCAACGACATCATCAAGATTGTCGCTACCGCAAGATGAAGCGGCCGAGAAGAATCAGCGGGAGGAAAATCACTGGCCCGCAGACGGCCTCTTCATTTTCTTCACTGGACGTTTCTTGAGGTGTGCCTTCTTGGATAGTCCTTGTGCCCACCCTCTGACGCTCACACGGGTCAAAACCTATCCTCTGGAGGCTCAGGTCGGCGAGATAGACCTCGGAGATATTGTATTCTTCCGCGTACATGCAGATTAATGCGGAGAACTCCCTCACCTGCGATTCGTTGGTTAGGTCAGCGTAGCTCAGGGCGAGTATTGAGATGTTGAGGGACTTAAGCTTTTGAATCTGGTCGAACTCCCATTGAAGTTCGCTGTCATCAAAAACCTCGTAGCGGTCGATTGAGAAGTTGTAGTACGTCACGAAGTCCTCAAGAAGGACATAATCAACGTAGGGCGCTATTTCCTCGGCTATCGAGAAGCCTCTGTTGGCGATTATTGTGATGTCGGGATAGCGCTCCCTAATGGCCCTCACGAGATTGACCATTGCGTCCTTTTTCTCGGGATATAGGTCCACGTAATCGAGGTTGTCAAGAAAAACTCCGTCAAAGCCCTGGGAAAGGATATATGGAACCGCCTCTTCCAAAATTATGCGCTCCCATTCAGGTGACGAAAAGTCCACTACTCCTTCATCCCAGTTCTGGTTTTCTCCTATTAGCAGGCCTTCCGGGAGGTTCTTTGCCCATGGTTCCCAGCCACCGATTGTCGCGAGGCTGACGTAGCCGACAACGGTGTGGTTAGCCGATAGCTCCGAAACGTAGGTCGAGTTTACGGTAGGTGAGAGGATTATTATGTCGAAGCTATCAAGCTCAGGGAACTCTGAGGGGCCTATCTGGCCGTAGTAGACCGCGAAGCTTGCTGAGACGCGTGTTGTAAAGATCGAAAAGCAGATTAAAACCAGCAAAACGAAAAACTTGGCCCACTTCACCCCAGTCCCTCCGTCCAGACAATAAACTGCACCTGGCATGGAAACGCTTCCCTCGGAACCGGTGTCCAGTAGTTCGCCCAGTAATTTACCGGCTCAAGGACACCTTCGTGTTCAATTAGGCCAAGACCAGCAACGTGTTGCGGATCTCCAAAGCACACCAACTCAACTTTCGCACCGTTAAGACGTTCTTTTAGGGCCCATATGCGGTACTCAACTTTATACGTACCGTCTCCATTGTCCTCAAGCCATGCTTCAACTTTGAACTTTCCCGAGTCATCGACTGGATGCGTCATGCCTTGGGGGTCTACATTTAGCATTATCGTATGTGGTGTGGACAACCCAGTTGCCACACGGAAAACTATTAGGACGATAACAAGGGCCACGGCTATCATGAAAAGATACTCCAGAGAGCCTTGGGCCCTGTAGTTCCAGCGCTTCATAGCCGCCCCCTCCTTATAATTAGCCTCCTAATATTTTAGAATCCAAAATATTTACACTTTACGTTACGACCTGTATTGCCCCTCACGGATAAGCTCCTGGTAGAGCCTTGGCTCAACGTCCTCCTCGCCCAGTCCAAGCCTTCTAGCAACCTTCCAGATTTTGCGCTTCGCCTCATCCACGTCATCGGAGATGACCTCTATGTCGAGGAAGGCTCCAAGCCCCTCGACGTCGCTCAGCTCAAAGGTAACCTCGCCGAGACGATAAACAAGACGCCTTTTTCTCACCACGATATCCTCCTGGAAGCCGAGCCGCCTGAGAATCTCAACGGTTCTTTCGAAGTCGGAAACCTCGACCTCGATCTCGTCGAACTCCTCGTTCCTGCCTGGATCGGCTATGCGCTTGTAGGTCAGAAAAGCCCTCCCGATGTTCTCCACCTTCCTCACCCGGAGGAGTTCGGGCAAGGAGATTGAAAAATAGACGTCTTCCTGGAGTTCTTCCCCAGCAAGCTCGGCCCCAAGAGACTCTATCGCCTCCCTTGCTTGCTCGAACGCGACGCGGAACTTGACCTCGATCTCCATCAGACGCCCACCAGAAAGCCCACGATGCCATTGCCCTTAGTGATATCGGTTATCGGCAGAACCTCAACCCGCTTGAGAGTGGGGAGAACCTTGATGGTCTCATCAACGAAGCGGTTGAGCTTTTCCTGAGATTCCTCACCTATAAGCGCGATAACACCATCTCTGCCACTTCTCGCAACGGCCAAAACGTTCGGAAGGAGGGACAGGGTCTTCATTATGTGAAGTATGTATCTCTCGAGGAAGTCCTCGATTATGGGCGTCTCGGCCTGTATGTACACCACGGCCAGGGCTTTCGGCTGGAGATCCTTTCCAAGGACTATTGTGTACCGGTCAATTATTCCCTTCTCCTGGAGCTTTTTGATCCTGAAGTGTATCGTGGATTCAGGGCGGTTAAGTCTCTCCGCTATCTCCGAGATGGTGAGTCGGGCATCTTCCTTTAGAATGCGGAGGATTGCCCTGTCAAGGTCATCGAGCTGGACCATGCTAACTCCTCCACCGGGGGTATACGTTGTTCTCGATACCAAGAAGATCTAAGATTTTTCCAATTATAAAGTTTACCATATCGTCCAAAGTTTTGGGCTTCGTGTAAAATCCTGGGGAAGCTGGCATAATTATCCCGCCAGCTTGAGTAACTTTCATCATGTTTTGGAGATGTATCAAGTTGAGAGGCGTCTCCCTGATGAGAAGGATAAGCCTTCTCCTCTCCTTGAGGGCAACGTCCGCGACCCTAGCGATGAGGTTGTCCGCATAGCCGTTCGCTATGGCCGACAGCGTTTTCATTGAGCAGGGAGCTATAACCACCGCGTCGAAGGGGTGAGAACCGGAAGCTATGGGGGCGAAGAGATCGTCCTCTTGATAGTCGGGCTTGAAATCGATGCCCGTCTCGTGCTTCAGCACCGCCAGGCCAGTCTTCGATGCGACTGTGACGACCTCGTGGTCCATCTCCCTTAGGATTTCAACGAGCCTTAGACCATAGATAGACCCGCTGGCCCCGGTTATTGCCACCACAACTTTCATTCCTCACACCACCCGAACTACGCCCGGCCAGTTTTAACGTTTTCTGGGCACCACGTCACTGACGTTTCCTGCCAGAATGAAAGGTAAGTTTTTATATCGCGTGAAGTACACAATAGTGGCTGATGGGTATGGAACAGAAGATTCCCGATGTGCTACTGAGGAGCGCAGTTCATATCGTCAAGGAACTGGGAGGCAAGGCCCTCGTCGTTCTTGAAGAAATAGAGCCTGAGAAGCTCCTTGACGCCAACGTCACGATAGTCATAGTCGGCTCCTCCTTCGACGTCGAGGACGAGAGGGTGAAGAGGGTCTCGATACCGCAGAACCTGGATCTAAACAACATTCTAAACCTGATATCGGCCTTCCTCATAGAGCACGACATTCTCGGGGAAGGAGACTCCTTCGTCTACGTGACCAGTGGAATCATAGGGATAAAGACCGTCAAGAAGAGCATCTCGGCGATGAAGGGCTTCTTCGCCCAGAACCAGAACGTTCTTCAGAGGCTCCTTGAAATAGCCATCGAGCTGAGCGTTGAGGGTAGGGAAGGAACCCCCGTCGGGACGATATTCGTCATCGGAGATACCAGGAGGGTCCTCAGGCACTCACACCAGCTGATTCCCAACCCCTTCAAAGGCCATAAGGTGAACGTCCTCGACAGGAACAGCAAGGAGATAATAAAGGAGTTCGCCCAGCTCGACGGTGCGTTCCTCGTCAGGGAGGACGGCAGGATAGTGGCAGCCGGGAGGTATCTGGAGATAGAGCCGAAGGTCATCGACCTGATGCTCCCGCCTGGACTTGGAAGCAGGCACATCGCGGCGGCCGGAATAACCAAGCTGACAAAGGCAATGGCCATAAGCCTCTCCGAGAGCGGGACGATAAGGATATTCAAGAACGGTCTCATGCTCCTCGAGTACAACCCGAGAATAAGGTACTGATCGGGTGCCATCACGTTTTTCCGCCCCCTTTTAAGCACTCCACCTTTAATCACAGTTTTCTGCCGAAACAAAGTTCTCAGCGGCCTTAGGAAACCGATTTTAGCATCTTTCAGACTGTAACTTTCTGTTGCATTCTAGTCAGCACTTGGTAACGAATTTTCTTCGAAGTTCTGAACAGGGGAAGGACGCTGTCGGGATACACTCCTTCCGTGCACAAACCGGTTCATTTTTGTCTTCCTGCCCTGCGAGAGAGTTTCCGGCGTTTTGAAACGCTGTGAACTAATGGGAGATCCCGTGAAGGTTTCTGTTCATTGGGAAGAAAACGGCCGGGGAGCGGTGTTTTGGTCCAAACGTGTTCACAAGCCCCTTGAATTCAGGACGTTTGAGGCCCCTTTTTCCGGTGGTTTTCAGAAAGGCTTAAATATTCGAGACTGCATAGGCCTTTACTGGGTGAACGGCCGGAATTCCCGCCCTGTTGCAATAAGACTCTGGGAGAATTGAAACGACTATGATTTCTGGATAATTTTCTGTGGAGATGTTTGTTGCAATAAGACTCTGGGAGAATTGAAACCGCGAGCGAGCGCGTGGGAGCGACGCACTACCTGAACAAGTTGCAATAAGACTCTGGGAGAATTGAAACTCATTGAGCCCCTGACCTCGGGCTGGCGCGTGCTCCTGTTGCAATAAGACTCTGGGAGAATTGAAACAGGGTGTAGGTCTCGGCATTCCATTCCGCTACTCTCTGTTGCAATAAGACTCTGGGAGAATTGAAACACGCGTGTATACATTGACGGCAAGGTGTACAAGGTCAGTTGCAATAAGACTCTGGGAGAATTGAAACCCTAGCTTTCTCTTGCGCCTCGAGCATATCCTCAGCCTGTTGCAATAAGACTCTGGGAGAATTGAAACGGGCGTCGTGGGGACGATGAAGGGGGGAGGGGTTGAGTTGCAATAAGACTCTGGGAGAATTGAAACACTGAAATAGGGGAAACAGAGGGTGAGGGGCTAAAACGTTGCAATAAGACTCTGGGAGAATTGAAACGTGGACACTTTAACGTTAGCTTTGCAGGTTGGGACGGTTGCAATAAGACTCTGGGAGAATTGAAACTATGAGAGCCTGGTTGATGCGGTCCTAAATGGCCTTGCGTTGCAATAAGACTCTGGGAGAATTGAAAGCTTTCTCTTGCAAAGTCGAGCAAGTCTTTGAGATACTGTTGCAATAAGACTCTGGGAGAAGAGAAAGCCTTCCCCTGCCAACTATTGCGGGCAATGTGCGCTATAATAGGACCGGCTAGAATCAAAGCATTCCCCGCTTAAAGCCAGCCCCTTTGAGGTACGGAAATCTTTTATCAAACCGCCGGAACTTTTTTTGGTGGTTGCATGAGGGCCAGAATCGTCGAGCGCTTTAAATTTGAAGCGGCTCACGCCGTGGTCATAGATGGAAAGCCCGAGGAGCTTCACGGCCATACCTTCAGGCTCGAGGTCGCGGTTGAGGGGCCGCTAAGGAACGGCTACGTCATGGACTTCCTGGAGCTGAGAAAGCTCGTCGAGGAAATCCTTGAGGAGCTGGACCACCGGAACCTCAACGGCATCTTCGAGAATCCTACAACCGAGAACGTTGCGCTATGGATAGCCGGGGAGGTTGAGAAGCGCCTTTCCAATGGCGTAAGGCTAAAACGCATAGTCCTCTGGGAGGGCGACGAGAACGGGGTGGAGTTTGAGTTCTGAGGACTCTCTAATAAACTATTGGTGAGGCTGTCGAAAATTAATTCCTCCTAACCTCTATCTCCCTTACGCCCTCCGTCAGAGCCATTCCGTTGGGCCCCTTATCGAAGGATATCTTGCCTGGAAGCGGCACCTTCACGGGCACGCTCTTCCTGCCCTCGTCACTGGGGGTCCAGCTTATCAGGTCTCCTTCCCCAACGTCCAGGGCCTTGATAACTCCAACCGGCCCCTCTATCACGTACCTGGCCGCTTTCTTCGGGGTGTAGACGCGCCACTTCTTGGCAGTTTTGAAATCAACCACCCGCCTGGAGGAGTCGAGCCAGATGACGTCTATATCGCTCAGCATGAAGAACATGTGGATCGAGGCGTTGGCCTTTGTTTCAGCTGGGAGAACAAAAACGAGGGCATAATTGATGTCCCTTACCAGCATTAACCCCCTGAACCTCCGGAAGAACGTGTCTGCCAGCTTAACCCTCCCATGCCAGGCCCTTCCTTTGGTCTCGTTGATGAGCATGTTAAAGAATGGGGGTGCGGGTTGATAAGTTTTTGGGAAAAGAAAGGGGTCAGAGCTCTCCGTTCCTGGCCTTCTCACCCAGTTCAAAGCCCTTGCGGAGCGCCCTTAAGTTTATCTCCTCGGTACCCTTTGGAACGGCGTCGAGAACGGCCTTCTCTATCGCCTCCCTGCTCACGACCCCTGTCCAGGCGGTTAGGATTCCGAGGGTCAAGATGTTCATCGTGAGGCTCAGCCCGGTCGTTTCCTCGGCTATTTTGGTGAGCGGAAGCGCTATGACGTTGAGCTTCTTCTCGAACTCCAGATCGCGGTGCGGGACGAGCTCTTCCTCCACAATGATTCTCGCCCCCTCCCTGACGGTGTGAAGGTACTTGTTGTAGGCCTCCTGGGAGAAGAAAACCGCACAGTCCGGCTTGAGGGTCTTGGGGTAGTCTATGGGCTCGTCGCTTATGACGACCTCCGCCTTGCTCGCTCCACCCCTGGACTCAGGGCCGTAAGCCTGGGTCTGCACCGCGTAGAGGTTCTCGTAGACGGCCGCGGCCCTTCCGAGGATAACGCTCGCCAGGATAACTCCCTGGCCGCCGAAGCCGCTGAAGAGTATCTCCTTCCTCATTCCTCCCACCCCATCATCTTCTTGGCGCGCCTCTTGTACGCCTCGTACTCCCTCACGAGACCGGGCCTGTCCCTGTCGGCAAACTCGCCGATGACTATCTTGCCCTCAAGTTCCTCCGGCGGCATCTTCTTCGCCTTCGCCAGCGGGACGGTTATCTTCTGGTACCAGCGGAGCAGTTCCGGAGCGGTCTTCATTCTGTTCCTCCTTCCGAAGCTTATCGGGCACGGAGAGAGGAACTCTACCAGCGTGAAGCCCTCCTTGCTCAGGGCCTTCTTTATGCTGTTGATTCCCTGGAGGTAGTTGAAGACGCTCCACCTTGCCACGTAGTTGGCTCCAGCCGAAACCGCGAGGTCAGCTATGTCGAAGGGGTTCTCGAACTGGCCGTAGGGGGCTGTTGTGCCGCGCAGGCCCTTAAGGGCGGTCGGCGCGACCTGGCCGCCGGTCATTCCGTAGGTGAAGTTGTTGATGAGTATCACCGTGACGTCGAGGTTCCTCCTGATTGAGTGGATGAAGTGGTTCCCGCCTATTGCCGCGGCATCGCCGTCGCCCATGAAGGCGATTATTTTGAGGTCAGGATTGGCAAGCTTTATGCCGGTCGCGAAGGCCAAAGCCCTCCCGTGTGTCGTGTGGAGGCCGTCGAAGTTGACGAATCCAGGCACGCGGGAGGAACAGCCGATTCCACTGACCCAGACTATCTCGTCCGGGTTGAGGCCGAGGTCGTCTATCGCACGGAGCGTGTACTGGAGTGCCGAGCCTATTCCACAGCCCGGACAGAATATTGTAGGAAGCATGTCCTTCCTCAGGTACTTGTCTCGAATATCGTAAGCGGATTTCAGGTACATTCAGCCCACCACCCTCTCGACTATCTCCATCGGAGTGTGAACCTCGCCGCCTATCTTGGGTATGAGCTCAACCTCCGCCTTCCCGTTGGCGCCCTCTTTGACGAGGTGGTAGAGCTGTCCGAGGTTCATCTCCGGGACGTATATCTTCCTCACGCGCTCGGCAAGCTCCTCTATCATGTCGAAGTCGAAGGGCCATATCGTGTTGAGCTTCAGCAGGCCCGCCTTGATTCCCTTCTCGCGGAGAATCTTAACCGCCCTCACGCCGGACCGGGAAACGATGCCCGTGCTTATTATCGCTATCTCTGCATCGTCCAGCTCGAAAGTGTTGTAGGTTATGATATCGTGCTTGTTGTTCTCTATCTTTCCGATGATCCTCCTTATGAGCCTCTCGTGGACCTCCGCCTCAACAGTCCTAGGCCTTCCGCGCTCGTCGTGGGTCAAGCCGGTGACGTAGGTCTTGTAACCCTTCCCGAATATGGGCATAGGCGGAACGCCATCGCCGTGGAGGTCACCGAACGGGAACTTCGCCTCCTCCTCGTTGGCGGGGAGCTTTCTCTCCACCAGCTCTATCTCCTCCGGTCTTGGGATGTAAACGCGCTCGCGCATGTGGGCTATCTCCGCATCTGTGAGCAGAACGACCGGCGTTCTGTACTTCTCCGCCAGGTTGAAGGCCCTTATCGTTAGGTCAAAGGCCTCCTGAACGGTCGATGGGCTCAGAACGATGAGCGAGTGGTCGCCGTGCGTTCCCCATATGGCCTGCATTATGTCTCCCTGGGCTGCAAGCGTTGGCTGGCCCGTGCTTGGCCCCCCGCGCTGGACATCGACTACAACTATCGGGGTTTCGGTCATTACCGCGTAGCCAATGTTCTCCTGCATCAGCGAGAACCCCGGGCCACTCGTTGCCGTCATCGCCTTCGCCCCTGCCCAGGAGGCGCCTATTATCGCGGCTATGCTCGCTATCTCGTCCTCCATCTGTATGCTCACGCCGTCCACCAGCGGCATGTAGAGGGCCATCGCCTCGAAAATCTCGCTGGCGGGTGTAATCGGGTAGCCTGCGTAGAAGCGGCAACCAGCAAGAATCGCCGCCCTGGCTATGGCCTCGTCGCCCTGAATGAAATCGCTCTTACCGACAGGAAACGGGTATCTCATTTCGATCCCTCCTCATAACCAACCCTGAAGGCCTTGATGTTTATCTCTTCCGTCCCCTTCGGAACGCGCCTCTTAATAGCTTCCTCAACGCTCTCTTTCTTCACGACGCCTGTTTTCGCAACGAGGTAGCCGAGGGCAACCATGTTGACCGTCAGGGCCAGCCCGGTCGTTTCCTCGGCGAGCCTCGTGAAAGGTGCACCTACGTAGTCCCTATCCGGCCTGACGAGGTCGGTTTCGATGATCAGGAGGCCGTCCTTCCTGAGAGAGTCCTTAACCGTGTCATAGCCGAGCTGGTGGAGGGCAACCAAGACGTCGGCCCTCGTTACCATGACGTCGTAGATAGGCTCCTTCGAGATTATGACGTCGGCAATTGAGTGGCCGCCGCGCGAGGCCGAGCTGTAGTCCTGGGTCTGGAGGACATTGAGGCCCTCTATCGCAGCAGCTTCACCGAGTATGACGCCGGCGAGCACAACACCCTGGCCTCCTATGCCAGCGAACCTAATCTGCATGCCTCACACCTCCTTGAGCCCGAAGTGCTCCTGCACCTCGTCTATCAGCTTGTTGAGCTCCTCCGTGAACTCGGGCCTCTTTCTGTTCACTAGCTCTCCTATGATGAACTTGCCCTCCAGCTCCTCTTCGCTCATGTTTCTGGCCTTGCTAACTGGAACCGAGTTCTTCAGGAACCAGCGGAGCATCTCGGCTGGCTCTTTCATCTTGTTCCTCCTTCCGAACTGGACGGGGCACTGAGAGATGACCTCGACGAGCGAGAAGCCCTTAACCGTTAGAGCCTTCTTTATGCTCTCGATGAGCTGGTAGACGTGGGCTGTGGTCCATCTGGCGACGTAGCTGGCCCCGGCTGCCGCTATCGTCTCCGAAATCCTCAGCGGGTGCTCGATGTTGCGGTATGGACTGGTGGTGGTTCTGGCACCGAAGGGAGTTGTCGGCGCGACCTGTCCGCCGGTCATTCCGTAGATGAAGTTGTTGACGAGGATTACCGTTATGTCTATGTTCCTCCTCGCCGCGTGGAGGAGGTGGTTCCCGCCTATGCTCGCCAGATCGCCGTCGCCGCTTATGACGACGACCTTTTTGTCAGGAAGGCCAACCTTGACGCCGGTCGCGAAGGCTATCGCCCTCCCGTGGGTCGTGTGGAGGGTATCAGCGAGGAAGTAGGGCGAGGCTATCCAGGCGGAGCAGCCTATGCCGCTGACGACGACCAGGTCCCTTGGGTCGAGCTTGAGCTGGTCTATCGCGTTTGCAAAGGCGTTGAGAACGGTTCCACCACCGCAACCGGGACAAAGAGCGGTGGGAAGGGCCTCCTTCCTGAGGTATTTAACCATCGGGTAGCGGGAGTAAATCTCAGGCATCAGGCAACACCCCTTATCTCGCGCAGAATCTCTTCAACTGTTAAGGGCACACCGCCGATCTTGTTGACCCCCCTCAGCAGGACGTCGTCGTTGACGTAGCGCTCGACCTCGAGAATCATCTGGCCGAGGTTCATCTCCGGGACGAGAATTGCCCTGGCGCGCTTTCCGAGTTCCCTCATTCTCTCACCTGGGAACGGGTGGACGGTCTTCGGCACGAAGAGGCCGGCCTTTATCCCTTCCTCCCTCGCCCTGAGAACGGCTCCGAGGGCCGGTCTTGCGGTGACTCCCCAGCTGACGACGAGTATCTCGGCGTCGTCCGTGAAGTGCTCCTCGTACTTCTCGTAAACTTCGCGGTTCTTCTCTATCTTCCGGTGGATTCTCCTCACGAGCCTGTCGTGGACCTCTGGCGTGTAGACGTCCCTCAGTCCGTTCTCCTTGTGGGTTGAGCCGGTGACGTGGGTGAAGTAGCCGTGACCGAAGAGGGGCATTGGGGGAACGCCGTCCCCGTGGGGATCTCCGAAGGGAAGCTTAGCCTCCTCCTCGTTGGCGGGAAGCTTCCGGTAGGTTATCTCCACATCATCAACGTCGGGAATCTTGACGAGCTCGCGCGTGTGAGCTAAAATCCCGTCGAAGAGGACCACAACAGGCGTCCTAAGCCTTTCGGCGATGTTGAAGGCCCTTATCGCCTCCCAGAAGGCGTCCTGTCCGCTGGTCGGCGAGAGCGCGACTATCGGGTGGTCGCCGTGGGTTCCCCACCTGGCCTGGAAGAAGTCGCCCTGGGCTCCCTTCGTCGCCTGTCCCGTGCTCGGTCCGCTCCTCTGGACATCAACGAGAACGAGCGGCGTCTCCGTCATCACAGCGTAGCCAAGGTTTTCCTGCATCAGGCTAAACCCTGGTCCGGCCGTTGCCGTCATGACCTTGAATCCGGTCCAGGAGGCGCCTATCATAGCGGCTATGCTCGCTATCTCGTCCTCCATCTGGAGGTAGTAGCCGTGGAGCTTGGGCAACTCTCTTGCCATCGTCTCCGCTATCTCGCTCGACGGAGTTATTGGGTAGCCTGCGTAGAAGCGACAGCCGGCGAAGAGCGCGCCGTAAGCG
The DNA here is from genome assembly GCF_012027285.1 of Thermococcus sp. MV11. Classification (NCBI taxonomy): domain Archaea; kingdom Methanobacteriati; phylum Methanobacteriota; class Thermococci; order Thermococcales; family Thermococcaceae; genus Thermococcus; species Thermococcus sp. MV11. Next base: position 494,419 of record NZ_SNUD01000001.1, read on the forward strand.
ACCGCCTCGTTGCCCTGCATGAAGTAGTTGCCGGGCTTGTAGAGCTTTCTAAGGAGCCTGACCTGCTCCGGCTCGTCACCGCGGATTATCATGCTCACCACCTTACCGCGATGGCGAAGTCCGGGCAGAGGAGCTCGCAGAGCTTGCACTTGACGCACTTCTCGGCGTGAACGGGAACTGGGTAGTGGACGCCCTTCTCGCTCAGCTCCTTGCTCCACTCGAAGACCTTCCTCGGGCACATCTCGACGCAGATTCCACAGCCCTTGCAGAGAAAAGTGTCCACGTCGATTTCAACAACCCCTTCCGCCTTCCCGGTAACGAGGTAGTTTTCCTTCACGACCACGGTCTTTCCTTCGACATCTGCCATAATCATCACCCGCGATTTGCTAACCCCGTTTACGTTTGTCAAAATTTAAAGGTTTCGTGGGCGTACAGGAACGTACATCAGGGAGTCACGGGGGACGTTATAAACGAGCCGAAAAGAGAACGGTTAAAGGCTCAAAAAACGAAACGGCTTCACCAGGTTATCAGTTGCCAGTCCAAGAGTCCGTTCTCGACGATGTAGCTCCACTTTTCGCGACACTCGGGCTTGAGGTTCTCGATGTAGCTGATGTCCTGCGTCGCCGAGAACTTCTTTATGGCCCTGCCTATGGCCCTATCGTAGTCGGTCAGGCAGTTGTGGGGGCCCCTTTTGGAACCGGCCCCAACGGGGTCGCTGAGGATCCTCTTGTTCGGGAAGCGCTTCTTAGCCCAGATAATGACCTCGACCGCACTCCAGAGCCAGGGCGGGCGGTATTCACCTTTTTCCCAGAGCCTCTCGTAGAGGGTCCCCTTCTGAATGTCCGTTATGTTTATCGAGAAGGTGTCCGTGTATGGCTCGGCTTTGATTATGCTCTCCCTGACGTCCTCTATACCGTCTCTCTCGCTCAGGAAGATGGGCTTGAGGAGGAGGTAGGTTTTGACCTTCGCCCCTGCCTCGTGTGTTATCTCCGCCGCCCTAACGAAGTCCTCGAAGGTGTTGCCCTTGTTGATGGAGACGTCTGCTATATCATTGTTGGCCGTTTCGAGGCCGATAGCGACCTCAAAGTGCTTGTCGGGGACTATCTCGGCCAGCTCCTTGACTGCATCGTAGCGAACCAGCTCACTCCTGCTCTCTATGACTATCTCCTCGACGTTGTCCATCTTCGCCAGGATTTCAAAGATTCTCCTCCTCGTCTCGGGCTTCAGCTCGCCGTTGTCAAGGAATGAACCCGAGGTGAACATTCTCACGGCGAAGGGGCCCTTTTTGCCCTCGATTTTCTTCAAAGCCTCCTTAACGTAGTCCACTATCGCGTCCTGGCTCCACCTAACCTTGGGAGCGGCCGTTGGATATGCGCACATGTAGCAGGCCTGGTTAATCCTGAAGCGGTAGCAGCCGATGGTCGGAAGGATTATGAAGAGCGCCGTTCCCGGCTTTCCAGCGACGTTGTCCTCGCTCGTCCAGTAGGTCATTCTCCCACCTAAGAGCGGGTGGTGAATAGGGTTTTTAAAGGTGAGGGAAGGTTTAAATCGGTCCAGGTTGAGTTCCATCTTGGTGAGAAGATGGAGGAAGTTACGGAGGTCCACGTTGTGATTAAAACTTCTCAGAAAAACGCCGAGAGGCTCAAGATTGAACTGGCGATGCTTCAGGGGAGGTTGAACGTTGAGGAGGCACTTAAACGCGCCAGAGGAACCATGAAGGGAGCAAAACCCTGGCAGGAGCTGGAGGCGGAAATGTATGATGAGCTTGTTCCTTGACAGCAACGTGTTTGTTGAGTACTTTCGTGGGAACCAAGGGGCGGAGCAACTCGTTGAGAAACTGTTTACGGGGAGATACTCCCTTTTCATAAACGACGTTGTTTACAACGAAGTGCTGTTTATGTACCTTAAACACAAAACTGGCAAGAGCTACTGGGATCTAAAAAAGCACCTAGAGCTGGTTAAAAAGGCAGGTAACGAATTCGTGGACTCCATATTGCCTCTTCTTGCGTTTCCTAAGTTTCTAGACACAACGAACGAAATAATTGTGGAGGCACTTACGATTGTAACAACCCACGGCCTTCTCCCAAGCGACGCTTTAATCCTTGCAACTGCAAAATACTATGGACTCGATGGCATAGTAACCCTCGATTCCGATCTGCTCAAGGTCGCACCACGCGAGGGCCTCTCGGCGATTTCAAGAGCTGATGACCTGAGGTGATTCCATGAGAATCCTCCTCACCAACGACGACGGCATCTACTCCAACGGCCTCCGCGCGGCGGTGAAGGCCCTGAGCGAGCTGGGAGAGGTCTACGTCGTTGCCCCGCTCTTCCAGAGGAGCGCGAGCGGTCGGGCGATGACCCTCCACAGGCCGATAAGGGCCAAACGCGTGGACGTCCCCGGCGCGAAGATAGCGTATGGCATAGACGGAACGCCGACCGACTGCGTGATTTTTGCCATCGCCCGCTTCGGCGACTTTGATCTGGCGGTCAGCGGGATAAACCTCGGCGAGAACCTCAGCACGGAGATAACCGTCTCCGGAACGGCCTCGGCGGCGATAGAGGCTTCCACCCACGGGATTCCAAGTGTAGCTATAAGCCTCGAGGTCGAGTGGAAGAAGACCCTCGGCGAGGGGGAGGGTATTGACTTCTCGGTATCGGCTTATTTCCTGAGGAGGATAGCGACGGCTGTCCTCGAGAAGGGCCTGCCTGAAGGAGTGGACATGCTCAACGTGAACGTCCCGAGCGACGCCAGCGAGGAAACAGGCATAGCGATAACGCGCCTCGCGAGGAAGCGCTATTCTCCGACGATAGAGGAGCGGATAGACCCCAAGGGCAACCCCTACTACTGGATCGTCGGCAGGCTCGTCCAGGAGTTCGAGCCGGGCACGGACGCCTACGCTCTGAAAGTCGAGAGAAAGGTCAGCGTCACGCCCATAAACATCGACATGACTGCGAGGGTTGACTTTGAGAACCTTCAAAGGCTTCTGAGCCTGTGAATTTACGTTCTGATATCACACCGTGTTACACAAAGTGGGGAACAGGACTCAGCTTCGTTTTAAACATCTTCGTTAAACAAAAGGTTTATTTTGGGATTGGAGGATATGTCCAATGGTGTTCCCCCTGAAGAAGTGGTGGTTCATGATGGACGGGACATGCGCGAACACTATCTTGCATGGGGCAACTGGGGCTCCGGGACTCACCTTGTCAGGATAGTCCCAAAGAGGAGGTGAGCCAGTGAAACTTAGAGAATTCCTTCTTCACATTTTTGTCCTTGCCTCAGCAACGGCGTGGGAGCTTTTCCTCGCATACAACGCACCCCTGCTGGACGACTACTACATCAAAGGCGGAATGATTCATCTGAGCAGTGGAGTCATCAAATGCTGGAGGGAGTACTCACCATCATTAACTTTTGTCATTCTCGTTCTCCTCCCCGCTCTCGTCTTGCTCGTCATGTATCTCCTCTTCAAGAAAGCCCCCCTGAAGAAATCGGGTCTCGCGATTGGAGTGCCCGTTCTGCTGGTGGTTCTCGTCTCCCTCATAAACCCCGATAGTTCTCTCTTGACCCTGCCCGTCATCTCCGTCGGCGTTGGTGCTGTGCTCGGGGAAGAAAAAGGAGAGAAGGCGTTGCTCGCTATCGAGGGCCTTTTGCCAGGTTTTGTTGTGATTACGATAATACTCAGCGGGCTTGCGGTCAGCTGCTGATGGAGGGGAGAGGGTTTTGAAAATACAGGCGAGGAGAACGGATAAAGCCCTCTGGGCGGTCCCAGCCGTCCCGAGCTTCATCGCCGTCTCGATTGTGGTGCACATGGGTCTAGCAGTGAGTATATGATTCACCCCTCTCCAAAAATCCTCTCCACGAACCACTTCTCGTCGAAGGGCTTTAAGTCGTCGTAGCCCTGGCCGACGCCGACGAAGAGTATGGGCGCGCCTATCGCGTGGCTTATGCTCAGCGCCGCACCGCCCCTCGCGTCCGCATCGAGCTTGGTGAGGATCACCCCGTCTATCTTAACGGCTTCGTTGAACTGCTTGGCCTGCTCCACCACCGCGTTGCCCGCCAAACTGTCGCCCACGAAGATGACAAGGTCCGGTTTGGTAACGCGGACTATCTTCTTCATCTCGTCCATGAGGTTCCTGTTCAGCTCGTTCCTCCCGGCGGTGTCTATGAGGACGACATCAACACCCCTGGCCTTCGCGTGCTGGATCGCGTCGTAGGCCACCGCCGCCGGGTCGGCGCCGTAGGAGTGCTTTATGACCTTCACCCCGACGCGCTTTGCATGCTCCTCGACCTGCTCTATCGCCCCGGCACGGAAGGTGTCGCTCGCCGCTATGACGACGCTCAGACCGTTCTTCTTGAGCCAGTGGGCGAGCTTGGCTATGGTTGTTGTTTTCCCGCTCCCGTTGAAGCCGACGAAGGCTATGACGAAGGGCTTCTCCTCCTTGGAGCGTATCATCTCCAGGAGGTCAATCCTTTTTTCAGGCGTGAGAACCTCCAGGACGGCCTCGCGGACGGCCTCCTCCACTATGGCCTTCTTGTTGGTTCCTATCTTGACCTTCTGGCCGACGAGCTTTTCCTTTATTCTCTCCTTCAGTTCCTCGACGGTCTCAAGTGCAACGTCCGCCTCGAGGAGCTCTATCTCCAGGTCCCAGAGGGCGTTCTCGACGTCCTTCTCGCTTATCTCGGTCTGGGAAACCTTCTCCACGAATGAGCCTAACTTCTCTTTCAGCTTTCCGAACATTGCTCCCACCGGGAGAGGAGAGGGGGAGGCGGTATATAAAGCCCTCGGCGATAGCTGGTGTCATCACCGCTCAGACCCGAAGCCACTCGTCATCGGGCGCTCCACTGTTCATGCCATATCTCTTAATAAACCGCGCGCTAGTACCTCCTCACGTAGGTCTTGCTCTCCACCACCCTGCCGTTTTCGAGCCTCATCACATCGACCCTCTCGAAGCCCACCGTTTCGCGCTTGTAGGCGATGAGGTAGTCGATGTGGTTCCGGATTTCATAGCGCGTTATCGAGTCCTTCACGTACTTGTGCTCGTAGAGGAGCACCAGCTTGTCCCGGTGCTTCGCCAGCCACTCATTGAGCCTCTCGCGCTCCGCCTTGGGCCGCGATAGAGGGTCCACCATGAGGTAGACGTCGAAGTCGTCGCTCTCGAAGGGGCTGCCTATGTAAGCATCACCCCCCACCTGGAACGGAAGATACTCCGCCAGCACGCGCCTTCCTGACCTGCCCCATGCATTGATGTATATCCTCGCAAGTCTCTTCCCGTCTCCAGTTATTAAAACGGCTCCCGAGTCCAGTTCGGCTATTCTCTTCAGCATTGTCATCACAAAAAACTTTTACTCAATGGTTAAAATTCTTTCTCGAATTTTCGGTTTTTACGTGACCGCAAACTATATATTCCGTACGGAGTTATACCTTTGAAAACTCGCGGGGTGTTACCATGAAAAGGTGGTTGAGTCTGTTTTTAATCGGCCTTCTGGCCATAAGCGTCGTGGCCAGCGGCTGCATTTCCCCCAGTGGAGAAGAATCCACCAAGGGCGCCATCGCCATCGTCTATGACGTCGGTGGCAGGGGTGACCTGAGCTTCAACGACATGGCCTATCTCGGTGCCAAGAGGGCGGCCGAGGAGTTCAACCTTGACCTGGTTGAGATGCAGAGCAACAGCGAGGACGACTACGTGAAGAACCTCGAGACCCTCGCCGCCCAGAAGAAGTACCTCGTCATAATCGCGGTCGGCTTCATGATGACCGACGCTGTCAAGCAGGTCGCCGACGAGTACCCCGACCAGAAGTTTGCAATCATCGACGGCTACATTCCCGACAAGGACAACGTTATGAGCATTCTCTTTAAGGAGAACGAGGGTTCCGCCCTCGTCGGTGCTCTCGCTGGTCTCATAGCGGCCAACGACGGCAAGGACAAGGTGGGAATCGTTCTCGGAATGGAGATACCGGTTCTCTACAAGTTCGAGGCTGGCTACCGCTTCGGCGTTAAGTGGGCCGAGGACTACTACAAGCAGAAGGAGGGCAAGGACGTTGCCATAGACGTCCTTTACCAGTACACCGGAACCTTCAACGACGCCGCCAAGGGTAAAGCCGCTGCCAGGGCCCAGCTCGCCCAGGGTGCCTGGGTCATCTACCAGGTGGCTGGAGGCACCGGCCTCGGCGTCTTCGATGCGGTTGCGGAGGTCCTCGACTCGCAGGGCAAGAAGATGGGACCGCCCTTCGCGATAGGCGTTGACTCCGCCCAGGACTGGATAAAGCCGGGCGTCATCATAGCCAGCATGATGAAGCGCGTTGATGTCGGTGTTTACACCGCCGTCAAGGACGCCGTCGAGGGCAACTTCAAGGGTGGCATAGTCGAGCTTGGCCTCAAGGAGGGCGGCGTTGGGATAAGCACCGTCGATGACGTCATGGCGATGTTCGACTCCCTGCCTGAGGACACCCAGCAGCAGAAGCTCAAGGATCTCGGCTTCAACAGCAGGGACGAGCTCAAGCAGTACCTCGAGCAGACCAGGGCCCAGGTTCCCGACTGGGTATGGGACGCCGTCAAGGAGCTCCAGGACAAGATAGTCGCCGGCGTCATTAAAGTGCCCGCCCCGATGGACCAGGAGGGCATCCAGAAGGTCAGAGAAGCCAAGACCTGGCAGGAAATGATGGAGCTAGCCAGCTGAGTTTTCCCCTTTCTTTTCTCACCTTTAGGGAGGTGCGGCAATGGAACGGACACCGATAATCGAGATGAAGGGAATCGTCAAGGTATATCCCGACGGCACGAAGGCCCTCAAGGGGGTTGATTTGACCGTTTACAAGGGCGAGATTCTGGGTCTCCTCGGCGAGAACGGTGCCGGAAAGACCACCCTTATGAAGATCCTCTTTGGAATGCTCCACCCCACCTCTGGTAAAATCCTTATCAACGGCGAGGAGGTTCGCTTCAGAAGCCCCTCCGATGCCATCGCCCACGGCATTGGTATGGTTCACCAGCACTTCACGCTCGTTGAGGTTTTCGACGCGCTTCATAACATAATCCTCGGAATGGAGGGTCACGGACTGTTTTCCAAGATAGATGTAGATAAGGCCCGGCAGAAGCTCCAGCGCCTGATGGACGACCTTAACTTCCAGGTCCCCCTCGACGTCCCCGTTGAGGACCTTCCCGTTGGAGTCCAGCAGAGGATAGAGATACTCAAGATGCTTTACCGCGACGTCGATGTCCTTATCCTGGACGAGCCCACCGCTGTTCTCACCCCGATAGAGGTCGAGGAGCTCTTCAGGGTTCTGAGACAGCTCAAGGAGGAGGGCAAGACGATAATCTTCATCAGCCACAAGCTCAACGAGGTCATCGAGCTGACGGATCGCGTTACCGTCATAAGAAAGGGCGAGGTCATAGGTACCGTTGAAACCAAAGATGCAACCCCCCAGCTCTTGGCCAAGATGATGGTCGGAAGAGACGTGGTTCTCAGGATAGAGAAGCCCCCCAAAGAACCGGGAGAGCCGATACTCCGCGTCGAGAACCTTAGGGTCAAGGGCGACAGGGGAGAAGAGGCAGTCAAGGGGCTGTCCTTTGAGGTTCGTGCGGGGGAGATATTCGGCATAGCCGGTGTTGAGGGCAACGGACAGACGGAGCTCATTGAGGCCATCTCCGGACTCAGAAAGGTCGAGGGGGGGAAGGTCTATCTCCAGGGCAATGACGTCACGGGCAAGGGTCCGAAGGAGCTTTACGACCTTGGAATGGCCCACATACCCGAGGACAGGACGCACATGGGCCTTATCCTCGACATGACCGTCACGGAGAACTCGGTTCTGGGGCTCCACTGGAGGAAGAAGTTCCAGCGCTTCAGGGGAGTTATCCACTGGGGCAAGGTCAGGGAACACGCGAGGGCGCTGATAGAGCAGTTCGACATCTCGGCCCCCGGGACGGAGGCGCCGGTGAAGAGCCTGAGCGGCGGAAACCAGCAGAAGCTGATCGTCGCGAGGGAGGTCAGCAAGGAACCGGTGTTTATCATCGCCGCTCAGCCCACTAGGGGAGTAGATGTCGCATCGACCGAGTACATAAGGAACTATCTAATCAGGCTGAGGAACGAGGGCAAGGCCGTTCTGCTCGTCTCAGCTGACCTTGATGAGATCCTCCAGCTCAGCGACAGAATGGGGATCATCTACGAGGGTGAGTTCATGGGAATCGTGAAGCCCGAAGAGGTTACCACTGAGGAGATAGGAATGATGATGGGAGGTATCCGCTATGAGGAAATCAGGAAGTGAGCTCATCGGGTCGATAAACCTCCGTCCCTTCGTCGAAAGCCTCATAGCGATATTCGTCGGCTTCCTCATCGGAGGAATCGTCCTCCTAGCCTTCGGCTACAACCCCTTCGAGGCCTACTACTGGCTCTTCCAGGGTGCTCTCGGCTCGACGAGGGGCATAGCCTCCACCCTTAAGTACGCCACGCCCATAATGCTCACCGCGCTGACCTTTGCCATAGGCACCAGGACGGGAATATTCAACATCGGTGCTGAGGGCTCCTTCTACTTCGGCGCAATAGCGGCGGTGATATTCACCAACATCTGGCCCAACATGTGGTTCGGGCTGGCAATGGGAATGCTTCTCGGAGCGCTCTGGGCACTTCCTGCAGCGGTTCTCAAGGTTTACCGCGGAGTTCACGAGGTCATATCCACGATAATGCTCAACTGGATCGGCTGGTTCTTCGTGCTCTGGCTCATAGTCGGACCCTACGCTAACCCCAATGACCCCAACAAGACGATAAGGATTCCAGTCGAGGCCAGAATGCCTGAAATAGGCTACGGCCTTTCAATAGCCATAATCTTCGCGGTCCTAGCCTCTGTGCTGACGTACTTCCTGCTCTGGCACACCACAACGGGCTTTGGAATGCGCGCCAGCGGAATGAACGAGAGAGCAGCGCGCTATGCCGGAATGAACCCCAAGAGAGCTGTCATGTGGTCCTTCCTCATCGGCGGTCTGCTCAGTGGACTCGGCGGCGCGATGAAGATAATGGGCGAGGGCCCGACCTACGCCATAAGTCAGGGAGGAGCGAACATCTACGGCTTCGGCTTTGACGGAATAGGCGTTTCTCTCGTCGGCAGGAACCACCCGCTTGGCATAATCCTCGCGGCGCTGTTCTTCGGAATGCTCCGCGCGGGAACGGCACTGATGCAGGCCGAGGCCCAGGTTCCGCTCGAGATAATCAAGGTCATACAGGGAATAATCGTCATAACCGTCGCCGTGCCGAGCCTTTATGATCTCGTTAAGAAGGCCTTCCACAGGGGGGCTGCCCAATGAGCGCAGGTGATGTCCTCACCATACTGTTCACCTCCCTGATGGCCATGGTGCCGATAGTGCTCACGAGCGTTGGCGCCGCATGGAGCGAAAGGGCTGGAGTGGTCAGCATAGGCTACGAGGGCGTCTTGCTCATAAGCGCGTTCTTTGGGGCCATCTTTGCCGAGCTAGCCGGAAGCGCGGTGGTCGGTCTCATCGGCGGCGTCATAGTGGGAATCCTCCTCGGAATGCTCCACGGGGCACTCACGGTTTACCTCAAGGGCGACCACGTCATACCGGGCATAGGCATCAACCTCCTCTCGCTTGGTATAGTCCCCTTCGGAATCCTCGCCTACTGGGGAACCGCCGGTCAGCACCAGCTCCCAGAGGACGCCACGATGTGGCACCTGGCGACCCCCTATGGGGAGCTCAGCCCGATGGTCCTGGTGACCATAGTAATAGCCGTGGTGACCTGGTGGGTGCTTTTCAAGACCCCCCTCGGACTGCGTGTCAGGGCGGTGGGTGAGAACCCGGAGGCAGCGGACGCTCTCGGAATAAACGTCGAAAGGTACCGCTTCTGGTCCACGGTCTATGGACACGCTTTGGCTGGCCTCGGCGGGGCCTTTATGAGCGTGGACTGGCTCGGGCTGGTGCACAAGACGATGTCGGGCGGCAGAGGTTTCATAGCCCTCGCCAACATGGTCTTCAGCGGCTGGAACCCCCTCATCTCGCTCATCGGTGGCTGGCTCTTTGGGTTCTTCGAGGCGCTGGCGGCTTGGCTGGCACCGAAGCACATAATCCCAGGGCAGTTTATCCTGATGCTGCCCTACATAATGACCCTCATCATAGTGGCGGGGATTATAGGCAGGGCCAGGCCGCCGAAGTGGGACGGAAGGCCCTACAAGCGCGAGTGATTATTCCATTTTTCATTTTTCCGGCCAGGAAAACAAAAAATGAAGTCACTTCTTCAGAACCACTCCCAGGGCCGTCCCGAGGACGAGCCCCACCACGATGGAGACCAGCACGTACCGTCCAACGTCCTCCCTCTGGACGGGCCCCGTTTCGGGCTTTTCTCCGCCCAGCGCCTTAAGAACAGCCGCGCTGTTCTCAACCAGCACCTCCGTGTAGGGCCTGTCGCTCCAGAAGACCGTTATCTCTGCCAGTGGCTTCCCGCTCTTTGCCGCCAGCTCCCTCGCCGCGTCCTTCATCTGGTCCGGGCTGTCCCTGGCGTAGACTATGAGATCCGCTCCCTCGGCCGCTGGCACGAGGTCGTCCACACCTATCGCCGGAACCTCCTCCTCGGGCTTTATGGCGGCGGTTGCCTTTATTCCAAGCCACTCGATGGCGTACTGGTCAGGGGGCATCTGAATGACCGCGGTTTTGTTGCCCTCAACCAGCGCCCTGTAGGCTTCCACTATCGCCCTAACCCTGCTCTCGAAGTCCCGGTACCTTGCCCTGTAAAGCTCGGCTCCGGAGGGGTTAGCCTTCTCGAGCGCCTTCTCGGTTGCCCGCGCTATGGCCAGCGCGTTGGTGGGGTCAAGCCAGACCCCGTGGGGATTGTCCTTGTTGTTATACCAGTATTCGGGAAGATAGCGGAAGCCCTCGCGCCTGTAGTCGTCGAGGAAAAGCGCCTCCCCGGTTATTGTTCCCTCATCAATCAGTTCGGCTATCTTCTTCTCCACGGGCAGGTGGCCGCCGGTCGTCACTATAACACTGGCCTTTCCGAGGAGCTCTATCTGGCCCGCGGTCAGCTGGTACTCGTGCGGATCCGCCCCGGGAGGAATGAGGTAGACGACCTCAACGGAGTCTCCGAAGGCGTCCCCGACTATCGCGGCGAGGGGGGCTATGCTCGTCACCACCAGGGGCCTTTCGGGTGATGCCCGGGACAGGGGGACGAGCGCGCCCACCAGCATCATCGCGGTGAGAATAACCACTGCAATCCTTCCCGCCCTCATTTTCGGTCACCCGAATCCGGTTCGCTCACGTGCTTTAAAAGCTGTCGGAAGCTTTAAATACCCGTCGTCCAAAATACCACCGGGTGTCGTGATGAAGCGACTGTGGGTTTTAATAATCCTTGCACTCCTCATTGCAACCACCGCACCGCAGGCAGCTGGCTACAACGTGCCCGGAAAGGTGAGCGTTGAGATAAGCCCCAACTCGGAGCTGCTGAGCGTCGTTTACTACCTCGCCTTTGGCCGGAGCGACCCCTTCGTCATAGATCGCGGGGGCTACCTCGATGAGGTTGATCGTTACTTCGCCCCCTACAGGAACCACCGCGCGGTTCAGATGCTGCGGGAGCACCTTGAAAACACCTCTTCCATCTCGGAGAGGGACCTTAGGCTGTTCTACACCGAATACTACCTCCTTCTCTGCACGGAACCGCCCGAGCTCCAGCCCTGGGGAAACATCAACGACCCCTGGACGCTTGACTTCATCGAGGCCCTGAGGGACTTCGCCAGGGAGAGCGACTTCATGACCTTTTACAGAACCCACCAGGATTACTACTGGGAAGACCTCGGGATATACACGAACGCGCTCTCGCTCCTGCCACCAGACGGGTTCATGGGCCGCTACACCGACGTTTCCAACGTTCGCTTCGAGTTCCTGCACCCGTTCCTGGTGGCGATACACGGCCACAGCTTCAACCCCGTCAGGGACGGCGTCCAGATATACGGGGCCGGGGGAATGGTGCCGCTCGTGAGACGCGACCCCCAGAGGACTGCCTGGAGCTACAAGACGGCGAGGGACACGATGTTCGGCCTGCCCCTCAACAGGGACTACGTGAACAACACGGGCCTTGACGAGCTTATCTACCTGGGCTTCGTCTACCACGAGCTTGGCCACGACATTACCCTGCCGGGTCTCTACGCCAGCTACGGCGACACCTACTCGCTGGCCTACCTGGAGGACACCATAGAGGAGGACATGCCCTACCTCGCGCGCTACGACATTCACTTCTGGGACAGGACGGGAATGATATACGAGGGCTTTGCCGACGGCTGGCTGGACTTCGCGCTCTCCAACGTGGACCCCGACTACGCGGCTTTAGCAGTGTGGCTCCAGAGGGCCTGGGGCGAGTTCTGGATAGACGAGGTGCTTCAGCTTTACAGGAAGTACACGGCAATGAGCGTCCAGAACTCCGTCCCTCTGGGGGAGTACGTGGACGAGATGCTCGTGGACCTGAGAACCATGATTCCTCCAGATAAGGCGTGGGAGCTTTACAGCGAGCGCGTCCCGGTTACACCGCTGAGGGCCTTCGACAGGGGCGCGGTTGAGGGAGAGGTCATAGTCGTTTACGGAACCCAGAATCCGGATCCCTCTGGAGTGGAGAGGGACAGGGAGACGGCCGAGGCCATAGCCGAGAACCTCAGGGTCTTTTACTCCCAGTGGGACGGGACGGTGGAGGTTTCGATCAAGGCTGACGTGAACGTCACCGGCGATGACCTGGGATCGAACATGGTGCTGGTCGGAGGGCCTTACTCAAACTCGCTCGTCGATGAGCTGGACGAGCGCTTCCCGCTGCGCTTCGTCCCTGTCGGGAGCGACCGCTGGGTGCTGGAGAAGAGCCCTGACTGGGAGGTCCACTCCTACGTCCTGACTGGGGACGAGGAAGACCCCGTTATCACGGGGGATCTCGGCAGCATCACGGGAACCGCCGTGATAATGGCCGTGAGGAACCCCTACAACCGGGCGAACTACATCGTCTGGGTGGCAGGGGAGAACAGGAACCTGACAGCGCTTTTCCAGAACCCGACGTACTACCTGAGCAGCTACGAAATATGGAGTGAAAAGGGAATAGAGATGGGATTCTACGTTCAGTCTCCCTGTGCTTCCTGAGTTTCTTCCCTTTCTTCCGAGTCGCTCCTTATGTGGGGCTTGCCGATAGCTATTGTGAAGCCCTTGAAGGAATCGTCCTTCCTGTTGAACTCTATCGCCAGGGGGAGGCCGTTGTCCTCGTTGAATACTATCCTTACGATCCTTGCCCTTGAGTGGTCGTTCAGGTAGTTCTCCTTCAGGCTCTCGTAGTTGTCTATGACCTCGTCGATGCTCTCGCTGTGCATCTCGTAGATCTCCCTTGCGTAGACGCTGTGGTTCTTGATCTCCCGAACCTTCTTCTCCCGGTCCAAGGTACCACTTCCTCAGGCTTTGCGCCACTTGCCTTCCCTGAACTTAAAAACCTTCCTGCGCTCCGCCATGCGGAGGGCTTCCTCCAGCCTGCCCTTCGGCACCTCTATGCCATGAAGCTCCCTGAACAGTTCGATGATTTCATCAGTGGTCAAAGCTTCCTTCTCCTCAAGGAGGTTGCCAACGAGGTTGATCATGTCCTCGACGAAGTTCCACGGGAAGACTATCCACGCCCAGTCGATCTCCTCGCCGTAGTAGTCCGGCTTGAAGCGGGAGCCCTTGATCGTGAGGAGCGTGGCGACCCTTATCTCAGCGGGCCCCTTGCCCTCGATGTAGTTCTTGGCGAGCGTCAGGCTCTCGCCCGTGTCACTGATGTCGTCGACGATGAGGACCTTCTTGCCGCTAAGGTCGTAGCTGGTGCCGTACCTGAGCTTTGCCTTGCCGTCAGGGGTAGCCGTGACCCCCCAGTGCTCGACCTTGAGGCTAACCAGGTCCTTGACGCCGAGGTAGTCGCAGTAGAGCCTCGCCGGAACCCAGCCGCCGCGGGCGAGGCCCACTATGACGTCTGGCCTCCAGCCGTCCTCTAGAACCTTCCAGGCACCTTCCTTGGCCCATCTTTCTATGTCCTCCCAAGAAGCGAGATACGCCGGAAACTTCTTCATTTGGATTTCCCTTAACGGAGCAGGGGGAAGGTTATATTTAAGCGTTGCGGCAGGAACTTTGACGTAAAAGTGGCAAAAGACGGGGGTGATTGGCCCGTCTTAATTAGCCCGTCCCGCCAGCATCACGCTCGGACACCCGCGCTAGGGATAGGGGGCGCTGTCGTCCCGGATATCCCGGAAATCTACTCTCCGAAGCCCTGGGAAATTGGTTTCGAAGGTTTTGAAATCGTTACGTTATGTTACAGTTTGGCTGAAATTCTATAACGGATTTTCCCCAGAGATCTGGAGGAGCAGGGAGACGGCAGAAAGCTGACGCTGCCTTGTGGCGATTGTTTCTTTCCAGATTTAATCGGTTTTCTTGGTTTTTTGGCTCTTTTAGCCCTTTTAACAGCCACGGAAATTGGGTGTGTGTTTTTGTGCATTGGGAAAATTGGGCTGTTAAAGGCGAGTTTGGGGGTTAAGCTCTCGTACCGGTCCGTGGATTCGGGCTTTTCTATCGGCCGGTTTCGGTTAGGTTTCCGGAAAGGCCTACATATTCGAGACTGCATAGGGCTTTACCAGGCGAACGGGCGGAATCCCCGCCCTGTTGCAATAAGACTCTGGGAGAATTGAACCCGGAACGTGGACAATCTTCTCATAAGGCCCTTCTGAGTTGCAATAAGACTCTGGGAGAATTGAAACGTCACGATGCCTTCCAAGAGTATAAAGATCGCCTTGAGTTGCAATAAGATCCTGGGAGAATCGGAACAGAATATTTTCTGGGATTAATACGCTCTCGAAAGTGTGGTGACCGGTCGTGGCTCAAAAAACCAGGGGAGTAAACTAAGCCCGGCCAAAGAGGGAAAGAGATCAAACCCGGATCCTCTTCCAGACAGTCCCCTGTGGTGTGTCCTCGAGTTGGATTCCGAGGTTCCTGAGTTCGTCCCTGATTCTGTCCGCCAGGGCGAAGTTCCTCTCCTTCCTCAGCTGGGCGCGGACATCTATGAGGAGCCTTATCAGCTCTTCCTCCTCGCCCGCCCTCTGCTCCCTGAAGTAGTCCTCGAAGATGCCGAAGACCTCGCTAACGATTCTGAAGAACTCCCATGCCTTCCTCAGCACGCTCTCCTTCGGGGTCTCGACCTCTGTGAGGTAGCGGTTCACCGCGTTGCTCGCCTCGAAGACGGCCTTTAAAGCTTCGGCCGTGTTGAAATCGTCGTCCATCGCCTCGTAGAACTTCCTCCTCGCGTCCCTTATGGCCTCGTAGGCCTCGAACTCCAGCTTTTCCCAGCGGAAGGAAATCTCTGCCCTCTCCATCGCCACGCGAATGTTCTCGAGGGTGTTGTAGAGCCTCTCGAGGTTGTTCTTCGCGTGCTCCATGCCCTCCTCCGTGTAGTCGAGGGGTGAGCGGTAGTGCCTCTGGAGAATGAAAAGCCTTATCACCTCGGGGTCGTAGCGCTCGAGCATTTCTCTAATAGTCACGAAGTTACCGAGGCTCTTGCTCATCTTCTCGCCGTTCACCATCAGGAATCCCGTGTGGAGCCAGTAGCGAACCCACTCGTGGCCGGTGCAGGCCTCGCTCTGGGCTATCTCGTTCTCGTGGTGCGGGAAGATGAGGTCGTTGCCGCCGCCGTGAATGTCGAAGCTCTCGCCGAGGTACTTGGTGCTCATCGTGGAGCACTCGATGTGCCAGCCGGGCCTCCCCTCGCCCCACGGTGAGGACCACTTCGGCTCGCCGGGCTTTGCCTTCTTCCAGAGGGCAAAGTCCTCGGGGTTCCTCTTGCCCTCCCCGGGTTCGACGCGTGCGCCCTTCACGAGATCCTCCAGCTTTATCTTGCTCAGCTTGCCGTAGTCCTTGAACTTCCTGACCTCGAAGTAAACGCCGTCAGAGCCCTCGTAGGCGTAGCCCTTCTCCTGGAGCTTCCTGACGAACTCTATGATGTCCTCCATGTGCTCGGTGACGCGCGGGTATATGTCGGCCGGCTTGACCTTTAAAGCCCTCATGTCCTCGAGGAAGTAGCGCAGGAACCTCTCGGCCAGCTCCTTCGGGTCCTCGCCGGTCTCATTCGCGCGCTTGATGATCTTGTCGTCTATGTCCGTGAAGTTCATCACCATGAGAACGGTGTAGCCCCTGTGCTCGAGATAGCGCCTGATGACGTCGAAGGCGACGTAGGTCCTCGCGTGGCCGAGGTGGGTGTAATCGTAAACCGTAGGCCCGCAGACGTACATCCTGACCTCGCCCTCGCGGAGCGGCTTGAACTCCTCCTTCTGCCTCGTGAGGGTGTTGTACACTCTTATGGCCATCTTCTCACCACCGGAGGAACTTTGGAGGGTTCTTTTATTAGGTTATCGCCCTCCCTTTGGCCAGGTTTGCGTGGCTTGGAGGGTTCCCCCAGCCAGCAAAAGCTTAAAAAGCAACCCCCTCAATCCGGGGTAGAGCAGTAAAGGGAGGTTACGATGATGAAGGTTCAGAAGGGAGACGTCATAAGGCTTCACTACACCGGAAGGGTCAAGGAGACCGGTGAGATATTCGACACCACTCACGAGGAGGTCGCCAAGGAGGCCGGGATATACAGCGAGAAGGGCATCTACGGTCCGGTTCCGATAGCCGTCGGAGCTGGCCACGTCCTCAAGGGCCTCGACGAGCAGCTGGAAGGCCTTGAGGTGGGCAAGAAGTACGAGATAATCGTCCCGCCCGAGAAGGGCTTCGGAAAGCGCGACCCCAAGCTCATCAAGACCTTCACCCTCGGACAGTTCAGGAGGCAGGGCATACTTCCCTTCCCGGGAATGCCGATTGAAATAGAAACCGAGGGCGGCAGGAAGCTCAAGGGGAAGGTTCTGACGGTCAGCGGGGGCAGGGTTAGGGTCGATTTCAACCACCCCTACGCGGGCAAGCACCTGGTTTACGAGGTCGAGGTCGTTGAAAAGATTGAGGATCCGATAGAGAAGGTGAAGGCCCTCATAGAGCTCCGCATGCCGATGGTCGACCCAGAGAAGGTGGTCATCGAGGTCGGCGAGAAGGACGTCACCGTCGATTTCAGCAACGCCGATCTGGACAAGAACACCCTCGTCCTCGGCGAGATACTCCTCGAGAGCGACCTCAAGTTCATAGGCTACGAGGAGGTAACCTTCAAGCCCTCCGTTGAGGAGCTTCTCAAGCCGCCGGAGGAGACCTCAGAGGAGGAAACTGAGGTCATAGAGCTCGAGGAGGAAGTCAGCGAGCCGCTCGTCGAGAAGGCCGAGGAGAAGGAAGAGACCGAAGAGAAGACCGAGGAAGTCAAGGAGGATAAAATAGAGGTCGAGGAGAAAGCTGAAGAGCAGGAGGAGAAGGCTGAGAAGTCAGAGGAGCCAGAGGAGTCCAAGGAGAAGGCCGAGGAAAAGCCCAAGAAGACCAAGAAAACCACCAGAAAGAGCACCAAGGGCAGGAAGACCAGGAGAACCACCACCAAGAAGACCACCAGCAAGAAGAAGACCAAGGCGGCCGAGGAGAAGGAGTCCAAGGAGGAGTGAAAGGCTTTTATCCTCCTTCCCAAACTTTTCTCCATGCGGCTTAAGAACAACCCCTACGCTCTCTACCTCCTCTCGCTCCCCTTTATCCTCGCCGTCAGGTACAGCGGCGGTGACCTTTTTAGCTGGGCGGTTTACAACGCCCTCTTCTACTTCGCCCTTCCCCTAGTCTTGGCGTATGCCCTAGGCTTCGAACGGGGGGAGCTGGGGGTTCGAGTGGGGGCCCTTAAAGAGTACCGCTGGGCCCTGCTCCTCTTCATCACCTCCCTGCCCCTGAGCATTTACGGGGCAACGCTGCCGGAGATGAAAGCCTACTACCCGATATTCGACTTCTCCGGCCCCCTGGACTTCCTGCTCAAGGAGCTGGCGGTAGGGGCGATAATGTTCGCCCACGAGGCATTTTACAGGGGGATACTTCTGTTCCCTCTCGCCAGGAGAAACGAGTGGCTCGGCATACTCGCCCAGGACGTCCCGTACGCCCTCGTCCACATCGGAAAGCCGGGCATAGAGGTTCCCTATTCGTTCGTGGCGGGAATAGTCTTCGCCAAACTCGACCTTCGGGCCGGGAGCTTTCTCCCCAGCTTTCTCCTCCACTGGCTCGGGGCGGTGCTCTTCGACGTCCTATGTGTCCTCCTATAAGGCGAAATGGATATTAGGGATCAGTCCCAAGAGACCTTATGCTCGGCGCCGAAGTGTACCTGAAGGGCCGGTACTGGGAGGTTGATCTCCTGCGCGGTATCGGAATAACGATGATGGTGGTCTCAAACTTTGTCACAGACCTCTGGCTCTTCCTCAACTACTCCGGGCACCGTACGTTCTGGTTCGCCTTCGCAGTCACCACCGCCTCGATATTCGTCTTTACATCGGGTCTCTCATTCTGGATAAGCTATTCCCGAGCGATAAAGAGAAACCCCCAACCATACAGGAAGTATTTCCGGCGCTTTATCAAGCTCTTCGGCCTTGGCATGCTCATAACCCTGATCACCTCACTCCTCCCGGGCAGAATGACGATTCACTTTGGAATCCTCCACTTCCTCGGCGTGGCGACGCTCCTGGCTATCCCATTTCACCGGTTCGGGAGAAAGAACCTTTTCTGGGCCTTCTTTTTCCTCCTTAGCTATTCCCTGGTAAGGAACCTCCACGACGGCCTGTTCCTCCTTCCCCTGGGCATCACGCCCGAGGACTACTTCGCTCCCGACTACTTCCCGATCTTCCCCTGGTTCGGGGTGTACCTCCTGGGAATGACCGCGGGGAGCGTTTTCTATCCCACCGGCGAGAGGAAGGTCCGCCTGCCCACGCCGGAGAATCCGCTGGTTCATCTCGTAACCTTCGCCGGGAGACACACCTTGGCGATCTACCTCCTCCATCAGCCTGTTCTCGTGGCCCTGCTTAGACTTATCCACGGCCCGATTCCGGGGCTTCCAATATAACCGGAAAATTTAAAAGGCTTATTCCAACTTCAGATCGTATGAGGGTGGAAATCAGAGCCGTGCCGGAGGATAACAACCCAAAGGAGTGCATAAAGAAGGCCGCACTGGAGGCCCTCGTGGACGAGACGGTCCGCGTTCCCGGGAGCTTCACGAGTGCACTTTTCCACCCAGGACCCTGGGAGCGTTTTAAGGAATGCACCCGACCAAGGGCGAGTGTCGAGTTCTCGGCCGGGGGTTTCTTCATCGCCCGGGGCGAGGAGGACTACCTGAAATTCGCGGAAGGAATTTTAAGCATCGGCGCCCTCGCAAGGGGCAGGTTCGGGAGGGCCCTCCAGCTGGCGGAGCTGACCGGAACGCGCCTACTGGCGGACCCTGTTGATGAAGGAATGCGACTGTCGTTCGCGGGCTTCTACGGCGTGGTGGGGCTTTCCCCTGGAGGGGTAACCTTCTCGACGGAAGATTCGGCCGTACGGGTTCCCCTTGGAGATTTTCTCAGCGCCGAGGAGTGCTTCCTAAGCTCCCTCGCCTTTGACCTCGAAGAGCTCTTTGAGGTCTGCTCAAAGCACGGGCTTGAGCGGGCGTTCCTTGAGAACACCCGGCCGGTGAGGCTTCTCCTGAAGGTGGTAGCTTATGGAGGTTGAATGGAGTGTTGGGTCCACGAGGGAAATTCTCTTTGAGAGTCTCGCGGAGCTGGCGAAGACCGGGGACTTCCTTGAGTACCTCCGCCTTGAGTGGGACGACTACGGAATTTTAAGCCTCTGGCGGGGCGACCTCCTCGTCTTCGGGGCGGACGTCTTTCTTGGGAGCGCGCTGGAGGAGCTTGCGTTGCTGAACTTCCACCTTCTCGAAGTCAAGCCGCCCCTCGACCTCGGCGAGCTGAGGAGAGGAAAGCTCGAGGACGAC
Organism: Thermococcus sp. MV11; assembly: GCF_012027285.1. Lineage (NCBI taxonomy): Archaea > Methanobacteriati > Methanobacteriota > Thermococci > Thermococcales > Thermococcaceae > Thermococcus > Thermococcus sp. MV11. The sequence continues at coordinate 514,285 of NZ_SNUD01000001.1, forward strand.
CCGTACAGAAAGGCCCTCGCGGGGAAGAACTTCGATGCGTTCCTTGAGGAGCACCCCGTGGTGAGCCTCGGCTCCTACGACCCCTGGATAGACCTGCACCTGGTGAGGAACGGGAAAACCCTGAAGGTTCTCTCCCTCGAGTGGTATGGGCCACACCAAGAGCTCTACTTCGAGGTTCCCATGGAGGAGTGGCTCGACTCAACCGTGAGACTCTTCGCGATGATAGTCAGGGACTTCGAGAAAATGCGGGAGACGCTCCTCAGGTACGGCCTCGTGAACGCTCCCCGAAAAATTGGGCGATACAGGACCCTTTTGAGGGGACTCCTCGACGCCCACCCGATTGATATTGACGCCCTTCCGCCAGCCTACGCCCCCTGGGAGGTGGAGGAAGTCCTGAGAACGGCCTCGAACTTCCTGTTCCGGGGGAGTGTGGAGGGGGCAAAGTGTGTCCTCGACTCGCTCGAAAACCCCAACCACTACAGGCAGGCCCTTTTCAGAATCCACGACAAACCTGGGAGGCTTGAAAGTCTCTACCGCCTCCTTGAAAAGCCGTACCGCCCCGAGATGTTGTCTCATCTGGCCTACCTATATGCCGTCGATGGAAGGCCTGGGAGAGGAGAGGCAATAGCCGCCGAGGTCGGGAGCGATGCCGCTTGGTGGAACCTCGCCCTTGGATTTTTGAACACCGGGAGTTACGGAGATGCCCTAAGGGCCGCGGAGAGAATCAAAAACCCCTGGCTTAGGGGGAAAATCCTTCTCAGAACCTATCTTGACCGGCGGGAGCTGGCTGAGGAGATAAAGGAGAGAGCGCCGGAGCACGTGAGGGTCTTCATCGAGGAGAGAGAGAAAGGAGAACCCTGACCCTCTCCACCACCTCCCGCGCGTCCCGCCCGAAGATCAGGATCATCGGCTCCTTGCCCCAGTCCCCGAGGTGGTAGATTACGTCTGGCCTTTTTCCTGCTCTCTTCACTGCCCTCTCAATTCCCCATTCCATCGTCCCCCTCTCGGCCCTCTTAACCTCCTCGGGCTCCTCCCTTCTGTCGTAGAATGAAACGACAAAGCCAAGCCGTTCAGCCCTCTCCACCAGCTTCCTGGAGTAGCGCAGGTTCAGGACGGCCCTTACCTCGGGGTAGAACTCGCGCATCTTGAGCAAAGCCCTCCTCAGATGGTCGCTGGCGTTCAGCTCAATCGGGCCCACGGGCTTAACCGTTTTCCCGTAGCGGACGATTCTGCCCTTCACCGCGAAGACCTCTCCAAGGGCAGTCGCCAGCGCGAAGTTAGTGCCCACCTCCGGAACGTGGGGGTTGAGTTTTTCGCCGAACTTCACGAGTTCTTGAACTGCCCTTTCAAGCTCTTCCCTGGCCCTCCAGCGGTAGGCATCTCTCTGGAGCTTCCAGAGGGGATTGACGGCCTTTGCTTCGGCCTTTGAGAACCTTATCGTACCTTCAACGAAGCGCTTGGCCCTTTCCACTGCCTCGGGAGGCTCAAACCCCTTCGCCAGAAAAGCGACCAAGGCTGACGAGAAGGCACAGCCCGTCCCGTGGGTGAAGCCATCAACCCTTTCCCCAGGAAACTCGAAGAACTCCCCGTTCCAGTAGAGGACGTCGGTTAGGTTCAGGTGGCCGCCTTTGACGATTACCGCCTCCGCCTTCAGAGTTTGGGCTATGACCCTCGCCGATTCCCTCATGTCCTCGATCGAGCGGATTTCAATACCGCTTAGAGCTTCGGCCTCCGGGACATTTGGGGTAACTATTGAGCCCTTCACGAGAACCTTGAGCGACCCGAGGTCGTCGATGAGCCTCTCACCGGTGCTCGAAGCCATCACCGGGTCGAAGACCCTCGTTAGGTCCTCCGTCTCCTTGGCAACGACCCTTGCTATTCCCCCGCTCCCGAGCATGCCCACTTTGACTGCCTTGATATCGAAGTGCCCCCTAACGGCCCGTATCTGGTCACTCAAGGCCTCCACTGGTATGGAAAAATAGCCGGAAACCCTCTCGGGGTTCTGGTAGGTGACCGCTGTGAGAATCGGGAGCGGGTGCTCACCCAGAGCCGAGACCGTCTCGATGTCCGCTTTAAGGCCCGCTCCCCCGCCGGTGTCGAGGCCGGCTACAATCAAAACGGCCATTCCATCACCCCAGCTTTTCGAGGATTTCGAGGGCCGCTTTCCTCCCGCTGAGGAACATTCCGCCGAATATCGGGCCCATTCTCGGGGCACCGCTTATCGCGTTCGCGGCCATTCCGGTGACGTAGAGGCCGGGGAAGATTTCCCCTGTGTGCTTGACCGTGAGCTCCTCGCCCCTCTCGGCCCACATCGGGCCCTCTCCAGGAACCTTGAGCAGGCCCCTCTTAACGAGGTGCTGGCTTATCTGCGCCCCGTGACCGGTTGAGTCGATTACGAACTTCGCCTCGACGGTGAGCGGGTCCACGTGGAGGCCCGTCATGAGAACCGGCGTCCAGTTGATGACTATCCCCGCCACGCGGTTTTCTTTCAGGACGAGATCCTCGACCTCTATCATGTTGAAGAACTTTACTCCTGCCTTTACGGCCTTGCTCGCTATCGTCGTTGCCGTCTCAATGGCATCGGCAACGTAGAGGCCGTTCCTGAAGGGCCTGTAAGTTATCCCGAACTCGTCGAGGATTTCTCTGGCTTCCTCCTGGACGACTATCCTGTTGAAGCCCATCGCGCCGCCCCAGATTCCGCCGCCGATGGAGAGCTTCTTCTCGAAGATTGCCACCTTTGCACCGCCTTTGGCGAGGTAGTAGCCGGCGACCATTCCTGAAGGACCCGCGCCCACAATAGCGACGTCGAGGCTCAGGCTTTCGAGAAGCTCGGCCGTGTAGGCCTCGATTATCGCCCTGCTTATCTCCATCTCCTTCATCGCCACCACCCAAAACCTTTTAAGCCGCGGTAAAAACTGAGTTTTGAAATTTAAAAACTTTGTTATAAAGGGGTTTTAAAACCGCGGGAAACACGGGTGGTGAAAAAAGAGAAATCAGTGTTCATGATCTGGAGAGATGTTTTCCGGGCAGTAACCTGTACGCGGGTCGCAGGGCGGGTTGTAGCCAGAATTTCCAGGAATGAAGATGTCTCCGAACATTCCTGTTAGGGGGTACTTGTTACCCCTGTAGTCGAACAGCACTTTGCTGGCGTAGATACTCACCTTCACCGTGTCATTACGGTGCTCATACTTCAAGCCAACGTCCACATTGACGAGTGATGACACGCTCGTCTCTTTAGTAAGTCCAATGGCAACGGCGAGGGTAAATGGTGAGACTTTCACATCGCCCTTTCCGATGACACCGAGCACGGGTGCCGAGGCGGAAAACAATGGTAGGGTGCTGACTTCTTGCCTAACCGTGAACGTGGAAATGCTGAGACCACCGTGACCACTATTTTCTATCGCTTCTCTCCAGTACCGGTGAACGAACCACATTGTCCTGCTCATCGGTCCACCCTCCCTGTCGGGCCAGCCGGGTTCGACGTATTTCCTTAGTTCCATATTTTTCTCGTCGGGCTTTCCGAGGACAACGTACGCGTAAATGTCAAAGGGACGGTAGTGCTCGGGCCTTCCGTTTATGTAATCAACCCTGTAAAGCCGGTACTTGGCGAACGTTACGCTGCCCTTAATCCCAGCCCCGATGACGGAGGGCGATACGAGTTCGGGTCCCCATATCCTCACTTCAGACTTAGGAATCCTGAGCGAGTTTTTGTTTATCGTGTACGAGTAACCGAGTATCCTTCCCTCCACGGAACCGCCGGCGTTTTCGGTTTCAACCGCTCCCACCGCCGAGAACGCTAGCTCGGCCCGGTTTGTCGTTACCGCACTGTAATCTAGGGAGATGGCAATGTCGTTTATCTTGCTCGTGTCCCCGGTTACCTGGAACGCCGCCACGGGAATGATGCTTGCCCTTCCGAGGGTTTTTTCGGGAAGCCACTCGAAGCAGTACCTGGAGCGGTCACCGCCTACCCAGAACTCAGGTGAACACTGCGGTTTTCCAATCTCCGGCAGCGGTGTGTTAGGTTCTATCTCCGCTGAGGTCCCAGCTTCTCCCGGCTCTTTTAGGAGCTCTTTGACTCTGTCTTTCCCGTAGAGCCTCCCCACGACGTCCTCGTCGATGTCAATCCTGACCCACAGGTTTTTCAGCAGATTTTCAACACCTATTGGAACGGTCGTCATGAAGTAGTCCAGGTTGCCCTCCTCGTCCTGAACGGTTCCGAGGAGAAGGAGGGATGGCTTCACGCTGTCGGGGCTGAGGTTGTTGGCGACCAGATAGCGGTTCCAATCGCGCATGACGCCGAGTATCGTCCTGTACTCTATCTGAATTTTGCCCCTTCCGGAGTAGGTGCCCAGGTACTTCAGAGAGCCGTTGGGCATGAGGGCCGAGACGGAGACCGATGCGTAATCGTCCGTCGGGAGTTTGACCTCGAAAGACGGCTCGAAGATAAAGCTCCTGTAGTAGTCCACCTGTGCACCATAGTACTCGGCGGACTCCACTGGAATCTGAGAGGCGGCAAAGACCGCCCCCAATACTATGGTTAGTATTAGGAGAAGGACTGCCAGAACTCTTCCCACTTGGTCACCCCGGTAGTTTGTTTTATTTACAACTTCAAAAAGTTTTCGATCGAGCGATCCAAAAACCTTTTAAGGCCCGTTCAAAACTAGGTTTTGAAATTTAAAAACTTTGTTATAAAGGGGTTTTAAAACCGGGTGATGGGAATGACCCAGCTTGAGGAGGCCAAACGCGGGGTAATCACGGAGGAGATGAAGTTCATCGCCGAGAGGGAGGGGATAAGCCCCGAAAAGCTCAGGAGGAGCGTGGCGAAAGGACACACCGTCATCTTTCGCAACGTCCGCCACGACTGGGTGAAGCCGGTCGCCGTTGGAAGCGTTGTCCGCGTCAAGGTGAACGCAAACATAGGCACCTCCCGCGACATCGTCGATGTCAGGGCCGAGATAGAGAAGGCCAAGGTCGCCGTCAAGTACGGCGCCGACACGATAATGGACCTCTCCACTGGCGGTGACCTCGACTCCATAAGGAAGGCCATAATGCACGCCGTTGATGTTCCAATTGGGACGGTTCCAATCTACCAGGCCGCCGAGGAGATGCTGGCTAAAGGAAAGGCGATCATCGAGATGAGCGAGGACGACATGTGGAGGGCCGTTGAGAAGCACTTCCGGGACGGCGTTGACTACACGACGATACACGTTGGCGTTACTAAGGAAGTCGTCGAGAAGATGAAGAGAACTAAGAGGATCGTCGGCATGGTCTCGCGCGGCGGGACTTTTCTGGCGGCGTGGATACTCCACTGGGGCGAGGAGAACCCGTTTTACAGGGACTACGACTACCTCCTAGAGCTCGCTAGGGAGTACGACGTCGTCCTGAGCCTCGGCGACGGGCTTAGGCCGGGTGGACTTCCCGATGCCGGCGACGAGCTTCAGATGGCGGAACTCTACACCCTCGGGAGGCTCGTTAAAAAAGCCAGAGAAGCCGGCGTTCAGACAATGGTCGAGGGGCCGGGCCACGTGCCCATAGACCAGATACCGGCGCAGGTGAAGCTCGCGAAAGTTGCCACGGACAACGCGCCCTTCTACGTTCTTGGGCCAATAGTCACGGACATCTTCCCGGGCTACGACCACATTACCGCGGCCATAGGCGGGGCGATAGCCGCTCTAAACGGGGCTGACTTCCTCTGCTACGTAACGCCCGCTGAGCACCTCGGACTTCCGACGGTTGAGCATGTCCGCGAGGGGGTCATAGCTGCCAGAATAGCGGCCCACGCCGTAAACCTGACCCGCTTCGAGGCGGACTTCAGGAAGGACTACCTCATGAGCGCCGCGAGGGGCAGGCTCGACTGGGCGAAGCAGTTCGAGCTGAGCGGGGACAGGGAGAGGTTCGTCGAGATAAGGAAGGAAAGGCCGACTAAAACAGAGGCCTGCTCGATGTGCGGCGACCTCTGCGCGATAAAGCTCATTCAAGAGATGCTCCGGAAGGGGTGAGAGCTTGGAGCTCGTCTACTCTGGCAAGACGAAGGACGTCTACGAGGACGGCCCGTACCTAATCTTCCACTTCAAGGACACCGTCCTTGGCAGGAACGGCCGGGAGGACAGCGGGGGCAACGAGGTAATCGGTGAGATGGCGGGAAAGGGGAGCCTCGTTTTGGAGCAGACGGAGTTCTTCTTCCGCCTCCTTGAGAGGAACGGGATAAGAACACACTTCGTCGGGCGGATTGACGAGAGAAAGGCGCGCTTTCTGAAGGCGGAGAGGATTCCGCTGGAGGTCATTTATCGGGAACTCGCCTACGGGAGCTTTCTGAGGCGCTATAAAGGCTGGGCAAAGCCATTCCAGAGGCTCGGGGTAGTTGAGTTCACCCTGAAGGACGACTCCCTCGATGACCCGCCCATAGCCGAGGAGGCAGTGGTCGCCCTTGGAATCGCGAGCGAAGAAGAAGTCGGGGAGATGAAGGAAACGACGAGGAAGGTGGCAAGAATCTTGAGGGAGTTCTTTTCCTCAAAGGGCCTCCAGCTCGTTGACTTCAAGCTCGAGTTCGGCAGGCTCGATGGCCGGCTGACCGTTATAGACGAGCTGAGCGGGGACACGATGCGCGTCGCGAAAAAGGAAATGGTTCTGACTCGGGAGGAGCTCTCGGAGGTGATTGAATGATTATCTCGACGATAGCCTCTCATTCCTCCCTCCAGATTCTCCTTGGGGCCAAAGACGAAGGGTTTAGGACGAGGCTCTACGTGAGGCCCGAAAGGAGGGCCTTCTACGCCTCCACGAGGCTCGCGGACGAGCTCATCGTCACGGAAGACATGGGCGCGATCCTTGAGGACGATGGGATAGTGATCCCCCACGGCTCCTTCGTCGCCTACCTCGGGCTTGAGGGGATAGAGAAGGCTAAAGCAAGGTTCTTCGGCAACAAACGCTTTCTGAAGTGGGAGACGACCTTTGAACTGCAGGACAGGGCCCTGGACGCGGCCGGAATTCCTAGGGTTGAGGTTATCGAACCAGAGGAGGTCAGGCAGGATAGGCTCTACTTCGTCCGCATCGAAGGCCCGAGGGGAGGGAGCGGGCACTTTCTGGCCAAGGGCGGGGAGCTTGAGGAGAGACTGGGGAACATCGAGGCCAAGTTCAGAATCGAGGAGTTCATACCTGGCGTTTACCTCTACGTCCACTTCTTCTACTCGCCGATTTTGGAAAGGCTTGAGCTCCTCGGAGTCGATGAGCGAGTGCTTATAGCCGATGGAAACGCCCGCTGGCCGGTAAAACCGCTCCCCTACACCATAGCGGGGAACGTCGGCGTCGCTTTGAGGGAGTCGCTCCTGCCGAGGCTCTACGACTACGGCCTGGCCTTCGTTGAGGCGATGAAAAAGCTGGAGCCACCTGGGGTAATCGGTCCCTTCGCCCTCCACTTCGCCTACGATGGAAACTTCAAGGCGATAGGCTTCGCCTCGCGGATAGACGGCGGTTCCAACGCGCTCCACTGGTACGGACGGCTCTACTGGGACGAGCCGATGAGCGTGGGCAGGAGGATAGCGCGGGAGATAAGGCTCGCCCTCGGGGAGGAGAGGCTTGAGGAGGTGGTAACTTGACCTACACGGGAAGGACCCTTGGGATCGGTCTGATGGAAGGCAAGCCCTTCGCCTTCTACCTCCTCTGCTCCCGCTCCTTCCCTAGGAGGAAGGCAATCGTTAAAGGGAGGGCAGTTTACATCGAGAACCTAACCGAGACCGACAACCCATACGTCAGCTACCCCGTCGTGAGGCTCCTCGATGAGTACGCCGTCGTCACCAACGGTCTCCAGACGGACTTCATTGCCCAGGCCCTCGAGTGGGAGAGCCCCAAGAAGGCCCTGGTTCACGTTTTGGACGCCCTCGATTACGAGAGGGACGATTACAGCACGCCGAGGATAGCCGGAATAATCGGGACCGGCGGGAAGGGCTGGCTCGGCTTCGCGGGCAGGGACGAGTTCTGGGTGAAGAGGCTGGGGCTGAAGGAGGGGAAGGCCTTTGTTACAGCGACCTACAACCTGGGCTTCACCGAGCTGGATTTCCCGGCCTTTGAGAGCTCTGGGGAGCTTGCCAAGAAGGCTATGGAGTTGCCCTTCGAGAAGAAGGTGCTCGCAATCGGGATAGTGAAAGAAAGGAAGGGGTGGGGGCTGGCTTGGCTCAGTCCCTGAGTTTTTTCATGAGGTTCGCCATCTCCAGCGTTGCCATAGCGTACTCGAAGCCCTTGTTGCTCTTCACCCCTGCCCTGTTGAAGCCCTGGAGCTCGTCTTCCACGGTTATCACGCCGAAGATAACAGGAACGCCCGTGTCGAGCGAAACCTTGGCAACGCCCTTGGCAACCTCATTGGCAACCAGATCGAAGTGCTTGGTTTCACCTCTAACAACAGCACCGAGGGCCAGAACCGCGTCGTAGCCCCTTTCGGCGAGCTTTTTGGCGGCGAGCGGTATCTCAAAGGAACCCGGGACCTTCACGACGTCTACCCTCTCCACGCCATGCCTCTCGAAGCAGTCGAGTGCTCCCTTAAGGAGCTCTTCGGTGAGGAGGTCGTTGAAGCGGGCAACGACGATGCCAATCCTCAGGCCCTTTCCTATAAAGGCCCCTTCGATTGTTTTTACCTCCATCAAACCACCTCCTAAACCTCGAAGGGCAGCCTGTGGCCGAGCTTCTCAGCCTTCACCCTGAGGTAAGGTCTGTTGTGCTCCGTAACCTCGCCCGGAGCTGGAATGATCTCAACGACCTCGATTCCGAACTCCTCGAGGGCTTTGGCTTTTGCCGGGTTGTTGGTGATTAGCTTGACCTTGGAGACTCCCAAAGCGCGGAGCATCTGGAACGCAGCTTCGTAGGTTCTCTCGTCGGCCTTATGGCCGAGCGCATCGTTTGCCTCAACCGTGTCAAGGCCCTTATCCTGGAGCTCGTAGGCCTTTATCTTCTCCTTCAGGCCTATTCCCCTGCCCTCCTGGTCCATGTAGAGGAGTATGCCCCCCTCCTGGGCTATCATCATTAGGGCATGGGCCAGCTGACTGCCGCAGTCGCACTTGAGAGAGGCCAGGGTGTCCCCGGTCAGGCATTTCGAGTGGATCCTTACCAGCGGAACCTCACCGTAGGGCTCCTTCACTATCGCCACGTGCTCCCTGAAGTCCAGCTCGTTGTCGAAGGCTATGATTCTGAACTCGCCGTAGCGTGTCGGTAGCCTTGCGTTGGCGTAAACCCTTATCAGTTGCTTCCTCCTCACGAACTCCTTCCAGACGTCGTCGGTTGTGAGGACTGGCAAACCGTGCTCCCTCGCGAAGTTGAGCGCGTAGTCCCTGTTGTGGGAGTCGCCTTCCTCGTCGAGGATCTCCACTATCAGGGCGTAGCGTTTGAAACCAAGGAACTCCATAAGCTCCAGCGAGCTCTCGGTGTGCCCCCTCCGCCTGTTGAGGCCCACCCCTCCAAGGAGGTGCAGATGGCCCGGGTAGCGGAAGGCCTTAACACTCAGCCCCTCGGCGATTTTTCGGGCGGTTAGGGCCCTCTCCTCCGCTGTTATCCCGGTGAAGGTTTCGCTGTAATCAACTGGAACCAGAAAGTTCGTCTCACCTTCCTTGCTCGGGAGCGGAAAGAAGCCCCGCTTTAGAGCCTCGTCCATGTCCATCGTGAGGCAGAGAAGTCCTTTGGCCGAGAGCATGAAGTTGACGACCTCGGGCGAGGCAATTTCGGCAGGGTAAACCAGATCGGCCTCGAACTCCCTCCCCTCGTCTATCAGAACGACCGGCTTCCCATCGAGCACAGCTTTCCTGATCTCCCCCCAGTTCATGTTCCCGCCTCCATGATGCGCTTCACGTATCTGGCCAAAACGTCGATTTCGTAGTTCACCTTCTTCCCGGGCCTCAGAAGGCCGAGGTTGGTCTTTTCGAGGGTATAGGGGATTACCTGGACCCAAAAGCGGTTTGATTCCACCCTCGCAACAGTCAGGGAGACGCCGTTCAGGGCTATGGAGCCCTTCTCGGCAACGCCCCACCTCTCGGCCGGCATCTCGAAGGCCATCAAGGTAGTGTTCCTTGAGCTCCTTGCCGTCAGAAAGCGAACCGTCCCGTCCACGTGGCCTGTAACTATGTGCCCGTCGAGCCTTTCGCCGAGCTTCAGGGCCCTTTCGAGGTTCACCACCTTCGCCCCCCTCAGGTTCGTCCTCCTCAGCGTCTCCTCGCCGACGTCGAAGGCCGCTATCCTCCCGTCGAACTCGACCACCGTTAGGCAGGCCCCGTTAACGGCGACGCTGTCCCCGGGTTTGACCTCAAAGGGCAACTCGACGTGGAGCCTTCCAGCGGAGTAGTGGGCTCTTCCCGTTCCCTCAACGATCCCGCTGAACATCTCCACCACCGGGGTAAGCCGTCACGAGGAAGCTCTCACCGAGCCTCTCCAGCGATTCTATCTCAAGAACTGGGGCGTCGCTGGCCGTTTCGACCTTCAGGCACTCGAAGGGCTTGATTCCGTTGCCGAAGAGCTTCGGCCCGTAGAAGAGGTAGAACTTGTCCGCAAAAGCCAGGAACTCGCAGGCAATCCTTCCGCCCTCTATCAGAACGCTGTCAATGCCGAGCTCGCCGAGCTTCCTCAGGATTTTCTCTGGCTCGGTTATCGGGTATGCCTCGGCTATGCCCTCGAAGAGCTCCGGCCTCTCGGTGAAGAATATCACCCTCCCGTCCTCAAAGAGTCTGAACCTTCTCCCCGCCTTAATCGCCTCCGCAACCCTTCCGGAGCGGTCGAGGACTACCTTCATCTTCTCCGGGCAGTTATCAAGCCGGCAGTTGAGCCTCGGGTTGTCTGCTAGAACCGTCCCGGAGCCGACCATTACGGCCATGTGCCTCCTCCTGAGCTCCTGGACCTTCAGCCTCGCCTTTTCTCCGGTAATCCACTGCGAGGAACCGTTCTCGGTTGCTATGAAGCCGTCTAAGGTCAGGGCGAGCTTTATCGAGACGAAGGGGGTTCCGGTGGTTATGTACTTGATGAAAATCTCGTTGAGCTTCCTAGCCTCCTCCTCCAGAAGGCCTACCTCGACCTCTATGCCCGCCTTCCTCATCTTCTCGGTTCCCCTGCCGGCCACGGGGGGTTGGGGTCTTCCATGGCAACGACGACCCGCTTGAATCCCTCCTCTATTATCCTGTCGGCGCACGGCGGCTGCTTCCCCCAGTGGGAGCAGGGTTCGAGCGTTACGTACATAGTGGCGCCCCTGACGTCGTGGCCCTTCCTCTTGGCGTCTTCTATGGCGTTCACTTCCGCGTGCTTCCCGCCGAAGCGTTGATGCCAGCCGAGGCCGATTATCTTTCCGTCCTTAACGATGACGGCCCCGACCATCGGGTTAGGATTGACCCAGCCCTCGCCTTTCCTCGCGAGCTCGAGCGCGAGCCGCATGAACCTCTCGTCTTCCATGCTCATGGTCGGGACTTTGTTCCAAAATTTTAAATTTTTTGTTCCTTGTTTGGAACAACAAAACCTTTTTATGCCCTTTGCCGAACGTTAAGATGGTGGTTTTCATGGGGGATCCCTACATCTGGGCGGAGAACCTGAAGGACAAGCGCGTTCTCAGTCTCGTTGAGGAGGAGAACGCTCGCTTTAGGGAGTTCATAGGAAGCCTCAGCGACGAGCTCTTCCCCGAGGTCTGGGAGTACTACTCGATTCCGGTCCTGACCAGCGCGAGGCTGACAGAGAAGGGAGTAATAGCGATGTACCGCGAGAGCGACAGGCAGGTCATCAGGTGGCTCGGAGGAGAGGCCATAGTTGATTCAAAGGAGCTTGAGGAGGAGCTTCGCGACGAGGTTCTCCTCCAGGGCTTCACCGCCGATGAAAGGGGGAAGCTCCTCACCTACAGCTTCTCCATCGGCGGGGCGGACGAGGGGATAACGAGGGTAATCGACCTCGAAACGAAGGAAGTAATCGACGAGTTCAGGCCCTCCGTCTGGAACGTTACCTTCCTGGAAAACGGCTACTACTTCTCCCGCTTCTACAGGCACGGCGAAACCCCGGACGGCGTTAAAGCCCCAGCGGTGAGGCTCTTCTGGAAGGGGGAAGATGGGGAGAGGCTCGTCTTCGGTAAGGGCCTTGGCTCTGGCTACTTCATCTCGCTGAGGAAGGGCACCGACGGGAAGACGGCGATGGTCACGGTGACCTTCGGCTGGAACAGCGCCGAGATCTACGTCGGACCGATTGAGAAGCCCGGGGAGTGGAAGAAGGTCTACTCGGCGGACGTTCCGGTCGAGCCAATCGACGTGATCAACGGAAGGCTCTACCTCCTCACGAGGGAGGGGAAGGGTCTTGGAAAGGTTATAGCCATAAAGGACGGCGAAGTCGAAGAAGTAATCCCCGAGGGTGACTTCCCGCTCGAGTGGGCAGTTCTGGTTGACGGCAAAATCCTCGCCGGCAGGCTCGTCCACGCGAGCCACAGGGTTGAGGTTTACTCGCCCGACGGGGAGAAGCTCGACGAGATAACCTTCGACCTCCCGGGGAGCGTTTACCCGCTCGACACCGATGGGAAGAGGGCGCTCATAAGGTATGAGAGCTTCACCGTTCCCTACAGGCTCTACGAGTTCAGCGGTGGGCTTAAGCTTGTAGAGGGGCAGGGAATCAACGGGAACTTCAGGGTCGAGGAGGATTTTGCCACCTCGAAGGACGGGACGAGGGTTCACTACTTCCTCGTGAAGGGCGAGGGGGACGGGAGGAAAGCGTGGGTCTTCGGCTACGGCGGCTTCAACATCTCGCTGACTCCGAGGTTCTTCCCGCAGGTAATTCCGTTCCTCAGACGCGGTGGGACCTTTGGAATGGCCAATCTGCGCGGTGGGAGCGAGTACGGTGAGGGGTGGCACAGGGCAGGAATGAGGGAGAATAAACAGAACGTCTTCAACGACTTCATAGCCGTGCTCGAAAAGCTCAAGGGTGAGGGCTATCGCGTTGCCGCCTGGGGAAGGAGTAACGGCGGGCTTCTGGTTTCCGCTACGCTCGTCCAGAGGCCGGACGTGATGGACGCGGCGCTGATAGGCTACCCCGTCATCGACATGCTCCGCTTCCACAAGCTTTACATCGGGAGCGTCTGGATCCCTGAGTACGGCAACCCCGACGACCCGAAAGACCGGGAGTTCCTTCTTAAATACTCCCCATACCACAACGTCAGGCCGGCGAACTACCCGCCGACGCTCATCTACACGGGTTTACACGACGACCGCGTTCATCCAGCGCATGCGCTCAAGTTCTTCATGAAGCTGAGGGAGCTCGGAGCGCCGGTTTACCTCCGCGTCGAGACCAAGAGCGGGCACATGGGGGCATCGCCGGAGACGAGGGCTAAGGAGCTGACAGATTTGCTAGCCTTCGTGCTCAAGACTCTCCATACCTGATTCTTTCCACCTTTTTGTAGTTCCAATTGGCTCACTGCCAGGACTTCAGCGTCTCGAAAGGTTCTTATATTTGTTGGCGGATTATTCTATACTAGGGGAGTGTCATGGACATCTCGCGGATCCCCACCGGAATTCCGGGGCTCGACGCTATGCTCAAAGGAGGCCTCATACCAGGTAGGGTGTATCTCGTCAAGGGGGCGCCTGGAACAGGGAAAACGACCCTCGCCGTGCACTTCGCCATGGCGGGCGTCGCCAACGGTGAGAACGCCCTCTACGTGACCCTTGAGGAGCCGGCCGAGAACCTGAAAACGGATATGAGGCTCCTTGGTTTTGATCTCAACGACCCGCATTTTACGCTCATCGACGCAACTCCAACCGCGGAGCGCTACGTTCTGATAAGCGATTTCTTTGAGGAGTTCGCCTCGAACATCGAGAAGATGGCCGACGCGATCAAGAGACAGTTCCAGGAGAGGAGGTACACCAGGATAGTCATCGACCCCATTACGATGCTCAAGCTGACGGCAACGAAGGAGATGGACTACCGCAGGGCTTTTCTAAGCTTCATCAAGACCATGATGCGCCTGAGAACCACCGTTCTCCTCACCTCCGAGATGGAAAGGACCGACATAGAGGAGTACCTCGTGAACGGGGTCATTGAGCTGAAGACCTTCAGCATGAATGGGCGGCTCTCGAGGGGGATACGCATAACGAAGTTCCGCGGCAGTGCCTTCGACGACGCCATAAGACCCTACGAGATAACGGAAAGGGGCATAGTGGTTCATAAGGATAGGGTCCTTACCCTCCCCTGATTCACGATTTTCAAAAACCCAACGCGAAAGGTTCTTTTAGCAAACTTTTTAAGTGCCGATGATGAACCGAATCCGGTGGGAGAATGGAAGGAGTCGAGAAGCTTGAGAGGGTTCTCGGGGAGTTCAACAGGCTCCACGGGGCGGAGGCGAGGGCGAGAATAGTTGAGATGAAGGGTGACGAGGTTATCATCGAGTTCGAGGGCTCATTCTGCGCCACCTGCGGGCTGTACGACTACTTCGACGACATCAGGTGGGAGGCGATGGACTTCGGCCTGGAAATCGAGCCCGTCGAGGTTTTGGAAGCTGAGGAGGACGACTTCGAGCACGGCCGCTACGTGGTGAAGTACCGGATCGGCGGGAAACCAGTCCTTGACATCGTCGGTAAGGATTAAAACCTTCCCCCAGATCTTTGTCCATGAACCCCCTAACCGTAGCACTCGCGCTCATCTTCCTCTGGGACGGATACTTCTTCCTTAATTACATAATTAGCCTTTTCCGCAATTACAGAATTCGGGAGTGGGAGCCGAAGGTTTCCATAATAATCCCGGCCTACAACGAGGGGGAGCGGGTTCTACGGGCCATCAACTCGGCGCTTGGGCAGGATTACCCTGACATCGAGGTTATTGTAATCGACGATGGAAGCGAGGATAACACCTTTGAGGTTGCCTCCTCGGTCAAGAGTCCCGTGCTGAAGGTATATCGGAAGGAACACGGCGGAAAGGCGAAGGCCCTGAACTTCGGCCTCTTGAAGGCTTCAGGGGAGGTAATAATCACGACCGACGCCGACAGCTACCTCGAACGGGAGGCGGTGAGGGAGCTGGTGAGGCGCTTTTATTCCGACGAGGTTTTGGGAGTTGGCGGACAGGTCAGGGTAATGGGGGATTCGTTCCTAGAAAGGGCGCAGGACACGGAGCACCTCAGGATAGCGATGTTCCGCAGGGCCAAAGAGCTCGACGACCTGAGCCTCGCCCCGGGTCCGATAGCCGCCTTCCGCAGGGAGGCCCTTGAGAGGATCGGCGGCTTCGTCGAGGACATCGTTGAGGACTACGCAACGACGAAGGCCGTTAAAGAGTTTGGAAAAGTAGTCTACGCCCCTCGCGCGAGGGTATGGACAAAAATGCCGAAGAGCCTATCCGCCCTCTGGCGCCAGAGGAAGCGCTGGTTCCTTGGAGACCTAAAGAATCTCGGCGGAGGGTTCACCAAGGACCTGGCTTTTCTGCTCGCCTCGGACGCCGTGGCCCTCCTCGATGTAATTGTGCCGCCGTTTCTCCTCATCACCGGGAACTTTGCGCTCTTCGCCCTCTGGTGGTTCTTCGAAACCTTCACGATGCTTTTACCCACCCTCTTCGAAGGCGGCAGATTGATAAACGCACTCCTCTTTCCGCTCATTGTCTGGTTCTGGGCGGTATTTTACCTGACTCTCCACCTCTACGGCTATCTCTCGGTGCTCCTGCAGAGGGCATGATGCAATACGGGGCGAAACACTTTTAAATGCTCACTTCCGTGCTACATAGACTATATAGATTATGGGCCAACAAATAGAATATAGTGATGACGATGATAACGGCGCTCTTCATGGCGTGGGCGATAGGGGCCAATGACAGCGCGAAGGCCGTTGGAACCGCCGTTGGCTCGGGCGTGCTCGGCTTCAAAAGAGCCGTGCTCCTCATAGGGGTATTCACAACTCTGGGCGTTTTTCTTGGAGGTTCTGGCGTTTCCGGAACGGTTTCTGGGCTCGCCGAGGGTATGTCCGCGGGCGAGGTCGGTCTCGTCCTCTTCAGCGCGGCCTCTGCCGTAACCCTCGCGAGCCTCTGGGGAAGGCCTATCTCAACGACCCAGTCCATAATAGGCGGTCTCGTGGGGGCTTCCCTCGCCCTCGGGCTGCCGGTTGACTGGTGGACGGTTGGAAGGATAGCATCGGCGTGGGTCCTCTCACCAATCGTCGCCGCGCTCTTTGCGGTGGCGGTCTACAGGCTCTACAAGCCCCTGCTGAGAAGGATAAAGTGTCTGCGGAACCTTGAACTGACCCAGAAGTGGCTTGTCTTCACGGCGGCGGCTTTTTCCGCCTTCAACCTCGGTGCCAACGAGCTTTCGAACGTCGCCGGACTGATGGAGGGCCTGGGAATCAACGGCCCCTTCAAACTGGTTCTGGCCATTACCCTCGCCCTGGGGGCGCTAACCTTCAGCTACGAGGTCATGATGACCGTCGGGAGGGATATCTCGCCCCTCGGTCCGACGTCGGCCTTTTCAAGCCAGTTCGGTGCATCTCTGGCGGTGAGCGCGGCAAATCTGATAGGTTTACCGGTCAGCTCCGGTCAGGCCATAGTTGGGGCCATCAGCGGCCTCGGCATCTACAAGGGGGAGCGCGTAAACCTCAAACTCATCGCCGGAATCGTGAAGGGCTGGGTGGTAGCCCCGGTTTTTGCCGGCGCTTTCTCCTATGTCCTCATCACCCTTCTGGCTTAGGCTTTTAAACCGACCGCCGAAGGTTCTTGAGGTGTTGCGAGATGGTCGAGTTTAAGTTTGAGGTAAAGGTGAGAGACGCCGCGGGAAGGATAGGGAAGCTGACCGTTAACGGGAAAACCGTGGAGACCCCCACCATAATGCCGGTCATCAATCCGAAACAGCTCATAGTGACGCCGAAGGAACTGAAAGAGATGGGTTTCGGCATGGTCATCACGAACTCATACATCATCTACAAGACGCCCGAGCTTAGGGAGAAGGCGCTTGAAGTTGGAATCCACCGATTGCTCGACTACGACGGCATCATCGAGGTCGATTCCGGCTCCTTCCAGCTCATGCGCTACGGCGGCGTGGACGTTACAAACAGGGAGATAATCGAGTTCCAGGAGAGGATAGGCGTCGACATAGGCACGTTCCTCGACATTCCGACCCCGCCCGACGCACCGAGGGAGAAGGCCGAGGAGGACCTGAGGATAACCCTTGAGAGGGCGAAGGAGGCTGAGGAGGTTAAAAACATTGCCATGAACGCGGCCGTGCAGGGCTCCACCTATCCGGACCTGAGAACCTACGCCGCTAAAAAGCTCAGCGAGATGAACTTCGAGATTCACCCGGTGGGAGCCGTCGTCCCTCTGATGGAGAGCTACCGATACAGAGACCTGGTGGACGTGGTGATAGCTTCAAAGCTCGGTTTAAGGCCCGACAGGCCGGTTCACCTTTTCGGTGCCGGCCACCCGATGATTTTTGCCCTAGCCGTGGCGATGGGGGTTGACCTTTTCGACTCAGCGAGCTACGCCCTCTACGCCAAGGACGACCGCTATTTAACACCAGAGGGCACCAAGAGGCTTGAAGAGCTGGAGTACTTCCCCTGCTCCTGTCCGGTTTGTTCTCGCTACACGCCCCAGGAGCTCCGCAAGATGCCGAAGGAAGAGAGAACGAGGCTTTTGGCCCTTCACAACCTCTGGGTAATCCGCGAGGAGCTGAACCGGGTGAAACAGGCGATAAAGGAGGGAACGCTCTGGGAGCTCGTCGATGAGAGAGCTCGCTCCCACCCGAAGATGTTCGCGGCCTACAAGCGGCTGCTGGAGTACAGAGATTATCTTGAAAAGAACGAACCGGTGACCAAGGCGAGCGCCTTCTTCAAGGTGAGTGAGGAAGCTATGGGCTGGCCGATAGTCCAGCGCGCCAAAGAGAGGGCTGAAAGGGTTGCCAGAAAGTTTCCCGAGAAAGTTAGCCACCCTATCTTCGGCGAGATTCCCAGGTATCTGAGCCTGAGCTACCCCTTCGCCCAGAGCGAGGGCGAGGAGGACTTCACAATAGAGAAGCCGAGGAAAAGTGAAGCGAGGAAGTACGTCATGGCCATAGCGGAGTACCAGTTCGGCGAAGGGGCCGGCGAGGCTTTCAAAGATGCCTTCGTCGAGCTTTCAAGGAAGACGGGCATGCCGAGGCAGATTAAGGCGAAGGGCAAGCACCTCGCAACTTTCAGAGCGGAGGACGGTTTGCTGACCCTCGGCATCGAGGGAGCAAAAAGGCTCCACGAGGTTCTGCCGTTCCCGAGAATGAGGGTGGTTGTGAACTCAGATGCAGAGCCCTTCGCGAGGCGCGGAAAGAACGTCTTCGCCAAGTTCGTGGTCGATGCAGACCCCTCAATCAGGCCCTACGACGAGGTTCTCGTGGTGAACGAAAAAGACGAACTCCTGGCGACGGGACAGACGCTCCTGAACGGTGAGGAGCTGAAGGTGTTCCAGAGCGGTTTGGCGGTGAAGGTTAGGAGGGGGGTCGGTTAAGCATTTTCCTTCAGATACTCTTTGTATCCTTTCTTTTTCAGCCAGCTTTTGACGTCATCGGCGAGCCATTTTGAAGGAACTGGTTTCCCTACGGACTCCTTGTACTTCTCAAAGACCTTCTCACAGTTTTTATTGAAGTTCTTGCACAAGTATTGGTAGCTAATCACGACGAGAAGGAGATAAAAACGCCTCAGGAACCAGGGGCCGTTTTCACACTCCTCGTTGCCTTCGCACTCCCTGCTGTCCCGTAGAGCCTTGAGATACGGTCTCATTGCTAAGAAGGATTCCAGGATTAAACCCGCGTACTGCTCCTGAATGAACCAATCTCCAACGAAGTCGCGGTAGATGAAGTAACCGACGCGGTTGAGAACTCTGCTTGCATCGCTTACTGCTTTTACCCTTTCTTCATCTTTTAGGAAATCGCCCCTTGCAGGACCAACAAGCACTCCGCCAGAAATCCGTCCCGCTTGGAGGTCCTCCGCGTGCCATCGTTTGATTTTACTTATGTTTTCCTTGAGGTTCTCGTCCATCATTTCGTAAACCTCGCTGACTGCTTCGAAGTTAAGTTCCTTCAGCGCTATGTCAAGCTCGTAGATTGTCACCGCCATCATCACCGTGGCGAGGGTCGATGCAAGCGTGAGGATTACAATGGTCGTGTTGATGTCTCTCGTGATGGCCCAAGTTGCTCCCGTTGCAATTAAAATGAGAACCGCCGAGAGACCCGCGAGGAGTTTAATCCTATCCATGCCAATCCCCCAGATAATAATGCGAAAACGTTATAAATTTTCCAGCGTTCCCGAAGGTGGGCGGGCCCGTGGTCTAGACGGTTATGACGCCACCCTTACAAGGTGGAGGTCCGGGGTTCGAATCCCCGCGGGCCCACCATAAGAAACTTTTCTCGCGGAAAGATTCATCAAAGTTTGTAGCTTCTTCCTGCACAGCTAAATTCCAGGTGATTTTTAGCGAGGGGGTTTGCTTCTCTACTGCTCCATTGGAGTGCTTTAAGAGTTCGAACCGTGTTTTAGGGCTTGTGGAACGGCAGTCTGGTAGGGTAAGCCATATCAACCGCACATTATGGGGAAGAATCACAAGCTCTGATAAAGCGTTGCTTTGAAAAGTTTCTCAGTGAAGCTTTCCCAAAAGCTTCCGAGGTAAGGTTTATAAGCGACCCCTCCAACGATGGCTGAGGCGAGACCGGTGGGGCGGGAGATAACGGAGGAAAAGCTCCAGAAGTACTTTAGAATCACCGAAGAGGCCTTGAAGGTCCTTGAAATAGCCGTTCACGAGAAGAGTCTTCTGAGGAGCGTTGCAGAGGATTTTCTGACGATGGCGAGGAGCTATTTCAACGATGCCCGATACTACTACGAGAAAGGTGACTACGTTACCGCCTTCGCCGCTTTGAACTACGCTCACGGCTTCATAGACGCTGGTGTGAGGCTTGGAGTCTTCAAGGGAGAGGACGACAGGCTTTTTGCCTTCGGCTGAGGTGGGAGCCATGGGAGACTACGTTGTCGTTTTGGAAGCGCCGATAATCGTGAGGGACGTTGAGACGAGCGAGGACGCGATAAACGTCGCGGTGAGCAAGGTCGCCAAGGCACTCAATAAGGAGAAGCTCGACTTCGTGAGGGTTGAGATAGGCTACTCCCAGTGTCCCGTCTGCGGCGCCCACTTCGAGAGCGCCTTTGTCATAGGCTCTGTCGGCCTGGTCGGAATGTACCTTACTATCAAGGTCTACAACGCCCAGACCATCGAGCACGCCGAGAGGATAGCCAAGGCCGTCATCGGAAAGGCCCTCAAGAAGGTTCCCCTCAAGGTCTACGAGATTCGCGAGCTGACCGAGGAGGAAGAGGGGGACGGTCTGGAGCTGGAGGAGTGATCAGATTCTCCTCCGGTTTCTTCTTCTTGAAAAGTCTCCGGTACACCAACAGTGCGCCCAGCTGTTCTATTGAGGTTGGTGTCAGCGCCTTCCAAGGTTTTGGCCAGGGTGTTCTATCCATCTTTATGCAGGTTACCCGTAGTTAATCATTAAGTGGTGTGTGGGTCCTATCTAGTATTCCTTTCAGCCTCGACAAAGCTTTTAAGCACTCATCAATCAACCAGCAACATAACCCGTGGAGGTTTTGCCATGGCAAAGTTCATATTCGTCACCGGTGGTGTGGTGAGCGGTCTCGGGAAGGGCATAACCAGCGCCTCACTGGGAATGCTGATGAAGGCCAGGGGCTTCAGAACGACGAACATCAAAATCGACCCCTATCTAAACTACGACGCGGGAACGATGAACCCCTACCAGCACGGAGAGGTGTTTGTCCTCGACGACGGCGGAGAGGTGGACCTCGACCTCGGCAACTACGAGCGGTTCCTCAACACGAGCCTCAGCTTTGACCACAACATAACGACGGGCAAAGTTTACTCCGCCGTCATCGAGAAGGAGAGGAAGGGGGAATACCTCGGCGCCACCGTCCAGGTTATCCCCCACATAACCAACGAGATAAAAGAGCGCATAAGGAGAATAGCGAGGGACTACGATGTCGTGGTCGTGGAGATAGGAGGAACGGTGGGAGACATCGAGAGCATGCCCTTCCTCGAGGCGGCGAGGCAGATGCAGATCGAGGAGGGCAGGGAGAACGTCGCCTTCGTTCACGTCACCTATGTGCCGAAGCTCCGCGTTGTCGGCGAGCAGAAGACGAAGCCGACCCAGCACAGCGTCAAGGAGCTGCGCTCCCTCGGGATCCAGCCAGATGCCATAGTTGCCCGCTCGGAGGAACCGCTCGAGGAGAGCGCGAGGAGGAAGATAAGCCTCTTCACCAACGTCCCCGACGAGGCTGTAATCAGCGCCTACGACGTCGAGGACACCTACGAGGTTCCGCTGATGCTCGAGAAGGAGGGCCTCGCGAGGTATCTAACTAGGAGGCTCGGCCTTCCGGAGAGAGAGCCGGAGCTCGACGAGTGGCGTGGGATAGTCGAGAAGTACAAGGCCCTGACCGACACGGTGGAGATAGCCATCGTCGGTAAGTACGTTAAACTGGCTGACTCCTACCTCAGCATAAAGGAAGCCCTGAAGCACTCGAGCGTGGCAAACGACGTCAAGGTGAAAATCAGGTGGGTTGAGGCGGAGGACGTCGAGAAGAAGGGGGTTAAACTCCTCGAGGGCGTGGACGGCATAATCGTGCCTGGTGGGTTCGGCGCGAGGGGAACCGAGGGCAAGATGATGGCAATACGCTACGCCAGGGAGAACGATATCCCGTTCCTGGGAATCTGCTTCGGCTTCCAGCTGACCGTTGTGGAGTTCGCCAGGAACGTCCTCGGCCTGGAAGGCGCCCACTCAACCGAGATAGACCCGCAGACACCTTACCCCGTCGTCGATTTGATGCCGGAGCAGAGGGACCTGGACAGGCTCGGCGGAACGATGAGGCTCGGGGCATATCCAGTCCACATCAAGCCCAATACTCTTGCCAGGAAGCTCTACGGCAGGGAGATAGTCTACGAGCGCCACCGCCACCGCTGGGAGGTCAATCCTGACTACATAGAGAAGTTTGAGAAGGCCGGCCTCGTCTTCAGCGGCATCGCCGGGGACGACGAGAGGAGAATGGAGATACTCGAGCTACCGGACCACGGCTACTTCATAGCCACCCAGTTCCACCCGGAGTTCAAGTCGAGGCCGATGAGGCCCGCCCCGGTCTTCAATGGACTCGTGGAAGCTGCGAAGAGGAGAAAGTACGGGGGCTAAGCCAGACCCAGGAGCTCCTCGTCCACCTTTTTCAGCTCTTCCATTTTCTGAAGCTCCCTGTAAAAGGCCACGCCTCCGACAGTTAGAAATTCCATCATCAGGGCGTTGAAGGGTGCCTGGAGGAGCTGGGAGGCGTAACTTGCAATCCCCTCTGGAAACACAAGATCCACGGCAAAGCCCACAGAACCGGCGATCATGCTCACTCCTATAACCCCCACCCAGAGGAGCACGCCGAAGGCGATGCTCGAGAGGACGTTTCCGAAGACCATTCCAAAGGCGCTGAATGCCGCGCCTATTCTTCTTTTGTCGGCGTAGAGGGGTATGGCTATTGCCGTCATGCTCGTGGTGATGGCCAGAATCGCCAGGAGGAGCAGAACCCCGATTAGTATCAGCACCGCGCCCCACGGAAGGAAGAGCACCCCCAGAACTGCCGGGATAAGCGCGACCGAGGCGAGTGCAATGGCCACGGCCATGAATATGAGTTCTATTACAATTACCCCCGGAAGGTGCTTGAGGCCGTCGAGGAGAAGCTCGCCGATGCCGTACTCCTCCCCAGACTCGTGGAGGAGGGCACCCTTCGTGATGGCGTACTGGACGATCGAACCGAGGACGGCGCTGATGGCCATAAGTATCGCGAGGGCTTTACCAAGCTGGACAAGGAAGTCGATTATCTCCCCCTCCATGTCCCCGCCGTACTGCTCTATTATCACGTCCCCGCTGGTGGTCTGGTTCGGGGTGATTTCAAAGGACGGCTCACTCGGCAGCAGGTAAGCCGCCACCGGTGCCAGGAGGAGTGAGAATACCAGCGCGGGAATGTAGAGTTTCTTGGCCTCCACCATGAGCGAAAAGGTCCTTACGAACGCGTCTATTGCCCCCATTCCACCACCCATTGGAGTAATGGGTGGAGGCCTTTTAAATTTTTTGAGCCCGCGAGCCAGAAAAGCTTATAAACGAACCTCCGAAAGTGGCGATAGGTTGTAAACGAGAATATCAATCTCATGAGGTGAGAAGAATGGCTATCTGGCAGGGAAGGTCACTCAAGAAGCCTTCAGGTGGAAGGATTATCCTCGCTAGGAAGAAGAGGAAGAGGGAGCTCGGAAGGGAGCCGGCCTTTACCAAGGTCGGCGAGGACAGGGAAAAGAAGAAGATAATCAGGACCTACGGCGGAAACAGGAAGGTTCGCCTCATCGAGGCCCTCTACGCCAACGTCTTCGACGGTGGTAAGGGCAAGAAGGTCAAGATACTCAACGTCGTCGAGAACCCGGCCAACAGGCAGTACGTCAGGAGGAATATCATCACCAAGGGTGCCATCATCGAGACCGAGGCAGGAAAGGCCATCGTCACCAGCAGGCCCGGCCAGGACGGAGTTGTAAACGCCGTCCTTATCAAGGAGGAGAGTGCCTGAACTCTTTTCCCTTAAACTTTACTTGATTCCTGGCGTCTTTTCTGAATGGTGACTTTGGGGGCAGATACCGATCTGTCGAGAAGCTTTACGAACTTTGAAGTCTCAAACTTGCCTGTCTGCGGAAGCCCCATGAAGGGCGGGTTCGAGGAACCCGTTTCAAGGGTTATCCTGATGAGAAACCCTCAAACCTTCCCGTCCTTAGCGAGGGGTTAAGTCGAATCCTCGTCCCTCACGGCGGGGAGGAGGTCAGCGGGGTGCCACCTTTGCGGTAGTTTCAATAAGCGACTACTTCAATCTCGGCCTTTGGGGTCCCTTCTCCTCGGTGCGATCTTTGCACCTGTTGAGTACCTCCTCGGCCCAAAGCGGGGAAGGGGGCGATAGCGGAGCTCGAGGAAAAGTTCGTGGAGAAAACGATAAGGGCATCGGAAAAGAAAGGGTTCGTGGGGAGGGCTTCCCTCTAGCGCCCCAGCTCCTTGTGGGCCTTGGCGAGGTGCTTGGCAGCTATAGCCGCAAGGAGCGAGAGTTCCCCGGCCAGGACGGCTCCCGCAACGATCTCGGCGAACTTTTTGGCGTTCGTTCCTGCCGGTTCGCCACCACCGGCGACGCCCATTATGCTTAGCGCCTCCCTCTGGGTCGGGACGCGCGTTCCCCCGCCAACCGTTCCAATCTCAAGGCTCGGCATGGTGATGCTTATGTAAAGGTTCCCCTCGGGAGTCACCTCAGCAAGGGTTATGCCGTGCGAGCCCTCTGTAATCTGCGCCTCGTCCTGACCTGTGGCGAGGAAGATGGCACCGACTATGTTGGCGAAGTGGGCGTTGAAGCCGTAGGAACCTGCCTGGGCGGAGCCGACGAGGTTCTTGCGGTAGTTCACCTCGGCAATGAGCTCCGGGGTGGTCTTCAGCTTCTTCTCGACTATCTCGCGCGGGATTATCGCCTCGGCTATCACCGTCTTCCCGCGCCCGTTGATGAAGTTCATTGCGTTGGGCTTCTTGTCCACGCAGAGGTTTCCGGAGAGGGCGAGGTACTTAACATCGGGGAACTCCTCCTCGATAACCTTCATTATCTCCTCGCTGGAGATGGTCACCATGTTCATTCCCATCGCATCGCCGGTCTCGAACTCGAAGCGGAGGTAGAGGTTGTTGCCGACTATGAAGGGTTTAACGTCCCTAAGCTTTCCGTGCCTCGTTACCTTGCTGACGGCCTTCTCCTGGAGGTAGTCGATGTTGGACTTAACCCACTCTGCAACTTCCCTCGCCCTCCTCGCGTCCGGGCACTTGAGGAGCGGCGCACGGGTCATCTTGTCGTCGATTATGGTTGTCTTCACCCCACCCGCCTCTGTCAAGGCGGAGCAGCCGCGGTTCACGCTCGCGACGAGGGCCCCCTCGGTGGTGGCGAGGGGAATGTAAAACTCGCCCTTCGCGTACTCACCGTCGATTTTAAGCGGCCCGGCAACCCCCATCGGTATCTGGACGACGCCTATCATGTTCTCGATGTTCCTTCCTATAACCTGCTCGGGGTCTATGCTGTAGTGTCCAATGTGCTCCAGCTTAATGCCGAGCTTCTTCTCTAGGGCCTTCCTCCTTACCTCCGTTGCGGTTCTCTTGTCGGTGTACTTCTCAACCTGGTGGAGCTTTATCTCCCCACTTGCAACTTTTTCAACGAGCTTTTCCGCGTCCATTTTAACACCTCCAAAATCAGCCGAACAGCCACTCCTCGATAACCTCCCCCGTCTCCTGAAAGGCTATGGCGGCATCGCTGCGGGGGGCGTACTTGACGACGGGAATTCCAACGTTGATGGACTCGGGAACGTTGTAGTCGAAGGGGATCCAGCCAAGGACGGGAACATCAAGGTCCTCCTCAACAGCCTCGATGATTTTGTCCACCACGTCCGAGGACTCGCGGACCTTGTTGAGAATAACCCCGATGTTGAGATTGTACCTCTCTCCCAGTGCCTTAAGCTTTTCAATCTCGTTCTTAACCATAGTCTCGAAGGAGTAAATCGGTGAGCGCTCAATCTCGACGACTATTATCTGATAGTTCGCCACTTCAAACGTCGGCAAGGTGTCAAAAGGTATCCCCGTGGGCGAATCCACGAAAACGACCCCGAACTTGTACTTAACCCTCTCCAGTATGTCCACGAGCTTTCGGGGGGAGATGCCAAGAACGTCCTGAAGCTGAGTGCTCCCGGGCATCACGTGAACGCCAGTCTGCGGGTGCCTGTAAATCGCCCACTCGGGGTCCAGGTCGGGGTTTTTGAGGAGGGAGTGAAGCGTGTACTTGACGGTGTCAAGGGCAAAGTGAAAGCCGAGGTTGGGGAGGTACAGATCACCATCAACGGCCAGAACACGGTATTCCCGCATGGCAAGAAAGGTGCTCAGGTTCGCGGTGGTAGTGGTCTTCCCCGCGCCTCCCCTGCCCGTTACGACCACGAGCGCCATCTTCAGACCCCCAAGAGACATACTCAAAGGAAGATATAAGGTTTCCGATTGTGAAGGGGAAAACCAAACCCCAGAAACCCCGCAAAAGGTTTATATCGTCCCCGTTCAGATATCCATTGTAAAGTTAAGGAGATGATTGCCATGACCGAGAAGATGCCGGCCATCATGAAAACCAAGCCCGCTTACGGCGCCGAGCTCGTTGAGGTCGATGTACCCAAGCCCGGTCCTGGCGAGGTTCTCATCAAGGTTCTCGCGACGAGCATATGCGGAACCGATTTGCACATCTACGAATGGAACGAGTGGGCGCAGAGCAGGATCAAGCCGCCCCAGATTATGGGTCACGAGGTCGCGGGAGAGGTGGTCGAGGTCGGCCCCGGCGTCGATACACTGGAGGAGGGCGACTACATAAGTGTCGAGACCCACATCGTCTGCGGCAAGTGCTACGCCTGCAAGCACAACCGCTACCACGTCTGCCAGAACACCAAGATCTTCGGCGTTGACATGGACGGTGTCTTCGCAGAGTACGCCATAGTTCCTGCCCAGAACGCCTGGAAGAACCCGAAAGACATGCCGCCGGAGTACGCGGCCCTCCAGGAGCCTCTCGGCAATGCAGTCGATACCGTCTTAGCTGGCCCGATAGCCGGAAGGAGCACGCTTATAACCGGTGCAGGCCCACTCGGACTCCTTGGAATCACCGTCGCCAAGGCCTCTGGCGCTTATCCGGTCATAGTCTCTGAGCCGAGCGAGTTCAGGAGGAAGCTCGCGAAGAAGGTTGGAGCGGACTACGTCATCAACCCCTTCGAGGAGGACCCGGTCAAGGCGGTCATGGACATAACCGACGGCGCCGGTGTTGAGGTTTTCCTCGAGTTCAGCGGGGCACCGAAGGCCCTCGAGCAGGGCCTCAAAGCCACAACTCCCGGAGGAAGGGTCTCACTGCTCGGCCTCTTCCCGCGCGACGTCTCCCTCGACTTCAACAACCTCATGATCTTCAAGGCCCTTGAAATACACGGCATAACTGGAAGGCACCTCTGGGAGACCTGGTACACCGTTTCGAGCCTGATTCAGAGCGGAAAGCTCAACCTCGACCCGATAATCACCCACAAGTACAAGGGCTTCGACAAGTTCGAGGAAGCCTTCGAGCTGATGCGTGCCGGAAAGACCGGCAAGGTCGTCTTCTTCCCGCACAAGGGCTGATTCCCCTTCTCCCATTTTCACCGCAATTCTTAAGTAACTCGCCCCAGACTCAACCAGGGAGGTGGCACCATGGAGCTAAGCTACCAGGAGAAGCTCACGCTCATCAAGCTCGGTGAACTCAAAAAGACCAGATTCGAGGAGCTCGTCAAGGCAGCCAACATCGAGCAGGTAGCGGTTATGAGGGCAGTCCTCGGCCTGCAGGCGAAGGGCCTTGCAAAGCTCCACGAGAGGAGCGAGAGGGTCGTTAGGCTTACCGAGACCGGAAGGAGATACGGGAAGATAGGCCTTCCCGAGTG
Source organism: Thermococcus sp. MV11 (assembly GCF_012027285.1). Taxonomy (NCBI): domain Archaea; kingdom Methanobacteriati; phylum Methanobacteriota; class Thermococci; order Thermococcales; family Thermococcaceae; genus Thermococcus; species Thermococcus sp. MV11. Next base: position 541,768 of record NZ_SNUD01000001.1, read on the forward strand.
GAGGGCGTTGGGGATTCTCCGCGAGAGGGGAAAGGTTACGCTCGACGACCTTAAAGAAGTCCTCAGCGAGGACGAGCTCAAACCTATAGTCGGCCTCCTCAGGAAGGAGGGCTGGGCGAGCGTTAGGAAAGAGGACGGAAAGCTCGTCCTCGAGATCACGGAGAAAGGCCTTAATGCAGAGGAAAGGCCCATAGACAGGGCATTGAAGCTCTTGGCTGAGAAAGAGGCCCTCCCAGTTAAGGAGATTGAGAAGCTAGTCTCGGTTAAGGAGCTGAAGAGGCGGAAGATAGGCGAGGAGGAGACGGTTACCGAGAGGGAAGTCGAGATAACTCCTGCTGGAGAGGAGCTCGTGAAGAAGGGCATCGAGCTGAAGAGGGAAGTTTCCGTTCTAACGCCCGAGCTCATCAAGTCCGGCAAGTGGAAGGAAGTCGAGTTCAGGAAGTTCGACATAAAGGCCCCTGTCAGGAGGATCTACCCCGGCAAGAAGCAGCCCTACAGGGCCTTCCTCGACAAGATCCGGAGAAGGCTCATCGAGATGGGCTTCATCGAGATGACGGTCGAGAGCCTCATAGAAACCCAGTTCTGGAACTTCGATGCGCTTTTCCAGCCCCAGAACCACCCAGCTAGAGAGTGGACCGACACCTACCAGCTAAGGTACCCGAAGAGCGGAAGCCTTCCTGAGAAAGAGCTCGTCGAAATGGTCAAGACGGCCCACGAGCGCGGTTTGGCCGGTTCGCGTGGCTGGGGCTACGTCTGGTCGCCAGAGAGGGCGATGCTCCTGATGCCGAGAGCTCATGGAACTGCCCTGGACGCGAGACAGCTGGCAAAGGGCGTCGAGATTCCCGGGAAGTACTTCACGATCCAGCGCGTTTTCCGTCCGGACGTCCTCGACAGGACGCACCTCATAGAGTTCAACCAGATAGACGGCTTCGTCGTCGGCGAGGAGCTGAACTTCAGGCACCTTCTCGGGATCCTCAAGCGCTTTGCGGTGGAGATAGCGGGAGCGAAAAAAGTCAAGTTCCTGCCCGACTACTATCCGTTCACCGAGCCGAGCGTCCAGATGAGCGCCTACCACCCCCAGCTCGGCTGGGTCGAGTTTGGCGGCGCCGGAATCTTCCGCGAGGAGATGACGAAGGCCCTAGGAGTTGACGTTCCAGTCATAGCGTGGGGAATAGGAATAGACAGGCTGGCGATGTTCAAGCTCGGAATAGACGACATCCGCTACCTCTTCAGCTACGACCTCAAGTGGCTCAGGGAGGCTAAGCTGGTGTGGTGATGCAAAATGCCAAAGGTCGTTATAGAAATCCCCCCTGGGGTGAGGAGGGACTTCATAGAGCTTCAGGTTAGGAGGGCCATTGAGGCCGAGGTTGCGAGGCTCGCCTTCGTGGAAGACGTTGCAAAGAGGCTTAACCTCGATGAGGAAGACCTCGAGGAAATCGAGGCACTGAGGGAAGAGGCATGGCGGGAATTCAAGAGAGAGCTGGGACTGGGATAATCGTTGATACGAACGTGATCATATCGGCGTTGCTACCCAGGAGCTCCCGTTTGAGGGAGTTCCTGCTCACGACCGAGATTCCGCTCCATGCCCCCGACTACCTGCTAGTGGAGCTTAAAAAGTACTGGCCGGTAATCGAAAAGAAGGCCGTGAAAAGGGGCGTTAGCAGCGCCGAGCTGGCCCATTTCAGGGAGGAGATACTATCACGCATCATTTTTCACCCCCTAAGCGAGTACCGACCCTTCCTGAAACGGGCCTACGAGATCTGCAGAGGATTCGATGAAAAGGACACGCCGTTCGTTGCACTCGCCCTGGCCCTGTCACTTCCAATTGTGACGAACGATGGTGGAATACTCGATAACAGGGGGCAATACGAGGCCCTGCCAATTGAAGACCTGTTGAGGTGATAGCATGCCGAAGTTCGACGTGTCAAAGCGGGATTTGGAGAGGCTCATCGGAAAGAGCTTCACCGTCGAGGAGTGGGAGGACCTATTCCTCTACGCGAAATGCGAGCTGGACGACGTCTGGGAGGAGGGCGGTGAGGTTTACTTCAAGGCCGACTCAAAGGACACCAACAGGCCCGACCTGTGGAGCGCCGAGGGGATAGCGAGGCAGATACGCTGGGCTCTCGGCCTTGAAAAAGGCCTGCCGAGATATGAAGTCGGGAAAAGCGGTGTCACCGTTTACGTTGACGAGAAACTGAAGGATATCCGCCCCTACGGTGTCTATGCAATAGTTGAGGGCCTGCACCTCGATGAGGAGGCGCTGAAGCAGATGATCAACCTCCAAGAGAAGGTCGCCCTCACCTTCGGGAGGAGAAGGAGGGAAGTGGCAATAGGCATCTTCGACTTCGACAAGGTCAAACCTCCTATCTACTACCGCGCCGCTGAGAGAACAGAGAAGTTCGTCCCCCTTGGCTTCGACGAAGAGCTTACGCTTGAGGAAATCCTCGAAAAGCACGAGAAAGGCAGAGAGTACGGTCACCTCATCAGGGACAAGCCCTACTACCCGCTCCTCGTGGACAGCGAGGGAAAAGTCCTCTCGATGCCGCCGATCATCAACTCGGAAACCACCGGAAGGGTGACGACCGAAACCAGAAACGTCTTCGTCGACGTTACCGGCTGGAACCTGAACAAGGTCATGCTGGCTCTCAACGTCGTCGTTACAGCTTTGGCCGAGCGCGGAGGAAAGATAAAGAGCGTGAAGGTGGTCTATCCGGACTTTGAAATCGAGACGCCTGACTTGACTCCCAAGCCTTTCGAGGTCGAGCTGGACTACATAAGGAAGCTGACCGGAATAGAGCTGAGCGACGGGGAGATCAAGGAACTCCTCGAGAGAATGATGTACTCGGTGGAGCTTGAAGACGGCAGGGCAAAGCTCCTCTATCCTGCCTTCCGCGACGACATAATGCACGCTCGCGACGTTCTTGAAGATGTCCTCATCGCCTACGGCTACAACGAGATAGAGCCGGAGGAACCAAAGCTGGCCGTTCAGGGCAGGGGAGACAAGTTCGTCGAGTTCGAGGACGCGGTCAGGGAGCTGATGGTCGGCTTCGGCCTGCAGGAGGTCATGACCTTCAACCTGACCAGCAGGGAGGCCCAGTATGACAAAATGAACCTGGAATACGGCAGGGACTACTTCAGCAACCCGCCGGCGGAGCTTGTGGAGATTGAGAACCCGATAAGCCCCAAGTGGTCAGCCCTCAGGAACTGGCTCCTGCCGAGCCTCCTCGACTTCCTGAGCCAGAACACCCACGAGGAGTACCCGCAGAGGCTCTTCGAGGTCGGGAAGGCGACGCTAATTGATGAGAGCAGAGAAACCAAAACCGTCAGCGAGAGCAAGCTGGCCGTTGTTATGGCCCAGCCGAGGGTGACCTTCACCGATGCGAAGGAGATCCTGGACAGCGTGATGCGCCACCTTGGGTTTGCCTACGAGCTCGAAAAGGCCGAGCACCCGAGCTTTATTCCTGGCAGGGTCGGGAAGATAATCGTCAACGGAGAAACCATCGGCGTCATAGGCGAAGTGCACCCCGCGGTCCTCGAAAAATGGGGAATCGAGATGCCGGTGGCGGGCTTTGAGCTGTTCCTGGGGCCCCTCTACACGGAGCCGTACCTTTAATCCTCTTTTGCCCTTTTCTCCAGCCCGATGAACATCAGCTCGAAGTTTATCACACTCATTATAACCTCAACGTCAAAGACTTTCTCCATATACTCACCTCGGTTCCAGTTCTCTTTGCCCCTTTATCAATCTTGTGGACTTTTTTTCGTATTCCTTCCAAATTTTTGGCTTGCAAATGTAAAGAAAATTGGAGGATTTTCAGGAGCAAGGCTTTTTATACCCCCCGCCAAAATTGCAACCATGAAGCTCGCCCTCAGGGTAGCCTACGACGGGACGGCTTTCTACGGCTTTCAGAGGCAACCGGGAGTGAGAACGGTAGAGGGGGAGCTGATAAGGGCTTTGACCAAGCTCCGGATAATTGAAAATCCCGAGGAGAACGACTTCAAGGGTGCCTCGCGGACGGACAGGGGTGTCTCAGCCTTCTTCAACGTCATCTCTTTCGTCCCCGGTGAGCGGGGCGACCTGGCCCGACCTGAAATCCTCAACCACCACTTGAGGGACGTCTGGGTTCTCGGCGTTGCGGAGGTTCCAGATGAGTTTCACCCGCGTTTCTGGGCGAAGGAAAAGACGTACCGATACTATCTGGTGGACGAGGGCTTTGACCTGGAGACGATGCTCGAGTGTGCCAAGCTGTTCGAAGGGACTCACGACTTCTCGGCCTTCGCGAAGCTCGAACCCGGCAGGGACCCTGTAAGGACGATAAGCTCAATCGTCATGACCCAGAGAGGGGGTTATTACGTGGTTGAAATCTCGGGCGAGAGCTTCCTCTGGGAGATGGTGCGTAGAATCGTGAACGCCCTCCGCTTCTGCGGTTTGGGGTTGCTTGAGGTAGGAGAAGTTAAGAGCATGCTGGAGGGAATCTACACGAAAAAAATCCCGCCCGCCCCGGCTGAAGGTCTGGTCCTGTGGCATATAGACTATCCTGGCATTGAGTTCACGGGAGATGGGAGGGGAATTAAAAAAGCGCGGAGGGATCTCTTCGAGCGCTACTCAAGAGCTCTGACGAGGGCGGCGCTTTTTGGCGACGCTCTGCTCGAGCTTTGAGGCCATCTCCCTGTCGTAGTACCTGCCGTAGTACTGCTTCAGCGCCTTCTGCCTCTCGATGAAGTGGGTGAAGAGCAGCGGATCGTCGTCCTGAACATCGACTATGACTGCCTTCATTCCGCTCTTGGGCCTCAGAGCACGGCCTATCGTCTGAATCGTCATTATGTCACTCTTTCCGCCGCCCGCGAGGATTATTGCCGAAATTTCAGGTATGTCCACCCCTTCCTTGAGGAGCGTCGAAATCAGGACAGGGATTTCGCCGTTCTTGAAGGCTTCCAGGACTTCCCAGCGGTTCTGACTCTTTGAGCTGAGGAACTCAGCCCTTATTCCCCTCTCTTCCAGCATCTTCTTCAGTATCTTCCCGTGCTCTATGCGCTTGACGTCTATCAGGACGCGGTGGCCCTTCCTGGCCAGCTCGACGGCTTTCTCCACAACCACCCTGTTCCTCTCGTCGTTGTTCATAATCATATCCTCGTAGAGCTCCTTGTAGCGCTCGCTGAAAGAGGGCATGCTTGACTCGTATGTTATTATCTCGAAGCGCGGCCTTGCGAGGAACTTCTCCCTTATCAGGTCCTCGGCGCGGACCTCGAATATCGTCGGCCCGACGACGGCCTCGATCTTTATCTCCTCCCCCCTAACCCTTCTCCAGGGAGTTGCCGAAAGGCCGAAGCGATAAACTTGAGGGAGGCTTATTCCAAGCTGGTAGAACTTTTCGGCGGCCGAGGTTCGATGGCACTCGTCAAACATGACGATGGCATAGTCGTTCTCCAGCCTCTCAACGCCCCTCGAGAGCAGCGTCTGTATCATCGCCACCGTAACGTTCCCCTCTTCCCATCTGTTGTCGCCGACGATTCCTGGCTCTACACCGAGGACCTCCCTCACCTTCTCCGCCCACTGATACAGCAGCTCCTTTGTGTGGACAACTATCAGCGCGGAAAGGTCAAGCTCGTGAATTATCCTGAGTCCCACTACGGTCTTTCCGCTGCCAACAGGAAGAGCCAGAACCCCCATCTTCTCTCTGAGGGCCTTTCTAACGGCCCGTTCCTGATACTTCCTCAGCTTATACTCCTCGTTCCAGACCGAGTTGAGCTTAACTCCCCTAACTCTGCGTTCGTCTTTGATTCTGACCCTGTAGCCCTTGCAGTTGAGGAACTTCTTCACCCTCGGGAGAAGGCCAACGGGAAAGGTCTTCTCGTAGGGGTCGTATAAGCTCTCTGGCTTCTCCCACTTTCCGAAGTCCCTCTTGTAGGTGAGAAGGTCGTATATCTTGAAGTACACCTGGGGATCTGCCTTCTCGATTCTGACCAGTGCAGAGCCATCGGGAATGCGGAGGACCACCATGGACATGACCAATCGTCCGAGGTTTGGAAAAAGACTTTATAGGCCTTTTGGAACATGGAACTAGGGTGATGGAATGCTGAAGGAAATCCTGGGGAGATTTGAGGATACCGTTGTTGTCAAAGAACCCGTGTCCAAGGAACTTGAAATAACGCGCTACCTTCTGAAGCACAGGAACAGGCCCGTCCTGTTTGAGAACGTGAACGGCTGGACCGTTGCGGGCAACATCTGGAGCACGCGGGAAAGGATAGCGGGTTTCCTCAACACAAGCAGGGAGGAACTCATTCACCTGATTGCGGAGGCGATGGAAAATCCCTCACCATACAGGACCGTTGAAAACGCCCCCTTCATGAAAAACCCGACGGAGGATTTCTCGCTCCTCGAGCTTCCGATTCCGAAGTACTACCCGAAGGACGGCGGGCCATACTTCACTTCGGCGATGGTCATAGCGAAGGACGAGAACGGCTTCACCAATATGTCCTTCCACAGGATGATGGTCAGGGACGAGAAGACTGTCGCAATCAGGCTCGTTCCCAGGCACCTCTACGCGATGTGGAGGGACAAGGCGGAACACGGAGAGGAGCTTGAGGTGAGGATAGTCGTCGGGAACCCGGTTCACCTCCTCCTTGCCGGAGCCACGAGCGTAGCCTACGGCGTCAGCGAGCTTGAGATAGCGTCAAAGCTGAGCGAGCTCGCCTTCGGAAGGCCCATCGATGTCGTCGAACTCGGTGGAATCCCAGTTCCGGTCGAGAGCGAGTTCGTGTTTGAGGCCAGAATCACGCCGGAGCTCGTTGATGAAGGCCCCTTCGTGGACATAACCGGTACATACGACTACGTCAGAAAGCAGCCGCTGGTGGTCTTCGAGAAGATGTACCATGTGGACGAGCCGGTCTTCCACGCCCTTCTCCCGGGTGGCTACGAGCACTACATGCTCATGGGCCTGCCGAAGGAGCCACAGATTTACGCCAGCGTCAAGAGGGTCGTCCCCAAGGTTCACGGCGTAAGGCTGACGGAAGGTGGAGCGATGTGGCTTCACGCCGTTGTCAGCATAACCAAACAGCACGACGGCGACGGGAAGAACGCGATTTTAGCGGCTTTCGCCGGCCACCCGAGCCTGAAGCACGTGGTAGTTGTCGATGAAGACGTTAACATATACGACGACAGGGAGGTGGAGTGGGCGGTAGCGACGCGCTTCCAGGCGGACAGGGACCTTGTGATAGTCCCAAACGCGAGGGGAAGCTCCCTCGATCCCTCCGCGGAGAAGAGCCTCACCGCGAAGTGGGGCATCGATGCCACCAAGCCACTTGACAGGAAGGAGGAGTTCGAGAGGGCTAGGCTTTAACCCTCTCTCCCTTTCCAAGAACCCTCAGCCGCTCCAGAACCTCAGCTTTCTCGTAGAGGTACCACAGCACTAGAAAGCTCATCCCCGTGGAGAGGTAGGGGTTGACGATGTAGAGCGGGCTGAGGAGCGCGAAGACGGCGTAGCCGAGCAGGAAGGCGAGGAGTGAGTGGGCGACCCTCCCAACTCCGAGCTTGTATGCGGCATACAGGCCGATAACGGCTATCGGAACCTCCCACGGGACAAGTATGAACTTGCCCCATAGGTGCCAGCCCATTCTGGGAAGTCCGTACCAGACGCCATCGGGGAGAAATGGAATCCCGCCCGTGAAGAAATCCGCTATGAGATGAAACCCGTTGCCGATGATGCCGAGGGGGCCAAAGGGGAGCACGTAGAGAAAGGACACCATCCCGTGGTTGAAGAAGGTTCTCGTGAAGTCCCCCGTCATGAGGAGCATCTGTATGAAACTGTAGTCCGGGGCGGAGTTGGCAATCACGAAGAGACCGAGGAGCTTCCTGTCCCAGTCCCTCCATGCTCCCACCATGTAAGCTACGAAGATGTGTATGGGCAGTAGCATTTAACCACCAAACATGTTTGGATTGAGAACATAAAAAGTTTGCTGAACAAAAATGAATAACAAAAGGTCGAACTCACCCCACCATCTCGAGGAATATCTCTTCGAGACTCGGCTCCTTGACCTGCATTGTTAGAATCTTCGCGCCCTGGTTCGCCACAAAGTCGTGAAGCTCCTCCCTAACGTCCCTCGAAGCAACAACGCGGTACTTATTCTCACCGAGCGGACTCACATTCCACTCCACCGAACTCCAGTCCACGGGCTTGTTAGTCTCAATGATGATAGTGTACCCCGCCTTCCTCAGGAACTCCCGCTTGATGTTCTCCAGACTGTCCTCAACGCGGAGCTTACCCTTCACTATTACCCCAACCGTGTCGCAAACCTCCTCCACGTGCGCGAGAATATGACTGGAGAAGAACACCGTCTTTCCAGCCTTCCTCTGCTCTCTAATAATCTCCTTGAACTCAGCAATACCCCTCGGATCCAACCCAGTCATCGGCTCGTCAAGAATCAAAAGCTCCGGATCGTTGATGAGCGCCTGGGCCAAAAGGAGTCTCTGCCGCATGCCCTTCGAAAACTTCCCAACCTTCCTGTTTCTCGCTTCTTTCAAACCAACGAGTTCGAGGAGTTCATTGATGCGCTTCTCCTTCTCGGTTTTTGGTATTTTGAAAGCGTCGGCGATGATGTCCAGCGTCTGCTCGGGAGTCAGAAAATCCCAGAGCGTGGCGTGCTCCGGCATGTAGCCTATTCTCTTCTTTGCCTCAACGAGCCTGCCCTCGTCAAACTTGCCGTCCCTGAAGACTTCCTCGCCGAAAAGTTCTATGCGTCCGTCCTGAGGAAAGATTAGACCGAGGGTGCTGAGGATTGTCGTGCTCTTGCCAGCACCGTTGGGGCCGAGGAAGCCGTAAACTTGACCCGGCTTCACTTCAAGGTTAAGACCGTCCAAAGCCCTAACGTCCTTGTAAACCTTAACGAGATTCTCAACCCTAAGCATGACCATCACCTCAAATCCATGCGGAGGAAGCGGTAGAAAGCGAGGGCGAGATAGACGAGCGTAAGGCTCACCAGTATCCCCAGGTTTGTGAGGTTCTCCCGTATGGCACCGCCTATTCCGATGTACTCTACCTGTGGGTTGTCCACGCTGCCAGTAATCTTGGTGGCGTCGCTCACGATGACGTCTATCTGAGTGGTCGGGACGTAGAAAAGATACTTGGTCTGGTACTCCTTGGTCTTTTCCCGGTAGGCGTCCCAGTCGGGGTGGTCGCTTATTATGGTATCCTTGGCGGCCATGAACTGGACTATGGCCGGCATTATCATGAAGAAGACGAACATCACCACGAGGGCCACGCCAAGGGCCGTGCTGGAGGACTTCACGGTGGTGGAGATTATGTAACCGAGGGCTATTAACTGCATCATTGCCAGGAGCAATAAGGCGTTGAGCAGGAGTGAGTCAGTGACGAGCTGGCCGCCGAGGGGGGCGCCCAGCCAGACAAGTCCCGCTATTCCCACCAGGGTCGTGAGGAGGAGTGCCATTAACACGACCACCGTGTGAGCGAGGAACTTGCCGCCGATATAGCTCAACCTCGTTATCGGCTTGCTCATGGCAACGCGGAGCGTTCCCTTCTCTATCTCGCTGTTTATTGCCGTGGCACCCATCAGAAGGGCAAGGATTGCAATGAAAAATCCGCCGAGCCCGTTGATGTTGCTGATGAGGACTGAGACGGCCTGTTGAACAGTTTCAATCTCCCTGCCACTCGACTTCTGAAGGTAGAACCCAGGTATGTAGAGGAGCATCATCACACCGAGTATTACCCACAGTTTCTTAGTTCGAAGGCTCTGCTTAAACTCAAGCTGAAATCCCCAGAGCATAGCTTATACCCCCCAAGTTTAGACTAACAACAGGAGTATAAAAGTTTTGCTTTCGAGGTTGAATTGACAGTTCCCCCCAAAGGGGGAGAGGACAAAGCCTGCCATTCACCCGATGCATCGAATTCCGAGGTATGATCTGCCGGGGGAATATTTAAGCCCTTTGGGGGGATAATCAGAAGGAAGCCAGCCTCAAAACGTCCTCCCACCTCGTGCAGTACTTTTTCAGTCGCGTGAGGACCTCATCATGTCCCCCCAGAACCGGCCAGAGTATTGAATCGATGTGCAGCGGTGGAATACCGGTTTCCTCCGCGATTCCCCTCCAGAAGCTCACAGGGGGCTCGTTCGTGAAGCGCTTCGTGTAGGCGTTTATCCTCACGTCGTCGGGTATCTCGATGCCCATTGGGTAGGGAACGAATTTCCCAAAGGCTATCCTGCCGGCGTAGCCGAACATCTTGACGGCGAAGACGATAGTCTTGGCACTTTTCCTCGAGCCAAGCGTTTTCGCGAGCTCGTCGCGCAGGCGTTCCATGCCACTGAAGTAGTAGTTTCCAAGGTCTTCCAGGGAGAGGGAATCGAGGAAGGGCTCGATTCTCTTCAGTCTTTTGACCTTCCCCGTAACAAGTCTCCGGTTGGTTCTGGAGTTCGGCAGAAATCGAGAGTATGCTTCCGATATGCCCTTTCCCGGCGGATTTTCCGAAAAGTGCTTAGAGAACTCCCACCACCACATCTCGCCCTTCGCCGTCAGCTGATAGCTCACGAGGGAGTTTGCAATGACGAGCTTGATGAAGAGCTCATCGTTTTTCAGGTTCCCGTGGAGGTTTCTCAGCGCATCGAACTGGAGGTCAACCCGCTCCTCGATGGTTCTGGCGCAGTCGAGGCCGAGTTCGCTTAGAATCTCCCGGAGGGCCTTCACCTTTTCCTCGTCGGCCCGGTACCTCACCCTGATGAACCTGTCGAGGGTCACGTTAACCACCCACGGACCTTATCAACCTTTCGAGGAACGCGCTCTCCCCGATTATCTCCGCGCCGGCGTTGTTCGGAAGGCCGAGCTCGACCTTCGCCTTTATCCCGTGCTCCCTGAGGTAGTCTCGGGCCTCGGCGCTGAGCCTCTCGAAGTCACCCCGGAGGATCAGCCCGTAAACCGTTGGCCCCCAGGAGCTCTGGCCGTAGCCGTAGGTGTTTTCGGCGAGAAAGTCGAGCATCAGTTTAACGTCCTCCCTGAACTCCCCGCCCTGGTACGGTTCGAAGTGCTTTCCCACGAGCCGCTGTATCGCGGAGAGGTGTTCACCGAAGGTTTTTACGTCCCTCTCCTTCAAAGCGGGCAGGAGGCCAAGGAGGATCCTATGGCTTATCTCCATCGCCACATCTGCCCTTCCGGTAACGCTCGCCATCACGGGCTTTTCCTCCTCCTCGTCGAGACCCGGCTTGAGCTCCGGAATAATCAGCAGAAAGGCCCACTCCTCTGGAAAGTCCGTGCGGAGTATCAGGGGAGGAATGCCGTCCCTGACGCCCCCGTCCATGACAAACCCGCCGTAGGTGAAGGAGTAGATTCCAGCACCGCCGTTCCTCCCCCTTCCAAGAACCTTGGCGAGCTCTTCGATTGGAACGTTAATGTTGTTAAGTCTTGCTATGGCAGTGCCGACCGCCAGGCTGAGCTGGGTCGTGGAGCCGAGGCCAACATGCCTAGGAATGGCTTTTCTGACCTCAACCAGGTAATTGACCCCGGTCTCGTAGGCGGAGTTCATTCTCTTGACCGCGAACTCGATGGTCTTCCTGTCCTCTCCCTCCGCAACTATCTCCAAGGAGTCGCTCTCGATGATTTTGACCTCGTAGCCACCCTCGAGCGCAAGGCCGAGGCTCCCAAAGCGCCGCCCGAAGGTGGCGGCCGGGTCTATGAGACCGAGGTGAAGCCTCCTCGGGGTTCGGATTATCACGAGCACCACCCGAAGACGTTTCCTTTGACCTCTTTTTAACCATTGATGGCCCTACAAAAACTTTTAAGGATTCAGTGAATTACACCACACGGTGATAACATGGCGGAAGGTGACGACGCACTGGGGGTTATCCTGTACCTCACAACGATCTTCACGGGACTTATCGGGATAATAACCATAGCACCCCTCGTGGCTGAGCTGTACCTGTTCCACGTTCTTGACAGGCTCGACGCCAATGTGACCGACAAGGCCGTTCTGGCCGGTTTCAGCGCAATCAACGGCCTCCTCGCGGTTACGGTTCACTCCGGCGACCCGAACATCGACCCGATCCTGCCCACGGTCATAACCGCACTAACCTTTTTATTTCTGGCAATCAAGCTCGAGTCGGGTGCTGGCTATGAAGTTCGCGGGAGTTGATTTGAGTGAACCCAGAATAATGGGCGTCATCAACGTTTCACCGGAGAGTTTCTACAAGGGGAGCGTCAGAAACGACGAGGAAAAGCTCATCGAGACCGCGGTGAAGATGGTCAAGGACGGGGCGTCCTTCATAGACATCGGTGCCAAATCGACCGCCCCCTACCTCGAGACCCAGATTCCCGTTGAGGAGGAGGTAAAGAGAGCCGTCTGGGCGGTTAAAGCTATCCGGGACCATGTGGACGTGCCGATAAGCATAGACACCACGAACGCCAGGGTTGCAGAGGAAGCACTCAAAGCCGGGGCAGACATCGTAAACGACGTCACCGGGCTCAAAGGCGACCCGAGAATGGCGGAAATAGCCAAGGACCACGGGGCTCCTGTAATAGTCTGCGCCCACGGAGAGGTGAGGAATCTCAGCGACCCCGTTCACACGGTGATGGACCTCCTCAAGGAAAGCCTCGTCATAGCTGAAAAGCACGGGATTGAGGAGATCGCCATCGATCCGGCGATAGGATTCCTCCGCCCGGAGTGGCCGCCGTGGTACGAGTGGGACTCCAGGGTTCTGGCCAACCTGAACGTCCTCAAGACCTTCGGAAGGCCAATCCTCGTAGGCGTCTCGAGGAAATCATTCATCGGGGCCATAACCGGCAGAAAAGACCCTGCGGAGAGATTAGCTGGCAGCCTCTCGGCGACGGCCATAGCCGTCTTCAACGGCGCCCACATAATCAGAACCCACGACGTGAGGGAAACGCTGGACACTGTCAAGATGGCGGCCTTCATCAAGAGGTTCAGGCCATAGCCGCTTCCCTCGTCTTCTTCCACTCCTCCAGGAGGGTGCTGAGGAGCGAAAGGGCAACGGGTCCGATTATTATCCCCACGAAGCCAAAGGCTATGTAGCCCCCGAAGATGCCGACGAGACTTATCAGCGCATTGACACCAGTTTCTCTCTCCCCCAGCCGTGACCTCAGGAGGTAATCGGGGAGGGGGGACACGAATGCCGCACCATAAATGGCAAGACCCACCGCCGAGATCCAGTTTCCGATAGTGAATAGATAGACAGAGCCGGCCAGCCAGGTTATCCAGCCACCCAGGACCGGAAGGAGCTCGAAGATTATCGTAAATATACCCACCGCTATGGCCCCGCCGGCATCTGCCACGGCAAAGATGTAGAACCCCACCGCTATGGCCGCGCCCTTGAGGACGCTCACGGCAAGCCAGCCCCTCAGAATGCTGTGGAGCGTCCTCCCAGCGCTCTCCAGGAGTTTGATGGCAAGCTCCCGGTTGTCCCTGGGGAGTAAAGCGTAGACCTCCTCCCTTATTGCCCGGGTATTGACGAGGATTCCGTAGAAGGCGAAGACCATGACGATGGCCTGGAGGGAAAGCTTGGGCAGGGAATAGGTGTATCCGAGGACGTACTCCTCGAAGCGCCTCGGTATGTCCTCAGCCAGGCGCTGGATAAGCTCGTAGAGAGCGAGGGGCAGGTGGAAATCGAGGAGCCACTGGAAGAAGGCGTTGATGTAGTACGCCAGGGACTGCTTGACGTCGTTTATCCAGAGGGCAAAGCCGATGATGAAGAGGAAGGTCAGAACTGTTAGAACCCCGGTTATGGTAAAGGCAGAAATCCTGTTACCGACCCGTCTCGCCAGCCTTTCGTGGAAGGGATAGAGAATGTAGGCGAGGGTAACTGCAAGGATAAGGGGCGAAAGGATAGGGCTAACCGTCTCCCACACGAGGTAGAGGACGAGAACTGAAATCACTATCCAGACGGCGGCCTCAATCTCCATCGAGCATCCCCAGGTACTTCAGTATCAGCTCCCGCGCGCTGGGCTTGCTGAAGATTATTAGGTATCCTCTCTCGTCGAGGAGGAAGTTCTTTCCCAAGGCTAATAAACCTTTCTTGAGCTTGTGAACCTCTGCCCTCTCGAGGTCTATGCTCTCAACGATTTCTTCAGGGGCCTTCGTTTCCCTCAGAGCTTTTTCCAGCCTGTCGAGGACGGCCCTGTTGAGGAACTTTATGGGGTTCGGCCTGAAGTCCCCGGCGGCTATCTCGGAAGGGTCCATATAGATGCCCCAGAACTCCTTGGCGCACTCGAAGGGGTACACGTAGTCCTCCCCGTAGTCCGACAGATACAGCTCCCGTATTACGGCGAGGAGAAGCCTTCTAGCATCACCTCCGTAGAACTCCACCCTCAGCTTGAATCTCCCGTCCTCGAAACCGTTCTCAAACACCTCCAGCCTCTCCTCGCAGAGCACGCTATCACCCCCTCAGGGCTTTAGGTAAGCGTTCACGTATCGAGGATCGAGCAGGAGGGCGGTGCTTCCAAAGATCCCAAAGTTAGAAGCCCCTTCACCTCCATAAATAACCACGCGTGGTTTGGTCACGTTGAGCTCCTCGGAGAGGACGGCAATAGCTCTATCGATGTCGCCGGTCTCGTCCACCAGCGAGCCGGTAACGTTCATCGCGAACCACGTTCTCCCGGTAGCGTAAAGCCGGGTCTCGTTGAGCGGCATTCCCCTGCCGTCGCTCACGACCTGAAGGAAGGCCTGGAAGTATGTGTCTATGCTATCCGCGATCATCTCGCGCTCGTCGTCGCTCAGACCGCGCCACTCGGCGCCCATGTCCTTGTAAGGCCCCGTTTTGAACACGTCCACCTTTATGCCGTTCATCTCGTAGTTCTTCTGGAGGTCGTAGTGGACGTAGATAACCCCAATGCTCCCGACCTCTGCCAGGGGATCGGCGACTATCTTCTCGGCGGCAACAGCTATGTAGTAGCCGCCAGAAGCCGCTATGCCGCCGGTGTAAGCAACGACCGGCTTGATGAGGTTAAGCTTCTTGACCGTGGAGTATATTTCCCTGACAGGCCCTATGTAGCCGCCGGGGCTCTCTATCCAGAGAACCACACCGCCTATCGAGTCATTCTCGGCTACCTTCCTCAGAAGGGGCACCACCTGAAGGGCCGTGTAGTCGTCTATCAGCCCGAATATAGGGACCACGGCGATGGTCGTGTTCCCCTCCGGCCGGTTAAGCTCCCTCAGCTGTGCCTTCAGAAACTCGACCTGGCGCTGGAGTTCGTCTATCTGAAGCAGGTAGGAGGTCTCGTTGCATGTGGAGTTGAGAGACGTCTCCACAACGACGGGGGTTACGTTTGACGGCGTGTACGACTTCAGCTCGGAGGCCTGCATGTACAACAGAACGACCGCCACGCTTGAGACTGCCAGCAGGAGGACGAGAACTGCCGAAACGTACTTCCATATGTTTTCCCTCATTCCCTCACCCGGAGAAATTTTGGGCCGGCACTTTTAAACCCTGCCCTCGCTAAGCTTTTATATCCGGCACTCTACTCTCCTCTTAGGTGATATCATGGAGATAGGAGTGACAGTTTACCCGCACTTCGTCACGAAGGACAAGACCCTCGCCTCAGTTCTGGCGGACGTCAAGATAAAGAACTACGACTTCGTCTCGATATTCCCCCACACCTTAGGCCTCATAAAGAACGGCGTCGTGGTTGAGAAGAAGCTCCGGAACGTCGAGACCACGCTCAGGGGCGTTGGCATAGACTACATCGTAAGAATGCCGACCTCCGTCAATCTGCGCGACCACATCTACTACACCAGGCACTTCCGCGTCGCGAGGGCAATAGCGGACGTTGCCATAAAGCTCGGCGCCAAGGTAATAGTCATGCAGAGCGGTAGAACTGGAAGGTTGGACCTTGAAATAGAGGCCATTCAACAGCTTGCCGACATGGTTCACCCCTTTGACATAAAGATAGCCCTCGAGAACACCTTCAGCGTCAAGGACACCCTCTACGTCGTCGAGAACGTGAACAGGGAGAACGTCGGCTTTGCCCTCGACGTGGCCCACGCCTTCCTCAGCGCCCAGGGCGACGCGGACAAGCTGCTGGAAGATGTGAAGCTTGGCACTGACAAGACGATAATCCTCATGATACACGACAACTTCGGAAAGCTCTTCCCGCAGGTTGAGCCCGAAGATGCCCTCGCCTACGGTGTCGGCGACCTTCACCTCCTGCCGGGGGAGGGCAACATACCCTTTGGAAAGGTGCTGAGGCTCTTCGGCGAGGTTCCCCTCCTCCTCAAGGTCAAGAACCCGGAGAAGTTCGCGAAGGTTCCAACGAAGCAGGGGTTGATAGAGCTTCTGACGAGCTTATAACTCCAACCTCTCCCCTATCACCCTGAAAACCTCCGCGAAGGCTCTCCCTATCGCCTCCTTTTTTCTCGAAAAGTGCGTGACGTCCTCGGTGAAGTTCTCCCTCAAGATCTCGACGGCTTCCTCCACCGTTATCTTCCCCTCGAGCCACGCGTAGGCGAAAATGGCCTCCGCTATGTCGCCCTTTCCGTGCTTGTCGGTTCTCGGCGGAACCACGTGCCTCAGCCCTGCCAGCTCCAGGGCTATCGTGAGCGACGCGTTCGGAACCCTCTCCCCAGTGGGCCTGCCCAGATACTCGCTCAAGGCGAGTGAGAAGATGAAGTTAACCAGCGAGTCGCCGAGCTTCGCAAGCCCCCTGTCGGTGAAGTTCCTCTCGTACCTCAAGCTCTCACCCCAGACTTCTCCGAGAGCCAGGCTTTAAGGTTTTTGAGGTACGGAAGGGTGCTCCCCAGAACGAGGGTGTAGAGAAGGAGGGTCAGACCAAAGGAATAGACGACGTATGGAGCGTCTCCCCCAACTCCAATCGTGAAGTGGCCCACGAGCCTGACGACGTCCCAGTTGGGATTCCGCAGGTGAACGTGAAACCAGAACTCACTCGGCTGGAGGATCGGCCAGATTCCTACGTAGAAGGCGGTAAAGAGTGAGACCAGGCCAATCCGTCCACGGGTGGTGAAGGATAGGAGAACCAGAAACGCGACGAGAGGGAGGAGGTACTGGGGATTAACGCGCCAGTAGGTGGCGGCAAAGGTGGCGTAGGCAAGCGAGACGGAAACTATCAAGTTTCTCTCAAAGGAATGTCTCACAAGGGTGAGGAAAAGGAGCAACAAGGCTGGAACGTACCAATGCCTGATGAACGGCAGGGAATCGATTCCGTAAACCTCGTGAAGGTACGTGGCCAGGCTGACGAAGCCGTTCATGCTGTACGATATCGGAAGGGCGTAGCCGACATCGATCCCCTTCATCAAGTCCGGAATGGAACAAAGGCTCGAAGGACATAGGAACAGCATTGGCAGGAATGGAACCACCGCCCCCGCAAAGAGGAGCGCGGCTTTTTTGAGCCCTTCCACCCCTTGTAGAATGTAGTCCCACAAAGAAACGATGGCTGGAAACAGAAGGGTGTGCTTAACTGCAAGGGAAAATCCCTGGAGAAAGGCGGAGGCGTTCTTCCTGTTCCCCAGATAGAGGGAGAGAAGGAACGGGGCCAGGGCCAGGGCGTCGAACATGCCGTAAACAGCTGAAACATGGATAACGATGGGGTTGAGGTAGTAGACCGCGCTTCCAAGGACTGCCTTTCTTTCGCTCGTTTCCCTGAGGAGGAGATAGATGAGAAAAGCAACTGCGGTGTCAGCGGCTATGAACACCAGCTTGACCGAGAAGGCCCACGTGGGGTCCACGTAGACGTGGTAAACGCCATCGCTCCAAAAGGACTCAACGCCACCCCCAATCAGAATCCTGACCCCGGCCAGCAGATAGGCCAAAACCGGACCGTAGACGTAGGGCCACGGGTAGGGCCAGCCCTTCCCGGCGTAGGCGAACGAATCCGCGTAAGAATAAAAACATGCACCGTGTTCGAGCATCGTCCCTGCGAAGCCGTAGAACTGGGGCAGGTCGCTGCCGGCCGAGTAGGGGGCCAGGAGGAGACGAATCGCGAGGCCCGTGATGATGACCGCCAGCAAACCGTAACCGCGACGTTTCAAGATTCCACCCCTCGTCGAGCAGACGTTCCAACTCTGAGTTAGAAGAACTGGAAATTTAAGGGTTTCGGAAGACACCGTTAGGAGGACACAAATCGAAGAAAGCTCGGCAACAAAGGGAAGAAAAATCACTCGCCCACCGCGTTCTTCCAGGCGTCGAGAACGGCCCTGGCACGGTCGAATATCTTTTGAGCCGCCTCCTCAAGGGCCTTCTCGGGAGTTACTTTTCCGTCGGTGACGACCCTGAACCTCGGCTTCCTCGCCATGAGTATGGGGTGCTCGATGGTGTAGCCTGCAAAGGTCACGTGCTCGTTCTCGTGGAGCACCTCGTTGAGCAGGTTGGCGAAGGTGTGATCCTCCCCCTCAAGGTAGAACTCAAGGACGTTTTCCTCACGCTTGATGACCTCAATCCTCATTTTCCTCACCCTCTAAGTGCTTGAGCAGTATCTCCAGCGCCTGCTCCTTGTTCTTCACCAGTTCGTATTTAAACTTATCCTCCTTCCACTCGGCGAGGCCGAGTTCGACGAGCATATCCATAACCTCGCTGGGGTCCATGTTCTTAGCGGCCGCCACCGGAAGGACGACCTCCCTTATCTGCCTTGTCGTCTGGAGGGATACATCGGCTAGGTAATCTCCGAGGGTTCGGACGAGCGCCACTATCTCCTCCCACGGCATGGACGTTATCAGCTCGCCCTCCCTAACTTCAACGGTCTCCCCGAGCAGTTCCAGTGTCCTCACGAGTATTGGAGTCGAAACGCTCGCCCCAGCCTCGCGGAGAAGGTCGTCAATGACGTAGCGATAGAGGCCACGTTTGTCTGGATAGAGCTTGGCCCTGACGCGGTGGTGAATCTCCCGTATCTTCCTTATCGCCTCCCTTATCTCGTCCTTCGTTCCCTGGACGTTGATCTTGAGGTCGTTGAGCTTGCCGTGGACGTAGATGAAGGCAGGAAGGCGGAGCCGCTGGAGTTCCTTGAGGAACTCCTCCTTCTCCCTGTCGTCCCGAACGTGAATCGTTATGACCTTCTTAGCCCTCGCCATGGTCACACCCTCATCTTCCGGTAGAGAGTGGAGAGCTTTCTCGTCTCGACGCTTCCGCACCTCGGGCAGATCAGCCTGTCACCGCGCCTGACGAGTGGAGTTCTGCAGCGGGAGCAGAGGGCGTAAACAACACCGAGGTCCGGCCCCTTGGTCGAGAGCTGTATGGGGCTCTTCTCGGTGGCGATGACCCTCGCCCTAACGACGTCTCCCACCTTGAACTCGGAGGTCATGCTCTCAACGTAGCCGTCCCTAACTTGAGAGATGTGAATTCCAGCCAGCTTTGAAGTGGCTATCTCCCTGTCGTCGTCCCTGCCCTCGATTTTAACCAGCTGGACTATCGCCGCCTGGGGCTTTACCTCGATGACGTTCGCTATGACGATGTCGCCCACCTTGGGGAGAGGGGGTGTGTCGGTGAGTGGCTCCACGCTTATCTCCATTCTGTCCTGGTCGATTACAACCTTCCCCGCCCGGACGGCGTAGAGCTCGCCGTTCTCCTCTTTAACCCCCTCACCTGGGAAGTACTCCTCTATCACGCCCAGGTAGTCACCGGGAAGAACTAGGTCACCGCTCTTGACTCCTTTCTTCTCGTCCATTCTCCCACCTCCATGAAAGTTCCAGTCAGGATTTTTTAAGCCTTTGCTATCTCTAGGAGAATTTATAAAGGCCTGGGAAAAAGTTTTAGTAATTCCAATTGAGCCGATGGTGGTGGTTAAAGATGAGAATGCTTCTGATACACTCGGACTACCTTGAGTACGAGGTCAAGGACAAGGCACTGAAGAACCCGGAGCCGATAAGCGAGGAGCAGAGGAAGGGTAGGCTCGATGAGGTTCTGGCGGTTTTCATGAGCGTTGAGAAAATCGACGAGACCAACCCCGACGAGGTCGTCGAGAAGGCTGTCGAGGAGATAAAGAGCGTTGCAGAGCAAGTCAAGGCCGAGAGGATATTCGTCTATCCCTTCGCCCACCTCAGCAGTGAGCTGGCAAAGCCCGACGTGGCACTGAAGGTTCTCCAGAGGATTGAGGAGAGGCTTAGAGAGGAGGGCTTTGAGGTCAAGCGCGCGCCCTTCGGCTACTACAAGGCGTTCAGGCTGAGCTGCAAGGGCCACCCGCTCGCTGAACTCAGCAGGACGATAGTGCCGAGCGGCGAGGCGGTCAGCAGGGAGGAGCGCAACATAGCCCTTGAGAAGGAGGAGGAGCTGAAGAGCTACTGGTACGTGCTCACCCCCGAGGGTGAGCTCGTTGAGGTGGACAAGTTCGACTTCACCGGCCATGAAAACCTCAGGAAGTTCGCCAACTACGAGATAGCCAAGAACAGGATAGCCGACAGGGAGCCGCCGCACGTTAAGCTCATGCTCGAGCACGAGCTCGTCGATTACGAACCGGGAAGCGACGGCGGTAATCTACGCTACTACCCGAAGGGGAGGCTCATCAAGGGGCTCCTCGAGCAGTACGTCACCGAGAAGGTCATAGAGTACGGCGCGATGGAGGTCGAGACGCCGATAATGTACGACTTCGAGCACCCTGCGCTCGAGAAGTACCTCAACCGCTTCCCGGCGAGGCAGTACGTCGTAAAGAGCGGCGACAAGAAGTTCTTCCTCCGCTTCGCTGCCTGCTTCGGCCAGTTCCTCATAAAGAAGGACGCCACCATAAGCTACCGCAACCTGCCGCTCAGAATGTACGAGCTTACCCGCTACTCCTTCAGGCGCGAGAAGAGCGGCGAGCTTTCAGGCCTGAGAAGGCTCAGGGCCTTCACGATGCCCGATATGCACACCGTAGCTAAGGACCTCAAACAGGCGATGGATGAGTTCAAGAAGCAGTACAAGCTCAGCATGGAGGTTCTCAGGGGAGTTGGCCTCACCCCGGACGACTACGAGGTCGCCATAAGGTTCACCCGCGACTTCTGGAATGAAAACAGGGACTTCATCGTCGAGCTGGCAAAGATAATCGGCAAGCCCGTCCTGATAGAGATGTGGGACCAGAGGTTCTTCTACTTCATACTCAAGTTCGAGTTCAACTTCGTTGACAACCTCGACAAGGCAGCAGCCCTGAGCACCGTTCAGATAGATGTGGAGAACGCCGAGCGCTTCGGCATAACCTACTACGACGAGGAGGGCAAAGAGAGAACCCCGCTCATACTCCACTGCTCGCCGAGCGGAGCCATCGAGAGGGTTATGTACGCAATCCTCGAGAAGCAGGCCAAGCTCCAGGCCAGGGGAGTTAAACCTTCCTTCCCGCTCTGGCTCAGCCCGATACAGGTCAGGGTTATTCCTGTCAGTGACGAAGTCCTCGACTACGCGCTCTACGTCGCGGGCAAGCTCGAGGGGGCCAGGATCAGGGTCGATGTGGACGACACCAACGACAGGCTCAACAAGAAGATAAGGAAGGCCGAGAAGGAGTGGGTTCCATACATAATCGTCGTCGGAAGGAACGAGAAGGAGCAGAACACCGTGACCGTCAGGAGGAGGAGCGACGGAAGGCAGGTCGAAATGCAGCTCGAGGACCTAATCAAGGAGATAAGGAGCCAGACCGAGGGCTTCCCCTACAGGCCGAGGCCCCTGCCATTGCTCCTGAGCAAGCGCCCCAAGTTCAGGGGCTGATCTTCTTCATCTTCAGTTTTTCCGTTCCCCTCATCTTTGTAACCCGAAAGGTGTAGGCGGTCGGTTCGAAGTCCTCGAAGGGTGCGGAGATGACGTAGAGGTACTCCCTCAGCCCGTCCTCCTCGAGGCTTGATCTTGCCAGAATGACGTAGTCGCTCACCCCTGCCACCCAGGCTACGAACTTCTCGGAGACAACGTCCCTGTTTATCGGAAGAACCAGTATAGAGTCGGGAAGCTGAACGCTTCGAGAGGCCAGCGTCTGGTTCAGGAGCTTCAGGGTGTTCTCCTCCCCCAGCATGAGGGCCGCGCCGTCCAGGGTGTAGACCAGCCGAAACGCAGGCCTTCTGGAGAGGGCTTCTTTAAGGTGGGTCTCGTATATGTGGCTTATCTTGGGGTTAAGAGTTTCCGGCTCGACCTTGTCAAGGTAGAAGACGTTTGGGAGGCTTATCCTCGAACCGTATCGGGTTCCAAAGAGGTCTATTATCGCCAAGTCCCCCCTCTCGAGGGCCCTCTCAACGTCCAGCCCAACGGTGGAGGCCCTCTTGATCAGACTCGTCAGCGGGCCGGTGTAGTTCGACACGACCCCGAAGTAGCCAACCTCCAGCTCCCTGTTGAGGAGCAGAAGGGGTATTCTCCACGCCGAGGAATAAGCGTCGTAGATTATGGCCGCGATGGAGCCCGGAAGGTGGTCGCGGTTGAAGATGTCGAGAACGTTCATTTCCATGCTCCCACCCCAAAAGGGGGTGAGGGTGTCACTCCCCGGCAGGTCTGCCGGCGAGTATCTCATCGAGGAAGTCCCTTGCCTCCTCACTGAACCGGTCGAGCTTGACCTCCTTACCGTACTTGTCGTAGACCTTGCCTTCCCGGAAGTTTATCTCGAAGACCTCGTAGCGCTCCTCGCTCTTTTCGTGGTGCTTCACACCGTGTCCCTTGAGGTGCCTCTCAAGGCTCTCCACATCAACGTACTTGCCGCAGGCTTCGCACTTGTAGAACTGCCAGAACACGTAGTCCTGACCGGCGAGCATGTTGTTCTTTATGTGGTTGATGAGCGCGCCCCCAAGGTACTCGTAGAAGTCCTCCTGAATGAGGCTTTCTCCGTCCTCCACGACCTTAAAGCCGCTCCACACGATGTGGTCGTTGATGTCCGCGAGAGTGGCCTTAATGTAGCGGTAAGTCAGTATGAAGGCCCCGTTGTGGACGTAGAACACGCTCTTGTCTGGAACGGCTATTATCCGTATCCCGTTAGCCCCGTTTTCGGCGAGCTTCTCGGCGTGCTCCTTGTTGTCTGCGACGTCTATCGTTATCCTGACATTGCTCTTCTTGTGTATCCCGATGATCCTGTCACCGGTTATCTCCCAGTGATAATCGTCCAGGTACCTCACCTGAGCGTAGACCCTCTTTATTCTGGGACTCAGTTCCCCGTACTCCATTATTCACCACCGTGCTGAAGTAGAAGCCAACGTTAATAAGCTTTAGCGGAAAATTTTAAAAAGGGTCTTTCCGGGAGGAGAGGGTTCCAATTTGGAAAAGCTACCTTCCAAAACGCCTCTGCCTCTTCTGGTACTCGCGGATAATCCTGAGGAAGTCTATCTTCCTGAACTCCGGGAAGTAAACATCAACGAAGAAGAGCTCGCTGTAGGCTATCTGGTAGAGGAGGAAGTTGCTTATCCTCTCCTCTCCGCCGGTTCTTATGACTATGTCCGGATCTGGCATATTGGGATAGTAGAGGTACTCTTTTATCAGCTCCTCGTCGATGTCCTCGGGCTTGAGCTTTCCGGCCAGGGCGTCCTTCACGATGTCCCTCACCGCATCGGCTATCTCGCTCCTTCCCCCGTAGGCAAGGGCTATGTTGAGGGTGTAGTTGGTGTACTTCCTCGTTGCTCTCTCGGCCTCCTCGGCGGCTTTCCTTACATTCTCAGGCAGCAGCTCCTTCCTTCCTAGGACGTTCACCCTTATGCCGTACTTGTGAACCCTCTCGTCCGTCAGGAGTTCCCTGAACTTCTCCTCGAAGAGGTTCATGAGGGCGTTCACTTCCTCAGGTGTTCTCCGGAAGTTCTCGGTGGAGAAGGCGTAGACGGTGAGGGTTCTTATGCCCAGCTCGCGGCACCACTCGAGTATCTCCTCCAGCTTTTGAGAGCCGAAGAAGTGGCCGTACCAGGGGGGCTTCTCGAGCTTCCGTGCCCATCTCCTGTTGCCGTCCATTATTATTGCCACGTGACTGGGAATGCGGCCTCCCTTAACCTTCTCCAGGAGGTAGTTCTCGTACATATCGTATGCGGGCTTGAAAATGATGTGGGGAATATGGGAAACAAGACGGGAAAGCATCGAGCATCACTCAATCCTCTTCCTTGACTTAAGGTGCTTCTCCGCCAGCTCGACGTAGATTTCGGCGTTCTTCTTCGTCCACTCAATCTCTTCCTCGCTGAGCTGCCTGACGACCTTTCCAGGAACACCTACAACGAGGCTGTAGTCGGGGATCTCCTTGCCGGGCGGAACGAGGGCGCCGGCGCCTATGACGACGTGCTTGCCTATCTTTGCCCCGTCAAGTATGACGGCACCCATTCCTATGATGGTGTAGTCGTCGATGGTGGCGCCGTGGACGACGGCGTTGTGACCAATGGTGACGTACTTCCCTATTATCGTTGGCTGACCGTGGGAGGTGTGTATGCTGACGTTGTCCTGGACGTTTGAGTAGGGACCGACGTAAATCTGCTCTATATCTCCCCTCAGAACCGCGCTCGGCCACACGCTCGTCTTCTCCTCGAGGACGACGTCCCCTATGACGGAGGCGCTCTCATCGACGAAGGCAGTCTCGTGAATTTTAGGCCGCTTCCCATCGAGCTCGTAAACCGCCATGAGCATCACCGGGCTTTACTCCTCGACATAACTTATAAACCTAACCGGGCAATATGGTTCGAGGGAGTGCAATGAGGTACAGAAGAGGAGCGAGCGCCGAGAGAGAACTCATAAAGATGCTTGAAAAGGCCGGCTTCGCCGTGGTTCGCTCGGCGGGCAGTAAAAAGGTGGATATAATAGCGGGCAACGGAAGGGTCTACCTCTGCATAGAGGTCAAGAGCACCCACGGGGAGAAGCTCTACTTCAGCCAGGAGGACTATGAGAAGCTGACTGCCTTTGCCGAGCGCTTCGGTGGAAAGGCCGTCATAGCGGTCAAGTTCATCAACAACGGCTGGAGGTTCTTCTATCCAGAGAACCTGGAGAAGGGAGGCAAAAACTATAAGGTAAGCCTTCAGACAAGGAACTACCTAACATTCGATGAGGTGGTCGGCAGGCAGAGGTTCCTTGAAGGGGTGATAAAAGGTGAAGGCTAGAGCCGCGCTCATTATTCTCCTGCTCATCTCGGTTGTTCCAATCCTGCCCCGCGCCAGCGCGGTAGCCCTCTCAATCACGCCGCTCAACGACGACTTTTCCGGTGTTCCAGGAGACACGATAATAATTCCATTCCAGCTGGAGAACCTTGGGAACCAGACTCTGGAGAACGTCAGCGTCTACGTCACCGGACCGGCGGAGGGGTTCCTGTACCAGAGCAAGGTCGTGAGGGATCCGATAGGCCCAAATGAAACCTACAGGGATACCCTATCGGTCAAGATACTCAACGCCGCTCCGGGAAAGTACAACCTCACCCTGGTCGCCAGGGTGGGGCAGGTTTACTCTGAGGCACAGGTCACGGTGACCGTGAAGACGCTCGTGGACTACGAGCTGGGGATAGAGGTCGGGAAGGAGTACCCCTACGGAAGCAACGTGAGCGTCATTCTCAAGATGGTGTCGAAGGCCAACGGGGTCATAATAGGGAGGATAGGTTACACAATAACCCGCAACGGGGAGACGGTGGAAGAATTCGCGACCACGACATACCTCAACCCCGGTGAGAGCTGGATCCAGAACGTCACGCTGACCAAGCCCCAGGTCGGTGAGTACAGCGTCAGGCTCTGGGCCTACTTCGGCGGTAAGGCAAAGAGCACCACGGCAACGTTTAGGGTGTTTCAGAGGAACCTGAGCTACGAGGCCTACTTCCGAAACGGGGCAATACACGTCTTCGTCCACGACGAGAGCGGAAACGGCGTTCCCGGAATCTCCGTGAGGATAAACGGGATACCGTTCACGACCGACGAATCGGGTACCCTCTCGTACCTCACTAGCGAGCCAGGGACTTACGAGATCGTCCTCAACCTCGACGGCAGGATCGTCACGACCTTCGTGGAGGTTAGAAAGCTCTTCATAAGCTACGAGCAGAGGAACGAGACCCTGCTGGTCAGGGTGGTTGATTCCACCGGAAGACCCGTGCCCAACATAACGGTAGAGGCATCGGGACCGCTCGGCCAGGATTACGCCATCACCAATTCCTCCGGACTGGCGGCCATAAACCTGGAGAAAACCGGTTACGGGACCATAATGCTGAACGCCGAAAGCAGCGAGTACGTTGAGGCGTCCGTGAACGCCAGAACCTCGGAACCGCCGAAGCCGACCCCAACGACATCAAGCCCCAGCCCAAGCCCGACCACAACCACCGCTCCCTCAACCACCCCAACCCCACCGAAACCGCCGAAGGACTACGGTCCCCTCGCGGCCATATTGGTTGCCTCTGGCATACTGCTGGCCGGAACTTCGTACCTGGCCTTTTTCAGGCCCCTCGTCCAGGAGGAAACCCTCGACCGCTACTACTTCGTCAAGGTCAGGGCGCCCAGACTCAAGTCCCTTGAGAACTTCCACTTCGAGAGGGGAGTCACAGCGGTTGAGGTCAGGGCGACGAAGGGAAAGGCGGAGATAAGGGACGGAAGCGTGGTTTGGGAGATAGAGCACCTCGAGCCCGGCGAGGAGGCCTACCTCCAGGTCGTCCTCGGCTAATCCTTTGCCTTTTTCGTTTCGCAAACCTTATTAAGGTGCCCGAACACATTCAGACGGAAATCTAAAGGAGGCGAAAGCCATGGTGAACATCGAGCTGCTTAGGAAGATCGTTGAGGCTCCGGGAGTTTCTGGGTACGAGTTCCTCGGGATTAGGGACGTCGTCATCGAGGAACTTAAAGACCACGTGGACGAGATTAAAGTGGACAGGCTCGGCAACGTCATAGCGCACAAGAAGGGAAGCGGGCCGAGGATAATGATAGCGGCCCACATGGACAAGATAGGCGTCATGGTGAACCACATAGACAAGAACGGCTACCTCCACATAGTCCCGATCGGTGGCGTTGACCCGAGAACCCTCGTGGCACAGAGGATTCGCTTCTTCACCGAGAAGGGCGAGCGCTTTGGCGTCGTCGGCCACATACCGCCCCACCTCCAGAAGCCCGAGGACAGGAAAAAACCAGCGGACTGGGACACCATCGTTGTTGATGTTGGCGCTGACAGTAAGGAGGAAGCTGAGGAACTCGGCTTCCGCGTTGGAACCGTCGGAGAGTTCGCCCCAGCCTTCGTCCAGCTCACCGAGAACAGGATTGCAACGCCTTACCTCGACGACAGGGTTTGCCTCTACGCGATGATAGAGGCGGCTAAAGCGGTCGAGGACCACGAAGCTGATATCTACTTCGTCGCGAGCGTTCAGGAGGAGGTCGGGCTGAGAGGCGCTCGCGTCGCGAGCTACGCCATAGACCCGGAGATAGGCATAGCGATGGACGTCACCTTCGCCAAGCAGGTCGGCGACAAGGGCAAAATCGTTCCTAAGCTCGGTGGCGGGCCGGTCATGGACGTCGGACCGAACATCAACCCCAAGGTTCGCGCCTTCGCCGACGAGGTTGCCAAGAAGTACGGCATAGAACTCCAGGTCGAGGCCAGCCCGAGGCCGACCGGAACCGACGCCAACATAATGCAGATAAACCGCGAGGGAGTTGCAACGGCCGTCCTCAGCATACCGATACGCTACATGCACAGCCAGGTCGAGACAGCTGACATCAGGGACATAGACAAGACCATCGAGTTCGCCAAGCACTTCCTCGAGGAGCTTCGCGAGATGGATCTCACCCCGTGAGCTACTTTTTCTCTCATCTTGCACTTTTTCTTACGGAACGGGAGCAGGTTAGACCACGGGAAAAGTTTATACTCCCAACCCCCAAAATTATACTGGTGTAAGGCGTGGACGGCGAGAAAGTTTTGGAGAGCGTGGAGCTGATAAGGAAGTCCCTGCCCCCTACCCTCGAGGAGTTCCGGGCGATGGGGTTGGCAAAGGACGGGATTTACAAGAGACTCGAATTTGCCGCCGGTCTCGTTCTTTCAGGGCTTTACGAGCTGGCCGAGGAGCAGGGCATCAGGGCCCTTTCCTACGACGATGCCGTGAGGGGCCTGGCGGAGAGGTCGATACTTCCCGAGCACATCGCCGAGAAGGCGATGTTCCTGGTCAGGCTGAGGGAGATCCTGATGTACGACTACGACCTGATAAACGACGAGATAGCCTTCAGGGATATGGGGGAGTACCTGGAGTTCATCGAGGAAGTTCTGGCGTTCCTTTCCCACGGGAGGTGATCGCGTGATCGAGATAGAGGTCAAAGGATACGCCAACGATGAAATCTTCGAGAGGGTCAGGGAAAGCTTCGAGATGATAAGGAGGGAATACCACGAGGACACCTACTTCCAGCACCCCTGCAGGGACTTTTCCGAGACAGACGAGGCCCTCCGCATAAGGATCAGACGCTTCAACGGCCACTTCGAGGCCTTCATAACCTACAAGGGACCCAAGATAGACCCAGACTCGAAGACCAGGAAGGAGATAGAGGTACCCATCAGCGACCCCGACAAGCACACGGAGATACTGACCAGCCTGGGCTTTCGGGAGGTTTTAACCGTCGAGAAGGTCAGGGAGAAGTACTACGTGGACAAGGGCATCGTCATAGCCCTTGACGAGGTTGAGGGCCTGGGGAAGTTCGTGGAGATAGAGGCCCTCGCCGAGGACGAGAAAAGTGTTGTCGAGACCGTTGAGCGGCTGAAGGAGATACTCCGCGAGCTTGGAGTGAAGCGCTTTGAGAGGCGCTCGTACCTCGAACTCCTGCTCGAAGGGAGGTGAAATGGGTAAGCTTGATGAGTTCTTCAAATCCCGCAGCCGGGAGAAAAAGCGCTCGGAGCTTGAGATACTCGAGGAGATAGAGGCGTACCTCAAGGAGGGCGGTATAGGCGAGGCAATAGAGCTGACGAAGGAGCTAGAGAAGGAGCCAAACCTTTTCCTCGCCCTCAGAATGATAGTACGCTCCATAGTCGAGACTCTTGACGAGACGGAAAAGACCGAGGCGCTGAGGGAGACTGACCTCGAAGCACTCAGGGAAATGGTCAGAAACCTCGTCCCGGCCGTGAACGGACTCTCCGTCCAACGGCACCGTGCGATTCTCCTCTCGGAAATCGCCGTTCTCTTCTACCGTCTTGGGGACGAGCTCAACGGGGACTTAGCACTTAAAACCGCGATAAACCTGGCCGAGAACGACGCCAGTGTGCTTAGGGATATCATAATGGAGCTCGTAAGGCGGGGTCTGCTGGCGAAAGCGGGCTATGCTATGAAGATGGTCAGGAACCCAGAAAAGCTCGACGTGGTGCTGGTTCACCTGGTCGAGACGTTTTATCGAGCCAGGGACGAAAAGAGGGCCAGACTGCTGCTCGAGCACGTCTCAAGCCCCTTCCACAGGGCGATGGCTCTCTATTATATGGCCTCGATTGAGGGGGAGAGGGATCGGGAGAAAGCGCTGAAACTAGTAGAGGAGGCGTTTAAAGAGGCCGCGAGGGTCAAGGATCCAGATGCGAGGTTTGAGCTGTCCCTGAAGCTCTACGGCCTGAAGCACGAGCTCCTGGGGGAGGGCTTCAGCGTGAGGGACGTGCTAGCCTGGAGAGAAGCTCCTCAGGAGTGAGTGCGGGCCTATCGAGGAGGCCCCTTTTTCTGAGCTCGTGGGAGACCTCAAGTGAGGCCGGAAGCTTGACGCCAAGCCCCTTCAGAGTTTCAGCCTCCTCGGCAATCTCCTCAGGACGACCCTCAAGGATTATCCTTCCCCCGTCCATCACCAGCACCCTGTCGGCGTAGCGGAGGACGTAGTCGGTGTGGTGCTCGACGAGAACCACCGTTATGCCGTGCTCCCTGTTGAGGAGCGAAATCAAGCCAAGGACTTCTTTCTTACCCACGGGGTCGAGCTGGCTCGTCGGCTCGTCCAGGACTATTATTGACGGCTCCATGGCCAGGACAGCCGCTATCGCCAGCCTCTGCTGCTGCCCCCCGCTCAGGTTTGGGGGAAACTCCTTCTCAAGTCCCTTGAGACCAGTAACCTCAAGAACCCAGCGGAGGCGCCTCAGTATCTCGTTCCTGTCGAGGCCTAGGTTCTCGAGGCCGAAGGCTATCTCTTCCTCAACCGTCATGTTGAAGAGCTGGCTCTCCGGGTTCTGAAGGACGAGACCGACGACGGTGGAGAGATGGGGCACGGGCGTCTCCCTCGTGCTGTGCTCCTCCCCCGTCCGGGGGTCGCGGATTATAACGTCCCCCTCGAAGTCGCCCTTTATGGAGTTGGGGATTATCCCGTTGAGGGTGAGGCAGAGGGTGGACTTGCCGCTCCCGCTCGGGCCGATTATGCCGAGCATCTCGCCCTTTTTGACCTCAAAGCTGACGTCCCTGAGGGAGTAATCTTTGGCCCTCCTATACCTGAAGCTCAGCCCTTCGACGCTGATTACCTTCATTTCCTCTTCACCACCCTTGGGACGAGGAAGAAGGCGCTTATTATGAAGACCAGAGTGGAGAATATCTCAAGCCTGCCTATCCACATGTGGAGTATGAGGAGGATCTTCATGTCCACGGGCATGCTGGCGGAGGTTATGCCTACGCTCAGGCCCACGTTGCCCTGGGCCGATGCAACCTCGAAGAAGGAATCCACGAAGCTGGTGCCCATTCTTATCATCGTGTACACGGTTCCCACGAGAAGGAAGGCTATGTATGTCATGGTGAAGCTCATTACCTCCTGAACGTCCTCCTCGGTGAAGACGTAGCTGCCGACCTTCCTCCTTATGACCGCCCCCCTCGGCAGTATGGCCTGCTGAAGGGTCCACTTTAGGCTCTCGTACATCAGGGTGACGCGAATGAGCTTTATACCACCGGCCGTACTTCCCGCACCGCCACCTATGACCATGAGTATTCCTATTATCAGCTTGCCCAGCTCTGGATACTTGCTGAGGTCCGCTATGCCAAAACCGGTACAGGTTATCGCCGAGACGGAGTGGAAGACCGACTGGCGGAGGGAGTCTCCGAGGGTATCCCCCACCTGATAGAGGCTGTAGGCCGTTATCGCGACCGCGGGAACGAGGAAGAGGAACATGTACCTGACCTGAATGTCCTCGAAGAAGGGCTTCAGATGCCTGCTCACGAACATCTTGTAGTGCACTGTAAAGTTCACCGCGCCCAGTATCATCAGGAATATCGTCACTGCCTCGATGGCCGTGCTGTTGAAGTAGCCTATGCTGAGGTCGTGGGTGCTCATACCGCCGGTTCCGAGGCCGGTCATCGCGTGGGTCAGAGCATCGAAGAGGGGCATTCCGTTGATGTAGTAGAGGTAAACGCCCACCAGGGTAAGACCAAGGTATATCTTAAAAATGACTTTGGAGGTATTGACGAGGTTGGGCACTATCCTCTCGCTCCTGGCCTCCGCCCGGTAGAGCCTTGCCGCCGCGACTCCGGGGCGAATGAGAACCGTGAGAGCGACCAGGACGATGCCTATTCCACCCAGCCACTGCATCCAGGCGCGCCAGAAGAGGAGTATGTGGGGGTAGCTCTCGAGGTTCGTCATCATGGTGAGGCCTGTTCCAGTCCATGCACTCATGCTCTCGAAGTACGAGTCAATGAAAGACATGTCGGCTATGAACATGAAGGGGACGACGCTTATGGCAGAGGCGAAAAGCCAAGTAAAGGCAGCCGATACCATGGCCTGCCTCAGGTTAACGTCCTCGATTTTGCCAATGTGTCTCGCCAGCCAGGCGCCGAGGAGAACGCTGAAGGTTCCAGGGATCGCGAAGTAGACCACGTACTTTACCTCTTCGGGATAAAACCAGGCTATGAGCACGGGAATAAGGTAGGCGATGCCAACGCCCTGGAGAATTGACCCTATGAGGTTCTTGACCACGAAGAGATCGTCGGAGATATTGATGTGCTTGCCTAGCTCTAGCATAGGCCCACCGTAAGCTTAGGGTCTGCACCAAATAAAAGGTTTTCCCGTGGAAAGGTTTAAGGGCCGGTTTGCTCCGCCAGTTATGGTGGTAAAAAGTGGAAGAGAGGGAGGCGCTGATAAAGGCCGGCGAAATCGCTAGGCAGGTTAAGAAGGAGGTCGAAGACCTCATAAAACCTGGGGCAAGGCTCTACGACATTGCGGAGTTCGTGGAGAAGCGAATCGTCGAGCTGGGTGGAAAGCCAGCCTTTCCCTGCAACCTCTCAATAAACGAAATTGCCGCCCACTACACGCCGTACAGGGGGGACGAGACGGTTCTCCGGGAAGGCGACTACCTCAAGATAGACCTCGGTGTTCACGTCAATGGCTACATAGCCGACACCGCCGTTACCTACCGCGTGGGCATGGAGCCAGACGAGCTGATGGAAGCGGCTAAAGAGGCCCTTGAGAACGCCATAGCCACCGTCCGGGCGGGGGTAAGGATAAGTGAACTCGGAAAGGCCATCGAAGAGACCATCAGAGGGAAAGGTTTTAACCCGATAGTGAACCTGAGCGGCCACAAGATAGAGCGCTACAAGCTCCACGCGGGGATAAGCATACCGAACATCTACCGCCCCGCGGACAGTTACGAGCTAAAGGAGGGCGACGTCATAGCCATCGAACCCTTCGCAACCACCGGGGCCGGCCAGGTCATAGAGGTTCCTCCGGCACTCATATTCATGTACGTCCGCGATAGGCCCGTGAGAATGGCCCAGGCAAGAAGGCTGCTCGTGCACATAAAGAGGGAGTACAAAACGCTTCCTTTCGCCTACCGCTGGCTTCAGGACTTTATGCCTGAGGGGCAACTGAAGTTAGCGCTGGCCCAGCTCGACAAGGTGGGAGCGGTGTACAGCTATCCAATCCTACGCGAGGTTCGGGGAGGACTGGTCAGCCAGTTCGAGCACACCGTCATAGTCGAGAAGGACGGGGCATACATAACAACGTGATCTCTCTTTCTCTTTTATCAGCCTCAGAAAATGGTACCGTATCTCAAGTCCCGCGCTTCTACGTGGAGTTTTGGAGAGGGTGGGGAAGGGTAGGAACCCCTCGCGGGCTCGGCAGTTTGAATGGCGCCGGGGCAGGGATTTGAACCCTGGTGCGCAGAGCGCACGGGATCTCGAGTCCCGCGCCTTCCCAGGCTAGGCTACCCCGGCGCGGTCTTTGGTTCGCGCACCGGTTTTATAAATCTTTCCGCGAAAAATTTATTAAGCCAAGGTTACTAAAACTCCCTGGGTTGAAAAGGTTTAAATTGATGGGTGCCCTATTAAAATTGAAGGAGGTGACAGCATGGTCGGTATTCTTGTGCAGGAAGTTATGACCGACAGGTTCCAGAAAATCGACATCGACGCCCCCCTTTCTGAGGCCATCGGCATCTTCGAGAAGGAGGACCCTGACCTAATTCTGGTCTTCGATGGGAACCTGTACAAGGGAGTCCTGACCCAGGACCTTATAATACGCTCCCACCTCAAGTGGGATCCTACCAAGGCCAAGGTTAAGGACGTTTACAAGCCCGCACCCGTTATCAAGCCTAACGAGGACCTTAGCAAGGCTGCCAAGCTCATGATGGAGGTTGATCTCCGCTCCCTCCCCGTCGGGGAGAGCAAGGCTGAAATCATCGGTGTCATAAACGACGTGGCCCTCCTGGAGAGGGTCGCCGAGGGGGAGTTCGGGAAGAAGAAAGTCGAGGAGTTCATGACCAAGGACGTCATAACGCTAAAGCCCGGGGACACCGTCGCGAAGGCCCTGGCAACGATGCGCGACCACGCGATATCGAGGATACCCATAGTGAACGAGGAGGGCAAGCTCGAGGGTCTCGTCACGCTCCACGACCTGATAATCCGCTTCATCAAGCCCCGCTTCAGGGCTCAGGCCGGCGAGGTGGCGGGCGAGAAGATACCGCCCTTCAGCATGCCCCTCAGGGACGTCATGATAAGGGGCGTCATAACGATCCTGCCGGACGCAAGCGTAAGGGAAGCCGTCGCGACGATGAAGGACAACGACATAGACGGCCTCGTGGTGGTAAACGAGAACAACAAGGTAGTCGGGATCCTCACGGTCAAGGACCTGCTCCTGCCAATCTCGAAGATGACCGAGAAGGAGGCCCGCTTCTACCTGCAGCTCGGCGGCGACGCGGCCATACTCAGCGACTTCACGAGGGAGAGGATAATCGAGGACGTCAGGCGCTTCGTAGATGGATACGAGGATCTCCTCGGCCAGGAGGGCATAATCTACCTCCACATCAGACGCTTCCCCGAAAAGTTCAGGGGCGTGCACCTCTACCAGGCCAGGATGCGCGTTGTCACGGACAGGGGCGTATTCGTGGCCACCGGGGAGACCTGGGGGGCCATACAGGCGGTCCACGACGCCCTGAGGGCTATAGAGAGGCAGGTCCTTCAGAAGGCTGAACTGGAGAAGGACACCCGCTACTACAAGAGGTTCATAGAAAAACTGGGACTGGGGTGAACTCACCCCATATTGAATTCCCTTTCCAAAATTTTCAGCTGGTGCCTTTCTAACGCTCCTGGATCCACCACTAGGATCATTGTTCCCCCACTCAGTATCACCCGGTCCTTCAAATTGAGGAGAAACTTCAAGACGTTATCAAAGCCGTTCTCGATTATAAGGTACTCCACAGCCTCAACCATCACAACCCGGTATCCCCTGTTGAGAGCACCGGCTATGAGATCCGTCAGTATTCCTATCTTCGTGGGCGCTATCGCATAAACCATGGGTGACTGAGACAGTTCACCTTCGGTTACTCGGGTGATCCAGAAGACAAGTGAATCCCTGTGGACTGTGGTTTTAATAGAGTCCAGACCCCTCCTTGTTACAAGGACTAGGTCTGGGATCTCCTCAAGCCTGCCAATGGCCCTAGAGGCCGTTGTTATTGAGGGATACATAAAAACTCCCCTTGGAATTTCAACGTTTCCCGCGGGCTTTATTGATATTTTAGGCCACACAATAAAGTTCAAGGCCCCCACTGCCATGATTCCCCTGAAGATGGTTCCTAGGAGGAATCCGTACGGGACAAACCACTCCCACGTGGCAGTAACGGGATAGGTGGCATTTAAGAGCCCCAGGAGAACCATTCCCAGGGGGAAAAGAACCTGCCAGGAACTCCTTGACACCACGTGTCTGTAAAGTGTTAATCCCATGTAGACATAGCCGACTGCATAAATCATAAGGGGGCCAAGGGTTTTAATGGTAAAGCTGCCGTCCATGGGACTGGCGTTGGTAATTACTATCCACAGGTAGGCAACCATACCCGCCAGCAGGGAGATCGCAGAGATCCTCATTCTCCTCTCCGGAGAAGTTGGGGCCAGATGAGCGGCGGCCAATATGAGAAGGACTCCCTGGAGGGAAGTGTT
Organism: Thermococcus sp. MV11; assembly: GCF_012027285.1. Classification (NCBI taxonomy): domain Archaea; kingdom Methanobacteriati; phylum Methanobacteriota; class Thermococci; order Thermococcales; family Thermococcaceae; genus Thermococcus; species Thermococcus sp. MV11. Next base: position 576,923 of record NZ_SNUD01000001.1, read on the forward strand.
TACCATATCCAGTACAAACGCCGCTGGCTGGAGGAGATTCAACCCTAACGGCTTCAGGAGAAGCTCCTCTGTGCTGAACGCCGCCAGCAGGAACGATGCAGTAATTATAAGCCAGCCCCCGCTGCTTTCCTTCTTTGATTTATATGCGGCTACGAGCAAGAGTATTAGCCGGGAAACAAGGTTAATGGCGTAGACCACGTTCAAAGCTTTCGTACCTCCTTATCCTGCTTGACAACCACCAGGCTGCGTGGCGGGACGTTCACGTCCACCACGACTCCCGGCCCTATGAACGATCCGCTCCCTATCTTCCTGCCAGGGTATATGCTGACGTTGATACCAACCTTCACGTTGTGCCCTATTATCGCACCGAGCTTGTGCCTGCCGCTGTCCTCAAGCTTACCCTTGATTTCGACCTTTACGTTGCCCCTGTCGTGCCTCAGGTTGGCGGTGATGGTTCCAGCCCCCAGGTTGGTGTTCTCGCCGATTATTGAATCGCCGACGTAGTTGAGGTGGGGTGCGTTGCTGTTGTCCATTATGATGGAGTTCTTAATCTCCACGGCGTTGCCGACGTGGCAGTTGTCGCCTATGCTCGTGTGGGGCCTTATGAAGCAGTTCGGGCCGATTCTCGAGTTCTTTCCAATCTTCACAGGCCCGACTATGTAGGCCCCACTCCTCACCACCGTACCCTCTCCTATCTCAACGGGGGGCACTATCGTTGCCCCCTCCTCCACGATGCCCCTTATCTCGTGCCTCAGCTTGTTCTTCAGGAGGTACTCGTTGAGCTCGAGCAGGTTCCACGGCCTGCCGACGTCGTTCCAGTAGCCGGGGTAGACGGCATAGGTTACCTTTCTCCCGGCCTCGATCATGAGGTTGAGGGTGTCGGTTATCTCGTACTCCCCCCTGGCGCTTAGGGGGGTCCTTTCTATGAACTCAAACACCTCCGGCTTGAAAATGTAGACACCCAGGTTAGCGTAGCCAGAAACCTTCCCGGGCTTTTCCCTGACCGCCGTCACCCTGTTGCCGTCCACCTCTATCCTGCCGAAGTGGCTCAAGTCGTCGAACTCCTTGACAAGAACCGCCGCGTCCGCCTTCTCTCGCCTGAAGGCGCTTATCAGCTCCTTGACACCATCGATTTCAAAGTATATGTCGCCGTTGGCCGCTATGAACTCCTCGTTGCCGACCTGCTCCCTGGCGGACTCGATGGCCTTCGCCGTGCCCTCGCCGGGCAGTTGCTCCACGTAGGTTATCGGTTTCCCGTTGAACTCGTCGCCAATAACCCTAATCAGCCTCTCCTTTTGATAGCGGACAATGATTATGAACTCGTCCACGAAGGGGTCGAGGTTTTCAAGAACGTACTCGATTATCGGCCTGTTGGCGACCTTAAGTACGACCTTGGGCCTGTCGTCGGTAAGCGGACGAAGCCTTTCACCCTTTCCGGCAGCGAGGATTACACCCTTCACGCAATCACCCCCATCAGATAGACGGCTATGGCAATCAACCCGAACAGGACCAGGAACGTCCGTCTGTCCGTATCTTCGGCCAGCTTTATGAGAAGCTTCATAGTGATTATGCTGACTGCAAATGCTGACAGGAACGCCGTGAAGAAAAAGGCCACTGAAAGGCCCGGTTCCCCGTTCCCGACAAAGGCGAGCTTGAGGACGATGTAAACCGGGGCCACGAGGAAGCTCAGCTCGAGGGCCTTCTTTAAGCTGACACCCGTGCTCGCCAAGCCGAGCATCACCAGACCGCTCCTGGAAAGCCCACCGACAACCGCAACTCCCTGGGCTACGCCCGATAAAACCGAATCCACAAGGGTTGCTTCGTCCTCACGCTCCCTCATAATGCCCGCCACCTTCTCAAATGGCACCTTTTCTCCCGTGAAGAGGCCAAGGAGAACCAGTAAAAGGCCCACTAACGCGTTCACCATATCCGAACCGGCCGGGCTGATTTCATTGGAAAAGGTCCGAAGGAGAGGGTAGCCGATGAGGAGTGTGAAGAGGGAGGCGTAGACGAAGTACAGCGTGTCAGAATCGAAGCGCTTTCTGAGCGCGTTGCCCGAACCCAAGGCGATGTAGTCCCTAAAGTAGAAGAAGACTGCGAAGGTGGTACCAAGGTACGCTGGGACGAGGTAGCTGGAATGGTCCGGGGTCACTGAGTCAAGTATAGAGCCGATCACCTGTCCTTCCAGCCCCACAGGTAGCCAAGAGGTGAGAGCGATGACGATTCCTGAAATCAGCGGTGCAACATAATCCACAGGGGATACCATGGCAATCACGAAAGGATTTAAACGGCCCGAAACATAAACTTTTCGAGGGATCTTAGATGAGGCTAACCGTGCTCTACGAAAACCACTCAGGATTCAGGAAGGGACTCCTCGGCTCCCATGGATTCTCCGTCCTAGTGGAGCACGACGCCGTTAAAGTTCTCGTGGACACCGGGACGGAGGGACGGGTTCTACTGAACAACATGGAGAAGCTTGGGGTAGCGCCGGACGAGATGGACTACGTTTTCATAACGCACGGCCACTACGACCACACGGGCGGGCTGAAGGAGTTTCTGAGGGTGCGGGGGAGACGAATAGGGGTAATAGGCCACCCGGAGATGTTTAGGCGAAGAATAGCGCTGAAGCCCCACCCAAGGCAGATTGGAATACCTTTCACCAGGGAAGAGCTGGAGGAACTCGGGGCAGAGTTCGTCCTGAAAAGCGAGCCGTTCGAGTTCGCGCCTGGCCTCTGGAGCTCCGGGGAAATTCCCAGGCTCGAGTGGGACAGGGCTGTGGGCTATGTTGAAAGGGGCGGTGAGCTGCGGAAGGACAGGGTGCCGGACGATATCGCGCTTATAATAGACCTCGGCGAAAGCGTGGCAGTTGTTACGGGCTGCGGCCACTCCGGCATTTTGAACATCACCAGACACGCCTCCACGATTACTGGAAAGCCAATCAAAGCCCTCGTTGGAGGATTTCATCTCATCGGTGCAGATAGAAAACTGCTGGACGACGTTGTGGAGAACCTGGACGTCGAAAAGCTTTACGCTGGCCACTGCACGGGCATCGATTCCTACGCCTACTTAAAGGCAAAACTTGGTGGAAAGATAGAACCACTCCACGTCGGCAAGACCATCGAGCTTTAGCGAACCTTTAAATACCCGGCTGAAAAGCTAAGCACCGCGAGAGAAAGGAGAGGTGAGAGAGATGAGGAACCCGTTTGAAAAGATGCCAACAGTCCTTACCGCTGATGAACTCATCGATAAGGCCTTCCGGAGGGCCGAAAGGGCCGCTTCAGCATTCACACCCAAGGGGAGTGCAAGGGCCAAGGCGAGGCAGAGGGAGGAGCTGAGGGTAAGGACTGTCTCCAACGTGATACGCGACAACCTGAGAAAGATACTCGATAGGACCCCTGGTGTCTCAACGCTTCCGAGGTTCTACCAGGATTTGGTGGACACCCTCGTGGACAGGGACCAGTTCCACCGTTCCCTGGCTCACGTGAACTGGGCGATAAAGACGATACGCAACCTTGAGCAGCGCTACGTCGAGAAGATAAGGTACGAGCGAGACCCGGAAGAGATAGCCAGGCTGAGGAGGCAGTTCTACGGCCGTGTTGCGGACGTACTCAGGGACATATCCGACGATCTCGAGTACCTCAACCAGGCCAGGAACGTGCTGAAGGATTTGCCGGTCGTTGATCTGGAGCTTCCGACCGTCGTCATAGCCGGACACCCCAACGTTGGAAAGAGCACGCTTTTGAGGGCATTGACCAACGCGAGGCCCGAAGTGGCGAGCTACCCCTTCACCACCAAGGGCATAAACGTCGGCCAGTTCGAGGAGCACTACCTCAAGTACCAGGTCATAGACACGCCCGGCCTTCTCGACAGGCCGCTGAGCGAGAGGAACGAGGTCGAGAGGCAGGCAATTCTGGCCTTGAAGCACCTTGGAAAGGTCATCGTCTACATCTTCGACCCCAGCGAGTATTGCGGCTTCCCGATAGAGGAGCAGATGCATCTCTTCGAGGAGATACACAAAGAGTTCGGGGAGTTCCCCTTCATTGTGGTCCTCAACAAGGTGGACATAGCGGACGAGGAAAAGGTTAAGCAGGTGGAGGACTTTGTAAGGGCCAGGGGGCTGGAACCGCTGAGAATTTCAGCGCTGACCGGTGAAGGCCTCGATGAACTCAAGAAGCGCGTCATAGAGCTTGTAAAACCGATGGTCGAGGAGCAGGCGAGGAGGATAATGGAGAGGGAACTGAGGAAATACCGGGAGGAGCTGGAACTTTGAGTTCGCCTTCTCTTCTCCCCCTCTGAAGGGGAGTATAGGGCAGCCTTTTAAAGGGTTGATGAAAAGGTGGACTGGGAATGATGAGATATTTCCCTCACTCTGAAAGGTGAAGAGGAGCCGATGCTCTGACCCATTTTATTCCTCCTACTTCCGCATCAACGCAGTTTTCTTCGGCTGTTTGTGAAAGGTTAAAAAGAAAATGCCAGGAATTCAGGTGGTCACCAAATCCTGAATCTTCTTCCTCACGAGCGAGCTGACGAGCTTTCCGTCGGCCCTCCCGCGGAGCCTCGCCATCGCTCTTCCCATTACCATTCCCATTGCACCCATTCCCTTGGCCCTGATGACCTCGATGTTCTGCTGGATTACCTCATCGATTATCCTCTCGACCTCCTCCTCGCTGAGGAGCGTCAGGCCCTTCTCCTCAGCGACCTGGGCGGCGCTCTTCTCCGGGTTCTTCGCAAGCTCCTTGAATATCTCCTCGAAGGCCTCCTTGGCTATCTTCCCGTTGAGGTACAGCTCGAAGGCCTCCCTGATGTGCTCGTCAGTTATGTTCTCGATTGGAACCTCCTTCCTGAGGCCCTTGAGAACCACCACGAGTATCGAAGCCGCCAGCGAGGGCTTGACGCCCTTCTTCACGAGTTCCTCGAAGAGTTCATCGCGCTCGTCGCTGACCAGCGTTTCGGCCAGACTCCTATCAATCCCGTACTCCCTAACGTAGCGTTCAATCCTTTCCTGCGGAAGTTCGGGCAGGTTTGAAAGGATTTCCTCCTTCATCTCGTCCGTTATCAGTATCGGCGGTATGTCGGTTTCCGGGTACATTCTCGCCTTGCCCGGGAGCGGGCGCATGTACTGGGTGTTTCCGTCGGGCAGGGCCCTTCTCGTCTCCTCGGGAACGCCCTCGATGGCTTCCCTGGCGCGCGTTATGACTTCACGCAGGGCCTTCTTGGCGGTTTCCTCCTCTGCAGCAACGAGAACGAACGCGTCTTCCTCGCCGAGGCCAAGTTTCTCGATAACCGCATTAACCTCTAATTCTGTAATTCCATAGTTCGGTAATTCGTCAATGTGGAAAATGCCCCTGACGTACTTCTTGGCCCTGTCGGCCATCTCGGTGCCGAGCCTTCTTCCCGGCTGGATTTCCCTGCCTATGAGCCCGCGGAACTTCGGAAGCTTAACCGCGAGAACCTTACCCCCCCTCTTTATCGTCCCGGCTATTATCTTCGAGCCGGTGTTCTGGAAGACATCGGTGACGTCGTGGAACTCCTCCTTTATATCCTCGGGCTTTGCTCCCCTTGCCCTAAGCTCGTCCCTGATTTTGAGGAGGTTGAGCTGCCTCTCCACTTCCCTCTCGATGATGAGCGGTATCATGTCCAGCTCCTGGACACCCTTGATCTCGACCCTGGCTCCACCCTTGATGGAGACGTTGAGGTCCTGCCTTATCGTTCCGAGGCCGCGCTTCACCTTCCTCGTCGCCCTGAGCGCGTCGCCTATGTACTTGGCCACGACCTTCGCCTGCTCGGGGTGGTGTATGTCCGGGGTGGTGCTTATCTCGACGAGCGGGATCCCGAGGCGGTCGAGGCGGTAGATTACCTCCTTGTCCTTCCTCTCGACTATCCTGCAGGCGTCCTCCTCAAGGCATATCGTCGGAATGCCAACGCTCCCCCACGGCGTATCGACCCTTCCGTTCATGGCTATTATCGCGGTCCTCTGGAAGCCTGAGACGTTGGAGCCGTCTATGACTATCTTGCGCATGAAGTGAACCTCATCAACGGGAGTGGCGTTCAGGAGGTAGCCTATCTGGAGGGAGACCTTGAGTGCCTCCTCGTCGGGCATGTGGGGCGGTTCCTCGTCCATGTAGACGAGGTCGGTGAGTTCGTAGTTGCCCTCATAGATGTACGTCCTCCCCTTCTTGAACTCCTCGAGAGCCGCCGGGTCTATCTCGCCCAGCTCGCTTATCGTGGGCCTGAGTCTCCTCCTGAAAGTGAAGTCAACCTCGTCGCTGAACTCGCCCGGTACGGGTGAGAACAGCTTCTTGGTGTCGAGCTGCCTGTGTATCTCGAGACCAACCTTGAGGCCGAGTTCCTGATAGTTGAACTTGTCAGCCATCGTCATCACCTCAGGAAGGTATCGAACCTCGTGTAGGGGGTTATCTCGCCGGCGTAGTTCGTCAGCATCATCTCGCGCACTTCCCTGGGGTCGTCGGTGTGGCCGAGGACCCACATCAGCTTGACGTAGGCCGTCTCCGGTAGCATGTCCTCGCACGGAATGACTCCAGCCTTGAGAAGCCTCCTTCCTGTGGAATAGACGTTCAGGTTCACCCTGCCATAGAGGCACTGGCTCGTCATGCAGACAGTGACGCCTTCCTCGGTGGCGCGCCTTATCGAGTCTATCACATAGGTTGGCACGTGGCCGAGACCCGTTCCCTCTATGACTATGCCTTTGTAGCCCTTGTCCACGAAGAAGTCTATTATCTCAGCGCTCATTCCAGGGAATGCCTTGATGAGGGCTACCTTCTCCTCCATCTCGTCGTCCACCCAGACCTCACTTTCGGTTCTATGCCGGTAATCCTTCCGCAGGAACTCTATCTCGCCTTCTGGCCATATCTTGGCTATAGGGATATCATTTACGCTCCTAAAGGCGTCTCTCCTGCTGGTGTGCATCTTCCTTACCTTGGTCCCGCGGTGGGCCAGGCAGTAGGTGTCCCCGGTCTCGCCGTGCATTACCACTGCGACTTCTCCGAAGTCCGCGGTTGCTATTCTCACAGAGCAGGTCAGGTTCATCGCGGCATCGCTGCTCGGCCTGTCCGAGCTCCTCTGGGCGCCGACCAGGATAACAGGCTTGCCGAGGTCCCTGAGCATGAAGCTCAATGCCGAGGCGGTGTACGCCATAGTGTCCGTTCCGTGCGCTATTACAACGCCGTCCTCACCGCTGTTCAGCATTCCAGCCACCTCGTGGGCTATCCTTATCCAGTACTCCGGCTTCATGTCCTCGCTGAGAATATTCATGAGTAGTCTGGGGGTTATGTTGGCGATCTCGAATATCTCCGGAACCGCCTTGGCCAGCTCCTCCGCAGTGAAAGCCGGGTGAACCGCTCCGGTCTTGTAGTCTATCCTGCTCGCTATCGTCCCGCCGGTTCCGATTATGGTGACGTTGGGGAGGCCCGGCTTCTTGGGGAAGACCTCCTCGAACTTGACCTTTTCCAGCGGTCTGGCCTTCTCGATTATCTCGATCTCCTGAATCTGGTCCACGAGGATTCCTATGTTGTAGCCGTTGTCGAGCTTCAGCGTGAGCGTTTCACCGCTGGAGAGCTCGTAGGGGTTCATCACGACGCCCTCGTAGACACTCGTGTTACCGTTCTCCTTTTCGATTATCCGGACGTAATCTCCGACTTCAAGGCCTTTCTCCTTCATAAACCTCTCGACTTTGCGCATAGCTCTCCCTCCGCCCTAAACTGGAGGTCACCAAATATAAACCTTCGGGCTGAACAGGTGACGAAAATTTCCCCAACTTGGCTAAAAATTTTGTCGGAATGGCAATTATCTGTGTTCAATCTTAAACCTCGGCTCCTCGATCCACTCACTCTTGCAACGGGGACAGCGGGAGGGAACGTTTATTTCGGGCCTAAAAACGAATCCGCACTTCCGACACTCGGCAGGTTTGATGAGAAGCACCTTGCCCTCGCGCTTGAGGATTTTCTGTACGACCTTCAGGTCTTCTATGATGGCCCTCCTTGCCCCCCTGCCCTTAAGCTCCAGCGCCAGTGCCAGCTCCCCAGGAGAATAATCTCTTTCCTCCAAAAGCTTTATTATCCTCTGCCTTCGAGTCATCATCGCGAGACCATTCGAGTTCGCGGGATATAAATCTTAGGGTGAGAGCATGATAACCGAAGATGCTGAAAGGGTTCTGGAATCTCACAATCTCTGCGACCACTGCCTCGGCAGGCTCTTTGCTAAGCTCGGAAAGGGGACGAACGAGGAGCGTGGAAGGGCGATAAGGTTCGTCATCAACATGGAGCGCTCCGCTAAAGGATTACCTCCCGTTGATGAACCCGCGGAGTGTGAGCTCTGTTGGAACGTTTTTGAAAGGATTCCAGAGCTTGTTGAGAGAATGAGAGAGGCCAGCGAGGGTTTTGAGTTCGAGACCTTCTTCGTCGGCTCGCGCTTTCCGGAGGAGATAAGGGAGAGGGAAAAGGCCATCTGGGAGGAGTTTGGAATCGAAACAGCCGAGCCGATTAACAGGGAGTTCAACAGGGAACTCGGCAAGGCCTTCGGCAGAGTGATGGGTAAGGACACCGCGAAGAACCCGGACGTCGTTTTCATCGTCGAGCCGTTCTCCGGAAAAGTTGAACTTCAAATCAATCCCGTATACGTCTACGGCCGCTATAGAAAGCTCGTCAGGGGGATTCCCCAGACACCCCTTCCCGATTTCGAAGACAGCGTCGCCTCGATAATCTGTCGTGCCTTTTCACGGGTCAGTGGAGGGAAGTGTATCTTTAAGGGTGCCGGCAGGGAAGACGTCGATGTTAGAACCCTGGGCAATGGCAGGCCCTTCATAGTCGAGATGAAGAGGCCAAAGAAAAGAAGATTCGACCTCGATGTGGTGGCCAGGGAGATAAACGCGAGCGGCAAGGTTGAGGTTTTGGGGTTGAGATTCGTCTCGCCAAAGGAAGCTGGAGAGGTTCTCACAAGGAACCACCGGAAGGAGTACCTCGCACTGGTTCTGGTTGAGGAGGGCGTAACTCCGGAAGAGGCAGAGGAAGTGGCAAGGAAGCTGACCGGTCTTGAAATACATCAGAGAACTCCCTGGCGAGTGAGGAATGCCCGGGCGGACAAGGTGAGGGTTAAAAAGGTCCACGAGGCAGAGGCCAGGTGGATTGACGAGAGGCACTTTGAGTTGCGGCTGGTCACTGACGGCGGGCTGTACATAAAGGAGCTAGTTTCCGGCGATAGGGGAAGGACGAGGCCGAGCGTGAGCGAGCTACTTGGAAAGCCGGCCTGGTGCGAGAGGCTCGACGTCCTGAATGTTCTCGACCACTGAAAACTTTATAAACGGTTCGAGCCGATTGGATAGCGGAGCCATAACAGGCTTAGTTCGTACGCCGAAGAGGCGCGAAAACGTGAACGGTTTGACGTGTTGATTGCGCGATGAGTAAAACCCCGCGAGGTGATTGGAATGGTTAAGAAGGCCCACAGCTTCAGGAGGAAGACCCGTGGAAAGCTCAGCAAGAAGCCGAGGAGAAGAGGCCTGCCTCCGCTCACCAGGTTCCTCCAGGAGTTTGAGGTCGGGCAGAAGGTCCACATCGTTATAGAGCCCAGCTACCACAGGGGCATGCCCGACCCGAGGTTCCACGGAAGAACCGGAACCGTCGTCGGCAAGAGAGGCGATGCCTACATCGTCCAGGTAAGGGACGGCGGCAAGGTTAAGACCTTCTTCATACACCCGGTTCACCTCAGGGCCCAGAAGGGATGAACATGATAGGCAGGAAGAAGCTCGGGGAGCGCTATTTAACGATAGCCGAAACCAAAGAGCTCCTCGAGAGGCGAAAGGCCGAGGGCATGGAAGAAAACCCTGAGGAGCCGATGTTCTACGAGGCCAGGGTTAGCCTTGAGCACGCCGAGCGCTTCGCCAAGCTCAAGCCCGAGCAGGCCCTTGAGCTGAAGGGGAAGCTCATGGAACTCTTCGACTGGATAGACGAGAGGCTGGCCGTGAAAATCATCGACCTCATGCCCGAGGACTACTTCGACATTCGCGTCATCTTCGCCAAGGAGGACTACATGCCCTCGCCAGAGGAGGCGGCTGAGATAGTTAAACTCCTCGACGACTACCGTCCCGAGGAGTGAATTCCCTTTCCTTTTCTCTAGACAAAGTATAAAAACTCCGGGCTGGTATACTTTCTGGGGGAGAGACAATGGATAGGTACCGGAGACACTCTTACCGGGAAAGCCTCGACAAGAAGAGGCGGAACGTTGAGTATGAGGAGTACGCGTACGTGCTTGACTATTTGCCCGAGGGATACACCGATCTGAGAACCGGGAGGCGAACTGGTAAGCCCGTCGCCCAGGTTATAGGTGAAAAGGCTTTCACACTGCTCGAGGTTGCCCCAAAGGAGGATCTGATGCTCTACGAGAGGGTGTTCATAGGCAAGGGCCAGAGGGACAAGATACTCATGATAAACAAGAAGATTCACTACGACGACCTAACCGCCACCGCCAAGGCGGAGCTCCCCTACGTGGTGGAGGAGATAGTCAAGAACAACGAGGAGCGCTTCGTTCAGTTCTTCAACGTGGCACCGCCCATAACCAACAGGCTCCACAGCCTCGAGCTCCTGCCGGGGATAGGGAAGAAGCACATGTGGGAGATACTCGACGAGCGCAAGAAGGAGCCCTTCAAGAGCTTCGAGGACCTCCGCCACCGCGTTAAGGGCCTCCCCGATCCGGCCAAGATGATAGCGAAGCGCATCGTGGACGAGATAGAGGGCAAGGACCGTTACAGGCTCTTCGTGGGTTCAAGGAGGATATTCCGCGTATGAGGGAGCGCCTCTTCTCTTTAATTTCCAAGTACAACCTGCGGGCCAACCGCGACCTGGGTCAGAACTTTCTGGTAGTCCCGGACATAACCGAGAGGAACGTCGAGAGGGCCGGGCTGAACGAGAGGGACGTCGTCTTGGAGGTTGGTCCAGGTCTCGGCGTCCTCACCGACGCTTTAGCGAGACGCGCCGGGAAGGTCTACGCCATCGAAAAGGATCACCGGCTGGTCGAGATTCTCCAGAGCGAGTACGAGTGGGGGAATGTCGAGATAATAGAAGGAGATGCACTTAGGGTTGAGTTCCCCAGGTTCAACAAGATAGTCTCCAACCTCCCATACCAGATTTCCTCCCCAATAACCTTCCGCTTTCTAAAGTATGATTTTGAAAGGGCCGTTCTCATATACCAGCTCGAGTTCGCCCAGAGAATGGTTGCGGAGCCGGGTGATAAGAACTACTCTCGCCTCTCTCTGATGGTACGGGCAAAAGCTTACGCTGAACTAGTGGAGAGAATCGGCAGGGGTGCATTCTGGCCGAAACCAAAAGTTGATTCTGCCGTCGTCGTCCTGGAGCCAAAGCCCCCGGGGGAGCGGGTGGAGCTGAACGAAAACCTCGTAAAGGCTCTCTTCCAGCACAGGAGAAGCACCGTCCCGGCCGCACTCAAGAAGTCTCATCACATGCTCGGCCTGAGCAGGGAAGACTTTAGAAAGGTTAGAAGTGTTCTCTCCTCGATGCCTCACTCCGACAGGAGGGTCTTTCAGTTGGCTCCGGAGGACGTTCTGGAGATTCAGGAGTACCTCGAGTCAGTCGGTGTCCTCTGAGTACTCAGAGCTTTCTCCGAAGAGAACTGTGTAGAGGCTCCTGAGCTTCGTGTAGTGGCCGTTCTCTATCTTCGCCAGCCACAGCAGTGTGGCCTTCGCGTCCTCGTCCTCCGCTTTCTCCGCAAGGTGCCGATACACGTCGTGGGCCAGCTTTTCAGTGCCCATCAGGTACTCCAGAATCTCCCTGAGATTCCCGTGGTACACCAAGTCCTTCAACCGTTCCTCGGACAACTCAACTTCCAGGGGCGGCAGGTTCACCTTTGGGGGTTTTTCCCCGGGGAACATCTCCTTGAACATCTTCAGCAGCGCCTCCGCATGCCCGAGGCTTTCTTTGTAAAGCTCGTAGAACAGCTTAGAAACGCGTTCGTCCCAGTTTACCTCCCTGCTCATCTGGTACAGCTTGTGGTACATCTCCGCTTCTTGCACTTCCTGGTCCATCCAGTATGCCATCAGCTCCTTGTAATTCAGCTTTCCAATTTCCTTCAGGATTTTCTTGAAGCGGGTTTTTTCAACCTCCCGGTAGCGGACCGCACCCATAGTTCACACCGGTTGTTATTACGGTGATTGGGCGTTTATACCTTTCGTCATCGATTGATTTTTAAGCGGTTTTCTGGACTCCCAACCATGATAGTCGCCATCATCGACGGGTACACCGACGAGCCCGCGGGCTTGGGGGTACCGCCCTATATGGGAATCTACCCCCGCTACGCCTACGGCACGATAAAGAAGGCTAGAAAAGATGCCCTCATCTTTTACCTGACGATAGACGACCTGAGGGCCACCTTCGAGGGCGAGAAAGGTGTGGCAACGAGGAACAAGACCCCTAACTTCCCCAAAACGCGCGAAATACTTGAGAAGGCCAGCCTCATCGTTTACATCGGCGGCCTCCACACGCCTGGTAAGTACCTGTCCGCCGTTCCGTCCCAGGTCGAAGAGGTCGCGAGGTTTCTCAGGCCCTTTGGAGGGATCAAGGTTCTCGGAGGACCGGCGTTCATGGGTTCCGCCCACGCCGGGGGAACCAGGATAACCTCCCGTGAGCTGCTCCTTGCCCAGTCGGTTTTTGACCACGTTGTTTATGGTGATCTGGAGGCGTTCCTATTCGACTACCTGAGGAACCCTAAAGACGCCGACCCTTTCAGGTTCAGGGATTATAGTGAATTACGCGATTATGCAATTCTTGGGGCCGAGGTCGTGAGGCAGTTTCCAGATTTCCCGGACTTCGTCATCGTCGAGATTGAGACCCAGCGCGGCTGCCCCAAGGCGATGGGAATAGGCGGTTGCTCCTTCTGCACAGAGCCAGTTCGCTATAAAACCGTTGAAGACAGGCCAATAGAAGATGTCGTTGCCGAGGTTAAGGCCCTCTACGGGCTGGGCGTCAGGCACTTCAGGGTCGGGAGGCAGAGCTGTATATTCTCCTACATGGCGAAACCGAACGGTCGCGTTCCCGTTCCAAACCCCGAGGCTATAGAGAAGCTCTTCGCCGGAATCCGCTCGGTCGCGCCTGACGTGAAGACGCTCCACGTGGACAACGCCAACCCAGCTGTCATAGCGAACTACCCAGAGGAGAGCCTCAGGATAGCGAAGACCCTCATAAAGTATGGGACGCCGGGCAACGTGGTGGCGTTTGGCCTTGAGAGTGCTGACCCGAAGGTGGCAAAGCTCAACAACCTGAACGCAACTGCCGAGGAAACGTACGAGGCGGTGAAGCTTCTCAACGAGGTCGGCGCGAGAAGGGGCCCCAACGGAATGCCCTGGCTCCTGCCGGGGATAAACATAATCTTTGGCCTCCCCGGGGAGACTAAGAGGAGCTACGAGATGACCTTCCAGTTCCTCAAGAAACTCCTCGACGATGGGCTGATGGTGAGGAGGATAAACATTCGCCAGGTCGTCGTCTTCCCCGGCACTCCACTCTGGCACATGAGGAACAGGGTCAAGACCGAAAAGCACGGGAAGCTCATTCAGCACTACCGGTACAAGATAAGGCACGAGATAGACCTGCCGATGCTGAAGCGCGTCGTTCCCGTCGGGACGGTTCTCAGAGACGTTCGCGCGGAAGTTTTCGACAATGGTCTGACCTACGGGAGGCAGATCGGGAGCTATCCCCTCATCGTCGGCATTCCAAAGGAAGTTCCCCTCAACAGGTTCTACAACGTCCTCATCGTGGATCATGGCTTCAGGAGCATAACCGGGATTCCGATTCCGGTAGATATCAACCGCGAGAGTCCCAAGCTTCTTCAGTACCTCCCCGGAATCGGCAAGAAGACCGCGGTGAAGATACTTTCAAAGAGGCCGTTCAAGAACAAGGACGAGTTTTTCAGCGTGGTTGGGGAGGATAAAAGGGAAATGCTTGGGGGAATTATCCGCCTGTGATGTTGATGGTCTTTGTCTCGTTTCCTTCCGGCCACTTGAAGCTTATTATGTTCTCTATGAGCACTACCTCCGCCCTGAGGGTCTCGTCGGTGGTTCCCTCGATGACGAGAACTCCCCTGCGGGGGGTGAATATTCTGTTCTCCTTCGCTCCCTCCGCGGGCCCGATCAGGAGAACCGCCAGGTGCTCCTCGTTTCCAATCTTGCCCCTGCCGAGGTCTACCTTGGTCCAGAAGTTCAGATAGGTTTTTCTGTACCCCAGCTGGGTCTGGTTGAAGGCGTACTGCTTGGCCGTGACGTTGTCGTAGCCCATGTTGATGCCCTTCAAGTAGTAGTTGGCCGCAAAGATGCTCGCCACGACTCCGGATATCTCCGAAACCGCGAGCGTCCTGTACCTGCAGTCACCCACGTAGAGCTGGGGGTTGTCCTTGCAGTTGATGACCGATGGATCGCCCATGACAATGGTGAACTGCCTGTAAACGCTCCTCAGGGTCAGGTTGAGATCAACCCCTGGGCTGCCGGTTATGTAGCTGTCCACCGTGACGTTGAAGAGCTTTGAACCCGGAGGGAGCTTCTCGCCGCTTTCCAGAAGCTGCCTGTACTCCTCTGCAGTCAAGGTGTAAAACTGGGCCGACGGCGTGTACACGACCACGTACTCTGCCGAAGTCTTCGGCGTCCCAGGGTTGATAAGTCCGTTGAAGCTGTGATACGAATATGCAACGTAGCTGATTGGAGCGATGATGACCAGAAGGACTATCAGAACTGCGGCAAGTCTTCTGTTATCCAATGCTAAAACCCCCAGAAGAGAGAATTAAAAGGGAAGGAAAGGCCTTCAGAGGCCAGCGAGGTACTCCATGAGGGCCTCGGCGGCAACCCTGGTCTCGTTCCTGGTGGCACCGGCGACGATGACGACGTCGTAGCCGCCAAGGGCGTCCTCGATGTACTCGATCTCACCGGGGCTGTTGTACCAGTCGACCTTGCTGATGTTGTTCTCGACGAGGTACTTGGTGAGGCTGTTGGCGACTGGACCGCCGACGAGTATGAGGTTGGCTCCCGGATCCTCCATGCTGACCTCGTAGTCCATGACGGTTATCGGGGCGGTGACAGGCTTGATGTTTATCTTCTCGGCGGTGGCGTGGATCTCGCTGACGACGTACTCGGTGTCAAGGACCTGGTCGCCGACCTTGAGCTCCTTCTCAACAACGGCGCCCTCCTTCTCCTTGAGGCAGATGTAAGCGTAGGCAACGACGCGGTCAACGTTGTCGATGGTGCCGTTGCCGTTGATGTCGTAGCCGACGTCTGCCTCGTTGAGGGTCTTCATCTCGAACTTGTACCAGAGGTCGTAGGTGCCGAAGATGTCGACCGGGTTGCCCTCGAGCTCAGCCTTGTTGGTGAGGGTGATGTTGGTGATGTAAGTACCGTCGGTGTTGATGGTCATCTCCCACTCCTTGCCGTCGTAGGTGATGGTCCTGCCGCTCTCGTAGGTGTCCACATCGACCTGGGCCTCGATGGCGGCGATGAGGTGGCCATCGATACCGACGAAGGTGTCCCTGAGGGTCAGTATGACGGCACCGTCGCCGAAGACATCAACGGGGGTGTCCTTCTCAAGGATTATCTGGTCGCTCTCGGTGCCGGTGACGGCGTTCTTGACGGTGACGAGGGCCCTCTGGTCGATGATGCTTATGTCGAGGACGGTGACGACCCAGTCAGTGCCCTCAATGGCCTGCGGCTGACCAACCTGGTACCAGGCCTGGCCCTTGTCGAGACCGGCGGTGAAGGTGTCGTTTCCGACGCTGAGGACGTAGTAGGTCTCACCGAAGACGGTGAAGGTCTCGCCAGCGCCGACACCCGGCTTGTAGAGGGTTCCACCGGTGCCCTGGAGGGTGTCGCCAATGTACCAGCTGGTGACGTTCTCGTACTCGGCCGGAACGCCCCACTCCGGGTAGGCGGGCCTGACTTCCTGCTCTTCAGTCACGGTGTAGTTGTAGAGGACGTAGTCAACGAAGACGGTGACGTTGCCCGGGGTGACGAGGAGGTCAGCGCTCTTGGGCGGCATGCTTCCGTCCCAGTCGCTCGGGTCCTTGGACTTGAGCTGTATGTTCTTGAGGGTGACGTGCCAGTCGATGAGCTGCTCGTCGCCGATCTTGTCCTTGTCAGCTATGGTGGTGGTGACCTGGAAGTTGCTCATCCAGTCGCTGTAGGAAACGTCGTATCCGCCGGCACCGTTGTACCAGTAGTCGCCCGGAAGCTCCTCATACTTGGTGGCCCAGGCGGTCTGGTTCCTTATGGTGCTGGCGTTGTAAGCGTAGATGGTCCAGCTGTCGATGGTCTCGGGCGGGTACTCGGCCTTGATCTTGACGTAGTCGCCCTGGACGTCAACCTGCTCCTCGGTGTAGAGCAGGCTTCCAAGGGCAACTGCTATGTCAGCGGCGCTTGCAACGTCCATAGCAGCAGCGGTACTTCCAACGACGATTTTAACGTTCGGGGTTCCATCGGCGTTAACGAAGAAGTCCTTCGGTATGTTCGGGACGGTCGGCTGAGCGCTGGCAAAGCCCATGGTGGCTCCAACCATAGCGGCACCAACAGCGAGCGCCGCGATCTTCTTAACTTTCATCTCCCAACACCTCCTTGGCTTTGGGCTTACGCCCTGAGATGGTCTAATATGTGTTGTCAATGACTTTCTACCGACTTCGGGTATATATACTTTTCGCTTTCAGACCCTTTCTCCGCTTAAAAGAAGCTCGCTCATTGCCGTAAAAATGAAAGGGAGCTTAATTAAATGCCTATACCTTTTTCGCCTTTTGCCGATAATATCACGGGTTCAGCTTGAACTCGGTGTTCTTCCTTTCCATTATCTGCCTCTTGACGGGCCTCGTGACCAGTTCGTTCACGAAGCCGCCGAGGTCGGTGAGGGCGTTCTGGAGTTCGTTGGCCGTGATGTCTATTATCTCCGGCTCGATGATTGAAATCGCAACTGGTGCGTACTTTCCGGTGAGCTGGAACAGCGTCTCGAATGGAGAGAGTAGCTCCGCCGCGAGAAGCCCCTTGAACTTCCCGTCCTCCGTCTCGCCCTGCACGACCAGCTTGTTTATCCTGCAGCCCTCGAGCGAGAGGGCCTTGGCCATGGTTTCCCTTATTCCCTCCTCACTCTCTCCGAAGACCTCTATGACCATGCGGTAGAGGACGTTCCTGTCCTCGACTATCAGCTCCTCTATCTCCTCCCGCTCGTACCCGATTCTTGGAACCGGGACGTCGTCAAGCTTGGGATAAACGGCAAGGCCACCGAACTGCTTCATCAGCTTTCCCAGGAACAGGGACACCTCTCCGAGAATCTTCATGAGCTCCTGGGACTCCACCTCGATCTTGCCAGGTCCGAGAACCTCCACCATGGCCGGGGAGTAGCGGAGGACGAGCCTCACGATGCTGGCAAGATCGCCCGCCAGCTCTGCCTCTATGACACTGGAATACTTTAGGAGCTCCTCGTTTTCGTTTTCGAGCACGTCCTCGACCAGAACGCGCCTGACCCTAACGTCCTTCTCGCCCTTGAGGTTCTCTGCGGTTTCCATCATAGCCCTTTCTAAAACTTTCTTGTCGCTTCCCAGGCCTTCGATGTAGAAAATAACCTCAATCTCCTCCAATTTCATCACCACGTTCTTTCATATCGCTTTTTCGTGTACGTCCCAACGACCGGGATACGTTCACCGCAGTACTTACATCTTCCGTCGTCCGTGATGCTGTACTCGGTAATCTCGAAACCCCAGCGGACTATTAAAGGTTTGCCGCACTTCGGGCAGTATGTGTTCTCCCCATCATGTCCCGGCACGTTGCCGATGTAGACGAACTTTAAGCCTTCTTCCCTGGCAACGCGGTAGGCCATCTCAATCGTCTCTATCGGTGTCGGTGGCAGGTGGGAGAGCTTGTAGTGGGGGAAGAAGCGCGAGAAGTGAACCGGTGTGTCGTCTCCGAGCTCCTCAACGACCCAGCGCGCGAAGGCCCTGATTTCTTCCTCCCTGTCGTTGAGCGTTGGGATTATTAGGTAGGTCAGCTCGACGTGGATTCCAAAGTCTTTCTTCGCTATAACAGCAGTCCTCCTGCTCGGCTCGCCGCTCGGGACGCTCGCTATCTTCATGTAGAAGGTGTCATCGAACGCCTTGATGTCGATGTTCATGGCATTTATGTACGGCGCCAGCTCCCTGAAGGGTTCCTCGTTGATGTAGCCGTTGGTTATGAGGAGGTTGTAAATCCCCTCCCTTTTAGCGAGCTTTGCAGTATCGAGGACGAACTCGTACCATATCACCGGCTCGTTGTAGGTGTAGGCTATGCTCTCGCAGGAGTAGCGCTTTGCCATCGCCACGACCATCTCGGGCGTCATATCGTGGAGGTAGGGAAAGCTCTCGTCGGCCTGGCTTATCTCCCAGTTCTGGCAGTGCTTGCAGTGCATGTTGCAGCCGACGGTGCTTATCGAGAGGGCGCACGAACCGGGCCAGAAGTGGAATAAAGGTTTCTTCTCAACCGGGTCCGCTCCGATGGCCGATACCTTTCCGTAGTTAAGGGTGTAGAGCTTGCCCCCGATGTTCTTCCTTATCCTGCAGGAGCCCCTCTTCCCATCGCTGATGATGCAGTTGAGCGGACAGAGCTTACACCTCACCTTGCCCCCTTCAAGGGGCTCCCAGTAAAGGGCCTCACGCATGGTTCTCACCTAGAATATGACTAAGCTTAACCACGTTTAAGCTTTCCGTATTCCCCGTAGAACTCCCGCATTGTGTAGAACCTTGCACCCTCCTTTCTATAGTGGTCGATGAGCGTTCCGAGGAGCTCTACGGCTTTGTCCCCCGTATTGAACCTGCAGTCCCATCGGATTTTTTCCCTCTGCATCGGGACGAACTCCCACGGGTGGGCGAAGTAAACCTTCGGCTCCTTTAGGTGGAGGTGGATAATCCTCTGAAACCTCCAGGGGAGCCTTATGACGGAGCTTGTAGTCGACGCGGGCACCTCAAGGACGTTCCCGAAGAACTTCACCCCAGAGCGGTAGCCCTTGTAGGTCGCCTTGGAGGAATCGACGAGGACTCCGTTCTCTTCAAGGACGCGGTAGTACTCGTTCGGGAACTGGAGGTTCGGAGCGCGGAAGGAGACGACCTCCCCGAACTCGCGGAGAACCTTGAAGGACTTCTCGATTGCTCTCTTCCCTTCTTCAAAGCTCAGCTTGTCGAGTCTCTCATGGTTGTAGTTGTGGCTTCCAAGCTCGTGGCCTTCGTCGATTACACGCCTGACCAGCTCGGGAAAGCGCTTCGCCATCTCCGCGGTGAAGAAGAAGGTCGCCTTTATCCTCTTCTCCGCCATCAGGTCTAGGAGCTTCGGCAGCCCCTCCTCCATTCCCCTCGTGGTTGTTAGGTACGGTGGGCAGTCATGTTCAACGTCAAAGGTTATCGCTACTTTCATTACGACAGCCTCCTCATAAGCTTGTATGCCAGGTAAAGCCTGTCCGCTTCCTCGCCCATCTCGATCGTCATTCTGTAAATCCGAAGGAGCCTCCTCAACACGACTTCCCACGAGAAATCCCTTTCGGCCCTTTCTCTCGCGCACGCTCCCATCTCTACCAAAAGTTCGGGCTCCTCAAAGACCTTCGCGAGGTTTTCTGCCATTTTCTCCTCGCTGACAGCCAGAAGACCAGTGATGCCTTGAACCACCATGTCTGATAGCCCGCTCTCGTTTCTTCCAATGACGGGATTGCCCGTTGCCATTGCCTCGAGACCTACCACAGGAAAGGCCTCCAATATTCCGGGCATGAGAACGAGGTCGGCCGCCCAGTAGAGGGGCAACAACCTTCCCCTCTCCATAAAGTCGTAGAGCTCCGCTATCTCCCCGAGCCCCGTTCTCCTGAGGTTCTCCTCAAGGACGGGCCTCATGGGACCGTTGCCTATCATCACCAGTCGGACCTTTCTCTCGGACATTCCGCTTTTCTCCAGCGCTTTCTTCACCATCACGGGAATCCTGTGGGCCTGCTTCCTCTCGGTCATTCTCCCGAGGTACAGGATCACTATCTCATCGCCGACACCCAACTCTCTCCTCGCCTTCTCCCGCTCCTCCGGCTCCGGCGGGCGCCACTTTCTAACATCTATGCCGTTGGGAACGACCACCACCGGCCGGCCGTTGAGGTCCTTTCCGAGCAGCTTTCTGGTGTCCTCGGCAACCGGACTGCTGACGGCCACGAAGGTGTCCACCTTCTTCAGGTGGTGTCTCACGAAGGCCCTAACGAGCTTGCCTAGGGGAGGTTCACCGAAGAAGGAGTGGTTGGTGGCGACGACCGGAACGCCCCTTATCCCGCGTGATATCTTGGAGACAGCCACCGCGAGGGGGGAGT
Organism: Thermococcus sp. MV11; assembly: GCF_012027285.1. Taxonomy (NCBI): domain Archaea; kingdom Methanobacteriati; phylum Methanobacteriota; class Thermococci; order Thermococcales; family Thermococcaceae; genus Thermococcus; species Thermococcus sp. MV11. The sequence continues at coordinate 597,262 of NZ_SNUD01000001.1, forward strand.
AGATGCTGTGGACGTGGGTCAAGTCGAAGTTTGTTCTCTTGTAAAGCTCATTTATCCGCCAGAACTGACCGAAGCCGACGCTCACGTGGTACTTCCGAAAGTACAGCGACGCGGGAAACCTGTCCACGGGATAGGGAAAGCTGTCGATGTAGGGCTTCATGTACCTGTAGTCGTGGGTTATTATGTGGGGCTGGTGGCCGAGGTTCATGAGATTCCGGGCAAGCTCGTCGATGTGCGACTCGATTCCGCCGACCTTGGGGTAGAACCAGTCGCTTGCTATTGCGATTTTAAGGCTTTCCATATTTCAACCCCTCCGGAGGAGAGCAGGACCGCGAAGCCCACGATGCTGCTGGCCACGTATGAGACGAAGCGCTCTAAGAGGGTTATGGAGACGGCGAGGGCCGTTGGAATGCCGAAGTACGTTAGCGTTCCGATTAACCCGCCCTCGATTATCCCCACGCCACCTGGGGTGAAGGCGACGAGGCCGAAGAGCAGGTTGGCTATTGAGATAAGTGCTATGAAGCTCCAGGTTAAGTTCAGGCCGAAGGCGAGGGTTATGAGCTTCAGCCTGGCAACGTCGAGGAGCCAGACGGCTGAGCTTAATGCTATGGCAATGATGTTGAGGTTGTGCATACCCCTGAGGGAGGAAATTCTGTCCATTTCCTCCTCCGTTATGGGGGTGCGGAACAGGCGGAGGGAGAGCCTGACGAAGGCGTCCCACTTGATCCAGATGAGCGCTATTCCCCCCACCACAAAAAGGAGGAATGGCAGGGGTTCGTCCGAGGAGAAGTAGCTCATTCCCAGGAGGAAGAGGGCAAAGACAGGTATCGTTTCGAGTATCCTCTCGTAGATTATGCTGACGGCCGAGACTCCAGCTGGAATGTTGGCCCTCTTTGAGACCCAGGCCATTCTGAGGAGCTCTCCTCCACTCCTGCTCATGGGAGTGACGTTGTTCATGAAGATTGACGCCAGTATTGCCTTGACCAGCTCCCACAGGGGCGCGTCCCTCCCGACGCCCCTCAGAACGAGCTTCCACCTGATTCCGTAAATGACCACGCTGACGTAGTATGTAAGGAAAGCTAAGAAAAGGTACCTTAGCGAGGCCGCGCTCACCACCGAAAAGTACTGCTCCGCGGAAGCGGTGAGACTCTCGAGCATAGTCAAGACCTAACCATAGTCGGTCGAGGGTTTTAAAACGTTATCGGAACACACCTCTATACATCCCATTTTCTCCCCTGCTGAGGTGTTCCCAGCCGAGAACGGGCATCTCCTGTCTTTTTCCTTCCGTGGTAATGTAGACTCCCGCTCCGCTGGAAACCCTTCCTATGACCGTGCACTCGAAATCCAGGCTCTCAGCGAGCTCTGGCCTTATTGTGAAGACCAGTTCGAATTCCTCCCCACTGGCAAGGGCGAGAGAGAGCGGTTCAGCCCCAATTACCTCCGCGGCTTCCAGCACCTCCCTCCTCACGGGGATCCTCTCAGCCTCAACCTCTATTCCAACACCGCTCATTTCAGCTATGACGTGAAGCTCCTTGCTCAGGCCGTCGCTCACGTCTATGGCTGAGGTGGCAACCCCGCTGAGGGCCGTTCCCTCCTCCACCCTGGCCCTTGGTTCTAGGAGCTTCTCGTAGAGGGCATTCCTAACTCTGGCTTTAACTTTAAGCTCATGCTTCCAGACGAGAAGTCCAGCCAAAGCCCTGCCGAGGTCACCGGTAACGCAGACTAAATCCCCTGGCCTCGCCCCGCTCCTCGTGAGCAGTCTCCTCGTTCTTCCGAGGGCGATTCCGTCTATTATCAAATCATCAGCCTCGTTGGTGTCGGCACTGAGAACCGGAATGCCGTAGAACTCGAGGGCCTTCCCTATTCCCCTCGCGACGCCTTCCAGGTACTCCACATTAACGTCCCCGGGAACGCCGAGGGAGAAGAGAAAACCGATAGGCCTGGCACCCATTGCCGCTACATCGCTCACGTTCATCGTGACGGCCTTAAAGCCCACCTGCTCCGGCGTCATTATCCCCGGCACGTCGGTCTTCCTCACCAGCATGTCGTTCGTTGCTACCAGCCACTCATCGCCGAGCCGGATAGCCCCTGCATCGTCACCGAGCGGCAGGTCACCCTGCCTCTTGAGGTGCCTGAGGAAGAGATTTATAATCTCGGATTCCCTCATTTGAACTCACCCGGCCGTAGGATTTTGAAGCAGTGGTTGGAGAAGCAGAATACGTTCTCCTCATTTCGAAGCGCCAGGAGGTCTTTATCCCCCGTTATCAGGGCATCAACTTTCCCGCTCAACGCGGTGGCTATAATGGGGTTGTCCTTCGGGTCCCGTGAAACATGATACACCTCACCGATGGGAACTGAAGTGGAGAACGTGGCGAGGAGAAGGACGTAGCGCTCAACGGCATCGTCAGGCAGGCCGAACTTGTCTCCCAAAACTTTCTTGACCTCTCCAATGATGTAATCCGAAATAACGTTCTCATGGATTCCCCGGATACAATCCCAGAGCAGTGCCCTCTCCCGCCCGTTCCAAAAGTAGGCGGAGATTAGCACATTGGTATCAAGTAGAATCCTCATACCGCACTTCCCTCACTGCCCTGATTACGTCCTTCTCGGTGATTTCCAGGGCCTTTGCGAGTTCCTCTCCCTCTCTGAAGACGTCCTCAACGCTCAGCTTCTTCATCACGATATAGCCGTTCTTCTCCGTCACCACAAGGTAGTCACCGTTCCGTATTCCAAGCGCCTCACGAATTTCTTTCGGTATGACGACCTGACCCTTCGTAGAGACTTTCACAACCTCCATCTCAACCACCGTATGGAATTTCCTACTTTCTTACTTATTATCTTTTCGCGCAAACTTGCCAATTTCACCCGGCATTCTTCAGGAACTCGGTTATGCTCCTCTGTCTCGGCTTCCCCTCCTCCGGGACGGAAACCTCAACGCTTTCAAGCTCCTCGACGCTCGCCTTCCTTATCTCCTCCGGGAGCTTTATCTCGCCGTACTTCCCCCCACCGCCGGGGATAACGATAAGCTTGCCTTCCCTGTATGCCCACACCGCTTTGGCAACTTCCTCGTGGACTTCAGCTAGGCTTTCCAGCGGCACATCGACGAGAACCCTTATCTCGCTCCCGAACTCCCTCAAAAAGCGCTCCCAGATTAGCCTTACCGCCTTTGTCTCCACGCCTTTGCCGATTACCATCGCTATTATCTCTGCGAGTGGGGCTAAACGGAGGTAAGGCGGTCTATCCTTCGGTCTCTCGTCGGTGTCCGCCAGTTCAAGGATCCTGTCGTGAACTCCCTTCTTTATCCTGCCGCCACATTTCGGACACTTCCACCTGAAGGCCCTTGCCTCCTCCGGGGAATACTTCGCGTAGCAGCGGGAGCAGGCGGTCAAGTGGTACTTTCCTAAGCGGGGGTCGAGGCCAGCGTTGAGGACTATCCTCCTTCCCCCTCTCCGGAGAATCGCCTTCCGGATCTCCTCGAAGGTGGCATCTTTGACCTCGAAGCGGTTGAACTCTCTTCCAAGGCGGTGGGGCATAGGTGAATGCGCATCGCTGTTGCTGAGGTATGTTAGGGGGTGGTGTGCGCTTATCCTGTCGGCCATTTCCGAATCCGCCGAGAGGCCCAGCTCAAGGAAGTGGATTTTAGCCCCGCCATAGGCCTCCTTCAGGCTGTCGTACTCCTTGTAGAGGCTCGTCCAGGGCGTAAAAGCGTGCGCTGGACCTATTAGAACGCCGAGCTCGTTGGCCAGGTCTGCTATCTCGGCCGCCGGGAGGTTGAGGTGGGGTCTCCCTTCGGTGTCGATGTCATGGGAGTGCTTCCTCAGCTCCTCCCTCATCTCCCGGACCGTGGAGATGCTCGGAAAGATTAGAACGTGGTGCACCCTCTTGCTGTCCTCAACCTCGGCCGTGAGGAGGAAGCGGATTCCGTTCCTCTCGTAGGTTCCCTCGTCCACCCTTTCCGCGTTCCTCAGCAGTTCTTCCTCCCACTTCGGATTGAGTATGTCACCGGTTCCTACTATGCCGAGTCCCTTGAAGCGCGCGTTTTCGGCCAAGTTGGCTATGGTCATTGCCTTCGAGACCGCCTTCGAATAGCGCGAGTGAATGTGAAGGTCCGCATCAACCAGCATGGAACCACCTCAGTCTATGTACATTCCCTCCAGCCCGCGGTAGTAGGCGCGGTATATGTCCCTTTTGGTTATCACACCAACCAGCTTCCTGCTTTCCGGACTCTCCACGACTGGGAGAAGGTTCTGGTCGTAGGCCATCAGCTTCTCCAGTGCCTCCTCGGCCGTTTCGGTGGGGTATGTGATTCCGTAGGCCCTGCGGAGGAAGCGCCTCACCTTCATTCTCTTCAGCGAGGAGGACTTCTTCAGTATGTCCTTGACGCCGATTATGCCCACGACCCGTCCCTTGGAATCGACCACCGGGAAGCAGTCGTGGCCGGTTTCGCCTATTAAATGCTCCACCTCGAAGAGCGTCATCTCCGGGGTGACGTAGACTGGCTCGCGGGTCATTATCTCGCCCACGGATATAGTTTCTAGGATTACGGGCTTCCCTGTCTTGACGCGGTAGCCCTTTCTGATGAGCTTGAGGGTGTATATCGACTCGCCCTTCAGGAAGAACCTGGCCGTCAGGAAACCCATCGTTGCGGACGTCATGACGGCAGGAAGAACCGCGTAGCTCCTCGTCAGCTCCGTGACCATCAGTATCTGGGTCAGCGGGGCCTGCGTCATTCCGCTGAAGAAGGCCGCCATTCCCGCCAGAGCATAAACGGCCGGATTGGCACCGAGGGAGGGGAAGAGGGAACTCACGATGGCGCCAAAGGCGGCCCCGAACATCGTCCCTATGTAGAGGCTCGGGGCGAAGACGCCGCCGCTCTGGCCGGAGCCGACGGTCAGCGCGGTGGCGAGCATCTTTACCAGCCCGAGGGTTACGAGCAGACCCACCGCCAGCTCCCCGTAGAAGGCCATTCTCATTCCCTCGTAGCCTATGCCGAAGATCCCGTAGGCGGGGAAGAGCATTCCAAGCAGGCCTACACCGAGGCCTCCTATGACGGGCTTGATAGTCTCTGGAATCCCCGAGCCGGAGAAGCCGTCCGCCACGCGGTAGAGGAAGCGGGCGTAGAATGCCGCCAGGGTTCCAAGGATTAAGCCGGTCATGAAGAAGAAGGGAAGCTCGGGGAGCGTGTGGGCAATTCCTCCGGGTATGTCGATCTCCACGGCCCTCTCAAGAACCGCCATCGTCACGGCGTTTCCAGTGACGGCGGCGATGAAGATGGGAACGAGGTTTATCGAGAAGGCCCCCATGTAGACTACCTCGAGCGCGAACATTGCCCCGGCCAGCGGGGTGTTGAAAGTTCCCGCTATTCCCGCCGCGAGGCCGCAGGTGACGAGGAGCTTCCTCATCTCGCGCGAGAGGTTGAACCACCTTGCCAGGATTGACGTCAGCGACGCGCCGATGAAGCCTATCGGTCCCTCCCTCCCAACGCTTCCGCCGGAGCCTATCGTTACCGCCGTCGCTATCGTCTTCAGAACCGCGAACTTGCCCGGAATGTTGCCGCCCTTGAATATCACCGCCTCGATGACTTCGGGAACCCCGTTGCCCCGGATTTCGGGGCACCTGGCGATGAAGAGGGAAACCACGAGCGCCCCCAGGGTGGGGAGTAGAACGTACCCGACGTTGAGGCCGGCCAGTTCGTAGGAGACCACCGGGAGGAGTTTTCCGAAGAACAGCTCGTGGACGATGCCTATGGCGATCCTGAAGGCTATGGCCCCGATGCCACCGACTATGCCGGCCAGTATGGAGAAAACTATCACCACGCCCCACTTCCTGAGGTACGCTCCCGTTTCGGAGGCCATCACATGAAATTAGCTTGGGGAATAAAAAGCTTAAGCTTTTATACCCCTGGCCCGAAGACCGGTTGGTGGAAGATTATGAAGGTTGAAGGTTTCATAGCATCTCTCAGGAATGCCGAGACAATCGGCGAGCTTTTCAAGATACTGGACGAGAAGGGCCCCCTCGTTGAGCTGGACGGCCAGAGGTTTCTGATAGTGGTTGAGGGCGACTTTGAGGGGAGGCCCTTCTGGACAGAGATAAACGGCGAGAAGGCCAATCAGGCCCTCGGCGATGCGATGCTCAACTCCTCGAGCTTCCCCTTCAAGTGCAAGAGGCCCTACACCGGCGGAAACGTCATATTCGTGAACTTCGACGACATCGAGGTTGAGAGGTTCCTCGTTGCCTACCGCGACCCGGATTACGGGGTCTTCTACCTCGTCGAGAACGGCGAAGCCAAGGAGATAACGAAAAAGGAGTACGAGGATCTCAAGGCCGAGATGTCTGAGTTCAAAATAAAATCCATGAGCGAGGAGCAGATGGAGGTTATGGGGGCATTCTTCGGTTGAAAACTAGCCGGAGCCCTTCACCTCTCTTATCCTCTTCTTGGTTTCCTGGATTCTCTCTACCTTCTGGGCCGCTTTCGTGCTTCTCTTCTCTTCAATCTCCTGCCTGAACGCCCACTTGAGGAGTGGCGGCGTTATCAGCACTGAGACGGTTATGAATATCAGCGTCGCCGCTATGAACTCTGGGGCGTGCTCCGGGCTTATCGCCCCCCCGTGTATCGCCACCATCAAATCGACGAGTGCAACCTCCGTCCTCGGCACCGAGCCTATGCCCATCTGGAGCGACATCATGAAGTTCTCCCGGGTGAAGAGGAAATCCCTTCCGCGCCCCCATGCGGTTATCCACGCTCCGATTCCCCTTCCGAACACCTTTCCAAAGACGGCAACGACAGTTAAAACTCCCGCCAGGATCAGTGCGTCGGCGTTTTCAAAAACGGTCAGGTTTAGCATCGCCCCCGTGTGCACGAAGAAGAACGGTATCAGCAGGCCGTAGCCTATGGCCCTCACGTCGTCCATGAGCCTCTTTCCCTCAGGAAGCCTCGAAAGGACGAGGCCCATCATGAAGGCGCCCTCTATGGCAGCGGCAAACCAGCCCTCCGCCAGAGCCGCAAAAAGGAAGGTCATTCCGAGGACCATTCCGAGGATTCCCTTCTCAACGTGGAGCCTCTCGGCGAACCTTATGTAATAATCAACCAGGAACCACCATATCACCCCGGTTATCACGAAAAACGCTACTATCTTGGCGCTCAGCTCTATCAAGCTCCCGCTCCCAACGGCGAATATCACGAGCGCTATACCAAGGAAATCGTCCATGACGCTCGCGCTAAGCGAAGCCGCTCCCACCTCGCTCTTGAGCACGCCTAAATCCATCATCACCCTGACGGTTAGGCCTATGCTCGTTGCTGTGAGCAGAACGCCGCCGGCGAAGGCTTCCCTGCTGTTGTAGCCAAGCTCCATGAGGGCAAACCAGCCGAGAACAAGGGGAACGAAGACACCTAGAATCGTTGAGACCGTTGCCGTCAGACCTGTCTTCTTCAGCTGTTCAAGGTCGGCGTCGAGGGCGCCGAGGAAGAGCAGGAATATTATGCCCAGCTTTGCCAGGAAGTTAGAGACGACCGTCAGGTCCGTGGTGAAGCCCTCGCCGCTGACGATGGGCAGGTACTGGGGCGCAACTATGCCGAAGTAGACGAGGTTGCCGAGAAGCATTCCCATGAGAAGCTCTCCGAGAACTCCTGGAAGCTCAAAGCGCTCTATTATGCTGTCTCCGATCTTTGCCAGAATCAGTGAGATGCCGATGGCGAACAGCAGCCACGTCACGGTTTCCATTGTGCACCACCCACCCGGAGCAGTCTCAGCAGCTCGTCTATCAGTATGCGGAGGCTCACCTCACCTACGAGCTTCTTCCCCTCGACGACGGCCAGAACCTGTGTCCTGTACTTTCTCATCTTCACGAGGGCTTCAAGAACCGTGGCGTTTTCCTCTATCGTCAGTGCATGCCTCTCGGCGATGTCCTCGGCCCTTGCCGCGCCGCCGAGCATGGATTTCATGGTCTTGCTCGTTATCCCCAGCTTGAACTTGTGGGCCCCGGGTGGCAGGAGGACGTCGATAACGTCTATATAACGGATAAACCCAACCAGCTCCATACTATCCCTGTCCTTCACAACCCAAACGTGGTGCCTCGTGCGGAGTACCTTGAGGACGCTGAGGAGATCTGCATCTGCGGTGACCACGGGCATGCTCTCGAGCCTGGGCATGATGTCGGTCAGTTTAAGCGAGTGAAACCTCTCAAGGGCCGCTTCGATGTCCATCGTCACCACCACTTCCAACTGATGAAAAAGGTTCTATTTAAGGATTTGCGGGACGCAAGGAGCACAGGGGACACGGTTAGAACATTGTACCAGTGTTCTTCAGGGACTTGAATTTTGGACTACGGGCGGCAGGTTCGTTTTCCATACTTCCCAATCATCGACTCATACTTCATCTTCAAGGGCGAGACTTTCAAAGGAAGGCCGCTATGGCAGAGATAACTATATAAGCTTGAGTTGCTAAACTTCACGTTGTGAATAAGGGGGTTGCCCTATGAAAGCCTGGGAAAAAGCCGTTATCCTTGCAGCAAGAACGCTCGTCTTCTTTGGTCTCATAAGTACATTGATGTACGGCAAATTCGACCAGATCATAGCTGCTGCTGCGGGCTTCGTGGCCCTCTTCGTCCCGAGCATCGTTCGCAGGATCTATCCGCACCCCAGCAGAAGGATCTGGCCCTGGATAAGTCCCTTCTACAACGATGGAATTTACACTCTCTTCTCGATCTTCATGGCGGCCCATATAACCTTCCTCAACGTGCCCTTTGTTCACCTTGACCTCTACAACCAGGTCTGGGGCTACGCCGACGTTCCCAGCCACTACCTTGGGGGCCTGGTCACGTGGGTTATATTCAATGAGGTCGTTCTGGAGTCCTCAAGAACCTACAACCTAAACTGGAGCCACCGGAGGATCATCGGCATAAGTTTCTTTGCCCTCCTTCTGGTTGGTGTTGTCTGGGAGTTTTTTGAAGTGGCCATGCAGCCCGCGATGCCCTGGCTCTACGAGAGTCTGAGAAATAAAACCCAGGACGTTGTGATGGAGGTTCTTGGATTCCTGACTGGAATCTTGCTAGTTTACCGCATTGAATACCCGTACTCCATGATCAAACCATTTTCGAACGGCCCGGAGCTTAAGAAATCTTCCGTCGGCACGCTATCAAGTCCGGAAAAACTCAGGGGGTGACTACACCCCCATCATTCCTATGAAATAGAACAAGAGCTTTGCGGCGGTTAGTGAGGTCGGATTCCCAAGGTTTTCCCCTGCCACCTCCATTATGTCAAAACCTGCTATCTTCTTGTTTTCTGCCAGCCATTCAAGGGCCTTTATCACGTCCCAGAAGCCCAAGCCGCCGGCTTCTGGTGTTCCTGTTGATGGAACCAGGGACAGATCGAATACATCTATGTCCACGGACAGGTAAACCGGCTCGGGGAGGGGCTTGACAAGCTCGATGAAGGCGTCAAAGCTGTAGTCCCTCGCGTGAACCCAGGGAATCCCCTTTTCCTGGGCGTAAGAGACCTCCTCCCTGGTTCCGCTCCGGATTCCGAACATCGCCTCCTTGACCCCGAGCTCCGATATTCTCCTCGCCACGCATGCGTGGTTGTAGGGATTGTCCTCGTAGCTCTCGCGGAGATCCAGATGGGCGTCGAAGACGACGTAGCTGGCAGGTTTTAGTGCTTCCACAGCCCCGAGGGTTTGAGAGTGCTCGCCGCCGAGGAGCACCGGTAGGGCGTCGGGGTTTATGCGCTTCAGCTCCTCGATGGTCTCCCGCACTCTGTCCGCGGTTCTCCTCGGATCCCCGGCGACAACGGCAACGTCCCCTATGTCTGCTATGGGGAGTTCGGCTATATCCACGTCGTAGTCAAGCACGTAGCTCTCGAGGTTGAGGGTGGCGTGCCTGATAAGGGTTGGCCCGAACCTCGCGCCGGCCTTGAAGCTGGTCGTGCCGTCAAAGGGAACGCCGAGGATTACGAATCTCGCTCTTTCAGGCCCGACGAGAGGAAATTCCAGTTTAAGCGTCTCGTAGGTGTAGAGGAAATCCATGAGGGCACCTCCTGGAAGAATTGGAGCGCCTGCTTAAAAGGTTAGGGGAAACAGAAGAGCCAGAGGCTCACTCGCCCTTGAGCTTCATGATCTTGATCCTGCCGAGGGTCTCCCAGTACTCGACGTTGATGCCCTCCCTGAGCTGGTCCTTGATCTCGTCGGCGACGCCGGTCTCGATCGGTATGTCGTAGAGCTCGTAGGTTTCCATGTCCATGATCTGGACGGTGTCTGGGGTCATGGCGATGATCTGGGCGGTTCTCTTGTCGATGATCGGGACATCGACCTCGGCGCTGGTGGGCTTGACGATGCTCCTGACCTTGCCATCGAAGATTCCAACGGCCTCGATTCTGGCCTTGGCGGAGCCGTGCTTTCCGGGCGAGGAAACGGTTATGTTGGCTATCCTGCAGGGCTCGCCGTCGATGAGTATGTACCTTCCCGGCTTGAGCTTGCTAACCTGAACCTTGGTCTTGTCTCCCATTTTTCAGACCTCCTAATAAGCGTTCTAAAACCGATTGGGAAGGGTCTTTAAAAAATTTTTGAAACGGGAAAACTCAGCGGCGGGACTTCAGGAGCATGTTGTTCATGAGAACCGGCACTAGGAGAACCAGGCCGAGGAGGGCACCTATCTTCACCGGCATCTTGGGAGCCGTCAGGGAGTAGTAGAGCACCGCCATGCCGCTGACGAAGAGCACGACCATCACTGCCGCGATTATCGCCTTGTTGTGGGTCAGTTCTGAAGAGAGCAGAGGGTAGCCTTCAACCGCGGCTATGAGGGCGGCCACTGCGAATGGAACGACGACGAACATTGTTCTAATGTCCCCTATGACCATCGAGCCCGCGATTATGGCTCCCAGGAGTGCAACGAAGCCCAGGCTCTGCCCCCTGCCGAGCTGCATGACCTCCGATAGCATCTGGCTTCCCATCTCGATGAGGACTATTATGGTGGTCAGACCCGCGAGGTAGAGGGAGAGCATCAGCAGGGCTATGAGGGTGGTGTCGTTGGGCACGTTGCCCCTCAGTATCTCGGGAATCGAGTAAAACACCTCGATGGAATCCATTGGGCTCTTCTCGCTGTTGGTGGCGTAGTCCTTTAGGTCGTTGAACTTCAGGAAGAGCTTCATAGACTCGTCCGCTGGAATGTCTGGATTCTGGAAGGCCTCGCCGTACGCCTGGTAAGCGGCGCCTATGGAGTAGGCGACCGTGAAGGCCGCCGCGAAGCTCAGGATTATCTGGAGTACGAACACCGCCGCGAGAACTTTCTTGAGGTCGAGCTCCTCGGGGGTGAAGCTGCCTATGACGTAGTAAACTCCAGTTCCAAGGCCGAAGGAGATGAAGACTGAGACGATCATAAAGAGGATTCCCTTTGTGGTGAGAGGCAGGTCAAGGGAAGTTATCGCTGACACGGCGCGCTCCATGTACTGAACGGCCTGCGGGTCGGTAACGGTGTCAAGCGCCTGTCCCCTGATGAGAACCGCAGAGACTATGGCGAAGAGGACGAAGAGGATTGATATGATCGATATGAACTCTAGGGTTCTGCCCTTGGCCATCACCAGCAGAAACACCGAGAGCAGAACGGTTCCCACTGCGATAACCGGCACGTAAATCGAACCCACTCCGGCGAGGAGGGCAATCCCGTATGCGGAATAGTAGGTCGTGACGCCCAGCATTATCATCAAGAACATCAGCAGGGTGAATATCAGTGCTGGTGTTCTAGCTATCTTGAAGAACAGCTCGTAGATTAGGTAGCGGGTTTTTTTGGTGCTCTCTGCCTCACTGTAAATGAGGAACATCGCCACCAGCATCGGGACGAGGGAGATTAGAAATCCCTTAAGTCCAAAGGTTATGTAGTACTTCGGTAGAACTAGGAAGTTCCATATTCCCAAGATGTATCCGGTTATCAAAAACGCCATCAGGAAGCTTATTTTTCGCATGAACCGGCACCTCCGATATCGCTTTTTCCGTATTGATCTAGAGCGGCAGAAAAGTAAACAGCGGCAAAATATAAAAACATTGTGTAGTCCTTTGGCCAGGATCAGAGAACCCAGTGCTCAAAGTTGATGATTATCTCGTTCACAATTGTCCATGCCATCAACGGGACATTGTAAAGGCTTATCTTCTCCCATGGTGTTTCACTTCTAAAGTCACCGTGGGGGAAACCCCCGACTATGACAAGGGGATTCTCGAGGTCTGCAAGAATCTTTCCGAACTCCGGTGGTTTTACCAGCCTGCCCCTCTCGTGCATCACGAAGACGCCGTCCGGCTTTATCTCCTCCACCAGCTTCCCGAGGCTCTTCCTTTCCAGCCTCAGAAGCTCCAGCTCCTCGGGCACGGCACCTTTCTTGAACAGGCTCTCCATCAGTCCGACGAACCTGTTGTAGTTCCTTGGAATCCTCGTCTCTGGTTTGATGTGAATAACCTCATCGTTTCTCGTGTGCACGTAGATCCTCAGCTTGTCCTCCTTGTTGGCTATGCTCTCGAGGGCGTTCAACAGGCAGATGTGGACTATGTCTGGCCTTCCGCGCCTCTCCCCGTCGTCCAACTTCTTCAGCGCGGAGTGATGATAGGTGCTGTCCAGGAGCACCTCCTCAGGCTTTTTGCCCCTCCTCCTGGCATAATTGACGATGGCCGGGTGGTCCCTTATTGCCCTCGGAACAAGCTCAAGCTCTGCCTCAGCTATCACCAGATGGAGCATTCTCCCACCTCTCCAGCTTTATTCCCCTCTCCTCAAGCTCACCGGTTATCCTTGTGAAGGTGTCTATGCGCATTCCGAGTATCTCGGGGGGAATGACGCCGAATATGCAGCCACTTTCTGCGACTATCCTAGCCACCGCGGCTGCAGTAAAGCCAGTAACGCGGGCCATCGACGTGAATCCGTCCCTTTCCTCGTCGTAGAGGAGGTATCCTATCTCTTTCTCCTCCCCGTCCAGCGTTCCCCTTCCGAGGACCTGCATTATCGAAAAGTCGGGGCTCTCGTAGCTCATCAGGGGCGCTATGACCTCGAGCGTCTTATCGACGTGTTCCGGCCTGAAGAAGCCCAGCTCCCTCAGAATCCTCATCTTCTCCAGGTGTCCCGGCCAGCGGAGGGTCCACTCCTCAAGCTTCCCAGCTCTAACGCTCTCCAGCAGACTCCTCAGCCCGTCGCTGAGAAAGGCCTCGAACTCGAAGCCGCCCACCTTTACCTCCCGAATTTCCTCGAATGGGTCCACGGCCTTAACCTCACCGTCCCGGATTGCCCTCGCCGGGCGGGTGTACTCTTCGATTAAATCTTTAGGTGACCATGTGATTCTGTAATAAAGTGGTGGCTTTGGCTCCTTCGGGAGCCCCCCGACGTATATGTAGCCCTCCCTCAGCTCGTCCATCTCCTGCCAGATGCGCCCCATCAGGATATGGCTGAGCCCCGGAGCAAAGCCCGCATCGAAGATGACCGTAACCCCTGCCTCCTCGGCCGCGTCCCTGAGATCCAGGGGGTTTTCGGGCATGAATGAGACATCGACCATATCGACGCCGGCCCGTATTGCCGCCCTGACGGCCCGGTAGCCAAACCTCCCCGGAAGCGCCCCGATCACCAGCTCGAAGCCTCTCATGACCTCCACGAGCTCGTCAAAGTCCGTCGCGTTCACCTTTACCGGGGTGGCGAACTCAAAAATCGCCTTCAGCCTCTCCTCGCTCACATCGCCCACGTGAACCTCGAACTCCTCCCTCAAGTCCCAGGCTATGGCCCTCCCGACGTTTCCAGCACCGAGAACGAGAACCTTCATGCTAACCCCCAGAAGTAACTTAGAGAAGGTATATATAAGCCCTGCCCCAACTTATTTCAATGCCGATAAGACTCCCCCTCTTCAGGAAGAAGGTGCTCGACCTGCTCGCCTCCTCTGACGAGACCAAGGTGATGCACGTCAGCGACACACCGGAGAGCGTCTACCGCTTCATCGGTGAGGTTATTGAGAAAACCCAGCCGGATCACATAGTTCACACCGGCGATCTGGCGGACAACATAAAGCTGGAGAGGAGGCCGGAATTAAAGCCCCTCTACATCGGGGCCGTCCGAAAGCTGGCTAGGGTTCTCAAGTCCTCGGGCGCAAAGCTTTACGTCGTTCCGGGAAACGAGGACGATTACGAAACCGTCAATGAGTTCTTTGGCGAATCCGTGGTCGATCCTGGAACCGTCGTCGAGATAGAGGGGACAAAGCTTGCCCTCGGTCACACGTGGAAGGACGTCGTGAACCTCAATGCCGACTTCAGGCTCTACGGCCACAACTTCAAGCTCATTGAGAGGGGCCTGAATGGTGTTCTCGGCGTCAATTTCATTCTTCTTCCGAGCAGGAGGACGTACCGTGTGAAGTACCCTGGCGGGACGGACTTTGACAGGGGATACAAAATGTGGAGGGGGCTGTGATGAGGATACTCCGCTTCGGTCCCTCGATCCTCTTCCTCAGGACTCCCCATGCGGAAGCCGTCCGCGGAGCCCTGGCGGAGATGTTTGGAGTGGAGGAGATGCCAACCGACGAGGCCATAAAGATGAGCAGTGAGTTCGAGACGATAGTCTTCGTTACTGAGGAGTGGAAGAAGGAAACGATTCCACCGGAGACGGCTTTTCTTATCGGCTTCCACGCCCCGGTCGTCCTGAGCGGAATAATCAACGCGGGCCTGCCGGTTGAGAAGGTTCACGTCGAGAGCACGCTGATCTTCATAAGGGTACCCAGCAGGGTGGAGGAGGGCCTGAAGCTTCTCTCCGAAAAGTACGGCGGAGTGATAATGGATATACGAACCGCCCTCGATGAGGGCGAGACCGGGGACACGATAATCGGCGTGACCCGGAAGAAGCTCAACTCTCCGATCGGGCCGGAGGACATCGATGGTGCCGTCCTCGTCCGCAGGGACTTCCTGAGCGTCTACCGCGAGCTGAGCATCGACCTTCCCGTTCTGCTTCTTAAGCTGATGCCCGAGTGGAACGAGATTACGATTAAAATCTACGACACTGACAAGTGCTATGAGGAGAACATAGAGCGTCTCATGATGGTGATCGAGGACCTCGACCTCGGTTTCGTCGTCGGCGAGGGCTGGGACTGGGACTACCCGCGGCCCTTCATGCGCGTTCCCGTCTACAAGCTCAAGCTCCTGACGTGGGAGGACCCGGTGCGCGTCAAGTTCCTCCTGAAGGGGCTGGAGTACAGGGGCTACAAGCGCCTCTGCGACATCGACGTCTTCGTAGAGGGCAAGAAGATTCACTGGACGTCCCTCGGGAAGTACGACTCAAAGTTCGAGCTGGCCAAGGCCGCCCGTGAGGAGCTGGAGAAGAATCTCAGCGGGGACGTCCTGGAGAGACTGCACAGGATAGAGGAAGTCCTAGTAAGTGAAGCCAGGGATTAGAGCTTTTTAATCTTCGCCACGAAGAAGCCGCTCGTGCCGTGTCTGTCCGGGTAGAAGCGCCTCGCCTTTTTGATTTCTTCACTTAGCACAACGCCGAAGGGATTCGTTAAGGCCGGCTCGCCGTGGCGGAGGGGCAGGAGCTCAACGTCGAAGTTATCAAGAACCCACTGGATTACGAACTCGTTCTCCTCCGGCTCGAGGGAGCAGGTGGAGTAGACGAGAACCCCTCCCCTTTTCAGGACTTCGAGGGCCTTCTCGATGAGCTTCATCTGCAGTCCCTGGCAGAACTTGACGTCGTCCATCGTCCTGTTTGCCTTTCGCTCGGGGTTCTTGTGTATCGTCCCGGAGCCGGTGCAGGGGGCATCGAGAAGAATTTTATCGAATTCGACGCCGAGTTCATCTATGTGGAGCGAGGATTTGTGGAAGAGCACGGCGTTGGTGACGCCGAGGCGGGAGAGGTTCAGGCGCGTCTCTTTGAGCCTCTCCTCGCCGACGTCGAAGGCGTAAATGATGCCCTCGTTCTCCATCAGCTGTGCCATGTGGCTCGTCTTCCCACCGGGGGCGGCGGCCATGTCCGCGACGGTTTCACCGGGTCCGGGTTCAAGGGCGACGGGCGGATACATCGAGCTCGCCTCCTGAATGTAGAGCAGTCCGCTCAGGTATTCGGGGGTCGAGGTTATCGAGAAGGGCTCGCGCGTGAGACAGAAACCTTCCCTGGCCCAGGGGACGCGCCTGAACTGGAAGCCCTTCTTATTGAGGAGCTTGGTGAGCCTTGGAACCTCGATGCGGAGCGTGTTCACGCGGAAACACCTTGGCAGGGGCCTCTCCATCGCCTCCGCTATCGCTAAGGCTCTCTCGCCCCAGAGCTCGTAATAGCGCTCCGCGAAGGTCTTTGAGTAGCCGAGGCTGAAGAGCTTTTCGAGCATGGTGAGTAGTTGGAGGAGGGGTTTAAAATACTTCGTTTTGTGAAAGCCAATTTTCACAAAACGGCCATTTTATGAAAGTGCACTTTCACAAATCACCACATCTGTGAAAGAGGAGTTTCATAAATCGGGGCAAAATAACCGCAATCCAACCACTCAGAATCGCCCGGCAATCAACTGTCTAAAATAGAAGAAAAGAGAGCTCAGGCCTTTATCCCGCCCATGACGAGAGCCATGACGGCCTTCTGCGCGTGGAGCCTGTTCTCGGCCTCGTCGAAGACGACACTGTTCGGTGAGTCGACGACGTCGTCGGTGACCTCCTCGCCGCGGTGGGCCGGGAGGCAGTGCATGAAGATGTAGTCAGGCTTGGCATGCTTGACGAGCTCCCTGTTCACCTGGAACGGCTGGAATATTTTCCTCCTCTCCTCGGCCTCGGCCTCCTGTCCCATCGAGGCCCAGACGTCGGTGTAGATGACGTCTGCATCTTTAACGGCCTTGACCGGGTCGTGCAGGAGCTCGAAGCTTCCGCCGCTCTCGGCCGCGTTCTGCTCGGCCCACTTGATGACGCGCTTGTCCGGCTCGTAGCCCTCGGGGGTGGCAACGACGACGTTCGCTCCAAGCTTGGTTCCGGCTATCATGAGGGAGTGGGCGACGTTGTTTCCATCTCCAACGTAGACTATCTTAAGCCCCTGAATCCTGCCCTTCTTCTCGAGTATGGTCTGATAATCCGCTAAAGCCTGGCACGGGTGGGAGAAGTCCGAGAGGCCGTTGATGACCGGGACGCTCGCGTACTTGGCGAGGTCCTCAACGTCCTTGTGGTCAAAAACTCTCGCCATTATTCCGTCAACGTACCTGCTGAGGACGCGGGCGGTATCTGCTATCGTCTCACCGCGCCTGAGCTGGAGGTCGTTGGCGTTGAGGTAGAGACCGTAGCCTCCGAGCTGGTATATGCCGACCTCGAAGGATATCCTCGTCCTGGTTGAGGGCTTCTGGAAGATCATGGCGAGGGTTTTTCCCTCAAGAACACGGTGCGGCTTGCCGATCTTGTTCCAAATCTTCATCATCTCGGCCGTCTTGAGAATGGTCTCAATCTCCTCCCTCGTGAAGTCCTGAAGGCAGAGAACGTCCCTTCCGGCGAGGCTAACCACCATGTGCATCACCGTTCAGAGCTGGACGGCGAATTTAATAACCCTTTCGTCGGATAAACCTGTACTCAGCTGAAATCTTTTGAGGGTCCAGGGGTGCTTACTTTCCAAACGTAATGCCTGCGCTTCATCTTCCCGGGACTTCAGGTATTTCCAGGTAAACGCTTCGTGATTTTGTTGGAGGGCGTGAAAAACTTTTTATAATATAAATGTCGCATTCATTTTTGAGGTGAATTTTCCATGACAGATTTGAAAAATGCCAAACTCCTTGGTGGCATAGGTGCTATCCTGACCGTCGTCGGTATTGGCTTCATAGGCTTTATCCTGAAGCTCCTGGCGGTCAAGAACATCGCCGAGGCCACCGGGAGGGAGGAGATATTCAGTAAGTACCTCTGGGCCGCTATTCTGGCCATAATAGCTAGCCTTGTCTGGTTTGGGACGATATTCGGCTCGATTATGGGCATGAACAGCTCCCCCGAGATGGGCCTGGGAATGATGGGCATCGGGGGACTCGTGGCGGCGCTGCTTATGATAGCAGGAATGTGGTTTCTGAAGCAGAGTTATGACATGATCTCCGAAGAGACCGGCGTTAAGACCTTCCACACGGTCGGCCTGCTCTACATCGTCGGCGCCGTGCTGTCGATAATCGTGATAGGCCTCCTCCTCATCGTGGTTGCGGCGATACTCGAGATAATAGCCTTCTTCTCGCTCCCTGACTCAGTGGAGCAGGAGAGCGGGCCTCTTGAGGTTCCTGAAGAGGTTTATTGAACCTCTTTCAATTATGTTCATGAGGCAACGTTTATAACCTTCAATGTCCACTATCTATGGTGAGTCAGATGGCCAGTCTAAAAACCGCAAGGACATGGGGTGGATTCGGGGCAGTTCTCAGCATGTTCTACTTTACCTACTTCCTGGGCTTCATCATGAAGCTCTTTGCAGTCAAGGAGATATCGGCGTACCTCAAGAAGGAGCAGGTCATGAAGGACTACTTGTGGGCAGCTATGCTGAACATCATCGGAAACCTGGTAATGCTCGGGGCATTCTACAGCGCCTGGGACCAGATGCAGGACGTCATCGGCAACCCCGAGGAGATCAACGCCATATTCAGGAGCCTCAACTGGTGGTTCTTCCTCGGCGCGCTCATAATGCTCATAGGCGTCTGGTTCCTGAGGAGGAGCTACGACACGATAGCGTCCGAGACGGGCGTCAAGACCTTTAGCACGGCGGGGCTTCTATACCTCTGGGGGACGGTGTTCATATTCTTCTTTATAGGCTACCTGCTGATTGTCGCAGCGGCGGTTCTCGAGGCCATGGCGTTCTTTGGGCTTCCCGAGGAGCTTCCAGAGGGGTCAGGAGAGGCGCAGAGCGATACATCTGCCCAGTGAAGTCTCGTTTCAATTTTCCTTATTCTCTGGAAGTAAACCTAATAAACTAGGAACTCTTTCTCCTCCGGTGGCGGTCATGAGCAGTGGAATCAAGGTCAGGCTCGTCAATTATACGAAAAAACCCCTGGAAACTGTCACCTGGTCAGCGCTTATAAGCTACTGGGACAGCTGGGAGAGCGAGACCTTCGAGAGAATTGCCGAGAAGGACGTCGAGATGCACCTGCCGAGGGTTCTCGGCTACGGCCACGAGTCAATCTTGGAGCACGCGGTTCTGACGTTCTCGATTGAGGGCTGTTCTCGCGTGTGTTCCCATCAGCTCGTGCGACACAGGATAGCGAGTTACACCCAGCAGAGCCAGCGTTATATCAAGCTCAACGCTGACGACGTTGAGGAAACCTTCATAATCCCTGAGAGCGTGAAGAAAAGGCCTGAGATCTATGAGAAGTGGAAGGAGCTGATGAGAAATGCGATAGAGCTATACGAGGAAAGCTATAAGGCAGGTGTCCATCAGGAAGATGCGCGCTTCATTCTGCCCCAGGCGGTGAGAACTAAGCTTGTCGTGACGATGAACCTCCGTGAACTCAAGCACTTCTTTGGCCTCCGTGCCTGCGAACGGGCGCAGTGGGAGATTCGCGAGGTCGCCTGGAAGATGCTGGAGGAGATAGCTAAAAACGACGACCTGAGGCCCATAATTAAGTGGGCAAGGCTCGGGCCCAGATGCGTCCAGCTGGGCTACTGCCCAGAGGGGGATCTGATGCCTCCTGGCTGCTGGAGGAGAACCCGGGAAAAGTGGAAATCCCTCGTGGAGAGTTCCAAACCAACGGTTTAGGAAACCCTTTTTATGCCTTCCTCCAATAACCCTCCGGTGGATAGAGATGAAAACAAAGAGCTGGGAGATTGGACTTCCCTACCCCTGGGAGAGCCTGCAGGTAGTCCTCAGCGAGCCCGAGAAAACCCTCCCTTTCTTCCCGTACTTCGAAAGCATCAGCGGGACGAAGGTTCGCTTTAAAGTGCCCCGCTTCATCTTCAACTTCGGCTACGAGTTTGACCTGGCCGTTGGGTTTCAGGAGGGGCGCGCTGTTTACACCTTCACTGGGGACAAGGGAATACTGACGATAACTTTTGAGATGGAGGGGAAGAGGCTAAGGGTAACCGCGAGCTGGGCTGGATTTGGAGAGGCGTTCATGGGGAAACCCTTGGAGAACTTTGCCAGAGGTATAGCCGAGGCGATAAGGGACTTCTGCAGCGCGCAGGCCAGCTGTCCCGTTGCCAAGATATCCGGAAACGAAGGCGTAGTGGAGCACATAACACCAGAAACCGCCCCCGCCCTGATAAAGAGAGTTTCCTGGGAGTTGGAAGGGAGGGACTTCCTTCTGGAGGGCAAGGCCGAGGACGGTACCCGTCTGTCTGCGGAGGTCAGGGGAGGAAAGCTCGTCAGGCTGGTGGTGGAGGATCCCTCCGGCAGAAGGAGCGTCATAGAGTCGGACGTCCCAGTTCTGGAGCTCGATGGGGAGGTGTTCAGGGGACTCCCCCTCGAAAAAAGGTTTGAGATAAAGGTCAGGGAGCTTTAGCCGCTCCCTCACCGGTTATTTCATCTATTGCCCTCTTAAGCTCGTCGTAGGCTTCTTCCAGTGACTCCGGGATAACCTTGGTGTCCGCTATCACCGGCATGAAGTTGGTGTCTCCGTTCCAGCGCGGGACGATGTGGAGGTGCACGTGGTCGTCTATTCCAGCGCCGGCGACCCTACCGAGGTTCACGCCAAGGTTGAAGCCGTGAGGACTCATAACCTTCTTTATGGCCCTGATCATCAGCTGGGTGAGCTTCATTATCTCGAGGAGTTCCTCCTCCGTGAGTTCCTCCCAGTTGGCGACGTGCCGGTAGGGAGCCACCATGACGTGGCCGGGGTTGTACGGGTAGTTGTTCATTATCACGAAGCTGTACTTCCCGCGGTAGAGAATCAGCCTCTCCCTGTCCCTGTTCTCCCGCGGGAAGTCGCAGAATATACAACCGTCGTGCTTGGGTGAGCGTATGTACTCTATTCTCCACGGTGCCCAGAGGACCTTCATCTTCTCACCTCAGGATAGGGGAAACGGGGGCAGGTTAAAAGCTTTTTCGAATGCCCAACGCCCAAAGCCGCCCAACAAAGCTTTTTAACCTCCGCCCTCTACTCACCCCGGGTGATAGGTATGAAGAAGAGGAAGGGACTTCTTATAATCCTAGACGGCCTCGGCGACAGGCCGATAGAGGAGTTCGGGGGGAAGACCCCGCTGGAGTACGCAGACACCCCGAACATGGACAGGCTCGCTAAGATAGGAATCCTCGGCCAGCAGGACCCGATAAAGCCCGGACAGCCTGCCGGGAGTGACACAGCTCACCTGAGCATCTTCGGCTACGATCCGTACGAGGTCTACCGCGGCAGGGGCTACCTCGAGGCGATGGGAGTGGGCCTTGACCTGAGTGAGGACGACCTAGCTTTCCGCGTGAACTTTGCGACCATAGAGAACGGAGTCATCACCGACAGGAGAGCTGGCAGAATAAGCACCGAAGAGGCCCACGAGCTTGCGAAGGCAGTTCAGGAGAACGTTAAGCTCCCGGTTGATTTCATCTTCGTTGGCGCCACCGGCCACAGGGCAGTTCTTGTGCTCAAAGGCATGGCTTCCGGTTATCGCGTCGGGGAGAACGATCCCCACGAGGCCGGAAAACCACCGCACAAGTTCACCTGGGAGGACGAGGAGAGCAGGAAAGTTGCCGAAATCCTTGAGGAGTTCGTCCAGAAGGCCCACGAGGTTCTTGAAAAGCACCCGGTCAATGAGAAGCGCAGGAAGGAGGGCAAGCCGGTAGCTAACTACCTGCTCATTCGCGGTGCTGGGACCTACCCCGGAATCCCGATGAAGTTTACCGAGCAGTGGAAAGTTAAGGCCGCTGCCGTTATAGCCGTCTCTCTCGTCAAAGGAGTCGCGAGGGCGATAGGTTTCGACGTGTATACTCCAGAGGGCGCGACTGGGGAATACAACACCGATGAGATGGCCAAGGCAAGGAAAGTAGTCGAGCTTTTGAATGACTACGACTTCGTCTTCCTCCACTTCAAGCCGACAGATGCAGCAGGTCACGACAACAATCCAAGGCTCAAGGCAGAGATGATCGAGAAGGCGGACAGAATGATAGGCTACATCATCGATCACATCAACCTTGAGGACGTTGTCATAGCGATAACGGGCGACCACTCAACGCCATGTGAGGTCATGAACCACAGCGGCGATCCTGTTCCGGTTCTCATAGCTGGCGGGGGAGTCAGGACAGACTACACCGAGAGCTTTGGTGAGCGCGAGTGCATGCGCGGTGGCCTCGGAAGGATCAAGGGCCACGATATCGTGCCCATTATGATGGATCTGATGAACAGGAGTGAGAAGTTCGGGGCCTAAGTTGGTCTGCCCTTAGTTCCTTTTTTCTCTATGATGTAGATGAACATCAGGAGGAGGGTCAGGGCAAAGACCCATATCACCGCGGCGTAGAGGCCCGCGTCGATTCTGCCCTGCCTCAGTAGAAGTGCCAGTATTCCAACGATTATGAGGTATGCGCCCACCTCTATTGTAAAAATCATTGAAATCTTATCCCTCTGTGCCAGCCTTTTGCTCCTTAGTTCCACAATCAGGTAAACGATCCCCATGGCAATCGCTAGATATGAAGCGATTTCTCCCCCGGAGATCATTACACCCACCAGGCGTATACTAGACATTCGGCTTAAAAAGGGTTCTCAACCGAAAAATTTATAAAGCCAGCACACATATGTAATATTGAACTTACACATGGAGGAGGTTGAGAACATGAGAAAAATGTGGTTTGGACTTGGGCTTATTGCCCTGTTGATAGGAATGTCCCTGGGGGCGGTCTCGGCGTGGCGTGGACAGCCAGGACCGAACCCATACACCCAACAGGGCGCCGTCCAGACGGCCCCGATGCTCAACAGCACGCTCACGAGCTACTACTCTGACCTGAGCCAGGAAGAGATAGATGGGCTGCTCTACATGCGAGAGGAGGAGAAGCTCGCCAGGGACGTCTACCTGACGCTCTACGAGATCTATGGGCTCCAGATATTCTACAACATAGCCCAGAGCGAGCAGACTCACACCGATACCGTGCTGAGCCTGATAGAGAAGTACAACCTGACAGATCCTGCCAGCGACGAGATTGGGGTCTTCACCAACCCCGACCTTCAGGCCCTCTACGACCAGCTGGTTGAGATGGGGAGCCAGAGCGTCGTTGATGCCCTCAAGGTTGGCGCGCTGATAGAGGAGACCGACATCGTCGATCTCCAGGAGAGGATAGCCCAGACTGACAATGAGGACATTAAGCAGGTCTACGAGAGCCTCATGGCCGGCAGCGAGAACCACCTCAGGGCCTTCGTGAGCCAGCTTGAGGCCTACGGCGTGACCTACGAGCCCCAGGTCGTCAGCGAGGACTACTACCAGAGCGTCATAAACTCCGCTCCCGCCCACGGTTTTAGGGGCCCGATGTGGACAACCCAGCCCGCGCAAGATACTGGGATAGTCACCGGCATAATGAACGCATTCAGGCACGCCTGGGGCTGGATGAACGGACTCGCCCAGAGAGTTGGTATACCCATCTGATGTTTTTCCTTTCTAACTTTCTCTAACTTTTCGGGAGGCGAACCTTATGGAAGTCAAGTCCCGGGTCTGGCACTTCGTTGAGTATGGTGAGTTTCCGCTCGAGGAGATAGACGTTGAAGAGGTAAGGGAAGATGCCCTGACCCTCCTCGGGCGCGTTAAGGTGGAGCGCTACGAGACTTCGAGGGGAACGGTGCTCAAGCTGCTCGACGAGTACGGCAACTACATCGGCAAGGTGGTCGGCTGTGAGCTCTCCAGTGTCACCATAGGAAGCGCCTATCAGACGCCCTTCGGAGTCAAGGTCACCCTGGACTGTGGGGATAAACTCGTCGGTTGGCTCTACCTGGGGGTGTGAAGGTGCCGAGGGGATTCGGTCCTGCACTGGGCCCCATGCACGGAAGGCGCGGCTGGGGATTCGGCTGGTGGGGCCTCGGGATATTTGCCATCTTCGTCATGTTCGCAAAACTTGCATTCCTCCTGCTCCCGTTCCTGCTCCTGGGAGCGTTGCTGTATGCAATAATGAAGAGATGAGGTGATTGAGATGAAAAAGAACTGCAACTTTAAATGCCCACCGGAGGTGGGAGAATGAGGGCCTCGGCCCTTGTCAGGGGAGTCATCGACCTCCTGCTGACGGTGGTGTTCGCTGTTGTGCTGGTGACCGGAATAGGACTGTACCTTGCACCCAGCGGCAGAATCGCCGATACCATCGGCTGGACCTTCCTGGGCATGGACAAGGACACACTCACCAACGTCCACACCTACTTCGGCTTCGTTATGGCGGGCCTGGTGTCAATACACCTGGCAATAGGCCTGAAGAGCATGTGGGTGATGCTGAAGTCAGCTTTCAGGGGATCCAGGTTAAAGGTGGCCGCGGCCTTCGTGATTCCACTGCTCCTGCTCGCCGCTGGCTACCAGGCCTTTGCAACGTACGTCGTGGAGGAAGAGGAGGAGAGCACCGACTACACTTACGAGGACTATTCCTACGAGGACAACACCACTGTGTACATAACGGGCACGATGATGAAGTACTACACCTTTGAGCAGCTCGCCCAGGAGTTCAACGTCCCGGTTACTGATCTGCTGGAACAGCTAAAGGAGCGTGGGATAGAAGCTAGCGCCAACGACACCCTAGCCGAAATAGAGTATGAATATGACCTTGATAGGGAGGAGTTCAAGGCGATGCTCGAGGAGATAATAACCGAGCTGAGGGGTGAATAGGGGTGAAGAAGCTGGGCATCCTGGTAGCTGGCCTGCTCCTACTCGCGGTATTGGGTGCTGGTTGTATAACGGGAGACTCAACGATGGAAACTACGACGGTTTCCCCCAGCGGAGGACCTCCCGAGGACAGGGGGTACGGTGGAATTCCTGGGGAAGGCTACTCGGAAGTTCCCAACGTCTCGGCGATGCCCTACCAGGAGCTGAGCCAAGACGAAATTGACGCCATACTCTACATGCGAGAGGAGGAGAAGCTCGCCAGAGACGTCTACCTCGTGCTGTACAATAAGACTGGACTTCCGGTGTTCCAGAACATAGCGAAGAGCGAACAGACCCACATGGATATGGTGCTCTCGCTCATAGAGAAGTACAACCTCACCGACCCGGTGGAGGGAATGGGGGTCGGGGAGTTCAAAAGTACCGAGATGCAAAACCTCTATGAAGAGCTGGTCTCCAAGGGAAGTGTGAACGAGGTTGAGGCCCTCAAGGTCGGCGCGCTGATAGAGGAGATAGACATCAAGGACCTTGAGGAGTGGCTGAAGAGAACCGACAACGAGGACGTAAAGGCGGTCTTCGAGAGCCTCATGGCCGGCAGCGAGAACCACCTCAGGGCCTTCACGAGGCTGCTAGAGAACCGGTACGACGTAACCTATTCCCCCCAGGTTCTGAGCCAGGAGGAGTACCTCAGCATAGTGGGCCGCTGAGACCGGAAACCTTTTTATCCTTTCTTTTCCTGATTTTTATTTGGTGCTTCGATTACACAGTGGTCAAGAGTGATAGCCATGGTACAGACGATCGAGGAGCTCGTGAAGGTGGGCGAAGCCCTCGGCAATCCCGTGAGGGTCAGGATACTCAAGATGCTCTGCGAAAAGGAGTGGTACGTCTACGAGCTGGCCAAGAAGCTTGGCATATCACGACAGCTCCTTTACCTCCACCTCAAGAAGCTCGAAAAGGCCGGGCTGGTGGAAAGCGAGCTCCGCCTCGAGCCTGGCGACCCGAGGGCGAAGAAATACTACCGCGCGAAGCAGTTCAGGATAGTCATCGACAACGAGCTGTTGAAGAAGCTGGAGGAGGTGTAATAAATGCCGTGGGGAGGTGAGCCAATGACAACCCCGAGCGGGTGGATAAGCATAATCCTGGGCCTGATAATCCTCGTCGTGCTCATATTCGCGTTCTACCAGGTGAACAAGACCCTGGGCGAGTTCAAGGTCGAGCTCGAGAAGCTGAAGAACGCCCTTGAGGAGACGAGGAGAAACACAGAGGAGGTTAAGAAAAAGCTTGAGGAAGTCTGATTCCCCACTTTTGTACCCCACATTTTAGCGTTCAGACAGAAACTTTAAAAGAGGTTAAGCGCTTCTGTTTGTTAGGTGATAGCTTGAGCGCTTTTAGGGACTTGAAGGTTGTCGGCGATGATAGGGTAACGGCCATCGGTCTGGGAACGTGAGGCATAGGCGGCTACGAGAGCCCTGACTACTCCCGAGACGATGAGAGCGTCGAGGTTCTGAGGCACGGCCTTGAGCTGGGGATCAACCTCATCGACACGGCCGAGTTCTACGGGGCAGGCCATTCCGAGGAGCTCGTCGGAAGGGCAATCAAGGGCTTCGACAGGGAGGAGATTTTCATCATTAGCAAGGTCTGGCCGAGCCACTTCGGTTACAGTCAAGCCAAGAGGGCCGCGAGGGCGAGTGCAAAGAGGCTCGGCACCTACATAGACCTCTACCTCCTCCACTGGCCCGGGGATAGCTGGAGGAAGATAGAGGAGACGCTCCACGCGCTGGAGGAGCTGGTCGATAAGGGGCTGATAAGGTACATCGGTGTGAGCAACTTCGACCTTGAGCTACTCAGACGCTCTCAGGAGGCGATGAGGAGGTACGAGATAGTCGCCAACGAGGTGAAGTACTCCCTAAAAGACCGCTGGCCCGAGACGAGCGGCCTGCTCGACTACATGAAGCGGGAGAAGATTGCACTCATAGCCTACACGCCCCTTGAGAAGGGCTCGCTCGCGAGGAACCCCTGCCTGGCGGAGATTGGGAAGAAGTACGGCAGAACCTCCGCTCAGGTCGCACTCAACTACCTCATCTGGGAGGAGAACGTTATCGCGATTCCCAAGGCGGGGAGGAAGGAGCACGTCGAGGAAAACGCCGGGGCGATGGGCTGGAGGCTGAGTAAGGAAGACAGGGAGAAAGCTAGGGGGTGCGTCTGATGTTTGCCTACAACAACAAAATAGCGCGGGTAAATCTGACAACTGGAAAGGTTACCTACGAGAAGCTATCCGACGAGGTCATAAGGAAGTTCATCGGCGGAAAGGGCCTCGGCTACTACCTGATCTACCGCGAGGTTCCGCCGGGGACCGACCCGCTGAGCGAGGCGAACAAGTTCGTCTTCGCCCCCGGTGGATTGACCGGCCTGATTCCGGGTTCGAGCAAGGTCATAGCGGCGAGCAAGAGCCCCGAAACGCGCTTGATAAGCGACTCCAGCGGCGGGGACGCCTTCGGGCCCAAGCTCAAGGGCCACTTCGATGCGCTGGTCATAGAGGGAAAGGCCGAGGAGCCGGTTTACCTCCACGTGAGCGATGGCGAAGTCGAAATCAGGGACGCGAAGCATCTCTGGGGGAAGGGCAACTACGAGGTTGCCGGGGAGCTGTGGAAGGAGCATCCGAAGGCGAGCATAGCCTCAATCGGGCCAGCCGGCGAAAAGCTGAGCAGGATAGCCAACGTCATCTATGACACCGAGAGGGCCAGCGGCAGGGGCGGCCTCGGTGCAGTCCTCGGGAGCAAGAAGGTCAAAGCCGTTGTCGTCGAGCCGGGTGAAAAGCCCGGGGTTGCGGAGCCGGAAGAGTTCCGGAGGCTCTGGCGGGAGTTCTACGACCACTTCGCCACCGACCCCAAGTACGAGCACAGCAGGAACTACGGCACGAGCGATGGGTTAAGGAGCTCAGCTTCCCTCGGCATGAGCCCGGCCTACAACTTCTCAAGGCCCCACATACCTGACGAGCTGGCGAGCAAGCTGGCCGGAGACGAGGTGAAGAAGTACGAGGTTGAGCCGGAGTGGTTCGTCCACGGCAAGAGCTGTCCGATAAAGTGCGCCCGCTACGTCGAGGTGGAATACAGGGGGAGAAAAATCCGCGTCAAGCCCGAGTACGAGAGCATAGCCATGCTCGGCGCTGCCACGGGGGTCTTCAACTTTCCAGCCGTTGCGTACTTCAACTGGCTGGCGAACGACCTCGGGCTGGACAGCATAGCCACCGGCAACACAATCGGCTGGCTCTTCGAGATGGTCGAGCGCGGTCTCATCGGAGAGGAGGAGATAGGCTTCCCCGTTAAAGGCTGGGGCGACGAGGAGGCCGAGGAGAGGCTCATAAGGCTGATGGCGGAGAGGAAGGGCATCGGCGCGGTTCTGGCGGACGGTGTGAAGAGGGCCTGCGAGAGGCTCGGCAGGGGCTGTGAACTGGCTGTCCACGTCAAGGGCATGGAGGCCCCCGCCTGGGACCCGCGCGGAAGGAGAACCTACGCTTTAAGCTACGCCACGGCAGACGTCGGAGCGAGCCACCTCCGCGGCTGGCCGAGGCCCCACCAGCTTCCGAACCAGGGGCCTGCGAAGGAACTGGTGCCTTCGCTCATCGAGGCGAGGGACGAGAGCTACATCACCGACATGCTCGGAACCTGCAAGTTCGTGTCCTACAAGATGGAAGACCTGGCCAGGTTCTACTCCCTCGCGACGGGCGAGGAGTGGACCGTTGAGAAGCTCAGAAAGGTTGCCCAGGCCGTTGAGAGCATCGCGCGCATACACGACGCCCTCGACTGGGTCACGCCGCCGCTCGACGATGTAATTCCGCCGCGCTGGTGGGAGCCGGAGCCGGACGGGCCGGCGGAGGGCAACAAAGCTTTCATTGACCACAACGACTTCCTTGAGGCCAGGAGGGAGTTCTACCGGCTCAGGGGCTGGCACGAGGAGCTTGGCGTTCCATTGCCGGAGACGATGAAGGAGCTCGGTTACGAGGAGTTCAGGGGAGATGCAGAGAGGGCGCTGGAGGTCGTGAGGAAGAGGGTGGGAGTTTAGTTTTTTCTCCAACTCTCGGATTATTTGAGACCAAGAAAGAACCAGACGACAATTGAATAGAAAGCAAAACTGGCCGAAAACAGCATGAAAACGGCTCTTCTTATGCCCTTTCTCTTTGTGAAGGCCAGAGGCACCGAGGACAGGGCCGTAAACATGAGGGATGAGGTAAAAGCCACAATAACGGGGGTTAGTAGGCAAGGTACGTGCCTGTCAATCCCAAGGCTGTCAACAAGGGCCGAGCCTGCGAGGATAAAATATAAAGAGGAAATAAAGAGAAAAATCCCGTAAAGTAGTATTACAATGATGTCAGAGCCTTTCATGGACTATCCCCTAACTATTCGCCGTTACGTAGGTTGCAACTGCAATTGTCCAATCTCCAAACAGGATACTATCCACGCCTTCCTCTCCATTGTACCACGTGTTGTGAATTGTCAGGTACATCCACGTGGCACCGCTCTCCAAGTTTTTCCACTCTGTAAACCCTACGACTGCAACACTGTGGCCTGTAGTTAATCCATAGGGGCCCCCATTAATAGACAGAACAAAGGGGCGTCCATATGTTTTGATTTGGCGTTTTACATCATCCATTGAAACATAATAGTCGTTGCTTCCGTCGAAGTCGTAGGGAATGGTTTGTCCAGATATCCTATGATACTCCTCTGCAAAGTTGTCAATTCCATCATCGATATATCCCCACCACATAGTAACCCCATCATCATTCGTATTCATTGTGTGGTGAAGAATGTCAATTATACTTTCTTTGTCAGGATAACTTATGTAATACCCGAGAACCATTGATGCTGCTATCGGAGTACAGCCATCCCATGTGTCCCATGGATCAGGAAGGTCCCCAACGTTGTCTGGATACTGAATGTTAGCATTTCCAGCATCATCTGAGGTCCAAGAAGGGACTCCCCATATGTACCCCCAGTCTGAGACAACGGGCGTCGAGGACTCCATCCCAACATCGGACTTTGAAAACATATCGTTGTTCACGTTTTTCAGAATGCCTTCCCATGATGCTTCAGCTGCTTTACGATTCACGTTGAAAGTCACTTTCAGGGGATAGTTCATGAGTCTCATGTCTCCAAGGTGTACTGCCTTACCGTTTCCGATATCTGCAACATAAAGGAGTGCTCCAAGATACAAGAGTCTTTTAACCCTGTACCTGGCATTAACTTTCTCAATGTTCATGCTTGGAGGCTTAGACTTCCCAAATTCAAGAACTGGCGGAAGATCTTTTCTGGCACTTATCATCAAGTACCCTACTACCTTACCATCTTTAAGGACTGTGAATTCGTATGCAACTTTACTGCCATCGGGTAAATAATAGGGCTGAGGTGTCTTTGACACTTCCGAGCCTTCCCATTCTTTATACAGGGGGATGTTTTTTGATATCCACTCAACATAAGTCAGAGCAACTTTTTCCGCAATCTGAGGAGTGATCTCAGCTGATATGCCTGGGGTATCTTGCGGCAATGCTGTGGTGGTTACTGCTGTCACTCCAATCATCAGCAGTCCCAAAAGGACTGCTATCAGATACCTCCATCTCATATGGTTCATATCCTAATAATTTCCACAACATTTATGGATGTTGTGATATATAAGCTTTTCCTTTACTATTCATAAAATATCTTCCTTCTTTTTTTAAGTATAAATTTATTCAGAGTTGGTTTATGATGGAGATAAGCTAAAAGAAAGAAGAGTAATCGTGGAGAGAGCACTGGAGGTTGTGGAAAGTGGTGAACGGCAGCCGGTCTTGAATTACCCTGCGGGGATAATTATGGCCAGGTCAAAGAAGAAGCTCGCCATGAAAAGCAGGACGATTAGCCTTTTGATTTCTCTCTTTTTCCTTATGAGCAGGAGTGGGAGCGAGACAAGGATTGTGAAAAGCGTAGCGGCGACCAGTGCCACCATGAGTACCGCTATTGCTTCGGGTAGGTGCTCATAGATGCCGAAAGTGTCCGCCATGGCGGCACTCACAAAGGTAAAGTAGAAGGACAATGGAAAGAGCAGAAACCCGTAGAGGGCCACCGCAACGAGGTCGGCCTTTTTCGGGGGCAGTTTATCATAGAGTGCCGGCAGGAGGAAGAGCAACCCGTAAAGCAATAATGGCGTGATGAGCAGCAACGCCACCTTGAACCCCCTCACCCAACCCGAACAATCGCCGGAACAACGCACGTTCCATCGACATTTCCTGCGGTCCAGCTCCCGTTGTAGGCGCTTTTCACGACTGAATTACAGTCGGAGACTTTCCCGCCGTGCTCCATAAAGAAGTGGATATAGCTCTTCCTCACGCTTTCGTTCGCCAGAATTAGTCTCACGCTTCCATTTTCTAAATCAACGGATACCAAATAAGTTTCGTTCGAGCGGTTTACCAGACCTTCCGCCTTCACCACCGTGCAGTTTGGACATTCGCCCCTTACCCAGAGGGTGGTGTATAGTGGAGCAATCTCCACGTGGATTCCATACTCTTCCTCCAGCAGTTCCTGAATCTGAAAGTACGCGGAGAGAATCGGAGAAACCCTCTCCGGTTCGGAATCTCCCTTTGAATGAAGTGCCCAGAGGAGGGATAGCGCCATCACCAGTATGAGCATGGACGAGATGAATTTTCTCACATTTACCACGTTACTATCCCACGCCAAAAAGTTAAAAATTTTTTGATTGCGTAAAAAATCACCCCTTCAAAAACGCCTCCACGAGGTTCCTCGTCTCGTTAAAGGCCTCCAGCGGAATCCCCTTGGGCAGGCCACCTATCTCCCCCTTCACGTCCTTGAGGACGCCCTCGCCAGCGCCAAGGAACATACCCTCGCTGACGATTCCCCTAAAGTTGGCCGGCGGGAGCAGGGCAACGGCAACGCGGTTTCCTTCCTTCACCGTCAGGTCGTTCGTAACGACGGTAATGGCTCTGTCGCCGATGTTCACGTTGGTGACGAGAAGCCTGTCGGCGTTCGGGTGCTTGCCGACGCTCATGACCTCACCTACCTTGATGTCCACCGCTATGACCGGGTCGTTTATCTTCCCGAGGGCGAGGCGCTTGTCAAGGCCGAGGATGGTGTTCAGGAAGAAGCGGACCTTTGCAACCTGCTCCTCGACCTTCTCGCGCTCGCTTTTATCGGCTAGGCTGATGAACTTGTGGTGCCAATCCTCCCCGCCAAGGGCCTCGATTATAGCTAAGGCCTTCTCTTTCAAAGCTTTCATCTGCGGTGTCTCAATCAGCTCCTTCGGCTCCACGTAGCTGTACCTCATCGCCTGTATCTCCGGAATCATCTCCTTCGCCAGCTGAATCGCTCCCTTCTTGTTCCACTTCCCCTTGAACTTCGCGCCCTCCACCGTCTTCAGGAACAGCTCCACCGATTTCTCCGCCACCAGTAAGCGGTAATCCTTGCTCGTGTCCCACATAGCTCTCACCCTCCAGTGCCTCTAAAACGCGGTTCTTAACGCTTTCGTCCCTTATTCCCTCGGCTATCGAGCGTGCCCTGGCTTTGTCACCCCAGCGAGCGTAGGCCAAGGCCACCTCTCCAAGGAGCTCCGAGGCGATTCTATCGTCCTTGATAACACCCGCCAGAATCAGCGGCTCCTCCAGGAAGCCTATGCGCAGGAAGCGCCTTGCTATTCCCCCCAGCTCCCTGTCGGTCGGCCTGAACTTTCCGACGAAGACTATCTCCAGGGCATCGTCAAAGACCCTCCTGCCGAGCCTGGGCTGCTCGTGGAGGCATAGCCAGTAGGCCAGCTCAAGCATTGCTATGGCCCTCTCCTCCAGAGGGAGGAAGCGCATCATGGAGATGGCCAGCTCGACTTCTCCCCTTTCAAGGAGCTCCTCCACCGCTGCCTTGCCCCTCTTGAGAACGTCTTTGATGAGCTCCATTTTGTCTTCCATGTACTTCGCCTGAAGTTTGAAGAATATAGAGGCGTAAACGTCCCTGGCCAGTTCGTAGAACTCCAGTGCAATCTCGTTGGGTATCTCGTCGGCGCTCTTCTCAATTAGCCGGGCGACCTTTATGAGCGATGAAGTGGCCGCCGATGACAGTCCCCGAGAAGCCTGGAGCAGCTCAACGGCCTCCCTGAACAGCTCCAGTCCGTCCTTGTAACGGTCGGAAAGGACGAGGTTCCTCGCTATTCCCGCCAGAACCTCTCCCCGGACCCTCGGCGAGTCTATGCTCCTCGCCATGACAATAGCGTTCTCGAAGTACGTCTCGGCGTCCCGATCCCTATCAAGCGTGTAGAGCGCCCTTCCGAGGATTGAATATGCCAGGGCCCTCTCGGGTGCACCACCAGTGGATTCCAGAGCATCGAGCATATGGCTCAGAACCTCGTCCCGCGGAAAGGCCGTCAGGACTTCGGTCAGGGCTATCAGGCGTTTTATTGGGTCTTTTATTTCCAACGCGCTTTTGAGGGCGCCCCGGTAGTCGCCCTTCGACACGTAAAGCTCAACGGCCTCCACGAGAACCACCAGCCGGTAGAAATAGGGGGCGAAAGTAAAAAAGGCTATCGCTAACCCTTGACCTTTCTGTCCCAGTTCTCAAGCATCGCGTCGAGTGCCAGAAGGCTGTTGAGCCTGAGGCGAACCTTCCGGTTTTCCCAGTCTATGGAGCCTTTAAACTCGTTGAGCAGTGCAAACACCTTCTCCGCTTCCCTCGTCGGCAGATTTTTCCCGTAGAACTCCTCGCCGCAGTGGGGGCACTTGAAGACGAAGCCCTTGAAGGCCTCCGTGAACTTTTCGCGGTCTTGGAAAACCTCCTCGGCGTCCTCAATGACGAGCATCTGCTCGATCAGCTCCCCCCAGTCAAGGGCCGTTCCGCAGAGCGGACACTTTGCCATATCAATCTACCTCCCTCAAAAACTTCTCTATCTCCTTCAAGATTAACTTGATTCCTTCGTCAAGGTTCCCCTTTCCGTTCGCCCCGGCGGCACCGGCGTGTCCACCACCGGAACCATCTATGACCGGTCCGACCTTCTCCATGATTTTACCGAGGTGGAGGCCCTTCTTGACGAGACTCTCCTTTGCCCTCGCCGAAATCCTCACTCCCTTCTTCTCGCTCCCCACAACCGCTATATCGGCCCCGAGCTGGAGGAAGACCTTGCAGGCGAGCGACTCGTAGGCGGAAACCTTCGAGACGGCAATGATGTACCTCCTGAACTTCCTTATCTCCATTCTCTGGCAGGCCTTTAGGACCGCCATGCGCTTTGCTTGGTCGATGTTCTCGTCGCTGGCAGGGGCTACAAGCTGGAAAATCTCACCCATCTGAACCGGGAAGCGCTCCAGCATCTCACTTACCGCTTTGAAGGTCCTCGCGTTGGCGAAGCGGAAGTTGGCGGTGTCGGTGACTATTCCCGCCAGGAGGGCTTTAACGGCGGTCTCGTCGTAGAAGCCGAAGTATTTGAACAGCTCCCAGACTATCTCGGCAGTTGAGGTGCGCGATGAATCAACGACCGCTATGTCAGCTCTAATCGGTCTCTCCTTCTCGATGTGGTGGTCTACGACGATTACGGCCTTACCGTGCGGGATCTCGATGGGTTCAAGCTGTTCGATGGAGGAGGTGTCGAAGATTACAACCACATCTTCTTTAACCACCGGGTCTTTTTCAAGGGGGACGGGTGAGAGTGCTAAAAGCCGCTTGGCGTAGGAGGAGACGCTCTGGGCGACGCCTATTCTAATCCTCTCGACCCCGATTGATTTGAGGTAGAGGGCAAAGGCTATCGCCGAGCCGAGGGAGTCGGGGTCGGCGTTGTGGTGGCAGAGAAGCAGGAAGGATTTGCCCCCTGAGCGCTCAAGGAAGCGTTTAAGCTCCAGTTTTCCCTTCATTGGCAATCTCCCTCAGCTTCCTCTCAACGGCCTCGTAGGCCTTCTCAACGGCCTCCTCTATCAGCCCATCGACGTCCACCCTGACGAAGACCGGAACCTCCAGGTAAACCTCTATCTCAAGGTCGAGGGTTTCGTCGCGGTTTATCCTCATCGTCACTTCGATGTCCTTAACGTCGCTCCGGTTGAGGGCGTCGAAGACGTGCTTTATCACAGTTTCCTGTGCCATCTCGCCTATCTCCATCAGCTGCTCCTCGCTCAACTCCGGCAGACCGATGTGGACGACCCTTCTTCCGCTGGTTCCCTCGTCCATCGCTCTCACCCCGAAGGAAAAGAGAAGAGGTCAGCCCGCGGTGGGTCTGAGGGCGGACTGTATCTGGGCGGTGAGTTCCTTGAGCTTCTCGTTGAGCTTCTTCTCCTGCCTCTCGAGGGCGTTGAGCCTGACCTCCAGCGTCTCGACCTTCTCCTTCAGCTCCTCGACGGCCTTGCCCTTCTCGGTCTTGACGATGAGCGTTCCGACGGTCTTGTATATGGTAGCTCCATCATCGACCTTCTCGATCTCTTCGAGGGCCTTCTTTGCCTCGGTGAGCTCGAGCTGGACCTTCTGCTTCTGCTGAATGACGAGCTGGAGCTGCTGCTGGTAGCTCTCAAGCTGACCGAGCATGGCCTGAACCTGGGGCGGAATGTTCTGCATTAACAACACCTCCGTAATCGCGATGCCGGGTTAGAATAAGGGGCTGGCTTTAAATAGTTTCGGCTAAACTTCCAGGGAATCCATGGCTACCTTTATCCACCGGAGGTAAGAGTTCAGCGTTCCGCGCAGGGCGGAGTTGTCCCTGGCGAGAAAGCGGATTACTATCCTGTTCCCCTCGCGGAGGAACTCTATCCTGCTCCTCCTGTAGGGCACGCTCTCGTGCTCGTAGAGGACGCTTTCATAGATGACCCTGGCGACCTCTTCATCTGGAAAGGACAGCTCTATCACTCCTTCGATGGGCCAGTTTTCCTCTTCAGCCATGACGCCTCCTTGTAGTCCCATCTCCGCCCGTCCTCCATAATCCATATCTTGACGCTTATGAGAGGGCCGACGGCCTTCTCCCTGCTGACGTCCAGGCGGTAGAAGTTAATCGCCATTCCGCGCGGGTGCCTCTCGATGACGCTCAGGACGTCGGTGTTGTACCTGTCGGCTATGCCGAGGAGCGAGCGCTCCTTCCTCGGGACGAACACTCCACCGGTGAGTTCTGCAAAAACCTGGGCGAAGGCAACGTGGTCGAGGCCGACGCGCTTGGCGGTGGTCACCACGAGGGGCATCTCCTCCCGTATCGGCCTCACGTCCCTGAAACCGATCTCGCGCTGGAGCTTTATGCCGTGGAGGTAGAGGTAGCCGAGGTAGCCCCAGTCCTCGGGGTCGACCTTGATGAAGGTCATCTTGAGCGGGTTGCCCTTCCAGACGTTGATTATCAAGAGTCTCTCGTAGTTCCTATCGTAGGCCTCCATGAGCAAATCTTGTATCGTCTTCTTTCCCCTTGTCAGGTAGAGGGAGTTGGGGAACACCTTCTCCAGGTCGTGCCCGAAGCTCCTCGTTCTTCTGGTGGGTCTGTGGGAAGTCGTTATCAGCATCATGGTCCTCACTTAAAACCCGCTTTGGTCGATAAAAGGCTTTCGAAACGAAAGAATCAGATCGCCTTTACGCGCCTGGCCACCCTCGGCCTGGGCTTGTAGAGTATCTTGCTGCCGCAGTAGGGGCAGCGGACTTCCCTGGTGTTCTCGAGGTCGAGCTCGACCTCCCTTCCGCACTTCGCGCAGCGGTAAACGGCCATCACCATGTTTATCACCCTAAAACCAGGTAAAGGAAAGGAATCAGGCCTTGGAGGCCGTGACACGCTTGGCGACCTTCCCCGCCGGAGTGGTCGGCAGGTAGGCACCGCCGGCGAAGGTGGCACCGCACTTCTGGCACTGCCATATGCCCGTGCTTATCCTCCTGACGGCCTTCCTTCCGCAGACCGGGCAGACGTGCTTCTGCTTCATCTTGGCCTCAACGGCGGCCACTCTTCTTCTAATCTTGAGACCGTACCTTGGACCGAACCTTCCAGCGGAACCGACCTTAGTAGTCCTTCCCATGAGCATCACCCCTAATTACCAACCGATTTTCACGACTGGAGAGTGTTTCCGGGGACGTTTTATAAACCTTTGCCTGGAAACTTTGCCGGGCAAGGTTTCATAAAAGGGTGTGATTCCTCCCCGAGGCTCCTTTGAAAAGGGATTTCAACACCCAATTTAGTCCTTGGAAAGATGATTCACTAGACGGAGTTTTTCCCACACGGGTTCCACTTAAACCGCGCTCCTACGGAGCGCTAAAAACTTGAACCCTTCCAAAAAAGCATTTCTATGAGAGAATCCACACTCAAAGATAACTCTCGAAGAAATCCACTCTTGATAGTCATTCCAAAAGGAATCACGAACCTTGATCAAACTTCGCGCAGGCGAAGTTTGTAAGGGGGGCATTTGAGCTGTCGCCCCCCTGGGGGTCCCGACGTCATCGCAACCCAATACTCGTCGGGCATTCGTCCCTATGCATAAAACCTTATAACAGTTGGCCCTATTCCCCCATAGGTGCAAGACATGGCAGGAACGATAAGCAAGATAATCCACTTCCATGATGAGGAGGAGTTCCTGGAGGATGTGGACGCGGTGATGGAGCGCTTCTCCTATCTGGCGAGCAAGTACGGCCACAATCCCATAGAAGGCGTTCTCCTGTGGGACTATGTTGGAATCCGGGACGACGAGGGGATAAAGGTCTTCCGCGTCGGGGAGTTTCCCTACTTCGAGGGGACGTTGAAGCTCGACCTCGAAACGCTCCGCACGATGGAGCGCTACTTCGACGAGATGGAGAGCAGGTGGGACGAGCTGACGGTCGAGGAGATAAACTACTTCGTCGAGATGCTCAACGAGGCCCTCGGCGAGCAGCGCGTTTACTACGACGCCTACTCACTCGGCCTGGACAGAAACACGGCCTACATAATCCTCAACCTCGTCTCGCTCAACTACCTCGAGAGCGTTCTCGACGGAGGGGACAGGGAGATATTTGAGGAGGCCGTTGAACTGCTGATGCGGTACCTTTGAGCCTCCATTAACCATGCAATTACGCAATCACATAATTATGCAATTGTGGGGGTGGTCGCTTGCTCTTCAAGAAGAGGGGAACCTTCACCGAGGAGGACGCCAGGAAGGTCATTGAGATAGCGAGCAGTGAGGATGCCAGCGAAATAATAGTCATGGCCGAAAGCGTAACCGAGGAAGCCAAGAGGCGCCTCTGGGACTATGCGAGGGGAGTGCAGTTAATGGCGGACATGAGGGGTGAAGATAGAAGCGTCCGCATTGAGATTCTCGAGGGCTATGTGAGCGAACACGTTAAGGGAATCGAGCTCGATGAGGTGTGAACATGAGGCTCATAATGGCAGAGGTCTTCAACAGCTGGCAGGGTGAAGGGGGGAGCGTTGAAGGCTCAGCATTTGGCAGGAGGCAGATTTTCGTAAGGTTCGCCGGCTGCGACCTTAACTGCCTCTGGTGCGACTCCCGGGAGTACATCAACGCCTCCCGCGTTTCCCGCTGGCGCTACGAGGTTGAACCCTTCACCGGGAAGTTCGAGTACAGGCCGAACCCCGCTTCACTCGATGAGGTCGTTGAAGCGATACTCCGCCTCGATACCGGCGATATACACTCGATAAGCTACACCGGGGGCGAGCCGACGCTTCAGGTGAAACCGCTTAAAGCTCTAATGGAGGAGATGAAAAGCCTCGGCTTCGACAACTTTCTGGAGACGCACGGCGGCCTTCCGGAGCTGATCATGGAGGTTGCTAGCGTTACAGATTACGCGAGCGTGGACATAAAGGACGAGACTGCCAAGGCAACTGAAGACTGGCGCTCATTGGTTCTCCGCGAGGTCGAGAGCGTAAGGATTCTGAAGGAAGCTGGGGCCAAAGTTTACGCCAAGCTCGTCGTTACGTCCGAGACGAGGCCCGGGAACGTCCGCTGGTACGCGGAGCTGCTGAAGGGCCTGGCTCCCCTCGTAATCCAGCCGAGGGAGCCAATAGAGATAAGCCAGGAAAAGCTGATGGACATTTACCGCGAGGCGGCCCTGGTTATGGGGAGAAAGAACGTCGGGCTGAGCTTCCAGGTTCATAAGTATCTCAACGTGCTTTGAGAGGGTTTTTAAGGGTCCATCATAACTTTTTCCGGCGATGATGACATTGGCCTTTGGGGTGAGCGATGCCCGGGATCGACGGCCTGAGCCGCGCCGTCAAATTTTTAAATCTCCACCCTTTTAGTAACCCCTGGAAAGATTAAAATCGGGGGTGGTGGCATGGCGGTTATCGAGGAAGTGACCACCAAGAGCTTTGAGAGAATCGGAAGCCACTCCCACATTAAGGGCCTTGGTCTTGATGAGAACGGAAAGGCCAGGTTCATGGCCGACGGAATGGTGGGCCAGGTCAAGGCGAGGGAAGCCGCCGGAATAGCGGTTGAGCTCATCAAGCGCGGCAAGCTCGCCGGAAAGGGAATTCTCCTCGTTGGCCCGACAGGAAGCGGTAAGACTGCAATAGCGATGGGCATAGCCAGGGAGCTTGGCGAAGATGTGCCCTTCGTTCAGATAGCAGGGAGCGAGATTTACTCCGCCGAGGTCAAGAAGACGGAGTTCCTGAAGGGGGCCCTCAGGAGGGCGATAGGAGTAAGGATAAGCGAGGAGAGGAAGGTCTACGAAGGTGAAGTCAAGGAGATTAAAATCAACAAGACGAGGCACCCCTTCAACCCCTACGTCGAAATCCCGGAGAGCGTCATCATAACCCTCCGCACCAAGGACGACGAGAAGACGATTAGGGCAGGAAGGGAGATAGCCTACCAGCTGCTTGAGATGGGCATCGAGGAGGGCGACGTCATACAGATAGACGCCGAGACCGGCAGGATTTCCAAGATTGGAACCACCAAGGAGGAAGAGGGGCTCTTCTTCAAGAGGAAGGTGAACCTCCCGAGCGGTCCGGTGCTCAAGATAAAGGAGTTCACCTACACCGTTACGCTCCACGACCTCGACGTTGCCAACGCCAGGGGCAACATCTTCGGCCTGCTCTTCAGCACCGGGGCCGAGATAAGCGACGAGATAAGGCAGCGCGTCGATGAGACCGTCAAGAAGTGGATTGAGGAGGGGAAGGCCACCCTCGTTCCGGGAGTGCTCTTCATAGATGAGGTTCACATGCTCGACATCGAGGCCTTCTCGTTCCTCGCGAGGGCCATGGAAAGCGAGCTGGCGCCGATCCTAATCCTCGCCACCAACCGCGGAAGGACGAAGATAAGGGGCACCGACCTTGAGGCGCCGCACGGAATGCCGATAGACATGCTCGACAGGCTCCTGATAATCAACACCGAGCCTTACAAGAAGGACGAAATCAGAGAGATAGTCAAGATAAGGGCGAGGGAGGAGAAGATTGAGGTGAGCGAGGAGGCAATCGAGTACCTCGCGGAGCTCGGTGAGAAGACCAGCCTCCGCTACGCCGTCCAGCTCCTTGCGCCGGCGAGCGTTCTTGCCAAGGGCGGAAGGGTTGAGAGGAAGCACGTCGAGAAGGCCAAGGAGTACTTCGCCGACCTCAGGAGAAGCATTGAGTTCGTGGAGAAGCTTGAGGGCATGCTCAGCTGATTTTCCTCTTTCCACTCGTTTTTGAAGTAACACTTTTAAGTCTTGACACCTTAACACTTCCGGTGGGATAATGCGGGGAGGAGTTTTAACGGTCGTGGCCCTTCTGCTCGTCGATGTCCTGCTCGTTGGGTGGACCCACATCGACGGCGGTTTTCCCAAGGGAGAATTTGAAAACGCATCATCTCACTGGAACTCCAATGTGACGGTCTCCGTTGGCACGGCCGAGGTAACCGGTCCCTTCACGGGCTACCTCACCGTCCCGAGGAGGTTCCTAAACGAAACGGACGCATTTCTCAATTCTATCAACGTCACCCTTTACGTCTTCACCGTCGAGGTGACGGGGAAGGAGCTAAACGCGAGCATGAGCATTCCCGTCCTTAGGCTCTCTC
Source organism: Thermococcus sp. MV11 (assembly GCF_012027285.1). Lineage (NCBI taxonomy): Archaea > Methanobacteriati > Methanobacteriota > Thermococci > Thermococcales > Thermococcaceae > Thermococcus > Thermococcus sp. MV11. The sequence continues at coordinate 637,879 of NZ_SNUD01000001.1, forward strand.
CGGCCTTCGTTCCGAGGGACTTCAACGTGAGCATCAACGGGCACATGGTTACGGGCGTCACCTACGTCCCCTACGCCGAGAGGCTTCCCGTCGCGGTCTGGTCGGCGGAAGGAAGCCTTGAGACGACTTCATACCTCACGGTTCACCCGGAGGACGAAAAGGCAGTGTCGGGCAGGTGGAGCGCGGAGTACCTGAACAACGCCTCGGGGAGTGTTCTTCTGGAGGCTGGGGAACTTGAGCTTGCCCTCAACGTCACGGAACCCAACCGCTTCAAGTTTGTGGTCCTCCACAACGGCACAGAGGTGTCGTCGGGGGTACTGGGGGTGGACCAATGAGGCGGCTCTTCTATGCGCTCCCGTTCCTCGTCCTTGGGCTGGGCCTGCTGTTCTGGGAGCCCACGGTCGCGAGGGCCGCTGTCGTCCTTCTTGGCTGGCTCACCTTCGCGCTGGAGTACCGCTACGGTGGCGGGAGCAGGGAAGGGGAAGAGCTGGTTGCGCTCGGGGTTTCGGTGCCCCTGCTTCTCCTCCCCATCAGCCAGACCCTTGCGGAGTTCCTGGCCGTTTTCATGTTCGTGCTCGAGCTGGCGGCCCTTTTCGTGAAATTCAAGCTGAAGGCTTAACCGTTCATTATCTCCATCAGCTTCCTTGACAGCTTGAGGTGGAATTCGAACTCGTGGTAGGCCCTGTTCTCGGCCGGAAAGACGAGCTTCAGTTCGTTGAGACCCTGCTTGCCGCCGAACTCGCCGAAGACGGTTATCCCGTTCACCTCTATGACGCCGAAGACGGCCGCGAGGTTGAAGAGGAGCGTCCTGAGCTGGTAGGCCGAAACCTCGTGCCTTCCAATCTCCTGCCGGGGGTACCTGAAGAGGAAGTACTCCAGGCCTTCCATCTCGGCCACATCGGTTATCGCTATGTCGGCGGTGAGGAAGACGAGAAGCGTGGGCGTCATGTTGTCGTAGTGCTTCAGGGACTTGACGATTATCTCGTCGTTGTTGTGGGCCGGCTCCTTAACGCTCTCGGCTATGATTATCCTGTCCTTCAGCCTCTCGAACTCCTTGAGGGCTATGTAGGCAGCCTTCCTGCTCCTCTTTGTCCTCCTGTTGCTGAACTCCCGGAGCAGGCTCGCGTTCCTCACCTCGCGCCTTATCTCCTCCAGCTCCCTGTGCCTGTACTTGTAGTTCATGGCGTTCTCTATCTCCTTCTTGACCCCCTCGGCCACGACTATCTGGTACCCGTCGAGGGGTCTGAACCCTGAGATAAAGCGATGGTAGAAGAGGTTGGTGTCGGGCGCGAAGGCGACGCCCTTCTTGAGCCTCTCGTAGAGTTCAAGGTTCTGGAGGAACTCGTCGATGTTCGCGTACCGCACTATTCCGGCGGATATGAAGCACTCGTAGAAGTCGGTCCAGGTTGGAAGCTCGCTGGAGAGCCTTTCCGGGACCCTCTCGTTGAACTCCCTCCTGCTCACGGTGAGCTCGACGCGGTAGCCGGTTTCCGTCGGCTTCGCCCTCAGCAGGGGAAGGCCGTAGAGGGGATAGCTGACCCTTATTTCCCCCAGGACGTTGAGGAGTATCTGGAGCTCCGGCTTTTCGATGACCTCGCTAATCTCCCTCACTCTCATCACCCAGGAAGTTCTTTATCGGCTGGAGATGGGTTGGAATCATCATGTAGGGCCTGTCCGGGAACTCGGTGTCGAGGAGACCCATGTAGACGATGAACGACACCGGAAACTCCTTTATCTGGACTATGGCGGCTGCAACGAGGGCCTTCCTGCCGGAGGTTATGTCCAGACCCATGCGGTAGCCCTCGCGCTCCAGCTTCGAGAAAAGTTCCCTGAACTTCCTGTCCGCCACGAAGAACCCGTAGTCCGGCACCACCTCGGTCTCTATCTTCGGGTGGAGGTTGTAGGCCTCAGATATTGCCCTGATTGCCGAGACCACCTTTGGAAGGTTGTGCTTGTACCTCTCCTCGGTGAACACGTATATCCTCTCCGCCTTCCCGCCCCTCGTCAGGAGCTTGTAGTAGGTGTTCACGACCGCCCAGGGGGAGCGGCCGAGAAGGGTTATGTAGGCCACCTTCACCATGGCATATTCCCCCATATGTACGCCACGAGACCATAAACCAGTGCAAGGGCAAATGGAATCCAGGAAATGCGACTCTTCACAGTTTTGTGGGCTATTAGGAACGGCACAAGGGCAAGGACGAAGTAGCCAGCGCCGTAGGTTTCGTGAATCCCGAAGGAAGTGACCGCAAAGATGAAGAGCAGGGACGCTAGTACTCCAGCTGGAACGGTTAGAACTGTGAGCATGAGCATATCGGGAGCCCTGCTTGACCTTCTCTCCGGGATCAGGATTATCCAGAACAGGAAGCTCAAAACGAGGAACTGGGCGAGCAGTCCCCAGAACGTGACGTCCAGCTCCGGCTCCCCCCTCGACGGCAGGTAGTAGAACCACGTGGCTCCGAAGGCGTAGACGAGCGTCATGATGAGCGAGATTCCCCACTTCAGGCGCGGGGGTGAAACGTTTTCCCTCATCTTACCACCTTCACTCAATTAGCACCATCCCGTACAAAACGCTTTCGGAGAAGTCTATCCCGACGAGTTCTCCGATCTCAATCCCTACAGCGTCTATGCTCGGCCTGACCTTCGTTGGAAGCCTGCACGGCTCCCCCCTCTCGAAGGGGCAGTCGTCGCAGAGGTTGCAGTTCCCGGGAAAGAGCGCCATCGCGTAGAGCTTCCCCTCCCTGAAGAGCTCGGCCTCGCGCCTGAGCAGGTAGAGGATCGCCTCCCGCTTCTCCTCCTCGAAGCGCTCCATGTCGATTTCGAACTTGATTATCAGGGCCCTCCTGAAGTGCCGCACCCACTCCCTGGTTTCCCTCCAGTCCGGAGCGTGGGGCGGACAGCTTGGCCTCCTTCCGTACATCGGACAGGCCCGGCACTTCCAGACCGGTCTCGGCGAGACGACTATGCTCTCCGCAGGTATCTCCTTCTCCCAGAGCACCTTCATGGGGCATCAAAAGAATATGGGTGACATCTTTAAAAATCAATTCCCGGCCTAGTGAAGTTTTGAAAAGTCTGGTCCCGAAATGTTTTTACGTTTGAAAATCAATTTCTTCATATGAAGAGGTTGATGGTGGTGCTGCTCTTGGTTTTTATTGCCGGTACTGCCGGCTGTACCGCCGAGAAAAAGCCCGATGGAGGGGTAGAAATGGATCTTGAGATAGGTTCGGTGTTTCACAACGGGAACTACATACCCGTCGAGTTCACCTGCGACGGTGAGAACGTGAACCCCCCGATATTCATAGGGCACATAGATCCGAACGCTAAAAGTCTCGTCATCATAATGGACGACCCCGACGCACCTGGAGGGACCTTCACCCACTGGATAGCCTGGAACATACCGCCGCTGGGGGAAATTCCCAAAGGCGTTCCGCCCCAAGGCGTCGTTGATGCTCCTGTGAAGATGGTCCAGGGGAGGAACGATTTCGGAAAGATCGGCTACGGTGGCCCGTGTCCGCCCAAGGGTCACGGGGTACACCACTACCACTTCAGGGTTTACGCCCTCGACACAGTCCTCGAGCTTGATCCGGGAGCGAGCAGAAAAGAGCTGGAGAGGGCCATGGAGGGCCACGTGATCCAGATGGGGGAGCTGGTGGGACTGTACGGAAGGGAGTGAGCTACCCCTTCCTCTCCATCAGCTTCACGACGAGGTTTATGGCGCTCTGGAAGGCCGCCAGGAAGTTCAGGGCGAAGAATATCCAGTCCCCTATGATGTAGGAGTAAACAGTTAGCAGCGTCGAAGCGGTGACGTAGATCAGTATAAACTGCATGTTCAGGGGGCATTTCCTCGTTTTTATGGTCTCTATCGTCTGCGGAACCCATGAGCTGACCAGGAGAAGCATTCCAATAAGTCCGATTATCGCTCCGCTCTCCACCTTTTCTCACCTCCCTCCTTGGAGGGGGGAAGCTTAAAAAAGTCTTGTGGCCCCTCCGATGTCAAAATTCTGGAGAAATCGGCAGAAAATATACAGATTCGCGCTAAAGCTGGCTGGCGAGCCTCGACATGGCCCAGGTCTTGACGTCGTCGTCCATGATGCCGTTGATTATCTCCATCGCCTCGCTCACCTTGCCGGATTTGGCGAGGACCAGCGCCACCTCCGCCTCGACCTTTGACTTATTCGGGAGGTCGGTTATGTACCGGGAAATTCTGAGGGCTTCCTCCGGATTGCCCATGTTCAGGAACTCAAAGGCCAGGCTCATCAGGGCTTTTGTGCTCTCGTCGCGGTTGTCGATGTCGAGAGCCGCCTTAACTGCCCTCTCCAGCGCCTCGTGATAATCCCTTTCCGACTTTGCCACCTCCACGGCTATGTGTGAGAACGCCTTCGATCGTATGTTGCCATCGGGTATCCCCTCAGCCATTTCGAGAGCCTCATCGATCCTGCCTGACTCCACCAGCTTTTGAACGGCCTCGTACAGTGCCCTGGAGCGGTACCACTCCTGCATGTTTACCCCCTACAATAATCGATGTTGAAGAATTTAAGGGTTCCGCGGCCAAGGTTTATAACTCCGGGGTACAACTATCACAGGGTGATGAAATTGAGAAAAACCGGGGTTGTACTGGTCCTCCTTCTGATCGTTGGGGTGGCCTCAGGCTGTATTTCGAACTCCAATGGCCCAACGGCGACCCAGACGACCACTTCAAGCATTCCTGATTACGTCGTCGTGAACGGGACAAAGATATACCTCGACGAGATTCACTTCTACATGTACGGTATGAAGACCTGTCCGCACTGTCAGAACATGAAGAAGCTCATTCCTGAGACCTACGGAGAGGATAGCCTCACCTACTACGAGCTGGTGGACAACGAAGAGAACACAAAGCTCTTCCAGCAGATCTACCAGCTGACAGGAATACAGGGCGTCCCGGCAATAGCCATAACCTACAACGGAACTCTCTACGCAATAATCGAAGGAGAGTTCAACGTCACCGCAACGCCTAGGATAATCCAGGCAGCCATGAGCAATAATGGCGTGATACTCTTTGTTGGCGGCCAGGCATACATACTGCCGCGCGACAAGGAGGACTCGGCCAAGGTAATAGACGAACTCTACGTCCTCTTCGTCGAGCACAAGATGCCTGACTCCAGCTGAATACTTTTGTTCCCAACTTTTTGTTTTCGAAATCCACAAAAAGGCCCGCGATAACTTTCTACCATGAGAAGTGAGGTAAAGGGACTGGCGATAATCCTTCTGGCCTCCTTTGGGGTTAGCTCCCTCGCGCTGTGGGCGCTGGGCATGGTGGACTTTGTACCAAAGTTCTTTGCCCTCGCTATGAGCGACTCGATAAACCCATGCACCTTCGTTATCTACACGATGCTTCTAATAGCACTCTCCGTCAGGGAGGTGTCGAAGAGAAGGCTCTACCTCATCGGTGCGGCCTTCATTGCTGCCGTTTACGTCTCTTACTATCTCCTTGGAGTTGGCCTGCTGTACTTTGCCGGTTATCTGCCCCTTTGGGTCGCAGGGATTGCGGCGATAGTATTCGGAGGGTACACGATAGTAACCGGTCTGATGGAGAAGTCCCGCGTGGGCGACAAAAGCAAAATCCGGAGGAAAATATTCAGCAGCGACGCGACCGCTCTCGGGGCATTCACGCTCGGAGTCATCGTCTCGACGACCCTGCTCCCGTGCTCCGCCGGCAGCTACCTCGTCTACGCCATAATAATCTCAAAGGCCGGGAAAGCTCTCGCCTTCCTTCTCCTTGCTCTCTACAACCTCGTCTTCGTGCTCCCGCTCGTTGTAATCCTGCTGGCGATGGGGAGCGTCACCGAGAGCAAGCACTTCTCGCAAGCGATGGTGAGGCACAGCCGGGAGCTGTCGGTCATAGCGGGGATACTGCTGATTGCGATAGGGGTGTGGGTTCTTACGGGTGCTTCACTGTAAACCGAGCTTTTCCCTTACCCTTCTCTCAAATTCCGCAAAATTCGGAACCCCTATGAACTCCACTTTGTTGTCTATGAGTATGGTGGGGGTTCCCATTATGTTGTGCTCCATGGCCTTCCTCTGGCCTTCGGGTGTTGCAACGCTTAATTCCCTCGCTATGACGCCCTCGTATTTCCTCTCAAGCTCCTGGGCCATCGCCCACGCTATCGGACAGTAGGGACAGCCGGGTGAAGTTATGACCTCAATTACAACCTTAGGCCCCTTTGGTTTGACCTCTATCATTCCGGCTCTCTTCATGAGTTCGAGCATCTTCTTTCTCCTTATCATCTCGAGCTCGTCCATGTTATCCCCCTCAAGGATAGAAATGCACTGGCTTAAAAAATTTAAACTTAAAAAGATTCAACCAACTGCGTTTATGTGTGCTATCAGCAGGACCACGAATATCACAGTCAGCATGATGTGAACCTTTTTCCACTTCTCGTATATCTCAACGTACTTTTTGGTGGTTTCCATGTCTCCACCGTTGGCTTCACTTATGATCTTCCGATTCAGGTGGCGGCCTATAAATCCGGTGGAATTCAGGAGGATCAGCACAATGGCCATTCCGAGTCCTGTGGCGCCCGCGGTCCCGGTGTAGTTGTTGCAGGAGGAGAAGTGAATCAGCGCAAGTACCGTTCCAGTTATCGTGAAGAAGTGGTGAACGGTCATCGGTGAAACAGGGCCTATAACAGTCATGTAGGGATTCTCCATCTTCAGCTTAAAGCCCCACTCGGACGAGGTCTCATGAGTTATTATTAGCTTTCTCTTCGTCAGAGAGTAGTAGACAACTCCAATCGCTATCATCGCGACGCCCAGAACCGCCAGAGGTATGTAGCGTGCCTGATACTCATCTTCTTCCTCGTAGTCATCTGCAAGCGCCAGTGGGCTTACCAGCAGCACGAGAAGCAAAAGGGCGAAAAACGTTTTCTTCCTCGACATATCAGAACACCCCGCTTCCAAGTCCGCATATCTTCGCGAACGGGCAGACCGAGCAGTCCTCGGTGTAGGGCTTGAGGTATGGCTCTCCCTTAACGGCCTTCGTTATCTCTTTTGCCCTCTCCATTGCCTCGTCCTCGCCTTGAAGCACGAGGGTGACGCTCCCCTCGGCCCCACCGGTTCCTCCTGCCGCTATCGGAATTGCCTCAACTCCGGCGAGTATCCTGTATGCTTCAACCTCCGTTACCGGGTGGGAGTGGGGTATCGGCACGAGAGCGGAATAAAGCCCGGTCCCCCAGTCGAAGGAGTATATTCCGGTCAGCTTGGCACTCTCCTCGACGGGCGTCGGCACGAACTTCTCAAGGCTTACCGGCGTTATCGTGAAGACACCTTTCGTTATCGTCCAGCCGAAGGTCTTGCCTATCGTCCCTCCGTCGGGGGCGGCGGCAAAAACGGCGACGTTCCAGTTTATGTCAATCGCGTTGGCGCCTTTGATGAAGACGTCCTTCGGGCCCATCTGCTTGAGCGCTTCGAGAGGGTCGTCGAAGGGTTCACCCTTGTAGAGGACGAGGTGCTTGGGCCAGGTTTCCCTAGGCGTAACGCAGGTTCTGCCCCTGCTTATCACTCCAACGGTCCACTTCTCCTTTTCGATTTCCTCCCCCAGTATCTCCTCCGCTATGTAAGCAGCGGTGGTGCCGGTCGCTATGTAAACGAAACCGTGCTTTAGGGCACGCTGAACTTCCGGCATAGCTACGACCGCCTTTGCGATAAGCCTCTTGCTCTCCGGAGGGGTTAAAGTTACGAGTGCCCTTTTCACGCCAATCACCGGGCTAAAATAGGCATTGAAAGGTATTAAACCTTCCCTTAGAGACTCCGAGAAGCCTTAGCTCAGCCGAAAAGTTCGAGGCATACATTGCACTCGGCGGGGTTTACCTCCGGGTCTATCCTGGCGTGGAAGGAACAGGCGTAGCCCTTCCCGAGCAGTTCGAGCGAAATTCTTACGAGCTCGGAGTGTATTTCGTACTCGCTCGGACGCTCCTCTGTTATCCTCCCTGCGAGCCTTGAGAGCTCTGAATCTATATCGGGAAACTGGGAAACGTCTATCAGCGCCCCCCGGCCCATGTTGAGGTACCTTGAAACGGCCGACTGGGTTATGTGGAGAAGCTCCGCTATCTCCGTCTGTTTCAGTCCATTTTCATACAGTATCTCCACGAGCCTTCTCCTAAGCGAAGGATAGACGTAACGTGAAGCTACTTCGAACGCATTCGTTTTCATGGTATCATTTATGACGTGTGGAATATTTAAGGGTTTCTGTCAAGCTCCCCTTCACGTTTCTATGACATAAGTCATATAACCGCTTTAGGTTAAGAAACCGCAAGGTTTTTATGAAGGACGCTTCATCTATAATCGAAGGATATGACACGTGTCATAAAGGGGGATTGAAAATGATAAAGGCGCCCAAAAATCTGGACATGCTCTGCAACCAGTGCTCGATGAGTTTAGCTGGAGGATGCACTATAAGGGGAGTTTGCGGCAAAGACCCGGACCTCAACTCCCTTCAGGAGGCCCTGCTGTATGGTATAAAAGGAACCTCAGCCTACTACTACCACGCCCTTGAGGTCGGCTACGACGACCCGAGGATAGGCCACTTTTTAGCTGAGGCCCTCTACTCAACCCTCACCAACGTAAACTTCGACAAGAACCGCTTCATAGAGCTCATCCTTGAGAACGGAAGGGTGCACCTTGAGGCGATGAAGCTCCTCGACAAAGCTTACGTTGAGACCTTCGGAAGACCCGAGCCCGTTGAAGTTCCGACCGGAACTGCAGAGGGGAAGGGCATACTCGTTACCGGCCACAGCTACAAAGCCCTCTACGAACTCCTCAGGCAGATTGAAGAGATGGACCTTGAGGAAGAGCTGAAGGTCTACACCCACGCCGAGATGTTTCCAGCTCACGCTTACCCAGAGCTGAGGAAGTTCAAAGCCCTCTACGGCAACTGGGGAGGCTCGTGGCTCTACCAGAAGAAGGAGTTCGCGGAGTTCCCGGGCGTTATACTCGGAACCAGCAATTGTGTCCAGCAGCCAACGAAGGCATATCAGGATAGAATTTTCACCGTTGGAATAGCCGGCCTTGAAGGTGTCCCCCACATCGAGGACTACAACTTCGAGCCACTCATAAAGCGCGCCCTTGAGACGCCGAAGATGAAGAAGATAGATGGCGGAAAGCTCCTCACGGGCTTCCACCACACAAACGTCCTGGCCATGAAGGACAGGCTGATAGAACTAATCCAGGAGGGCAAGATAAGGCACATCTTCGTGGTGGGCGGCTGTGATACGCCGCACAAGGGCATGGGCTACTACGAGAGGCTCACCGAGCTGATCCCCGACGATGCTCTGATACTCTCGGCGGCCTGCGGCAAGTTCCGCTACAATGCAAGGAACTACGGCACCATCGAAGGAATCCCGCGGTTCCTCGACTTCGGCCAGTGCAACAACGTCTACTCGATAATCGAGATTGCAATTGCTCTCGCGAACGAGCTCGGAACCGACGTGAACTCCCTGCCGGTTAGCATAGTCCTGAGCTGGATGGAGCAGAAAGCCATAGCGATACTCTACTCTCTCCTCTACCTCGGAATCAAGGGCATCTACATCGGACCAAAACCACCTGAGTTCCTGACCCCCAACGTGTTTGAAGTCCTCCGGAGGCAGTTTGACCTCAGGCTTACCGGTGATCCCGAGGCCGACCTCAGAGACATGCTGAGCAGGGGAATAAAGATAGAAGAGGGTTCACCCCTCGCTGAGGAGCTTGATTAAATCAACTCTTCTTTTTCTCTTTTATTCTATCAGGCTTCTGCCGGTTCTTTGATTGTCCTGTTTTGGTGGTTGCAATCTGAACTTCCTGGGAGCAGTAATTGTATTTTAACTGCTATCGCTGTGTTAATATTTTCAATAGTAGATTTTTTAAAGTCTGGATTTATTATCCACGTGAACAGCATTGGGGATTTTTCATCATGTAATGAATCATGGGGGGAGTGAAATGGGGACTACTTATTATACCGTTGCCGTGTTTGATAAATCTTGGAAGGAAGTGCTTGATAAGCTCTCGCGCGAGTTCAAGTACACTCGTGAACTCGCGTACCAGCGGGAAAGACGAGAAGAGCACCTGAAGTTCATCTTTGATATGAGGGGATTTAGGCTGGTTGCAGTGGGAGAACTGCACTACGGGCTGAAGACCACTGAGGGAGATTCCTTTGACTGGCTTGAGGTTGAAACGTACTCAAAGGAGAACATGACGCTCCTCCAGATTGGGGTCTCCACCGGCAGGTGGCTGTTCGTCCTGAGCCCCGAACTTATGAAGTTCCTCGGAAAGCTGATGAGGGTTGGGGCGGTTTTCATCTGTGGTTACACGGACGACCACGACCTCAGAGATGCAGGCTTTGAAGAAAACAACCAGTTCCTCCTGTACGAATGGTTGGTCGAAACCGTAAAACGGGGAAAGCTTGAAGTCATTCCCTCTGGCGTTACCATTGTGGAGAAAGAACTCTTAGGCTTGGAGAATGGTCTCTACGAGCTGATTGAAAGACCCGGAAGGGAGGAGGAAGAGTATGTCCTAATCAAGAGATTGGATAGATATAAAATACTTGTTTCAGTAAGAGAAAGCGATTTAACCGATGAAGAGAGCTACCGAGAGTTAATTGAAGACAAAGCATGGTTCGGCGGAGAGGTAACCACGTTGATCTTCAAGCATATTGGAAAGAAAATTAAAAACGAATTCTTAATCAAGAGGACCGAGGAATACTTTAAAGCTCAAACAGGGGCTGAACCATATTGAGCGGGTAACGGCCTCCCCAAAGTTTGGTGGCTTTAAGGATTAACAAACAATAAATTCATCGTAGGTGTTGAGATTACTAAAAACAAATAAACCTAAATGGAAATGTTTTGAACTGAACTATCTACCTTCTTCCAGCCCTTTCAGTTCTTTCATCATCTCTTTGAACTTCTCGTCGCTCATCCCGATGAGTTTCTTCGCCTGCTTCAGCGTTATCGTCCTGGCGAGCGTTTTCCTCATGACCGGATTCTCAAGAGGTGAGAAACCGTACTTGATGAGTATCTTAAGTGCCTCCGGGTAGGCCTTCAGGAGCTTGGCCACGTTGGTGTTCTCACTTATTTCCTCCAGCTTATCGTCGCACTCCTTGACTTCCATTGCAGGTTCCTTCGAGTTCTCGGTCTTGGTTATCTTGAGCACGAAGGCCCTGCCGACCTCCCTCAGCTCAACAAGGTAGCCCGCTTCCTCAAGCTTCCCCACCATGTCAATGAAGGGTTTATCACCAATCACTTCGAGCGTTTCTCCGGTCTTTAGCTTTCCAAGGGCCTCCAGAATCATAACTGCCGGCTGAGGGGGCTGTAATCCCCGAACATCGAGCATCATGTTCATCACCACCCATTTTATGACGCGCGACATATAAACTTTGCTGGGCAAATATGCCCAGCAATGCTTATAAATATCTCTCATGACACCTGTCATGAAGGTGGTAAAGATGACTGAGCTACTGAACAATCGTGAATACAAGAAGGAGCAGCTGAAGAGACTTCTCCTCAGAATCCATGAGGGAGAGAGCGTTGAGAGCCTGAAGAAGGAGTTCCAGGAGATATTGAGTTCGATCTCACCCCTAGAGATTCCTATCATAGAGCAGGAGCTCGTGAGGGAGGGCGTTTCCGCCAAGGACATAGCGAAGATGTGCGACCTGCACGTGGAGCTCGTGAGGGAGGCCGTCGCCGGGACAGATGAGCTCGAGGAGAAGGGCCTGCCCGACGGACATCCGCTCAAGATAAGGTACGACGAGAACAAGGAGATAATGAAGGACGCGGAGATGCTCAACCTCTACGCCAGAACCCTCGCGACGACGAAGGACGAACGCATGCGACAGGAAATCCTCGGCGTTCTGGAGGAGATAGTTGGTAACCTCAGAAAGGTCGGCTTCACCCACTACAACCGTGACGAGATGCTCACATTCCCCTACATCGAGCGCCGCGGTCTCACCGCCATAGCCACCGTCCTCTGGACGAAGCACGACGAGATAAGGTTCATGATAAAGTACCTCGCCGAGCTTTTAAGGAAGAGGGACGAAATGCCCTGGGAGGAGTTCGTGGAGCGGTTGAAAAACAAAGCTGGTGAAGCTTCATTTGCCCTGAGCGACATGGTCTTCAGGGAGAACAACATCTACTACCCCACGCTGAAGGCCCTTCTGAGCGACGGGGAGTGGAAGGCGATACGACTTCAGGAAGATGAGATAGGATTTTACAAGGTAAATCCGCCCGCATGGGACCCCGGGGAGGACGTTAAGCCCCTCCACCCCTGGGAAATTGATCCCGAGCTGAGCGCCGAGGAACTCCTCAACCTTCCGAGGGAGGTTCAGGAGGCACTGAGGGGCCAGCCACTGGAGTTCGACAGGACAGAGCTGAGGCGCGAGGGGGACATAGACCTCGGAACGGGCTACGTCAGCGTCGAGGAGTTGAAGGCGATATTCGAGGCCCTGCCCGTTGATGTTACCTTCATAGACAGGGACGACAGGGTGAGGTTCTTCTCACCCGGCGAGAGGATATTCGCGAGGACTCCCTCGGTCCTCGGAAGGCCCGTCCAGCTCTGCCACCCGCCGAAGAGCGTCCACATCGTGAACAAAATCCTCAAGGCCTTCAAGGAGGGGCGGAAGAAGGAGGCGACCTTCTGGCTCAGGCTTGGCCCCAAGTACGTTTACATAAAGTACGTGCCCCTCTTCGACAAGAACGGAAACTACCTGGGGACGCTGGAGATGACGATGGACATCGCACCATATAAAAAGATTGAAGGCGAGAAGAGACTGCTCGACTGGAGGGACTGAGATGATTGTTGTTAGTGTTGAAGACGCCCCGCGGGTGGACAACCCACACGGAGTGGATGTGAGGAAGCTGATGGATGAGAAAAGCGCCCAGATATTTTACATAACCCTGAAGCCGGGGGAGAGCCTGAAGAGACACACGACACCTGTCGATGCTTTCATTTACGTCATTAAAGGGAGAGGTACTGTGGAGGTTGGCGGGGAAAGGGTTGAGGTTAAAAAGGGGGCCGCAGTATACCTGCCGAAGGAAGTCCCCCATGCGGTTTCCAACGAGGGAAGCCTTGACATGGCATTCCTCGTGATCAAGGTGATGTAGATGCGAGGGGATAGGGAGATATTCAGAAAAAGAGTTGAGCGCTTTCAGGAACTCCTGAGGGAGAACGACATTGATGGGGCCGTCATAAGAACCCTCTCCACCTTCATATATTTCACAGGAACAAAGTGGTTGCGTCCAAGTCTCCTCATTCCAGCCGAAGGAGAGCCCGTTGTTTACGTGGTCAAGGGGGAGGCAGAGCTTTTCCGGGAAAAGAGCTGGATAGAGAACGTCATCGAGTTTCAGCGCGTCGAGGATTTAATGGCCGGCATAGTGACGTGGATACACTCCAACGGAATGGAGCGCGTTGGACTCGAGTTCGGTATAGAGCGCGACGCTTACCTGATATTCTTCAAGATATTCAAGCGCCTTAACCCCACGATTGAGATAGTTGACATCCTGGACCTCACGATGGGGCTGAGAATGATAAAGGACGAGTGGGAGCTCGACAACATCAGGAAGGCCGGGAAGATAGCAAAGAAGGGCATGAAGGTGGCTGAAGAGACGATAAAGCCCGGCCTCAGCGAGCTTGAGATAGCGGCGGAAGTTGTTAGTGAGCTGATGCTCAACGGCAGCGAGGATCCCAAGGTCTACGTCTCAGTCACTCCGAGGGCACATGCGGAGCCGTTCCGCGACCTTAGGGTTCCTGAGAACGGCGTCGTTACCGTGGTTATCGGATCCGACTGGAACCACTACTACGCGAACATGGCCAGGACTTTCGTTGTAGGAGAGCCGGGCGAAAGGGTCAGGGAGGCCATCGAGGTTAAGGAGGAGGCTTACAGGCTTGCACTGAATGAGACAAAGGTGGGAGTGCCGATCAACGCCGTTGAGAAGAAGCTCGCGAGCTTTTTTAGGGAGAAAGGCTTTGGAGATGCGTACATAGCTGGCTACACCCATGGCGTTGGCCTGCTCATCGAGGAACCGCCTATAGCCACCATAGTCGTCCCTCAAAGGGCCGCGAAGGTTCAGGAGAACATGGTTCTGACGATAATACATCCACCGCTTATGATTCCGGAGGGCGCGATAAAGCACGAGGACACCTACATCGTCAAGAAAGACGGGCTGGAGAGGGTGACCTAAAACACCCTCGCGTAGCCCCACTTCCTGACGCTCGTGAGGATTGACGTTTCCGTGCTTTTTATTCCCTCTATTCTCCCGAGCTTCTCGATGAGGAAGCTCTCAAGCTCGTGTAAATCCCTCACAGTCACCTGCATGAGTATGTCGTGCGCTCCGGTGGCGATTCCGAGAACATCCACTTCCGGCAGTTTGCTCAGCTCCTCTGCGGCCTTCTTGACCCTGCTCGGCTCAACGTCGACCGCTATGAAAGCCACTATCGAGTAGCCCGCCTTGAAGGGATTTATGAGCGCGGAGAACTTTCTTATAACACCCCTCTCGATGAGCTTCTTTACCCTGAGCCTGACCGTCGATTCCGGCACCTTCAGCCGTCTCGCTATCTCGGAGTAGCTGGCCCTTCCGTCCTCCTGAAGGATATGCAGTATCATCCTGTCAAGCTCGTCAAGATGTTCATTAACACGCATTTTTTCACCCCGATTTTTGTCATTATCTTGCTATCCATTTAACTCTTTCTGCGAAATTAGCAAAATTTGGGCGAAATTGCTATTAATTCCAAGCGCGTATAGCAGTACGGTGAGAGCATGGACTATCCCACGAGCAAGGAGGAGGTTCTGGAGCGATACTCACGGGTTTTTCCGAGGTCGGCGCGCGTTACCTACGCTCCGATAGTTGGGGTTAAGGCCGAGAACGCCCGCGTCTGGGACATCGAAGGCAGGGAGTACATAGATTTCCTGAGCGATGCCGCCGTTCAGAACGTTGGCCACAACAATCCCCGCGTTGTCCAGGCGATAAAAGAGCAGGCGGACCGGTTAATCCACTTCACGTTCATCTACGGCTTTCCGGTTGAGCCGCTTCTCCTTGCGGAGAAGCTCGCCGAGATAGCTCCGATTGAGCGTCCGAAGGTCAGTCTCGGCATGACTGGTAGCGACGCCAACGATGGCGCGATAAAGCTCGCGAGGGCATACACGAGGAGAAGGACAATACTCAGCTACCTCAGGAGCTATTACGGGGCGACCTACGGGGCGATGAGCATAACCGGCCTTGACTTCGAGGTTCGCTCCATAGTCGGAGAGCTGAGCGACGTTCACTACGTTCCGTATCCGAACTGCTATCGCTGCCCCTTCGGGAAGGAGCCAAAGACCTGCAAAATGGAGTGTGTAAGCTATCTAAAAGAAAAGTTCGAGGGGGAGGTCTACGCCGAAGGAACCGCCGCCCTCTTCGCCGAGCCAATTCAAGGCGACGCTGGAATGGTTGTCCCGCCGGAGGGCTACTTCAGGAGGGTGAAGAGGATCCTCGATGAGTATGGAATCCTCCTGGCGGTTGATGAAGTCCAGAGCGGGCTCGGAAGGACAGGGAAGTGGTTCGCGATAGAGCACTTCGGTGTTAGGCCCGACATAATAACCCTGGCCAAGCCCCTCGGAGGCGGGCTTCCGATAAGTGCGATAATAGGTCGCTCTGAGGTCATGGATTCCCTGCCATCACTTGGCCACACCTTCACCCTGAGCGGCAACCCGGTGACGAGCAGGGCAGCCCTTGCCGTTATCGAGGAGATAGAGGAGAAAGACCTGCTGAGGAGGGCGGAAAGGCTCGGAAGGTACGCAAAGAGGAGACTCGAAAAGATGAAGGAAGAGCACGAGTTAATCGGCGACGTCCGCGGCCTCGGCCTGATGCTCGGCGTTGACCTCGTGAAGAACAGGGAAACCAAGGAGAGGGCCTACGAGGAGGCAAGGAAGGTCGTCTGGCGGGCATATGAGCTCGGTCTCGTCCTGGCCTTTTTGCAGGGCAACGTGCTCAGGATTCAGCCACCCCTGACGATAGAGGAGAAACTCCTGGAGGAAGGTCTGGACAGGCTGGAGCGGGCCATAAGCGACGTCGAGGAAGGAAAAGTGCCGGACGAGGTTCTGACGAAGGTTCAGGGCTGGTGATTGACATAAATCTGTTTATTTTTCCATTCCTCGAAAACTTTTTAAACAAAATTCCACACAGCTTGAGCGGGCTTCAATGGAAACCCTTGAAATGGTGGAAAAGCCGGTAATGAAAATAGGAATCGAGGATAAGGTCGAACCTTCCAAGGCTTTGGTTTTTGGCCTTCAGCACGTTCTCGCGATGTTCGGTGCCACCGTCACTGTGCCCCTCGTCGTTGGGGGCGCCGTTGGACTGAGCGGCTCCGAGATTGCTCTCATGATACAGGCTGTTCTGCTGGCGATGGGCATCGCCACGCTGCTTCAGACGAGTATAGGCTCGCGCTACCCGATAGTGCAGGGCTCAAGCTTTGCATTCATCCCCGGCCTGATAGCAATAGGCTCAAGCCTCGGAATGGCCGCGGTCCAGGGCGCACTGATCGTCGGCGGTTTGATAGAGGCCGCCATCGGGTGGCTCGGGATAATCGGTAAGGTCCGGAGGCTCTTCACTCCACTCGTGACGGGAGTTACGATAACCCTGATAGGTTTTAGCCTGGCCGACGTCGCGGTTAAGAACTTCTTCAACTTCTACGCAGATCCCTCCGGGGGGACCATCGTCAGGGCGACCCTGGTCGCGGTCATAACTTTCCTCACGACGGTCTTCGTTGCCCTGCGGGCGAAGGGTAGCCTGAAAGCGATGCCGGTCGTCGTGGGGGCGGTGGTGGGCTACACCGTGAGCGTTCCCCTCGGCCTCACGGACTTCAGGCTCGTGAGGAGCCTTCCCATCGTGAGCGTCCCAAGGCCCTTCCCGTGGGGCGAGCCGATATTCGACACCACGGCGATAGTCCTGCTCCTCTTCGCCTTCATGGTGAGTATAATCGAGAGTGTGGGCGACTATCACGCCATAGCCACCGTCACAGGTTCGGAGATAACCGAGAAGCACATAGCGCGCGGAATAGGAAGTGAAGGTCTGGCATGCTCGATAGCGGGCCTTCTGGGTGCCTGCGGGACGACGAGCTACTCCGAGAACATAGGCGTCGTTGCGCTCACCAAGGTGGGCAGCAGGCACGTGGTTCAGGTGGGAGCGGTTATACTCATACTCCTCTCACTGGTTCCAAAGTTCGCCGGGATTCTCGCCTCAATGCCCGCACCGGTGCTGGGCGGACTCACGCTGGCCCTCTACGGCATGATAAGCGTCACCGGCCTGAGGCTGATAAAGGAGAGGGTCGAGTTCAACGACAGGAACACGCTGATACTGGCCGCTTCGCTTATAGCGGGCCTCGGCGCTCCACAGCTCCCGGCGGAGTTCCTCGCCAGCTTTCCAAGGTTGATAGCCAGCATCATACTTGAATCGGGAATGGCAGTTGGAGCTTTGACCGCGATGGTTTTGGATCGGATCATTTGATCCTTCTTTTTTAGTTGCCCTTTGAATGGGGAGGGAACTCGGCACCATAATTACTCAGATCTCAAAGCTTTATTCAAAAAATGGAAAAGTGTCAGAATATCTGGCCAGATGTTGCCATCTCCCCAGTCTCTATCTCCTCTGGGAGGTTGGAAAAGGCCAGTATCTGGTAGACGGCCGCAACCAGGAGGAGTATCAGTCCGAGACCGAAGAGGACGAGGGTCACCGCACCCCACAGCATCCACGTCGCGGTCTTATCGAACTCCTCGACGCCGGTCAGCCCGTACATCGTGCGCCAGGTCTTGATGGCGTAGTAGATGCCAACTATCGCCGCGGCCAGCAGGACAAGGACGCCGATGCCCAGGAAGGCTATTCCAACGGTGGAAATTGAGTCGGCCTCATCGATGAAGGCTGGGATTGAGAGGATTCCAATGGCCATAAAGACTATCGCGATGATGGCGCCTGCTATACCCGAGACGACTGAATAAAGGTAGTACTTAAAGGGCCTGTCGTCCCCGAGCTTTTCGCTTATTCCCTTGAGGGAGAGGAGTATGAGAATCTGCCCAATGAGGGAAACCGTGCTCATTATTATCCCGATGTAGGGTATTATGCCCAGAAACCCACCGACTATCACAAGGACTGAACCTATCAATCCGTAGTTCTTTTCGCTCTTAATGTTCACCGTCACGGAATCACCCCGATAGGTTGTTGGACTTTAACACTTTAAAAGGTTACGCCAGCATAGGGGCTTCTGAAAACCTAAGGGATCAAAAGAAAAGAAGAAGATCACTTCTTCTCCACTGATTTGGCCTCAGCCTTTTCGGCGGGTTTCTCTTCCTTCTTCGCCGATGTGGAGGCCTCTTTCTTCTCTACCGACTTCTGTGCAGGCTTTGCCGCCGGCTTCTTGGGAGGTCTTATGCCGTAGCCGAGTATCTTGAACTCAATCACGTCACCATCGCGGAGGTGGTAGCGGTAGGTGTCGTCCTCGAGCTTCTCTATCCTGATGACTGGGAAGTAGTAGTCACCGAACTTCTCGTTCAGCTCCCTGACCTTGTCCGGGTGAATGGGCACCCAGTCGAAGAGTTCCAGCGCGTCCTCCGTTCCGTCCGTCGTGAGTATGTAGTTCTCGCTGAATCCGAGCGCCCCTGTGGGACAGACGTCAACACAGAACTGGCAGAAGGTACAGCGGCCGTAGTCCACCTTCGGGTGTGGCCTCTTCTCCATCTTTCCGTCCACTTCGAGCCAGGTCATCTCTATTGCCCTAGCCGGGCATATCTGGCCGCAGAAGTTACAGCCAACGCACTTCTTCCAGTCCAGGGTGTGAAAGCCCCTGTACTTTGGTGCGGCGTCTATCTTCTCGAAGGGTATCTTTATAGTCACCGGCTTCTTGAAGAGGTACTTAACCCCCATCCAGGGCTTGACGAAGGACTTCTTGATCTTGACCTTTTCCTCACCCACTACTCTCGCCGGCATTGCCATCACCTGTCTATGTCGGGCGGGCAGTTGTCGAGGGTCTTCAATATGACCGGCACATCGGCAAGGCGCGCGCCTTTGAGCAGTTCTTCAAGCACGGTAACGCCGTGGCTCTGGCTTGGCCCTCTAATGTGGACGCGGTATGGCTTGTGGCTTCCATCGCTGACGACGTATGCTCCAAAATCGCCCTTGGTGCTCTCGACGTGGGCAAAGGCATCTCCGGCCGGAACCTTGAACCTCGGCAAGTTCTTGAGCTTCGGATCCTTGACCATGTACGGCCCGCTCGGCGGCCCCATGTCAAGGAGCTGCTCCAGTATGTAGAGGTCCTGCTCCAGCTCGTACCTCCTTACGAGAACCCTGGCAAGGCTATCTCCTTCCTTGAGAACTGGCACCTCGAAGTCGAGTTCAGGGTATAGGTAGTAGGGGTCGTCCTTTCTGACGTCGTAGGGGACTCCAACGGCCCTGAGGTTCGGGCCGGTGACGGCGTGCTTGAGGGCGAACTTCTTGTCCATGACCCCAACGCCCTCAGTCCTCTCGAAGGTGATGTAGTTGTCAAAGAGTATCTCGTCGAAGTCCTTCAGCTTGCCCTTGATGTACTCCACCGTATCGCGGAGCTGGCGGAGCCACTTGTCCCCCGGTATGTCCCTTCTGACACCACCCGGAACTGTGTAGATGTGGTAAACCCTTCCGCCGGTGAGTTCCTCAAAGAGGCGCATGAAGCGCTCGCGGTAAGCTGCCGCCCACTGTCCCGGCGTGTAGAGACCTATCTCGTTTCCAAATCCCATTATCCAGAACATCCACGCTGCAACTCTGGCCATCTCGAGGACGGTGGTTCTTATCCATATCGCCCTCTCCGGAACCTCCCAGCCCACTATCTCATCGACCGCCATGGAGTAAATGTTCTCCGGCACATCGCTCTCGGGGACACAGATGCGGAGGAGCAGGGCTATGTTGGTGAAGTATGGCCTCTGCTCTGCGAGCTTCTCGAAGCCCCTGTGGAGGAAGCCGGGATTTACTATGGCCTTCTCTATTCTGTTGCCGTCCATCTTGAGGATTATGCTGAAGTTCTCGGTCGCCATGTGCTGTGGGCCGAAGAACAGCTCGTAGGTGTCCTTGTCTATGGGGTGAAGGTACATATCGTGCTGCTTTGCCTCCTGCCTGAGTTCCTTCGGAACCTCCAAATTCGCCATGATCATCACCTCATATCACGTAGTTGGTCTTGCTTTCATCATACCTGTCGAAGTCCTCGCCGTAGACCATCTTAACGTAGCCGAGCATGTTGAAGTCCTTCCTGAGCGGGTGCTTCTCGTACTCCCTCGGCTCGAGAATGAACGGCCCGAGCCTTGGGTTGCCCTCGTAGATGACGCCGAAGAACTCGTGGCCCTCCCTCTCGTAGGTTTCAGCGACGGGCCAGATGTCCATCACCGTCGGAAGCCTTGGATCGTCCCTCGGAATCCTCGTCCTGACCATGGCGTGAACGTTTTCACTCACGCTCCAGAGCTGGTAGATTACCTCGAACTCGCCCTCCTTGAGCCAGTCCACGACGGTTATCTGAAGCAGTATCTCGAACTTCTCGCTGGCGAGCCTGAGGAAGTTCTTCACCTCATCTTTGGGGACCCTGAACTCTATCCTCCTCTCCCTTCTGACGCTTCCTTCGGCGTAGGGGGCCTTTTCGAGCAGCTCGGCGACAAGCCTGCCCTCCTTGGTGTCGGGGAGTTTTTGGACTTCCATCTCCTGGACCTCCTTCTCCTCCACCTTCGGCTTCTCGTTCATATCCATGCCAGCCACCTCCTGGCGTCCCTCTCGCGCCAGCCTTCGCCGAAGAGCTCGTCCTGGTTCTTCCTGTACCACTCGTAGTTCTCCCTATATCTCTTCCAGCCATCGGCTTCCCCGCTCTCGATCTTCCTCATTATCTCCTGGATTCCGTCCATAACAGCTTCCGGCCTCGGCATACAGCCGGCTATGGCGACGTCGATGGGTATGTACTTGTCGAGCTGCTTGACCACGTTGTAGGAGTCCCAGTAGACACCGCCGTTAATGGGGCACGAGCCGTGGGCGATTATGTACTTCGGGTCGGGAATCATCTCGTAAGTTATGATTATCCTCTTGAGGGTCTTTGGAGTGACGTAGCCCGTAATGAGGAACAGGTCCGCCATTCTCGGGGAGGGGTTCGGCATCATACCGAACCTTTCGATGTCGTAGCGTGCCGTGAAGAGCGGAGGCATCTCTATGCCTCCGCACCCGGTACAGAAGGCCACTATCCAGAGGCTCTTCTTCCTGGCCCACCGGAACAGGGGCTCGAAGAGCTTGAACTCCTGGAGCTCGTAGGTTATGAAATCGTCATTTCTCTCGCCCATATACACCACCTCACATCGTCAGCAGTACGGCTATTATTCCCATTATGGTCGGCCACTTCCAGAAGAACTTGGCCGCCTGGTCGATGGTGAAGCGCGGGTAGATGCTGGCCACGAATATCGCTATGAATAGCACCGCTATCTGTTTGACAAGCAGTTCAAGGAGGTTACTGGCCCCGCCGAGGAAGAGCACGGCGAAGAAGGCTGTCTCTGCGAAGAGCTGAACCGCGTGCTGGGTGAAGAGCAGGGCCGCGTGCTTGCCGCCGTACTCGACCATGGGACCCATCGAGATTTCCGCTGGGGCGGTGATTATGTCGAAGGGCTCGAGGCCGAGCATAGCCTGGAAGACTATGTCAAAGACTATCATCGCCAGGAAGAGCGCGGGAACGAGTATGCTCCACCCCTGGGTCTGCTGGAGGGCGACTAGCTCTGAAAGCTTGAAGGTTCCCCAGTACTGTATGAGTGCTATCAGGGCCAGACCGTAGGGCAGCTGCATAGCCACCATGGTGAGCAGTCCACGCTGGACACCGACGGCAGAGTAGGGGTTGCCAGAGCTCATGGCACCGAGCATTATGCCGAGCATCGGCACCTCGAGGAGGTAGGCGACGACGATGAGGTCGGCATTGCTGCTGAAGAGCTGGAAGTTGGCTATGGGTATGAATAGGAGCGCGGTTATGCTGGCGCCGAGGGCGAATATCGGCCCGAAGTCGTAGATGAAGCCGTGGCTTATGCTCTCCTTTTTGCCGAGGAGTTTGAGGGTGTCGATGATGGGCTGGTAGATCGGCGGCCCAACGCGCCTCTGTATCCTGGCCATTGCCTTTCTCTCAATACCCATGAAGATGAAACCCATGAAGGTCGCGTAGATGAGCATTCCTATGACTTCAAGTATCAGCTTCCAGTCTATCATTCACAGCACCCCCCACAGAGCGAGTATGAGTAGTACTACCGCCAGGTACCAGGAGTAGCTCTGGACGTTTCCGTTGTAGAAGCTCTCCCTGAGCGAGTCAGCGAAGTCCTCGGCCATTGAAGCCAGGCGCTCGTAGAACCTGTCCCAGCTGTACTTGAGCCAGAACTCAAGGGCCTCCGCGAGAGGCCTGTAGAAGTTCTTCCTGATGCTCAGGTTGTACTCCTCGGTGACAGGGTTACCGGACTGGTAAGTGTTGGTGACCGGAACCTTCCTGGCCCTGGCTCCGTAGATGTAGACGAGTCCTGCTATGGCGAGGCCGATGGTGAGCACTATGGTGACGAGAAGGGCGTTGTAGGTTCCCGTCTGGGTGACGAGCCTGTAGTAGTCGCCGCCCACTATCTCGCCGCCAAGCATCTTGTTGATGTAGTCGGTGACTAGGCCGGGGGCAATTCCGAAGACCAGGTTCGGTATCGCGAGTATCGCCATTCCAATGAGGAGCGGTAGCGGGGCCTCCTTGACGTCCTCGAGGTCGCTGGGCCTCTGGCCGAACCAGACCGCGTAGAGGAACCTAACAACGTATGCGAAGGCTATGCCGCTTCCGAGGAATATGGCCCCAGCGACGAGGGGCATGTGGGCCTGTATCGCCGCCTCGTAGAT
The DNA here is from genome assembly GCF_012027285.1 of Thermococcus sp. MV11. Lineage (NCBI taxonomy): Archaea > Methanobacteriati > Methanobacteriota > Thermococci > Thermococcales > Thermococcaceae > Thermococcus > Thermococcus sp. MV11. Next base: position 660,747 of record NZ_SNUD01000001.1, read on the forward strand.
GAGCCACTTGCTCGCGAAGCCGGCCGTTGGCGGGATTCCAGCGAGGCTGAGCACCGCTATGAGACCCATGGCGAAGGTGAAGGGCATCTTTTCCGCCAGACCGCCCATGTCCTTGAACTGGGTCTTGCCTGTCTGGAGGATTATCGCGGCCGTGACGAGCCAGAAGAGGCCCTTGAAGACGGCATGGCTGAGAACGTGGAAGAGACCTCCCGCAAAGCCGAGGGTGCTGCCGAGCCCAAAGGCGAGCAGTATGTAACCGACCTGGCTGATGGAGGAGTAGGCGAAGAGCTTCCTGATGTCCTCCTGGAGAACCGCGAGGAAGCCGGCGACGACGACGGTTATGGCGCCGAGCCAGGCTATGATGTAGGCGAAGACCAGGTGGTTGTTGAAGGTGCCGAAGGCGGCGTAGAGCTTGTAGCCCATGAGTATGTAGAGCAGGAGGAAACCGTAGGCCCCTGCCTTACTGAGGGCACCGCTGAAGAAGGCCGTGTAGCTCTGGTCCGTCTCGCTGTAAGCACCGGGCGCCCAGACATGGAGCGGAACACTTCCGGCCTTGACACCGAAGGCAACGAGGAAGAGGCCGAATATCATCGCCATCTCCCTGGTCGTTATGGTGCCCATGGCGGCGTCCATGTAGAGGGCCTGTCTGATGGTGGCGAAATCCAGCGCCCCGGTCTTGGCGTAGAGCATTCCGATGGCTATGAGCATGGCGTAGGCTCCGATGACGCTAAGAACGAAGTACTTCAGCGACTCGTGCCTGTTCCTCCTGAGCACCATCATGAAGCTGGCAAAGGTCATGAGCTCCCAGAGCAGGAAGAAGCTCACGAAGTCCTGGCTAAGGAAGACGCCGAGCACTCCAGTGTAACTCATGAGCGCGAAGAGCCAGTCGTAAGAGTTCCTGGAGGTCACGGCCATTCCGAGTGCCATTGCCAGGCCGACGAGCGAAGCGATGACCGCGAAGTACCAGCTCATCGGGTTGAGCTGGAGCTGGAGGGTGAACCCGCTCACGGTGATCGAGTAGTTGATAGCCTCATCGAGCACCTGGGAGTAGAGCTTGGCCAGCACTGCCAGCGGGATCGCGGCACCGATTATCCCTATTGCCTCCCTCACTCCCTTTACGTCGAGCGCCCACGCAATGACTCCCGCTACGAGGGGAGCGAAGAGGATAAGGAGTATCTCGTTAATCATGCTCCCACCCCCATCAGTGGAACGTTCTCAATGTACTGGGCCACGTTGAAGATGTCGCTTCCTGCCTTCTGGGCGATGCTCCAAGCGTAGTCCGGATAAACGCCTATGACCACCACAAGGGCCGCGAGGAAGAGCAGTATGAGGCTTATTGCCAGTCCCTCGCTTATCCTCTCACCCTCCCCGGCGAACCACATCAGGTGGACGAGCCTGAAGTAATAGACCGCCTCGACGACGCTGGCGATGAGCACGACCGCGGCAGCCCAAGTGTAGCCGGCACCTAGGGTGGCGAGGAGGATTCTGAGCTTGCTCCAGAAGACGTTGAAGAGTGGTATTCCAACGGCGGCTATGGCTCCGATGGTTATGGCGAAGGCCGTCAGGGGCATTCTCTTCCCAAGCCCCTCGAACCTCTCCATCTCCGCCCCGCCGAGGGTAACCGCGACGTGCCCGACGGCGAGGAACAGGAGGGCCTTGACTATGGCGTGGTTCACCATGTGGAAGACTCCCGCATCGACGCCGCTCTGGGTCCCGAGGGCGAAAGCGAGGGCTATGAGACCTATCTGGGCTATACTGGAGTAGGCTATCATTCTCTTGACGTTACTCTGCCTCAGTGCCGCGAACTCGGCGACGAAGACGGTGAGGGTGGCCATTATTATGAGCAGCTTGAGGACCGAACCCCAGCTCTCCACCGCCTGCATGAGGTAAAGCAGCCTGGCCATCGCGTAGAGGCCCGCCTTGACGACGAAGGCCGAGAACATGGCCGTTATTGGGTGCGGCGCGGCCTGGTATGCATCTGGCGCCCAGGCGTTGAGCGGGAAGAGCTCGGCCTCAACGGCTAAGCCGAAGATTACCAGCGCCAGCCCGACCTGGGCGACGGTGGCGTTCATGTTACCGGCGAGCTGGGCTATCTGGGCCATGTTGAGGGTTCCGAGCGAGCCGTAGATGAGGGCTATGCCGATGAGGAAGAAGCTTGAGCCTATTCCTCCGAGGATAATGTACTTCATTGAAGCCTCCGCGGCTTCGCCAGTCTTGTTGTAGGCGGTTAGAGCGTAGGCGCTTATGGCCGTTATCTCCATGAAGACGAAGAGGTTGAAGATGTCTCCCGTCGCGATCATGCCGGTGGCTCCGAGCATCAGCAGGAGGAAGAGCATGGCGTACTTGTCTATCGGCTCGACCTCGATGGCCCTGAGGCTGAAGACGGCCATCATAAAGCTGACCGCGGCAACGATGAGAATGAAGAGAGCCGCGAAGTGGCCGATGTAGAGGTTGATTCCAACGGGCGGTCTCCAGGCGCCGGCCATGACTATTATCGGCTTCCCGGTGGAGTAGACCTGCTGGAAGACCCAGGCCGCTATTCCGGTCTGGACTGCGGTGATAGCTATGAGATAATACTTAACGGCCTTCTTTCCGGCGCCCTTTATCAGGGGCACGAAGAAGGCACCTATGAGGGGCAATGCTATGAGGAGTGAAGCGTACTGCCCGTTCATCCTCTCAACCTCCTTATCTCCTCAACGTTAAGGGTTCCGTACTTCTCGTAGAGCAGCATGGCGACGCTAAGGGCCATGGCGGTGGTGGCAACGCCTATGACTATTGCCGTGAGAACCAGCGCCTGGGGAATCGGATCGACCGCCTGGTTCGGCCCGATTCCCTCGCTCAGTATGGGCGCGCTCCTTCCGGCAACGTAGCCGACGCTGACCAGGAGGAGGTTCACGCCGGTCTCCATTATGCTCAGCCCGATGAGCATCTTAAGGAGGTTCTTCTTAACGAGGACTGCGTAGAGGCCTATCAGTATGAGGGAGATGGCACCGAAGTAGTAGACTGAAATCATTCGCTCACCTCCTCCTTGAGCATGTTGTCGATGATTCCGCTCAGCTCGGTGCCGACCTTGAGGCCGATGATGGTGTAGATTATGGGGATGAATCCTCCGCTGAGGAGCCTGCCGATGTTCTCGGTGCCAAAGCCCCAGTCCTGCCATATCCAGTCGTAGAGGAAGTAGCCACCTATGGCAAGGCCTATGAGGCCAACGAGAACGTAGCTCACTCCGACGGCGCCCTCGACTTTCTCAAAGGCCTTGTGGGGTATCTCATACTGAACGAACGCCATGTAGAGCAGCAGGAACGCGGTCGCTATGGTGGCTCCTCCCGGGAATCCTCCGCCCGGGGTGAGGTGTCCGTGAATGAAGATGTAGGCACCGAAGAGCATCACGAACGGCACGAGGAGCCTGGTTCCAGTGGTGAGGACTATCGATCCCTCCGTCCTCGCGGTCCTCTCTTTTCTCCTCCTCCAGAGGAGTGCCCCGACTCCGGTTGAAGCTATAAACAGGACGGTAACCTCACCGAGGGTATCGAACCCACGGTAGTTGACGACCACGGCAGTTACAGCATTGACGGCTCCGGTCTGTTCTTTAACGTGATCGAGGTAGTACTGGCCGACCAGCATCTTGTCCTCGCCGAACGGAACGCCCGCCAGCCCCTGGGCGAGCCAGTAGCCGATTATGAGTAGGGTGATTATCGCGAGCGCGCGCTTGAGCATTTTCACCACCTCACCCACCAGCCGGGCTTCTCCTCCTCTTCCGTCTCAAAGCGCTGGGTTCTCTTGATGGCGAAGATGAATATCGCACCGCTGAGCGCCGCACCTATGGCCGCTTCTGTCATCGCCACGTCCGGTGCCTGGAGCATGAAGAACAGCAGCGACGCGAAGAGACTCACCGCCGCCATTCCAACCGCCGCCGCCAGGAGGTCCCTCCACTCAACGGCGAGCACAGCGGAGATTATCATGATGCCGACTATGATGTATTCAATGCATGTTATGCAGTTCATTCCTCACCACCCTCCTCGGGGGTTTCTTTGGGGGCCTCTACTTCTTCCTTCTTCCCCGCCTCCAGGTGCTCGCGGTACTTATCAACGACGCTGCCCTCCCAGAGGGGGATTCCGCTCTTGTAGGCGGCTCTTATGAGGGCGTGGGCACTTATCGGGTTGGTGAGCAGGAGGAATGTCGCTATGACCAGGCTCTTGGTGAGCCAGGCGGCGCTTCCGAAGTCCGTTCCGAGGGCCCAGATGCCAACTCCTGCCATGACTCCGAGGCTTCCGAGCGTCGCGCTCTTGGTGGAGGTCTGCATTCTGTTGTAAACGTCAGGCATTCTGATGAGACCCAGGGCTGAGAGGAAGTAGAAAAACGTTCCTATCAACACGAGGGCCTCCCCTATCGCAGTCAAAGCGTTCATAGGCCTCCCTCCATGTACCTCGCGAAGGCTATGACTCCACCGAAGGCCAGTATGGCATAAACCAGCGCGACGTCGAGGAATATCATTCTCTTGTAGTAGAGGGCGAAGAGCACCATCAGGCCGGCTGTTATGGTGGTCATGATATCCACTGCCACGAGCCTATCGACGGTCGTCGGCCCTCTGAAGACCCGGTACATGCTGAGGAGCGTCGCTATTGCTATAAGCACGAGGTAAACGTTTATCCCTATCATCCGAAGATCACCTTCAGGAACTTTTCGAAGGGAACCGTTATGTTCTCGGAAGCGACCTTCACGTGCTCCTCCTCGTTCTCGGTCATAGCTTCCTCTGGAACCCATATCCAGTGAATAAAGTACTCGTCGCCATCGACGTCGAGGGTTATGGTTCCTGGCGTTAGGGTTATCGAGTTGGCCAGGGAGAGCTTTCCAACGTCGCTGTTGAGGACGGTTCTGCACTTCACTATTCCTGGCCTTATGGGCCTCTTGGGGTGGAGGACCCTGTAGGCAACGTCGAGGTTGGCCTTAATCATCGCCCACAGGAAGTAGGGTATGTAGGCGAGCATGTAGGCTATCCTCTTGGGGTGGAGGTTCGCCAGACCGCTCGTGGTGAATATCTCGTAGGTGAATGCCGCGACTATGAGCGACAGCAGCAGACCAAATCCCAATTCCTGCGGGTCCAGACTGGCCGTTATGGCCAGCCATATCAAGAACAGCACGATTACCGTGTACAGGTACCTGCTTATTTTGCTTGCCTCTCCCATATCATCAACCTCCAGCGGTTGGTGGACATGTCCGAACAGAGTTAAGCGAAGCTAATCTTGGGTTTTTAACAATGACTTATAAACCTTACCTGCGAAGAACAAAGGTTTAAAACTTTTGGTTAAAATGGGGGCATCAGATTTGTTCTTTAATGCCAGTAAGGGTTCTTCAGGGAGCACTGCCATATTAAAGCTGGCACTTCCCAAATTTGTTCAGTTTCTTTCAGGGGACCAAGGCGGTTTTAGTATCGAACCTCAGAAGAACCTTGGCGAACTAATAAATGGTGTGAAGAAGGGCTCAGTAGATGGAGATTCTCTTGACACCCTCGAGCTTGGAGAGCTCGTTGATGAGGTCGCCCGGAATGGGCTTCTCGGTGATTATCGTGAGGGTCGCCTCGGGGTAGAGCTCCGGATCCTCCGCGACGACCTGGACGATGTTGATGTCGCGCTCGGCTATCTTGAGGGCTATTTTGGCGAGTATTCCTATCGCCCTTGGCTCAGGTTCGATCTCGATGACGCCGTAGCCGACGTGCCTACCGACGTACTTCATGTGGACCGTCGGCTCGAGGTTGGTGTATATCTCCTTCAGCTCGGGTATCTTGAGTATCATACCGACGGTCTCTTTCACAACCCTTCTGTCCACGTCGAGGGCCTTGGCGATCTTGGTGTAGGGCACCTCTATGTCACCGGCCTTGATCTTGAGATCATCTGAGACCTTGAGTCCGTACTTGAGAAGCGTCTTGGCGATCTGCTTCCTTACCGGGTATTCGTCAAAGTAATGCTCGATTTTCCCCCACATTAACCTCACCCACACTAGTCCATCGCTAGACTGTTTAATTCAATAATATTAAAATGTTTCCATGCCCGCATGATGGCAACAGGCCTGCCTTTAAAAATCTTTGGGCAGTGGGGAACCGGAAGACCCATCAATGGCGGGATTTTTTATCCATCGGCGGGTTTTTAAGCCCCCTATGGGAACCCCGAAACATGATTGAGGTTCACCTCCCCCACGTCACCTTCGAGGATCTCGGCGAGAGCGTGAGGTTGATATGGCGCGAGACCCTGTACGCGGACTTTGATAAGGACGAGCTCGCGAGGGTGATACAGAGAAAGTACAGGGTCAGGCCTGAAATCTCCGTGAGAAACGGCCTTCTCGTCATCGACACTGACTACCCCGGAATCGAGAAGTTCGTGGCGATATACATTCAGAACAACCTGGGGGCGCTGTTAAGGAACAGGTACACCGACAGAAAGGTACTGTACATTCACGAGGGAATGGAAATCCCCCTCTTAGGCTACAACGCCTTCGGTTTAATAGACAGGGGAACGAACCTCATACAGATTCGCGGTGTCAGCGGGTGTAATTTAAGCTGCATCTTCTGCTCCGTCGATGAAGGACCCTATTCGAGGACGAGGAAGCTCGACTACGTCGTGGACGTGGACTACCTGATGAAGTGGTTCGATGACGTGGCGAGGATAAAGGGTAAGGGTTTGGAGGCCCACATCGACGGCCAGGGGGAGCCTCTGATATATCCCTTTAGGGTCGAACTTGTTCAGGCCCTTCGCGAGCACCCAAACGTCTCCGTTATCTCGATGCAGAGTAACGGAACGCTTCTCAACGACAGGCTTGTCGAGGAGCTCGCCGAGGCCGGTCTCGACAGGGTGAACCTATCTCTTCACTCCCTCGACCCCGACAAGGCTAAGATGCTGATGGGCAGGAAGGACTACGACCTCGAGCACGTCCTCGAGATGGCGGAGGCTTTGGTGAACGCTGGGATAGACGTCCTCATCGCTCCGGTCATAATCTTCGGGATAAACGACGACGAGGCCGAGGCCTTCATCGAGTTTGCACGGAAAATCGGCGCCGGGAAGCGCTGGCCGGCCCTCGGCTTCCAGAACTACATTCCCTACAAGTTCGGCAGGAACCCAACGATAGCGAAGCTCGTCCCCTTCAAGGAGTTCTACGCCTGGCTCAGGAAACTCGAAGAGAAGACCGGTATGAGACCTCTCGTCCTGAGGCCGAAGCACTTCGGCATGGAGAAGAGAGAGTTCATTCCGCTCGCCTTCCGGCCCGGGGAGATAGTCAGGGCGGAGGTGGTTCTCCCTGGCAGGATAAAGGGGGAGATGCTGGCCAAAGCCCGGAACCGTCTAATAGAGGTCATCAACACCGATGCGGAAGTGGGGGACAGGATCAGGGTGAGGATAGTCAGGACGAGGCACGGCATTTACATCGGAACACCCGTTTAGCGCTTTTTCGCCCACAAGTCCAAAAATTATTTAAGTGCCTCCACCAATTTCTACCTCGGTGGGTGGTTATGAAGAAGGCGCTCTTGATAGTCGTCCTTCTCGTGGTTCTCGCGGTCCCAACGCTTATTATGGCCTCCCAGGACAGCGTATTTACTGAGTACTCCGGAGGAGGGGTGTCTACAGGTGGTCCCACTTTAACCGACGACAACTCAGTCCACGTTCCCCTTGACCCGAACGAGCTTTACATAGTGGTCGTGGCGAGGGAACCGCTGAAGTCCAAACTTGAGGTCGCCATTCCTCCTGTGGCCCGGAGGTACGGACTTGACCCGGGGGTCGTTGCCACGGGAATGGATAGCCTTCCCGCGGTTCAATTCAAGGGCAGACTGCTCGTCGTCTACGTTCTCTCGGAGGACGAGAAGAGCGGACTTCTCTCCCGGACCTGCAAGCTGAACGTCGTTGCGTACTACTCCTCCGTTGGAGACGTTCAGAGCTTCCTGGCCGCCTACGCGGCCATCAAGACAAGCGACCCCGAGGCCTTCGCGGAGGAGCTCGATGCCAGGGCGATGGCATACCTTGGAACCAACGGACTTTCAGGGGACGTTGGGATAGCGTGGTGGAGGGGAATGAAGGCTGAGAGGGGCCGCTTGGTGGGAGGCGATCCCTGCGAGGGCGCGGTTGAGGCCATAGCGGAGGGCGTCGGAGAGCTTCTTCAGACGTCAGGGGTGTCGTGAATGAGGAAGCTCCACCTCGCGGCCGCGGTTCTCTTGGTACTCCTTCTTGCCTTCTACTTCGGCCCCTTCGTTTTCGGAAGCTCGAAAACGGACTCCAAGGTCGTGGTGATGCCGGGCCAGGTGAACGTCTCCGCGGGTTCCGGCTTTTGCGTTTACCCCGACTCTACCCTCGGAAACCTCGTTGCCTCTGAACTCAGGTCCAGGGGGTACAGGGTCCTTCTCCTATCGGCCCCCGTTGAGTGCGACGGTCAATTCTTAGCCGTCTGGGTTGAGTGGATCAACATCACCTACTTCCCGGTCTCCTCACGGGGGCACATCAGGGTTGGCGCGTTTTACTCCAGCTCGGGCGACCCGGGCGACTACCTCAGTCATTTAAACTCAACTGGTGGAATGGGGGTTCTATCAGCCTTTAAGGAAAGCGAGACGCCCGAGGGCCAGGCCTACCTTCTGGTGGACGTCTCTGACGAGTCCCGTGGCCTCATCGGTTTCGCAGGCTATAACAGGCACCTGCTGGAGATTTCCTCGGAGGCCCTGGTTGATCACGTTGAGAGAATACTGGAGGGTGGACGATCGTGAACCGGTCCGGAAAAGTCCTCCTGCTCCTCATGCTGATAGCATATTCGACCGCGGGCTATCTCCTCCTCACGGCCAACGTCTCGTGGAAATCCTCCGGTGAGTTCAGCCACCTCGAGAACGTGACGACAGGGGAGCGTGTGGTGGTTGATTTCCCCCTGGAGGTGGAACTTGCCTCCGACGTTTACCCGGAGTTTGGTCTTCGGGGGGATTTTGAAAGCGCCCTCAAATCCTCCATCAGGGAGGCCTTCGAGGAGAGGAACATCAGCGTGGAGTTTGCCCACGTCAGGCCGGTAATAATAATGCCCGGCGAGAGTCCGCCGGATTGGATAGACGAGCCAGTGGTGGTGCTGTTCATACCCTTCCAGGGGCACGAGGATAGGTTCTACTACGAGACCTGCTACGCCAGCGTTCTGCTCTACGCGAGCTCCAGCGGCGACGTTGGGAGCTATCTCTCCGTTGAGGAAATGTACAGGGGGAACACGGACAACCTGGAGGACTTTGCCCGTGAGCTGTTCCAGACGGCCGAGGCGAGGGGGGACGCCAGCGGTAGGCCCTACTCCACGCTGGTTGTTTACTGGAACACCCTCGAGGTCAGGAACGGAAAGCTCAGCGGCGAGGACTGCTGGGAACTCCTTTCCCGTGAGGTGGTGAGGGAGCTGGAAGCCTGGGCGGAGACCCTGAACTAGATGAACTTCGAGCTCTTCACCTTCAGCTTTCCTTCCTCGTACAGCCCCATCAGGATTTCGGCTATCCTCTCTCCCGCCTTCCCGTCTCCGAATGGGTTCGGCGCGCTCGCCATTCTCCTGTAGAACTCCTCGTCGTCCATGAGTTTCCTCAAATAACCTATCGCCCTTTCCTTTTCGAGACCGACCAGGACGTTGCCGCCGGCCTCAATCGTTTCCGGCCTTTCCGTGTTGTAGCGGAGGGTTAAGCAGGGCACGTTGAGGATTATCGCCTCCTCTTGTATTCCCCCTGAATCTGTCATTATCGCGAAGGCGTTCTTCTCCAGCCTGAGGAAGTCGAGGTAGCCGAGGGGTTTGGTTAGGATCAGGTTCTCGGCCGAGCTTACCCTCTCCCACAGGCCGAACTCCTTCAGCCTGTTCCTCGTGCGAGGGTGCATGGGGTAGATTCCGGTCATCGGCAGGCTTTCGAGGATTTCCACCAGCTTGGCCAGGTTCTCCCTGCTGTCGGTGTTCTCGGCCCTGTGGGCCGTTATTAGAACGTACTCCCCTGGCCTCAGGCCGAACCTTTCCAGGACGTCGCTCTTGCTCTCGGCCAGCTCAGCGTTCTGAAGAACCGCATCAACGACGGTGTTGCCGACGACGTAGACGTTCTCCGTTATGCCCTCGCGTTCAAGGTTTTTCTTAGCCTCTTCGGTCGGCGCGAAGAGGACCTCACTCGCGTGATCCGCTAAAACCCTGTTTATCTCCTCCGGCATCGTCCTGTCAAAGCTCCTCAGACCCGCTTCAACGTGAGCCACAGGTATCTTCAGCTTGACGCTTGCCAGGGCTCCAGCTAAAACCGTGTTGGTGTCGCCCTGGACAATGGTCACATCTGGCCTCTCGTCCATCAGGACCCGCTCGATCTTTATCATCGCCGTCCCGGTCTGCTCCGCCTGTGTGCCTGAGCCTACCTCCAGGTGGTGGTCTATCTCGGGAAGCCCGAGCTCCTCAAGGAAGACCCTGCTCATCTCGTAGTCGTAGTGCTGGCCCGTGTGCACGAGGAGCGGTTTAACGCCCCTCTCCTCAAACGCCCTTATGACGGGGGCGAGCTTTATTATCTCCGGCCGCGTTCCAAAGACGAACGCAGGCTTCAATACTCCCCCCTCCCGACGCCCTTGAATAGGAAGCCCCTCGGCGGGTTTTCAACTACGTGCCTGCCGTCTATCAAAATCCTTGTCCTCATGAGCTTTCCGAGTTTCTCCCAGTCGAGGGACTTGAAGGCCGTGTGGTCTGTAGCTATGACGGCCGCGTCGGCCTCCCTAAGAGCGTCTTCAACGCTCCCCGCGCTCCCCCCTACGAAGGGGTCGTAGGTTCTCACCTCCGCGACGTCACCTTCGATGGCCCCTATGAAGGCCAGGGCGGGGGAATTCCTCGTGTCGTCGCTGTCGCCCTTGTAGGCCAGGCCGAGAACCGCCACTACAGCGTCCTCCGGCGGAACGTTGAGTTCCCTGAGGGCCGAGAAGAGCAAATCCTTGGTGAAGAGGGGCATCGAGTCGTTTATCTCCCTTGCAAGCCTTATCAGCCCGAAGTCCTCCTTCGCCGGCCAGAGGAGAAGGTGGGGGTCCTTCGGGAGACAGTGCCCACCGACGCCTATGCCGGGCGAGTGTATCCTGACCCGCGGGTGGGTGTTGGCCAGCTCTATCGCCTCAAAGACGTCTATCCCGTACTGGTGGGCAAGGAAGGCGAACTCGTTCGCCAGGGCTATGTTCACGTCGCGGAAGGTGTTCTCCATGAGCTTGACGACTTCACTAACGGTGGAGCTGGTCTTGAAGGTCTGCCCCTTGACGAAGGAGCGGTAGAGGCTTTCGGCAAGCTCGGCACTTTCGGGGGTTATCCCGCCGAAGATGCGTGAGTTGTAGACGAGCTCCTTGAATATCCTCCCCGGCATCACCCTCTCCGGGGCGTGAACCATGTGGAAGTCCTCTCCAGCTTTGAAGCCCGTCAGCTCCTCTATGAGCGTTGCCATCTTAACTGTGGTGAGCGGTGGAACGGTGCTCTCTATGACGATTAGGGAGTTCCTTTTCATGGCCCCTGCAACGGTTCTAACGGCGTTCTCAAGGTAGCTCAGGTCCGGTGTTCTGTCGTCCTTCAGGGGCGTCTGGACGCATATTATGTAGGCGTCCTTTCCCTCTATATCCCGTGGATTGGAAGTCGCCTTAAGGTTCCCGCTCTCGACGGCCCTCCTGAGGAGCTCGTCTATTTCGGGCTCAACGATGTGTGCTTTCCCCGAGTTTATCCTTTCAACAACATCTTCTCTGATTTCATAGCCGGTAACCTTGAACCCGGCGTTGGCGAACATTATGGCAGTTGGAAGGCCTATGTATCCCAGGCCGATGACCGCGATCTCTGCCGTTCCCGTCTCGATCTTCTCCAGCATTCTCTTCACCCAGCGGTTCTAGACTTGGTGGAATAAAAGCCTTTTCCAGAAAACGGTTTCCGGCCCGGTTTCTTTGCATATGGGCCGTTATCATAAACTCCGCAGGATAATGATGCCCCGATTGGAATTTTATCATTCCTGAGCTTTGTTTTCATAGACAGAAAGCGTTCTAAACGTTCTTTCCGGTGGGGACACCATGTTAAAGTGTTGAAAAGAAAGCTTTACAACCGTTTTTGGGAAAGCCTTATATTGAACAGGGCTGTCCAGTAGTATGGTGGGTGGAATGAAGGTATGGATAGACATCACGAACGCTCCTCACGTTCACTTCTTCAAGGGTGTAATCAGGGAGCTTGAAAAGGCCGGGCATGAGGTCCTTCTGACCACCCGCGAGTTCGACGGCCTTACGGGAATACTCGATATGTATGGCTTTGATTACTACGTGGTTGGTAAGCACGGTGGGGCAACCCTTGAGGGAAAGCTCCTGGCAAGCTCCGAGAGAATGTATCGGCTCAGCAAGCTCATAATCGAGGAGAAGCCTGATCTCGCGCTTTACAAGCACTCCGCAGAGGCCCCGCGCGTTGCCTTTGGCCTCCAGATACCGTCGATAGGCTTCGTAGACAACGAAACGGCCATCGGTCAGAACAAGCTCATTCTCCCCTACACCCGGCTTCTCCTGTTTCCAAAGGCCATAGACGCCTACGAACTCTTCCGTAGCGGAGCGGACCCTAACGGAATGAGGCCCGTGAACGGCTTTTCCGAGCTGGCCCACCTCTACGGCTTCAGGCCGGAGGGTCGGGTTCTGAGGGAGCTTGGTCTCAGAAAGAACTCTTACATAGTGATGCGAACCGAGCCGATCAAGGCCAACTACTTCAACGGGCCCGAAAAGAGTGTCCTCGAGGACGTCATTCCCCTACTTCCAGAGATTCCAATAGTCCTGTTCCCGAGAACCAAGGAGCAGAGGGAGCGCTTTGAGCGCTTTGACAACGTCATAATGCCGGAGAAGCCTGTGGACAGCCTGAGCCTCCTCTACTACGCCCGGCTGATGATCGGTGCCGGCGGAACGATGAACCGGGAGGCGATAGCCCTCGGAACCCCCACGATCTCAACCTATCCTGGCAGGCTGCTCGCGGTGACCAGGTGGCTGATCGAGAAAGGTGTCAAGTTCCACTCCACGGATCCTGTGAAGGTTGCCAGAATGGCAGAGCGCATGATGGAAATGAACGGGAGCTACCGCGCCTACATAAGAAGCGTCGTGAGCGGCTTCGAGAACCCGATGGACGTCATACTGAGCGAGATAGAAGCGTACGAGGAGTCTGGAGCGTTCAGGACGCTAAAAATTGAAGAAGCGTCAGAGGCCGGCGACCTTGGGGGTTACGTAGGCCTCAATGAAGGCCGCAACGAGGAGGAGTAGAACTGACAGGACGAAGAGCTTGAGCCCCTTAACGGCTCCCCTTTTGAACCTCTCCTCCCCGCTTCCTTCCCCCCCAATTATCTCCCGGTACCACACTATACCGGCCACACCCGCCAGGGCTATTGCGGGTATCTCTATCACGCCGTGTGGGATAAGACCCAGGATTATCTGTCCCATCGGCACCTCGCTCATTCTGTGAACTGCCAGAACAACTAGGCCCACCATCAGGCCGTTGAAGGCCATTATGAACCATGGACCGAGGCCGAAGAACAGGCCCGAGAGGAAGGTCATGAGGGCCACTGTCGCGTTGTTGGTGAATATCTTAACGAAGTTCTCGAAGCTGGAGTCCGAGATGGGTCCTATCTGCTCGATTATCCTCTTGACGGCATCTACCGCGGTTCCCGGGCTGGCGGTTCCGATTCCATAGCCTGCAAATGACGCCAGCAGAAAGACCAGGAGAAGGTAGCCGAAGGTCTTTTTGGGGACCTCCACTCCGAGCACGGGAATCACTCCTTCAGCGCGTTTTTGAGGGCTATCTTGAAATCCTCCACGTTCACGTAGGGCATCTCTATGTCGAGCCTCATGGCGAAGAACTCGTCCATAAGGTGCTCCAGCTCTTCAACGCGGCGGCCTTCCAGTCTCTGCTCGAGCTCTTGAATAGCTTCCTCCGGGTGCATGAAGAAGTCCCCGGTTATCTTGACGTGCTCCGCTATTCCGTCCTTCTCATCGAACTCTATCCTTATGAGGCCCTTCTTTGCCTTGTGCTCACCCACGCGGTGCTTCATTCTACCCACCTCCAGAGTAAATTCGCGGGAGAACTTTTTAAAGGTTGGGTTCAAGTGAGTGCGGTGGTGTGAATGGGATACGGCGAGGTTAAGGAGAGGGTAAAGCTCATTCTCGAAGAAGCCCTCGACGAGATGCTTAAGGAGGCCGGAAAAGAGTGGAACGGTGAGATAACGTTCGACGACACTCCGAGCATCGAGCTTGGCGACTTCGGAACGGCCGTCGCCTTCCAGCTGGCGAGGGTCTTCAGGAGGGCCCCGAAGCTGATAGCGGAGGAGCTGGCGGACAGGATTAAGGACAAACTGTCCGGAGAAATAGCCGAGGTGAGGGCAGTAAATGGCTACATAAACTTCTACCTGAACTACGACGTCTTTGGAAAAGCACTGGTGCAGGAGATACTCGAAAAGGGAGAGGTCTACGGCGAGAGCGACGTTGGAAAGGGTAAGAAGGTCATCGTCGAGCACACTTCAGTGAACCCCACCAAACCGCTCCACATGGGGCACGCGAGGAACGCGGTCCTCGGTGACACGATGGCAAGGATCATGAGGAAGCTCGGCTACATCGTTGAAGTCCAGAACTACATCGACGACCTTGGCGTCCAGTTCGCACAGGTTCTCTGGGGCTACCTAAACCTCAGGGAGGAGTTCGAGAAGATCGAGGCCGAGCTGAGGGAGAAAAACCTGAAGGAGGACTTCATAGACCACGTTATGGGCCTCCTCTACGTCGAGGTGAACAGGAGGCTTGAAGAGAAGCCAGAGGTCGATAAAGAGGTTCGCGAACTGATGAAGAAACTTGAGGAAGGCGACAATGAGATAGCAGAAATCGGAAGGAAGCTGGCCGAGCGCGTGGTTAAGGCTCAGATGCTCACCACCTACCGCATGGGCATAACCTACGACCTGCTCAGCTGGGAGAGCGACATAATGAGGAGCGGAATATTCGGGGAGGCTTACGGGCTCATAGAGGCCAACGAGAACTTCTTCTGGGCCACGGAGGGGAAATACAGGGGAGCCTTCGTGATGAACCTCAGGAAGCTCTTCCCCGACATGAAGAACCCCTTCCTCGTCCTCAGGAGGAGCGACGGGACCGCCACCTACACCGGCAAGGACATAGCATATCACCTCTGGAAGTTCGGGAAGGTAAAGGCCGACATGCTCTACAAGCCTTGGGACAAAACGGAGAACCACGAGACGTGGACGACCGCACCAGACGGAGAGGAGATGCCGGGTAAGTTCGGCAGGGGGGATATAGTCATAAACGTCATCGGGGCGGAGCAGAGGCACCCGCAGATGGCGATAAAGTACGCCCTCCAGCTCCTCGGCTTTGAAGATGCCGCCGGGAACTTCCACCACCTCGCTTACGAGCACGTTGTCAGGGAAGAGGGCAAGTTCTCGGGAAGGAAGGGAACCTGGGTCGGCTTCACCGTCGATGAGGTCCTCAACGAGGCCGTGCAGAGGGCGAGGGAGCTCGTCGAGGAGAAGAACCCGGGCCTGAGCGAGAGGGAAAAGGAGGAGATAGCTGAAGCGGTTGGAGTAGGCGCGGTTCGCTTCAACCTCGTCAAGTACAGCCCAGACAAGGTGATAACCTTCCGCTGGGACGACGTGCTGAATTTCGAGGGGGAGAGCGCGCCCTACATACAGTACGCCCACGCTCGCTGCGCCTCTATCCTCAGGAAGGCGGACGAGAGTGGTTTCAACGTCGAGTGGAAGGCCCTGCTCGAAAAGGCCGACTTCTCAGGACTCACCAACAGGGAGAAGGAACTCATAAAGCTCCTTGCCAAGTTCCCAGAGGTCATAGAGAGCGCCGGCAGGGACATCAAGCCCCATCTGGTTCCCGCTTACCTCAACGAGCTGGCCTCGCTCTTCAACAAGTTCTACATGGACCACCCGGTGCTCAAAGCCGAAGAGGGAATCAGGGAGGAGCGCCTGTTGCTCGTTCTGGCGGTCAAGCAGGTTCTCAGGGACGGGCTTGAGTTGCTCGGCATAGAGGCGCCAGAGAAGATGTGATTTTGGCTTTTCCAAATTTTATCCCGTCTTTTGTGGCATACCTGAAGAAGGGAGAAGAGGTTTAAATAGCTCAGTGAATCTTGTACCTGAGGAACGCCCCAAGGCCGCCGAAGGCCTTGTAGAACTGCTGGCCCTCGTCCGTGTCGAGGGAGATGATTTCCACGTTCGAGCCGGCCTCCTCGGCCATCTTTATGAACTCCTCCGCGACGTCCCACTTCTCGAAGCTTATGTTCTGGCTTCCGCACTTGGGGCAGTGGGTGAGCTTCTTCCTGTAAACGTGGAACTCCTGCTCGCTCATCGTCTTCTCCTCGCTCCAGCCGCAGTTGTTGCACTTGGCCCTGACGCGAACCTTGTCGTAGCCCTCGCTGATGAGGAGAGTGTCCACGGCGCCGAGTTCGAGCGCCTGCCTGACTTCCTTTTCACCGTAGGTTATCATCCCCGTGTCCTTGACGAGGTGCCTGAAGAAGTTCTGGATTAGATGCCTCTCCTTCACCGCCTCGTGGTCCTTGAGTATGTCGCTGGCCTTCTCGACGAGCTCCCTCAGGCCGTACTCGCCGTGGTAGCTGATGTCAACGACGCCTATTATCTTCTTCCTGAGCTCGTGGTGGAGGTAGTCGCCCTCGACGAACTCCTCCTTGGTCGGCCCAGGGCCACCAATGATGATTCCCCTCAGCTCGCCCTTCTCAAGGAGCGGGAGAAAGGCCTTGTTAGCGTGCTCGCCGATCCTCTTCATGAACTCGTGGGTCTCCTGCTCGCGGATCCTCTCGTAACGCCTTGCTGACTGACCACCAGCCCTCGTCTTTCCGGGGACGTTCGAAGTCAGCTCGTCTATGACGTCGATGCGCTTTCCGCGGAGAAGGCCTATCGTGGCTTCGTTCTTCTCAACGGTTATCAGGCCGTAGGCGTCTTTGACGCGGAGCATCTCCTCGAGCGGTTCCGTGACGAAGGTCTGGTCGCATCGGTAGAGGCGGACCTTGAGGGGCTCGGGCGGAACTATCGCCCAGAGCCTGATGTCGCTTACACCCTCCTGCTCGCTGACGTTCCCGACGAAGAGAGCGAGACCGTTCTCGGGCGTCTTTCGATAGAGCTTGAGGTGCTGCATGGCCCTTTCGAGGGCTCCGAGGACGTTCTTTCGGGTCGATTTGCTCTTGATGTTCTGGGCCGTTCCGTATTCCTCTCGGAGCTGCTGCATCACCTTGTTTATGTCGTATCCGGCGGGAATGTAGAGGCTGACCAGCTCGGTAGCTCGACCCCGATGGTTCTTAAGTTCTT
The DNA here is from genome assembly GCF_012027285.1 of Thermococcus sp. MV11. Lineage (NCBI taxonomy): Archaea > Methanobacteriati > Methanobacteriota > Thermococci > Thermococcales > Thermococcaceae > Thermococcus > Thermococcus sp. MV11. The sequence continues at coordinate 678,052 of NZ_SNUD01000001.1, forward strand.
CCACCTTCTTTTTGAGCTCGTACATTTCCGCGGACTTGTGAGACATGAGCATCACACCCCCTCAGAATGCTTTCCACTCGGTTTTAATCCTGGAGAATGAAAAAGCGGAGAATTTATAAAGTTTAGGAAAAACCAGCTAGAACCAGTAGACTATTATCAGGGCAATTACGCCCAATATCCCGCCTATCGCCACTACCAGCACGTTGAGGGCCGTCAGTGGCACGTCCGAGATACCTATCCAGTTCGTGAACCACAGTATTATAAGGCCAATTATTGCATTGGCCACTAGGTACTTGATTACTCCAAAGCCAACCTTGACCACCAGCATGATGGCCAGGAAGAGGAAAAAAAGCAACAGCAACTCTTCGAGCATAGTATCACCCTGGGTATTTAAAACAAACGGGCTTATTAATTTTTCGCAACATAAATGGAATAATGTAGGAAACGTATCGATTTGAGTTCAGCTTACGAAAGTTTTTCAAGAACTTCTTTGGCTATATCCCCAAGAGGGACCCATTTCTTGCCCTCAAAGGGAAGTATCACCTTGTCCTCGACGCTAACGAGCTCTTCCACCATTGGCCTAAGTTCCTTCAGCCCAAGCTCTCCTATGACCATCAGAAGAAAACCTTTCTGGTCTTTGTTGCCCTCTGTGAGACCCCTTCTCACGCCTTCCACTATCCAGTCCCTGTGCTGGGACGCAACCTCTGGAAAGCTCTTTATTATCTTGTACGATAGGAGCATGGCGTTCTCCCTGACGTATGGATTTTTCCTCTCCATCAGCGCCATCAGCTTCTGGAAGAGTTCTGGGGTTATGTGGCTCCGCGTGGAATTCGGATTGATCTCGAGGACGTTGCTCAGCAGGAGAAGTGCATCGCCAACTATGCCGGGGTTGGAGTCGTCCAAAAGTTCAATCAGTGCCTGCAGGGCTTTCTTGTCCTTAACTGCCATTTTGAGTATTTCGTCGAACTTCTCTTCCTCGATCATCTTTTTTATTTTATCCCTTTTGGATCCGAAGGAGAGGAACGCCATGGGGATCACCTACTTATTCACTTATGGCAATCCTAGTTAAGACTTTCGCTTTTGGCATGTCTTGGGAGTTCCAAATCTGAACCGGATAAGGGATATGAACATCTCAATGATGTCCCTTTTCAAATTCAGCCTGCTATCCCGCTCGCTCTCGTTCCACACCACGGGCAACTCGCACACTTTTAGGCCCTTACGTTTGAGCCTTATTAGAATCTCGGTATCCCAAAACCACCCACTGTTTTGGGCTTCCAGTAGAGAATCTCTTGTTGTTCCAAGGTTAAACGCTTTAAATCCACATTGATGATCTGTGATTCTAGTATGAAAAAGGGCATTGACAAGCAAGTTATATCCTACGCTTAAAATCTGGCGATGGAGACTTCTCTTTACTACAGAATCAGGTAAGAATCTAGAACATATTACTGAGTCACACCCTGTATCGATAATGAGTTTGATGGCAATTGGGATGTACTCTGGGGACACGGATAGATCCACGTCTAGATGCACCATTATTCCCGTGTTAGGGAAGGTTCTAACAGAATTAGTGATAGCGCCCCCTTTTCCCAGCCGGTATTTGCTATGGAGGCAGGTAACTTTTGGATATTTTCTGGACAATTTCATACAAATAACGTCGCTTCCGTCGGTGCTCCCATCTTCAGCGATAATGACAGTGTACTCCCTAATTCCTGAGCGCTCTAATACTCTTACAACGTTATCAACAGTGCCTTCTAAGAGATCCCGCTCATTATGTGCGGGAATTATCACAAATATCCGTGGGAACCTCATGACACGTTTCCTCCGATTTGATGGGTTTCTGAGCGATCACAACTATTGAAGTTCCAATCGGTAGTCTCTTTCCCCTAATGATTAACTGATTATCGATAGTGGATAGTGAATAAAGTGCATTGTTCAGAAGTTTGGGAAGATGAACTAGGCTATGAGATCGCCCCAATTTTTTTTGGATAGCCGCAGGTATGAACAATACAAAATTCCAGTACGACAGGAATATAACGTTGAATCCGGCCTCTTTGATAAGGTTTGATATTTGGATTGTGGAGTACCTCCTTTTATGACCATGGACACTATCGTGAGCGCTCCATAGCCACATAAACGCAGGTACTGTTACGAGAAGTTTTCCACCGGGTTTTAAGACACGCCATATTTCTCTAATTGCGCGTCTGTCGTCTACGTGTTCTAGTATGTCCAAGGCCATAGCACTCATAAACGATGAATCCTCAAAAGGTAGCGATTCTGCGTTACCATATATGACGTTTCTCTTTAACCTTGATGCATATTTTATCATAGTATCAGACAACTCCACCCCAATGGAGTGGGGTATTATATCCTTTATTACCTCTAAATTCTCACCGGTTCCGGAACCAACGTCGAGTAGGGGCCCGCGGAAGTGGAATTTTAGTAAAAGTGATTTAATCAGTTCCCTCCTAGATTTAAACCACCAATACTCCCTCTCAAACACAATGTGAGCAGCTTCCATCTCTGGGTTCATACGGCCCATACTCCCACCATTAGAATCTTGTACTCTGACTACTAAAGGAGATATCTTCGTATCATTTTATATACCCTTAGTCTCTTAAACCTTTAGATGCCAAGTGAAAGACATGCTTACAGAGGCATACTAAGTAGGTCGTGGATATTGGTACTGGTTATATATTCTATTGAGCTATGGTTACGGTTGATGCTTAGACACAGATTATTCCTGACCGCTGCTTTTGATCTGGGCATATTTTCCCAGTCGCTATGGACCACCATTCATTCGAATGCGGTTTTATTCAACACTCCTGAATTCATCGAGCTAGGTGTGTGGTCTCATCTGGGAGTTCATTTTCAACCGGTTCTTTTTCTCTTAGCCCCACTGTACTACCTGTACCCAAGTCCCAAGCTTCTTCTTTCGTTGGTACCTTTAGCAATGTTTATTGCGGGATTAATCTTTTATGGCCTCTCCAGAAGTATTCTTGGGGATCCTGGATACTCGGCGTATAGTGTTTTATTCTTTGTTCTGTGTCCTTTTGCCTGGTTTTCAGATGATTTTCACCCATCAGTTTTGGCCGTCCCTGTGATCCTTGCTATAGTATATCTCTCTCACAACCTATTGGTTAAGAAGGATTATTCATTAAAGAACAAGTTCGGAACGGTTCTACTTTCAGTGTTGCTTCTTTTGACCAAGGAAGATTCCGGCATTGCTCTTATCAGTATAGGGATTCTCTTTATATTAGTAACAGAAGAGAACCGAGGTCTTCTAGATATAGTAAGAGATGTGATGTCCTTTAACGGTTTTCGTAGATTTTACCGGGCTCATAAAGTGGAGTTCATGTTCATAATTTTGGGGATACTATCTGTCCTGATTGAAACATTTGTTCTAGTTCCAATATTTAATCCGTCAGGTATATATCCATTCCTTTCAGGAGATATTAAAGATGTCTATATTGACCAAACAATGTCTTACTATAAGATAGTGTACATTGTAATATGGCTGGGGTACTTTGGGATACCCTTACTAAGAGGTCCTCGGTTCTTGATACCAACATTACCCCCACTCATGGAGATAATCCTCATGGGATCATGGCCTCCTGTGATAACTGTGGGAAGTCACTACGCATATATGCTACTCCCCATAAGCCTCGTGTCGGTGCTGTATGCTCTCCAATTTGCCAAGAGACATAAGGCAGTAGAGATATTGGGAATTATGAAATCTAGTATTGCCGTGGCAATTTTAGTCTTTATTCTCGTTTCGCCACCAGTTAACCTCTCGGAGTATTTCTTGGTATGGGGTGCTCCTTCGTATAAACTTTCTAGTGGCTGGGATATGTGGGGTGGCTATATGGTGATCCTAGATGAAAGTTTGCCTATATTTTATGGAGCAGATGAAAGGTGTGCTTTGGTAGTTCAGGGAAACATGTTTCCCCGTCTCTCCAATAGGAACACAACGTACGTTATAAGGACAGTTTTTGGTGACTCTTATCTACAAAATAACAGCATAGTCATAGTGGATTCAGTATACGAAGGATTGTTCAATTCTTCCATGAGAGCAATCAAGGGAAGACTCCAAAAAGACGAATACTCCAATGTCCAAGTGATCGACGTGAGAGATGTAGTGAGTGAATGTTCCGGTCTGGATCCTGCTGAAACTCCAATACGTCCTGAGGAATCAGTCATTAGATGTGTAACGGAGACATTTAAACGTTATATAGAGCATTGTGAAAGTCAATTAATTGAAACTCCGTAGTGATGACTGAAACTTCCTTAGCTAGCAGGTGAGGGAGATGAAACGCTGGAACACTCAAAGCGTGCTCTGGCTGACTATTGCTGTGTACAGCATATTCATGATACTGATTTCAATTAACCGCCATTATACCTTCCGTACAAATGCCTTCGATATGGGAATCTTTATGCAGTCCCTGTGGAGCACTGTCCACGGAGATTTTATGTATAACACCGTTGAATGGTTCGTTTTTTGTGCCCCCAACCACTTCAGGATACACTTATCCCCAGTTCTCGCTGTCTTGGCCCCTCTCTACGGCCTTTTACCCCACGCCGAGACCCTGCTGGTTATCCAAACGGTCGTCATATCCCTATCTGCGTACCTGCTGTACCTACTGGCTGAGAGAATAATCGGAGAGTCCAAAATTGCTCTGGCGTTAGTGGTTATGTACCTCGGGAATTCCCTCGTTCAAGGGATAAACAGCTACGATTTTCACGCCGTACCCTTCGCAATGCCCTTCATCTTCCTGGCCGCGCTGATGATTGAGCAGAAGAGATATGGCCTTGCGCTTTTGTCCGCTTTGGGTATTCTTAGCGCGAGGGAAGATGCGGGCATTGCGGTCATTTCGCTGGGGCTTTTCTACCTCCTCAGGAATCGGGAGATATTCAGCCCCTCTACGTATGTTTCAATCATCAGGGCATTGAAATCCGGAACCCTTGATGAACTGGAAAGAACGTCCCTTGTTTTTATTGCAGTGGGGACCGCATGGATTCTTCTGGGGTGGGTTGTGGTGGATTCGTCTCACTTGGCGTCCTTCTATGGAGGTCTTCTTGACGGTTGCAACATACCGATGAAGGCGGTTTACTTCCTGGTGGCGAGCGCCACGCTTGGAATGCTAACGTTTCTTAAGCCGAAGTATTCCCTCCTGCTAACCGCTCTCCCCTGGGCCGAGATTTTACTATCGTGCGAGAAAAATCTCTACCGGGTGGGATTTCAGTATCCGTATATGCTCGTCCCCCTCTCAATGATTGCAATCATGTACGCCCTTGCCGAGATGCCCGGCAATCGCAGGAGCAGAACGGTTGTTATGGCGTTGGCCCTTGGCCTCTTCGTTTCCACCGTTACGTCCCCGGTACTTCCCGGTGAGAACGGTCTTACGGGAATCCTGGAGATCCCAGCCAATTACTACGTCCCCGTGACGGGGCACGACAGAATGCTGATGGATGTAACTAGGGCTTTGGCGGCTACCGATTTCTCCGTATTAACCCAGAACGATATATTTCCCCACCTGGCAAACAGAGAAAACACCTACGTCATATGGGCGTCCTACTGCGGGAGGGCCCTGCCGAGAGCGGACCTGGTGCTCCTTGACTGGACTCTGAGTTACGCCGATTACAACTTTCTTGTGGAGGATCTTCTTTCGGAATACACGGTGATATATAAGAGGGACGGAGTTGAAATCTGGGTCAGGAATGACCTCATTGGAACACGGGAGGTTGAGAATCTTCAGCGGGTGCTGGAGGGGATTCAATGAAGAGGGAGGCTCTTGAAAGATTGATTCCTGGGCTCATTCTGCTGGTATATATCCTTACGCGGGTTACTCTCCTGTTCCAGATGAACGAGTACGTGGACTACGACGAGGGAACATACCTGCTGATGGCGAGGCTCATCAACAGCGGTTACCTCCCCTACAGGGATATCTTTGCCGTTCACCCTCCGCTTTACTACTACCTGCTCGCCGGCTGGTTGAGGGTGTTTGGGGACAGCTACGTGTCCGGCAGGCTTCTGTCTGTGTTTCTGGGAGGATTGGCGGTTGTGCTGGCGTACCGCACTGGTAAACTCCTCGGAGGAACCAGGCTCGCCGTCCTGTACTCCGCCCTCCTGCTCGTGGATCCAACGGTGTTCAGGATAAACCAGCTGGTTCTCCACGATACCCTGATTGAGCTCTTCGTAATTGCGTCTCTGTACTATTTTGTCAGGTACACGAAGAATAAATCCCTGCGGGATATGTACGTCTCTCTGTTCCTCGCGGGACTGGGCAGTACGGCCAAGTTCACGATACTGCCCTTCGTCGTGGCCCTGTATATTACTTTCCTCGCTTTGAACCTGGACGAGACCTCCAAAATGCATTTCCAGTCTGCGGTGAACCTTGTCCTATCATGGCGGCAGGGACTGGTTATCGCTGCGGTTTACAGTTTCTTGATCGCCCTTTTCGTGTCCCTTAGAATGGCCTGGCCTTCTTCGATAACCAAGGACATAATCGTTGTCTTGGGAATTCACCCGGTTGTTCTGGTGGGTCACAAGTACGTGGGTGTCTTCATCTTCCTTATGTGGGCGATCTTGGTCGTGTATCTTTTCAGAGTTGAGTACTTTGAGAAGCTCGTACATATCTTTCGTTCGGCAATCTCTCAGCTGCGCCTGCTGATTTGCATGGCCCTTGCAGTTCTGATTCCGAAAGTTATTGTTGAGGGTGCCCTGGGCTATCTAATCTCAGGGGATTATTTCTACCAAACCTACCTCATGCAGGGAGGTAGATACGGCTCGTTCATGGGGCTCTACGAGCTAATTAACAGAGTGTTGTCTACGGTTGGAAGCAACCATCAGGAAACGGCGTACGTCTTTGTCCCCGCTTTCCTGTTGATCTTTGCCCTCATACTCTTCAGGTTTAGAGGATTCTCGAATGAAAAGCCCCTCCCAGTGGATCTCGCGGTTTTATTCGTTATGAACGTGGCTATGTACCTCCTTGTGTTTCCCGTCAGACCGATCACCAGGTTTATCTTACCCCTGCTTCTTACCTTCTACCTGTTCGCTGGGGAGCGTTTGGCTGGATACAGGGTTTTCTGGAAGGAGTGGGTAATCGTCGGTGCGGTCTCTCTGGTGTCGCTGATTATGATTGTGGGGGGGCTCGTTATAAACGCACCCTCGGGGGAGCTGGGCATTCCTTGGGCGGTTCACTCCGGAGAACTCAGGTCCGATGCGATCTCCTACATGAAAACCAGCTCTTCCTGCGGCTCGATGTACTCCGTCAATCCAATGAACACTTACTACTTTAACGCTGAGACGAATCCCCTGCTGGTGGACTCATTTGGTGTTCTGTACGTGAATGGAACACCCGTTGAGGAGTTTTTCAAGCAGGTAAAGGTGTCCTCAGACTGCGTTGTTTTTAGCACGTGGGCCGAAGGGGCCATACGCTCTGGAGGACATCTTGGAGAGATTTACAGCCAGCTTAAGGCTTTGATCGTAACGAATGGTGAGCTCCTATTCTCTGAGTCGTATTCAACTGGGGACGTCCTATCGATATTCAGCCTGCGTACCCCTCCAAGAAGCCCCACAGTAATCTCGGAAAACGGGAGGATCGTTATCCTCGATGACAATGGAAGTGCCGTGATGAGTATTTACGGGCTAGGGGACAACGTCTCCCTTTCCAGCAGAGCATGGATAACACGGATCACTCTTGGAGTGTTCTCAGTTCGCCTGTACTCCGAAAACCCCGGAGAGTACATCGAACTCACCGTGAGGAGCGTTTCGAGAGGCCTGTTGCTGTCCTCCCCCAACACCACGACAAAACTCGTGCTTGAATACGAAGGAGTTGCGACGGATACACGTGGAAATCTGCTGGATTCCGAGAAAAGGTACGGCGAGGTGATCGTTTACTCCGGACATCATAGATTTAGGATATCTGCAGAAGGTATTCACCAGAAAAGGGGCGGGACGATCATATTAGACCCCGGTACCGATATTGAGGTGATTTTAGAGGATTAGTCGTTGATTTTATCCTCCATCTCATTTGATATCATGCTCTCGTAGGTCTGCTGGAGCGTCCCGGTTCTTCTTATGGTTCCAAAACGGGGATCGAAGAACCTCCTGATCACAAGAACTATCATAACAATGGCGATTACTATCATAAACATGTACTCCAAAGATGCCTGGGCACGCCTCATCATTGGCAGTCCTCCAAAAGAAAAAGGAGCTGGGGTGGAGACTTCAGCCTCCAATCTCCTGCTGGAGCTCCGAGCTTATCTGGTTCTCAGCAGTGTCGGCAATCTCACTGGCCTTGCTACCCCTGCCGCTGATCTGCCTCCAGACTATGAGGACTATAACCAGCGCAGCCGCAATCATAAACAGGTACTCGATGGCACCCTGAGCCTTCCTCTTCATGTTATCCACCTCCAAAGGATTACTTCATACCAATATCCACCGAAAAAGCTTATATAGCTTTCTGCCCAAATTTAAGGGGAAGCCCCCCAATACTGCGGAAACCCCAGGGGTGGTTCTGTGGAGTTGGTAAGCGTTCAATGTGAGTCATCGAGCATTGAAGATTGTATAAAGAACGTGGTATCAAAGTCAAGAAAACTGTTGTCCCCAATGCACGGGTGCATAGTGTCCTCCAAGATTAACCTAACGTTCGGTGCTTTTATGAACCTGACAGTCGTATTGTTGCTGGACGACCACGGCAACATGAAAAAGGGTATAATCGCAGATTACGCCCATGGGAAGAACAAGGAGGACGCCATAACCAAAACTATGGAAAAGATCAACCGCATTCTTCCGAAGAATGCCAAGGTTGTGGACTTCGAGGTCGGCACCTACACCACCCCCGTGACGAGGAGGACCTACGCCGTCGTCGTGGTCGTTTACAACGCTCCACCTGAGGAAAAGCCCCTCAGCGAGTTCACCATAAAGGAACGCCGCGAACTCCTGGCCAAGATACTCGAGAACTTCAACTACAATCCACGCGTTCTGAACATATCGGAGATAGCCAGAATGTTCGGCGTTTCGAGGGACTCCATTTACTACGACATCGAGCAGATACTGAAGGACAAGAAGGGAACGAGAAAGAAGGGGTAGCTCAGCCAGTCGCGCTTATCGGTGCGGGCGTGGCGGAGAGCACGAAGAGCAACACCGCTATAACCGCCAGAAGGATTCTTTTTTTCGAGATTGGAGACACCTCGTCGAGCGCCCCGGGGTTACCCATCGCCCCCATCAGCAGCACCAGAACCCCCCATATGAGCCACCCAACCCAGAGAAAGCTCATTCCTATGAGGACGAGCCCTATGACCGAGGTCATGTAGCGGTGCGCCCTCTCGCTCAGGAAGGCTCTCGCTATGTGCCCCCCGTCGAGCTGTGCCGCGGGAATCAGGTTGAGGAACGTAACGAGTATCCCAACCCAGCCGGCTATAGCAACGGGGTGGAGGAAGACGACGACGTCCTCCGGCAAGCGGAGGAAGTACTTCTCTATGAGCAAAAACAGCAGGTTCTCGCCGAAGGTTATTCTCCCTTCCGTAGGCTGGATCGCGTCTATGGGGAGCGGTACCGAGAGCTTCAGCCCAATTATGCTCACCGGGACCGCCACGAGGAAGCCCGCTATCGGTCCGCTGACGCCCAGGTCGATGGCCGCGTTCCTCGTCGGGAGGGGAGACTTCACCCTTATCACCGCCCCCATAGTGCCCAGCATGCTGGGGAAGGGAATGAAGTAGGGCATCGTTGCCCTCACTCCGTGGTAAGCGGCCGCTATCTTGTGGCCCAGCTCGTGGGTTCCCAGTATCCCCATCACGCTTATCGAAAAGGCCAGGGCATTGATGTAGGGGTTCCTTATCCCCGGGAGGTTGTACTCGTTGAGCAGGGCTATATAGCTTAGGGACAGCCAGTAACCGGCTAAAAACGTCGTGAAAATCGTCGCTATCAGGAACATCCATGGAAGCCAGCGGTTGTCCTCCTTGATTTCCCCCGCGGGGAAGACGTAGAGGAGAACCTTTTCCCCGCGTCTCTTGAGGGCCGCCCAGTAGCCAAGCTCCTCGAGTTCCGCCAAAACCCTCTCAAAGTCCGTCTCGAGTATCTCCCTAACCTCGAAGACGAAGACGTTCTCCTCAACGCCGGCCGGCTCAAGGACGTAAAAGGCTCTCAGCTTCTCCTCGACGGCGAGGGGAAGAACCGGAGCGACGGTCTCCGCTTCTGTGTCTTCCTTTCCAGAAACTTCTTCCGTTTCCCTGGGCTCCACCCGAAAGCCCACTAAAATCATGTCGCCGCCGCAGACCGGGCAGGAGTTCTCTATGACGGGTTCGTTCGAATCGAGAACCTCCCTGTGGCCGCAGACGGTGCACTCGTAGATTCCTCCGGGCATCTTACCTCCCAGAATAAAGAGTCGGGAGGGGTTAAAAACCTACTCCCCAGACGTGAGAACCTCGACCTCGCCGGAGTCAGCATCAACTCTGACCCTGTCACCGCTCCTCAGTTTAGAAACGTCTATCCCGTCCACCATTGGAATGCCAGCTATTATCGCGCCGGTGGCGACTATCGTCTCGGCCTCGCCGACTATTATGGCCTTCGGTGCCTTTCCGTTTTTCTTGAGGGCGTAGATCACATAGGAACCGACGGTCGAGCCCTTGCCGCGCGGAAAGGCGAGTATCTTCCCTGCTATGCTCTGGCCCCTTATGTCGCTCTCGGCGTCTGTAACGATTCCGGTCTCTGGATCGACACCACCGAGGAACGAGAGGGGCTTTTGCGACACGATGAGCTCTCCCTCCGCCCTTCCCCCGACGATTTTCCTCCCCTTCATCTTCATTCTTCCACCTCACGGCGCTTCCTTTATGAGCTTCTCGGCGTCGTCGAGCCTCACCTTAAAGCCGAAGGAGCGGAAGTAGAAGGCACTCTTCCCGCTGTTGGTCGCTATGCCGCGGTACCACCCCTTAATCGGCGAGACGACGAGGCAGGAATCCGCTATGATTCTTCCGTTGTAGCGCTCTATCGTCTCGGTGTAGCCGAGCGAATCTGCGAGGGCCTTAACGGCCCTGCTCGCAGTGATGAAGAGGGGTATCTTCAGGGGTCTGCCACGCATTTTCAGGAGCTCGGCTATCTCCTTAATCTCCGCCAGGGAAGCGTGGGGACAGCCGACGAGGATTATGTCAATGTCTCCCCAGTCATCGGAGAAAGCTTCCCTAACGGCTTTTACGTCGCTTTCCTCAACGGTTATTGTCTCGAGTTTATCCGTTACAGCATCGCGGTACTCCGGAGTCTCGCCCTCGACGTGGTAGAGCGCCACGCTCCCGCTCGCCGCCATCGCCGCGCCGAGCTCTTTCAGGAACTCGACCCTTTCGGGCTGGATCCTCCGGAGGTAGGGTACGTCATTGCCAAGGGTCTTCCCGAGGTGGTAGCCCAGGGCCGAGTAATCAACGAACGTCCTCACCTTCGCCTCAACCTTAACTACCACCGTCGCCTTTCTGTTCTCGTCGAGGTGGAGGCCGTAGTTGGGAGTCTTTCCAACTATCGCTGCCGCTAAGCTCGAGGGCCCACCCTCGCGGTTGGTTCTCGCGCCTACGATGGAGTTCGCGAAGCTCACAGCTGAACTCTCGCTCCAGGCAAGGTGGTCGCCGAACTTCGGCAGGTTCGCCCCGTAGTAGGGCGTACAGGTTGAGGTAGTCTCTATTCCCATTGCCCTGTAAAGCTCAAGAACTTCCCTCTGCTTCTCCATGAACTCGTCGTCGCCTATTCCTGCCGGGTTCAGCGTTGTGTAAACGCTGACCTTTGCGCCGGCGTCGGCGAAGTCCCTCAGGAACTCCATTCCGGCGTCGCCTATGTTCTTGTAGGAAACGCCCGCGATCTGAGCGCTCTTTATCGGAATGAGCCTGTCGGCGCCGTAAATTTCGCCGAGGGCAACGAGTATCTCCATCGCCTTCTGGAGGGCGTAGCCGTACTCCCCTGCCAGAACCAGCTCCTCCTCTTTCGTCAGGTACATAGCACCACCGGGGAATTAAGGGTGTCTCCAAATATAAAGCCCGCTCCGAAAAATTTATAAACCCACTCCCGATGACTAACTAACGGGTCAAGCAGCGGGGTGGGGCAGCTAGGAGTGCCCGCCGGGCTCATAACCCGGAGGTCGGAGGTTCAAATCCTCCCCCCGCTATACATTTTGAGTGGTAATCTTTTTCGGCTGTGTTGTGGTAATAAGCTTCAAGAAAGATTCTTAGTTTCTCTTGCTTTCGGGAGATTGAGAAACCTATCTCCTCTGCGAACCTTGCGACACTCGCTCTTCTGTGAATGCTAATCCTGTAAAGGTCGTTGTTGTACTGGTACTCCTGCCCTCTAATCAGAACCTTTGTTCCTTTTTTCTTAGCCAAGTATATGGTCGAATGAATCCCCAAGATTTCTAATTGACCTTTGCAGAACTCAAGAATGTCTCTATCGTAGTTGTCTGCCACAACGGCCGCTTTTCGTGGATCCTTAGTATCCACATAAACGCTTCCCTCACTGTCAAAGAATCCCCTCAGGAACTCCTTTGGATATGCCCTGGCAACTTCAAAAAGCCTATCTTTCGGCCCTTTCAGGAACATGAATAGCTCCTTGTTGGTAACCTCCACCCACCACCTGTTGGCTCTGCCCCGATTGCGCTCAAAGCCCGTTCTTGGATTCGCTCCCATTGCCTTCAAAGCCCTTTCAAAATTCTGGGCGAAATCTCTGTCCATAACCTTCAGGCGGATTCTGTACTGATAGTTGCCAGTCTCGCTAACGGAGGCATCTCCAAGATAAGCCCCAACGATATAGGCCAGCTCTGGAGAGGGTTCTAGATTGACGCGCTTGGTTTTGTTAAACGTGTTGTGAGTTCCCTTGCACCACCTAAGAACTGTTGCCTTTGAGACTGAAACGTTAAATTCCGCCATTATCGCCTCCCTAATCTTGGAGTAACTCATTCCAGATTCACGCAAATGGAAAACTCTGTTCTGTATTGTCCCTATCTCCCACGGTGTGAGATCCTTCAGCTTTCACATATAACCACTGTCACTCGTTTACTTAAAACTCTTTTGGATAATAATCACGGGCAAACCCTTTTTAGACCTCCCCAATTCCAACGCAAAGGGGCAGCTGACAGGAAATTGTTTCTGCTTGACAAAAACCCAACCGCTTTGTAGAATTTAAGCATGCTTTGTTGTCCATAGTCCGAATCGTAATTTGATGCACTCACTCCCAGTTTTCCCCATTTCTTTGAGAAAATCACTGTCCCCTCACCGTCAAAGAATCCCTTCAGAAACTCCCTTGAGTATGCTCCTTCGCAACCTCAAAAAGCCTCTCCTTTGACCCTTTGAAGAAGAGATAAAGGCTCTTACTCGCCGCTTCAACGTACCCGCGGTCGCTTCTTTTCTCATTCATCTCGAAGCCAAGTCTCGCTATTCAATGAATATCTGAGACCCGTCGTTTCTGGGCTTTCTTCTGAAAGTCGGGACTTGGGCGGGCCAGTACAGATGGCGAAACTTTTATTTACTTCTCTTATAAAAACTGATAGCCGCCGTTCTTGTGTTGGTTCTGTTCGCAGTTAGGGTGCTCTATGGGGTCGCCACTTAGAAGGATTGTGACAATGTAGTTATAAGCTACGTTCACTACGATGCGGGAGGTCCGGACGTAAATGACAGGGAGGTTCTGAACAGCGAATACGTTGTCATTGAAAACCGCGGTTGTGAGGCCGTAAATTTAAGGGGATGGCAACTGATGGATGAAGTCAATCACGTGTATGTGTTTCCGTCCATAACCCTTGAATCCGGTGCGAGTGTGAAGGTGCACACCGGTTATGGAACCGATACCGACACAGACCTTTACTGGGGTAGGCGCTGGGGGGCAGTCTGGAACAATGACGGCGACACCGCGTACCTTTACGATGGCAGCGGAAACCTTGTGGACAGCTGTAGCTGGACAGGAGACGAAGGCGGAGCCGTCAGCTGCCACTGATGGCAAACTTTTTAAACTCCTTCCTTTAGGCTGATGCGGAGGGGCGGCTGGCGGGAGCTGGCCGTCACCGGGAGGTGTATGGTATGGCAAGGATACACGCGAGAAAGAGGGGTAAGTCTGGTTCTAAGAGGCCACCGAGGACCGCTCCGCCGACCTGGGTCGAGTACACGGCGGAGGAGGTCGAGGGGCTCGTTATCAAGCTCAGGAAGGAAGGCTACAGCGCTGCTATGATAGGAACCATTCTCCGCGACCAGTACGGCATTCCGAGCGTCAAGCTCGTCACCGGCAAGAAGATAACCAAGATACTCGAGGAGAACGGCCTAGCGCCCGAGATTCCCGAGGACCTCATGGCTCTCATCAGGAAGGCGGTTAAGCTCAGGAAACACCTTGAGCAGCACCCGAAGGACAAGCACTCCAGGAGAGGTCTCCAGCTCACCGAGAGCAAGATAAGGCGTCTCGTCAAGTACTACAGGAGAACCGGCAAGCTGCCGGCGAAGTGGCGCTACGATCCGGAGCAGGCCAAGCTCCTGGTCCGCTGATCCCTTTCCTTCTTCTTACCCGGTGATGCCTCGTGGATAGGGGGCCGTTTTTGGAGCGGGCCAGGGAAGGGGCAGAGCTAATCAAGATGCACATCGAGCTAGGGCACACCATAAGGCTCATCTCCCACCGCGACGCCGACGGAATCACCGCGGGCGCGATTTTAGCGAAGGCCGTTGCTAGGGAAGGAGGGAGCTTTCAGCTCAGCATAGTCAAGCAGCTCAGCGAGGAGCTGATAAAGGAATTGGCAAGTGAGAGGCACAGGATATACGTCTTCAGCGACCTTGGAAGCGGCTCGATTGAACTGATAGAGAAGCACCTCGACTTCGCAACGGTTGTCGTTGCCGACCACCACCCGCCGGAAAAGAGCGAGTTTTCCACCGAATCCCACGTCCTCGTGAACCCCGTCCCCTTCGGGGCCAACAGCGTCCGCGACCTGAGCGGTTCCGGTGTTGCCTACTTCGTGGCGAGGGAGATGAACGAGAAAAACAGGGATTTGGCCTACATAGCAATCGTGGGCGCTGTCGGCGATATGCAGGAGATAGACGGGACGTTCCACGGGCTGAACCTTGAGATACTCGAGGACGGCAAAAAGCTAGGAATACTCGAGGTGCGGAAGGAGCTCAGGCTCTTCGGAAGGGAGAGCAGACCCCTCTACCAGATGCTGGCTTACTCAACCAATCCCGAGATTCCAGAGATAACAGGCGACGAGAGGAACGCCATAGAGTGGCTCCGCGCCAGGGGCTTCGACCCGGAGATGAGGTACTGGCAGCTTCGTGAGGAGGAGAAGAGGAAGCTCCACGACGCCCTTGTGATACACCTCATCAAGCACGGTGCCCCCAAGGAGATGATAGACAGGCTCATAGGCGACGTGGTGATAAGTCCCCTCTATCCCGAAGGCGATCCGAGACACGAGGCGAGGGAGTTCGCCACGCTCCTCAATGCCACGGGAAGGCTCAACGCCGGAACGCTGGGCGTTGCGATATGCCTCGGCGACGAAGATGCCTACAGGAAGGCCAGGAAGATGCTCGACGACTACAAGAGGGAACAGATAGAGGCCAGGAAGTTCATAATCCAGAACTGGGGCATGGCCGACGAGGGTGAACACGCCTACGTCTTCTACGCCGGCAGGAACATAAGGGACACGCTCGTGGGTATAGCGGCCAACATAGCCATAAACGCCGGCCTGGCCGACCCCGAGAAGCCCGTCGTCGTTCTGGCGGACAGCGACGAGGACGAGAACCTGGTGAAAGGCTCGGCCAGAACCACAGAGAAGGCCCTCGCAAAGGGCTACCACCTGGGAGAGGCACTGAAGGAAGTGGCGGAGAAGCTCGGCGGTGAGGGCGGCGGGCACGCGATAGCAGCAGGAATACGCTTCCCTAAGGGCAGGATAGACGAGTTCATACGGTTGTTTAACGAGGCCTTGGCCAGGCAGGTCGGGGAGGGAAAGGGCAGTGAAGATTGAGGCTAGGGCGGAGATATTCTGGCACTACGGCGACCCCAAGAGGGCCGAGGCCATTGCCCAGGCGCTTGAGGTGGACAACGCGGGCCTCCCTGAGGGCCTAAAGAAAAGTTTAAATGTGCTAACCCAATGGGAAGATGGGGACGTCATAACAAAGGTTAAATACTCGGGTGAGATTGAAACACTCATCAAAGCGCTGGACGATTTGGTGTTTTCAATCAAAATCGCCGAAGATGTTACCGAAAAGGTGTGAAGCGGAGGTGTTAAGATGGCGAAAGGTAACCCCAGGAAGAAGGCTGCCGCTACCAAGGACAAGTGGAAGAGCAAGGAGTGGTATATAGTTTACGCTCCGGACTTCTTCGGAAGCAAGGAGATAGGCCTCACCCCGGCCGATGAGCCGGAGAAGGTAATCGGCAGGGTCATCGAGACCACCCTCAAGGACCTCACCGGAGACTTCACCAAGGGCCAGGTCAAGCTCTACTTCCAGGTCTACGACGTCAAGGGCCAGAACGCCTACACC
Source organism: Thermococcus sp. MV11 (assembly GCF_012027285.1). Taxonomy (NCBI): domain Archaea; kingdom Methanobacteriati; phylum Methanobacteriota; class Thermococci; order Thermococcales; family Thermococcaceae; genus Thermococcus; species Thermococcus sp. MV11. Next base: position 694,528 of record NZ_SNUD01000001.1, read on the forward strand.
AAGTTCAAGGGCCACACCCTCGCGAGGAGCTACATAAGGAGCCTCGTCAGAAGGAGGACCACCAGGGTCGATGGAATATTCAACATCACCACCAAGGACGGCTACAAGCTCCGCGTCATGGGCATGGTTATAGCCTACCGCAGGATCCAGACCAGCCAGGAGAGGGCTATCAGGGAGATCATCAGGGACATCATCTACAAGAAGGCCGAGGAGCTTGACTTCAAGGACTTCGTCCTCGAGGCCGTCAGCGGCAAGATGGCGGCTGAGATAGCCAAGGAAGCGCGCAAGATATACCCGATAAAGAGGGCCGAGATAAGGAAGATAAAGGTCCTCGCCGAGCCGGAGGCTTGATGCCTCCAACTCTCCTTCTCTAAACCCGTCCTTCTCTCGGCAGACTTTTAAAGTTCTATCCAACCCTTCTCTGGAGGTGGGAGAGTGAAGTTTCTCGTTAAGACCCAGAGGGGAATGGAGAGCGTCGCGGCAAACTACATAAGGGAGGCCCTTCCAGATGCCAGCGTCTGGGCGTCTCCGATGGGCTACTCCGGCCTGGTCATCGTCGAGACCGCCGATGAGGGCGCCGGTGAGAAGATACTAGCGATCCCGGAGGTCGAGAGGATCATTCCCGTCATCGTCGAGGTTCCGGCAGCGCTCGAGAGGATAGTCGAAAGCGCCGAAAAGCTTGCCCCGCTGATAGGAGCGGACGAGACTTTCGCTGTGAAGACGAAGAGGCGCGGAAAGCACAGCTTTTCAAGCCTCGATGTCAATAGGGAACTGGGGGCAAGGATAAGGGAACTGAGCGGCGCTGATGTAAACCTCAGCTGGCCGGACAGGGTTGTTCAGGTGGAGATAATCGGGGACAAGGCTTACCTCTCTGTCCTTCCCGGAGAGGAGTTCAGGAAGTTTACCCCGGACAAGATAGACGCGAGGAAGCTCTTCCGCAAGGTCACGCTCGTCCAGATGCCATACTGGGGCGACTACAAGGCCTGCCGTTCCTTCGGTGAGAAGATAGGTCGAGCCGCTCAAGCCTTCGAGGTAAAGGAGCTCATCATAGCCCCTAAGGAAAAGATGGACGCCTTCGAGCTGGCCGAGTTCATAAAAGGCGTTAAAATCGGCCAGGAGAGCAGGTACCAGATACAGCGCGAGGCCTATCCCTGGAAGGTCGAGAAGGTTCCCGTTTCAGTGTGGGATCTCTACCAGGTCGTCAGGGACAAGAGGCGGAGCAAGAGGCTGCTCATCATCACTGACCCCAAGGGACCAACTCTGGCCGAGGTGAAGGGGAGCCTCGCTAAGGACATGTTCTACGCCAGGGAGGTTGTGATCTTCGTCGGCTCCCGCGAGGGCATTCCACGCGGTCTCTTCCGCTTCGCCGACTACGTGGTTGATTTGGCCCCATACATGACCTTCGCCACTGAGCACGGCATTCCCGCTGCCCTCGTCTCGCTGTGGGAGGTCTACGAGGAGTACCTGAGGGGGAGGGGAGAGGCGAAGGATGAGTGATCCTTTTCTATCTTTCCGGCGTCAGCCCCTAAGGTCCTCCTCACCGGTCGGGAATCCGCCGTAGTCATCATTCGCCACGTTGAATTTTCCACTGTGTTCTTAAATCTCACGCGAGGGCGTAGAAGAGGCCCGCACCGATGAAACCACCCATCAGTGAGGCGAGGAAATTGGTGGAGTTGTTGTCGGTTATCCCCTCGTTCTCCAGCGTGGCGCCTATGAGGCTGTCGATGTTCACGCCGATGAAGCCTCCGAGAGTAACGGCTAGAAGCATCGTGGTTTTCTCCGCCGTTAGTGGGAGGGCGAAGAGCGCTATCGCCAGGGCCCCAGCAAAGGCGAACAGTTCTCCAGCCCACGAGACGGCGCCGTTGGTGCCGGGCTTTGCAGGCTTGAGATTGGTTATCAGCTTGGGACTCTTTCCAAAGACCTTGCCTAGCTCACTGGCGAGGGTATCCCCGTTGGCGGTCGCTATCGCGGCGAAGACTGCCGCCCAGAAGACGTCCATGTTGGAAAAATGTTCGAAAATAAGAAAGATTGCAGCTGCCAGGCCATTTCCAAGGACGTTACCCCAGCTCCTAATACCGTTTTTACCCTGTGCCGCCCCAAGCTGGGCTTTCTCCCTGAACCTGTACCTCGTAGCGAGAACACCGAGAATGACGAATGTCACCATCGCCAGAAACGGGTAAAGTCCACCGAGCTCTATGACCGCCAGCCCGAGAGCGGTCGCCGCTACTGCGCCCTTTGCGTCGAGGGCCTTGAAGTGGTACGAGCCGAAGCCAAGGCCCGCGGCCACTGCCACGTCCATAGCTATTCTCTCGAGCATCACTGTCACCTTTTGGAGAAGTTGGGAGGCTCCTTTATTATTCTTTCCTTCGGCGGATGACGAAGGAATTAAAGGAAATCAAAGAACCTCAAACTTGATGGTCTCGGTTATGAATGTTATGTCGAGCTTGTCGATTCCCGGTATCTTCTTGGTGACCTCTGCGATTATCTTCTCTAGCTCCTTCATGTCCTTCGGCCCAACGATGTGGACAACGAGGTTGTGGGAGCCAAGGGCGCGCTGGACTATCTTGATGTTCTCGTCCTCGACGAGGGTGGAGATAACCTCGTCGATGCTGACTGACGGTTTGACGGTTATGCCAAGGATAACGTGGACGTAGCCAAGGGCGTCGTAGTCCGGTATGACGGTGTACTTCTTTATGACGCCGTTCCGCTCGAGGCGGTCCATTCTCCTGGATATCCTCTGCCTAGTGGTGCCGAGGATCTCGGCGAGCTCTTTGTAGGTGAGGCGGGCGTTCTTTGAGAGTAGCTTTAGAATGCGGATATCGATTCCGTTTATTTTATCCGCCATCTTGTCACCTCCCCCGTATTTAATCGGGAGTTGCCGCTGGATTATAAAAATGTTTCTATACCTTGGATTATCCACAATCTCGAAGTCACCCGTCCGGGCATAAAGCTCCCCTAATTAGGAGCTATAGCATAACCGGTTGTTATGGTAAAATGAAATTATCCCCTTTTGACATCATCGACATCTTTCCACCGGCTTGAATCCCTGGCCAGGTACTTCTCCACGCTCTCTCCGAGGGCCTCGAGCAGGTCTATTCCGTAGTAGTTGGCGATGCAGGCCAGGGCAAAAAGGGTGTCGCCCAGTTCCTCCCTCAACCGCTTTCTATCGCCTTCTCCCTTGATGCCCTCAATCTTGAGCAGCTCGTCCGCCAGTTCGCCGACCTCTTCCATCAGCGCCGCCAGCATCTCAAAGGGGCTCCAGTAGCCCCCGAACTGCTTTATAACCCTGTCCACTCTCTCCTGGTGCTCGTTCATCTCTCACACCAGCTCGACCCCGACCTTCTCAAGGTACCTCTTGAGGACCTCGCGGTTGGTCCGGTAGAAGTGCATCTTGCCCTCTTTCCTGACCTCTATCAGGTTCAGCGACCTCAGGGTGCGGAGGTGATGGCTGATGAGGGTCTGGTCCTGCTCCAGTATCAGCGAGATTATGCAGACACAGAGCCAGTTGTCCTTGAGGAGCTTGAGTATCTTGAGCCTCAGGGGGTTGGAGATGGCCTTGAGGAACTTCACCACGTCCTCCTCAACCCCGGTGTCCACCTCCCTGTCAAGTGCCGGTATGCCGCACGTTTCGTGACACTGCATCACGGTTCTTCTCTGCTTCTCGTCCAGCCTGTCCAGAATATCCCCCACCTTCATGCCCAACACCAAAACCCCTAGCGTGCCTTTTTAAGAATTTTCACATGAACGTGACCTCTTGATCACTCTACGACCTCTATCTTGACTGCCTTTCCATCACTACTATAAGCCCTGACCGAGTCCTCCGTGAAGGGGTACGCTATTATTAGGTGCACGCCGCCGAACTTCGAGAAGAAATGCAGATCCGCCCCGGACGGCCGGGGGTTCGGCCCCGGGTGGGAGTGAACGGTCCCCTTTACACTCTCATCGTGGGGAAGGAGCCAGGTATCAAAGAATGCCGAGTTCCTTCCGAAATGGGGGTTGGGTGCTATAAGAACCTCCTCAAAGATTCCGTCCCTTTCCCTGAGAAACCCTGCGAATTCGTTGGGATAAAAGCCCCTGGCCAGCTCGAGCAGGTACTCGAGCAACTCCCGCCTTATCCTGACCTTTTCCATGCTCCCACCTTCATTAAAAATTGGGTCAAAGAACTGCCATCGCCTCTATCTCGACGTCCACCCCCTTTGGGAGGTTCGAGACCTCAACGACAGCCCTTGCGGGTCTGGAGGTCGAGAAATACCTCTCATAGACCTCGTTGAATCGGGCGTAGCCCTTCATGTCCCTGAGGTAGACGGTCACCTTGACGATGTTCCTCGCGCTCCCTCCGGCGGCCTCAACAACCGCGAGGAGATTTCTGATGGCTCTCTCCGCCTGGGCCTCTATCGGTCCATTCACGAGCTCCCCGGTCTCAGGATCTATTGGAATCTGCCCTGAGACGAAGAGAAACTTTCCCTCGGCGATAACTCCCTGGCTGTAGGGCCCTATCGGGGCAGGGGCCCTTTCCGTGAACACGACTTCCTTCTCCATGCCAATCACCTCACGTCGAATCAGCGAAGCGAAGACTCCTCACGGCGGCTGGGGCACCGCTCGGGTGTCCTCGGCGTCATCATCTTCTCTCGGTTCACTTCTTCTCCAGGTACTTTTCCAGGCTCTTGGCCGGAACATCGAGGGAAAGGCCTATCTTTTCGAGCGCCTTCCTCAAGGCGTAGACCCTCGCGTGCTCGACGAAGGGTTCGGACGCGTAGTTCTCGGCTGGAAAGTGCCTGTACTTCTCAACGACGGCGGGAATGTCCGACTTTCTAACCTTCTTGAACTCGCCGAACCAGGAGTCGATTCCATCGACGTCGATTCCAGCGTAAATGGGGAGCTTAGCGGTTATGCTCTCGTTTATGCTCGCGAGGAGCCTTGCAACGTCCGCCATGGGGGTCTTGTCGTCGATTATCAGCCTCCTGACGGCCCTCCACTTGCCGTGCTCCGCGCTGAGGTGGAAGGCGGTAAAGTTCACGTGGTCCTCGTTGTAGGGGAACACTATCCTGACCTCGGTTAGGGGTTCCTCCGGATAATCGATGGGCACTTTTCCAGACAGAACCCCCCTGACCAGGAGGGCCCTGGCGACATCAACGAGGAGTTTCTTGAGCTTCTTGTCCTCCTCGAAGACAAGCTGACCCAGCTTCCTTGCGGTTCCGGGAGACTTGAGGGCGACGATGGCATCGCTCAGATCCTTCCTACCCATCTCCTCCGCGAGGCTGGCTATGCCCGCCACGTTCATGACCTCGGTGAGGTACTCTGGAATCTTGGCGTTTACGGTGTTGGCTATGCTGGCTATGAAGTGGGTGATCTTTTCGTCCTCCATGTCGATGAGCCTGTCCGCGACCTTCCAACTTCCGTGGCGCGCGGTAAACACTATCTGATCCTCAACCTTCATCGCTCTCACCACCCCCTATGGAGTCCAAGGCATATTTTAGCTTTTTCTTATCCCGCTCAAAAAAGTTATAAATCGCCCCGGGAATCCAGACTTAGAGGAAGAAAAGAGGGAAGCGGTATGGGGGACGAAGAGAAGGTTAAAGAGGCCCTGGCCCCCAGGGAATACGGCGAGAGCCTCGAGCTGGGCGTTGAGTTCAGCACGACCGAGGAGATTAAGGTTCCTGAGAAGCTCATTGACCAGGTCATCGGGCAGGAGCACGCGGTTGAGGTCATCAAGACGGCCGCCAACCAGAAGAGGCACGTTCTCCTCATCGGCGAACCCGGAACCGGAAAATCAATGCTCGGTCAGGCGATGGCTGAGCTTCTCCCCACCGAGAATCTAGAGGACATACTCGTCTTCCCGAACCCCGAAGACGAGAACATGCCAAAAATTAAAACCGTCCCGGCCTGCCAGGGGCGGAGAATAGTCGAGAAGTACCGTGAAAAAGCCAAGAGCCAGGAGAACGTGAAGTCATATATTCTCCTCTTCGTTATGTTCACCGTGATGCTAGCCCTCTTCATCGACTTCAACGCCACGACCCTTCTGATGGGCCTCTTTGTCGTCATACTCACCATAATGGCCCTCTCCAACATGCGCCTCAAGGGCTCCGTCCTCGTCCCCAAGCTCCTCGTCGATAACTGCGGCAGGAACAAGGCCCCCTTCATAGACGCCACAGGAGCGCACGCGGGAGCACTGCTTGGCGACGTGAGGCACGACCCGTTCCAGAGCGGTGGACTCGGGACGCCGGCCCACGAGCGCGTTGAGCCTGGAATGATTCACCGCGCCCACAAGGGGGTACTCTTCATAGATGAGATAGCTACTCTATCCCTTAAGATGCAGCAGAGCCTCCTCACCGCGATGCAGGAAAAGAAGTTCCCGATAACCGGCCAGAGCGAGATGTCGAGCGGCGCTATGGTTAGAACCGAGCCAGTACCATGTGATTTTATACTCGTCGCCGCAGGAAACCTAGACACCATCGAGAAGATGCACCCCGCTCTGCGCTCGAGAATCAGGGGATACGGTTACGAGGTCTACATGCGCACCACGATGCCCGACACGCTTGAGAACAGAAAGAAGCTCGTGCAGTTCGTGGCTCAGGAGGTCAAACGCGACGGCAAGATTCCGCACTTCACCCGTGATGCGGTGGAGGAGATAGTGAGGGAAGCGCAAAAGCGGGCCGGCAGGAAGGGCCACCTCACGCTTCGCCTTCGTGACCTCGGCGGTATCGTCAGGGCGGCCGGGGACATAGCAGTCAAGAAGGGCAAGAAGTACGTCGAGAGGGAGGACGTTATAGAGGCCATCAGAATGGCTAAACCGCTCGAGAAGCAGCTCGCCGACTGGTATATCGAGAGGAAGAAGGAATATCAGGTTATCAGGGCTGATGGAAGCGAGATTGGGCGGGTGAACGGTCTCGCCGTCATCGGCGAGCAGAGCGGCATAGTTCTTCCGATAGAGGCGGCCGTTGCCCCTGCCGCCAGCAAGGAAGAGGGCAAGATAATCGTCACCGGAAAGCTCGGTGAGATAGCGAAAGAGGCCGTCCAGAACGTCTCGGCGATAATCAAGCGCTACAAGGGAGAGGACATAAGCAGGTATGATATCCACGTTCAGTTCCTCCAGACCTATGAGGGCGTTGAAGGAGACTCCGCGAGCATAAGCGTGGCAACCGCTGTAATATCCGCCCTGGAGGAGATACCGATAAGACAGGACGTGGCCATGACTGGTTCGCTGAGCGTCCTGGGTGAGGTGCTCCCGATAGGCGGTGCCACGCCAAAGATAGAGGCGGCTATCGAGGCTGGAATAAAGACTGTTATAATACCCAAGGCCAACGAAAAGGACGTCTTCCTCAGCAGGGACAAGGCGGAGAAGATACAGATATTCCCCGTCGAAACCATCGACCAGGTCCTTGAGATCGCCCTGGTTGATACCGAAAAGAAAGAGGAGCTCCTTAGGCGCATAAGGGAAGCCCTCCCCCTCTCCCGATGAGCCCCACAGCACGGCCTTTTCTTTCCCTTTACATTCAGTTCACACACGTGTCCAGAAATGCTTAAAAAACGTCCCAATCACGTTACCCAAGGAGGTGAGCTAATGCTCAAAGTTGAGAACCTTCACGTCTCGGTAGATAACAAGAAGATCCTCGATGGGGTGAATCTGGAGGTTCTTCCCGGCGAGTTTCACGTTGTGATGGGTCCTAACGGCAGTGGAAAGTCCACGCTGGCGCTCACGATAGCCGGCCACCCGAGGTACTCGGTTGATGAAGGGAAGATAATATTCAAAGGTGAGGACATTACGGAGCTTGGCCCGGACGAGAGGGCTAAGAGGGGGATAATGCTTGCCTTCCAGCACCCGCACGAGGTTGAGGGGGTTAAAATAATCGAGTTCCTCCAGCAGGTTCTCGCGGAGCTCAAGGGACTGGACCCCGTTGAAGCCTACGACCTAATAGTTGAGAAGGCCAAGGAGCTGTGGTTCCGGGAGGAGGACCTGCACCGCTACGTGAATGTGGGATTCTCCGGCGGCGAGAGGAAGAGGCTAGAGCTTCTCCAAGCCCTACTCATAGAACCCAGGCTTCTCATACTCGACGAACCAGACAGCGGTGTGGACGTTGATTCCCTCAGCGTCATTAGCAGGAAGATTGAGGAGCTTCACAGGAAGGGAACGGCGATACTCCTGATAACTCACTACGGCAGAATACTTGGCCACCTCGACAGAGAGAGCCTGAAGGTTCACGTCATGAAGGACGGCAGGATAGTGAAGACCGGCAGTGGAGAGCTCGTCGATAGGATAGAGAGCGAGGGCTTCGGCGGGATATTCGAGGAGGTGAGAGAATGAGCCAGATATCCCTCCAGGAGGCCAAGGAGATAATATCCCAGGAGATAGAGGAGCTCGCGAGGAGGAACAGGGAACCGGAGTGGATGACACGGATAAGGTACAAAGCTTTGGAAGCCTTTGAGAAGGCCCCACTCAACGACCCGCTCATAAGCGAGGAGGAGCTGCTCCAGTTCATTGCCAAACCCGAGATAGAGGGCCTTCCTGACCACATCGAGAGCCTCGATGACCTCCCTCCCGAGATGAAGGCTTTGCTCGACAGACTTGGCATCTCCGAGGTCGAGCAGAAGTACATAGCCGGCCTGGCCGTCCAGACGGACACGGGTGTAATCTACAACGAGTTCCTCAAGGAGTGGGAGAAGAAGGGGTTGATAGTGCTCCCCATGGAAGAGGCCGTTAAGAAGTACCCCGAGATCGTCAAGGACCACTTCCTCAGGCTCTTCCGCGCCGACGAGAGCAAGCTTACCGCCTACCATACGGCCGTCTGGAACGGAGGGATATTCCTCTACGTCAAGGAGGGACTCAAGGTCCCGTTCCCGCTCCACCTGTTCTTCCTTATCCAGGAGAGCGCTTTGGCCCAGGCCCCCCATATAATCATAATAGCGGAGCGCAACAGTGAGTTCCACCTCATAGAAGGCTGCACCGCCCCGGTGCTCGTCAAGCACTCCCTGCATCTCGATATGACTGAAGCATACCTCCACGACGGGGCGAAGGCCCAGCTCACGGTACTCCAGAACTGGCCGGAGTACGTCCACACGAGGCCGATGACGAGGGCGAAGATAGGAAAAGGCGCGCGCTTCATCAACACCACCGTCGGCCTGGGAACCGGCAGGAGCAACGTCGCCAACCCCAAGTACTGGGTGGACGAGAACGGCTACGTGGAGCTTAACGGAATACTCCTGGGTCAGAAGGACTGGTACGTCGATCTGGGCGGCGAGATGTACCTCCGGGGCAGGGGAGCGGCAGGAATTAACGCGAGCAAGGCCGTCATAATGGACGAGAGCACCGTGATAACGCGCGGCGTCATAAAGGCGGAGGCGCCGAGGACGAAGGGGCACATAAGCTGCGACGCCCTGCTGATGAGCGACAAAGCGACGATGGAAACTTACCCCGGCCTGGTCAGCAGGGTCGATGATGCCGAGCTAAGCCACGAGGCGGCGATAGGCAAGATACGTGAGGAGGAGCTGTTCTACCTGATGTCAAGGGGACTCAGCGAGGAGAAGGCGACCCAGCTCATCGTCAAGGGCTTCCTTGAACCAATGCTCAAGGACATTCCGATGGAGTTCCTCGTCGAGATAAGGAAGATCATCGAGCTGGCCGTCAGCGGGGGAATGTAACTGAAAAATTTTTCTTTTATTTTCTTGATCCCCAAATTTCTCGCGGTTTTTCGTTAGGAAAACCTAACTAAAGGTTTTAACGGTTCGGGAGTTTACCTTTAGGGTGATAGCATGGATCCGATGGCAAAGGCTTTCGAAGAGGCTAAGAGAAATCCCAAACTGAGAAAGAAACTCAAAATAAAGGCCGCATTCTCGCTGATACTCTTCGTGGGCTTTCTGGGGGTCATCTTCATAACGATTGGAACGCTGATCTCCAGTAAAAACGGCAGCTTTCTGGGAATGACCCAGCTCGACTTCCTCAAGCTCCGCGCCCGCTACGGCATCGTCATGATGTTTCTCATAATAATTCACCTGCTGATGAACAGAAGTATAATGAAAAAGGAGCTTGAGATGCTGTTTGGTTGATTCTCTTCGGTTCTTCGATTCAATTTTTATTTAATTCCGTGATTCAGTTTCTGCAAGTTTTTCAACGAGTTCAACCACTTTTGGGAGGGCATTCTCGACTTCCTCGCTCAGCTCTATACCGAGGTCTACCTCTTTCGCGACGACGCCGATGAAGTGTATATCCGCTTTGGCAAGGCGCTCGTCCATAGCTATAAGGAGCTTAAGGCCGTCTATCGCTCCCATGAAGTGTGCGCTCCTTATCTCCCCCTTCAGCTTCTCGAAGACCTCTTCGCCCCTCAGGTGGATTATCTTTCCGGGCTCAAGCTTTTCGCTCAGGATTGCATCGATGATTATCAACCGCTCCTCGCCTTTGTAGTGGGCGGAGAGCATGAATATGTCCGTTCCAACTTCGAGGACGTTGTAGCCCTTTTCCGCGAGTATTCTGCCTGCCTTCAGCCCAACTCCGTCGTCCTTCATCAGTTCGTTGCCGAGGGCAAGGATGAGTGTTCTCAAGCTATCACCCCGTTATCAGCTCGACACCTTCTGCCCGTGCGGGGCCTTCAAAGTCGTCATCGAGAGTTGCCAGTGCAAAACCGTGCTCTATGCAGGTGGCAAGGATTAAAGCGTCGTTCGGGAGCATAGCGTACTTTTGGATGAGGTTTTTGGCTATTTGAGACGTTCTCCCGCCGAGTTCGACAAGGGCATACTCTTGAAGGGATTCAAAAATCAGATCCAGTTCTGAAGGCAGTCTTTCAGGTTTTCCCTTTATACTCCTCGGGGATACACCAGAATAGAAACCGGTCAGGAGGTAGACAACCTCACTGAAGACTATTGGATTCACGAAAAGGGCGTCACCAGAATCTATGAGCCCCAAAAGGACTTTCCTGGCTTTATGGTTCCCCTTGAAGTGCTCAATAAGAATCGAGGTATCTAGCAAGACGTTCCTCATGCATCTCCCTCTTCAGCTCTTTCCATGTTTTGTCTGTCTTGAGTATCCCAAAGAGCTTCTCCATGTTCTTCCGTAGTTTTTCGCGGTTTCTGAGGTATTTGGCCATCTCCTCAACTTCTTTTTTGAAGCTCTCCTCATAACCCTCGGGAACGTTCACCCGGATGACTATCTCTCCCATTTTCCTCCCCAGTCTTTGGTAATTCTCAAGGCCTTAAAAAAAGTTGAGAAATCAGAGCCTCGCGACGTGCACCGAACAGGAGATGCACGGATCGTAGGCGCGAACGACCATCTCGGTGAGGTGCTTGAGCCTCTCGGGGTCGTCGTTGCAGTGCTTCTCGGCCATCATCCTCACGTGGACTTCCATCATCGCTAAGTTAAACGCGGTCGGTGTTATTATGTCAGCGTAAGCCACCCTTCCGTCCTTGACCTGGAGGGCGTAAACGAGTATCCCGCGCGGTGCCTCCGTCGTGGAAACGCCGAACCCGTCCCTCATCTCGACCTCGTCCCTCGGCCTTATCGGCCACTTCGCCAGGGCCTCGTCTATGAGGTCGATGGCCCTCTCGGTGAAGTAGACCAGCTCAAGGGCCTGGGCGAGGTTGTTGGCGAAGGGGTTGGTCGGCCTGAGTAAGTCCTTGTGGCCCTCATAGAGTTCCTTTGCCCTTCCGTAGAGCTTGTCGGCGTGGTTAACGAGGCGCGATATCGCACCCGTCATGAAGGGCTTCTCGCCGTTGTAGAAGCTGTGCTTGGCGAAGCTGTGCTCCACAACCCGCTCAACCATGTGCTTCTTGTAGTCCTCGCTCGGGAACTCAAAGCCATCGCTGACACTTATGGCGTCACCGTAGATTCCATACACGTCCCCCCTCGGCTTCACGGCCATGTGGATTATCGGTCCCTCAACCTCTTCGTACTGTTCAAGTTTGGAGAACAGCTCGAAGGTGTACTCTGCCTTCGGAAGGGCCTCCTGAAGGCGCTTCTTCATGGTCTCAAGGGTGGTCTTGCCCGGTAGCTTTCCAAAGCCGCCGAGGACTGCGTTCTCCTGGTGTATGGCTCTGCTCCCCAGTTCGTCCATTACCCAGCTTCCGAGGTTCTTGAGGTCGAGGGCTATGCCTATCTCCTTCCTGTACTCGTCCACCATCTTGAGCGGATTGGAGTAGCCTAGGTAGTCGGGGAGAACGAGGAGGTAGAGGTGCAGAGCGTGGCTCTCTATCATGTCCCCGATGTAGAGAACCTCCCTGAGGGCCTGTATCTCCTCGCGCGGTTCAAATCCGATTGCCTTCTCGGCCGCCTCCACCGCGGTGAGCTTGTGGGCAGCCGAACAGAAGGAGCATATCCTCGGGTAGACCGCTAGGGCCTCGTCGAGCTTCTTGCCTATGGTTATGGCCTCGAAGAACCTTGGCCCCTCTATGATGTTGAGCCTGACCTCCTTGACACCCTCGTCGCCCACTATGATCTCCACGCCACCCTTACCCTCAACGCGCGCTATGTGGTCAACGGTGATCGGAAGGTAGAGGTTCTTCATTCTTCCACCTCCTGGAATATCTTCTCAACCATCTCCTCGAGCTTTGGGTTGTAGGCGTTGAACATCTTCATACGCTCCAGTATCTCCTCCTTGGTGAGTCCCTTCTCCTTGAACGTCCTGGCGAGTGAGTCGAACCAGGCAACATCGTAGCCTATCGCGCCGCGGCAACCGATGCACGCCACCCCGAATCCCGGGCACCTCGCGTCGCAGCCGGCCCTCGTTATCGGTCCAAGGCACGGTTCGCCTTTCTCGATGAGAATGCACGGGTGTCCCTTCAGCCTGCACTCAACGCAGACGGGGTAGTCGATGTCCTCCGGCCAGGAGCCGACGAGGAAGGTGCCTATCGCGTAGAGGAAGTCCTTCTTCTCCGGCGGGCAGCCGTAGATGCGGTAGTCCACCTTGATGTAGTTCTCGACCGGCTCGGCCATCTTCGGCTCGAACTTGACCTTTCCGTCACCGTAGACGGTCTTCCATAGCTCCTCAAGGCTCTTGTCCTTCTCCCAGCTCTGCACACCTCCTTGGACGGCGCAGGAACCGACGGCCACAACGATTTTCGCGTTCTCGCGTATCCGCTTGACGAGCTCAACCTCTTCCTCCGTTGAAACGCTTCCCTCGATGAAGGCTATATCAACCGGCTCGTCCTCGTAGCTGTCGCGCTCGAGCATGTACCAGCAGACGATTTCAGCGCGCGGAAGCAGCTGGAGGAGCTCGTCCATCATAGCTAACTGGAGCTGGCAGCCGTAGCATGAGGTGAGGGCGTAAAAGCCGATCCTAATTTTCTTCTCCTCCATCTCCACCACCTCAGTCCAGTAAGCCAGGCGTTGATACTATGTCGAAGTACGTGAAGACCGGGCCGTCCTTGCAGATGTACTTCCAGCTCGTGCTCGTTCCGACGTTGCAGTGGCCGCACTTGCCTATGCCGCACTTCATCTTCCTCTCCAGCGTCACGTAGATGTTCTCCGGCCGGTAGCCGTAGTTGATTAGGGCCTCAAAGACCGACTTGTACATTCTCGGCGGGCCGCAGATTGCCACCGCCGTTTTCTTCGGGTTGGTGTTAGCCTCGACTATGAACTTCTGGGGCCTGCCGTGCCTTCCCGGCCAGTCTGGGTCGCGCGTAACGCTCTGGATTATCTTGACGTTCTCGGCCTCGGCGAGGTCCTTCATCGCCTCGAGCTCCTTGTAGAAGAGCAGGTCCTTTCCATAGCGGGCCGTGTTGATGAAGGTTATGTTGCCGTACTTCCAGCGGTTGTCCATGGCATAGAGGAAGACGCTCCTGAGCGGTGCCGTTCCGAGACCGGCGGCGATGAGCAGTAAATCCATTCCCTCCCACTCATCAACGGGGAAGCCGTTACCGTAGGGACCGCGAACGAGGACGGTGTCGCCGGGCTGGAGCCTGTGGACGACTGTGGTGACCCTCCCGGCTTTCCTGATGCACAGCTCGAAGAAACCCTTCCTCATCGCGGAGGAGCATATGCTTATCGGAACCTCTCCAACGCCGGGTATGGTGAGCTGGACGAACTGGCCGGGCTTGAAGGTCCACCTCTCGGCTATCTCCGGGTCCTCGAAGCGGAACAGGAACAGCTTTTCCGTCTCTGTTAGCGGGTACACCTTGAGCACTTTAACCTTATGAAGGGCGTAGGGATTCTCGCCGGGCATCATGATCTCCCTTGGAACTACCTCGCTCATATGTCCTCACCCCTTATCTCCGAAGCGTAGGCGAAGCCCCTCTTCGGGATCTCCTCACTTATCTCGGAGGGGCAGGTCTTCTCTTCGAGACCCATTATCGTGCGCAGGTTCTTCACGAAGTTTATTCCCGCAGGGCAGAAGTATGTGCACCTTCCACAGCCGACGCAGTAGCTTATGCCGAGCTTCTCATTGTAGGAGTTCTTGCAGAGGTAGCGGTTCATGAAGCGGGCCTTCTTCGTCGGCCTGAAGTTGTGGCCTCCAGCAACCAGACCGTGGCTCCTGAGCTGGCAGGAGTCCCAGCGCCTCTCACGGTAGCCGGTGTTCCCGTCGAGGCTGACTATGTCCTGCACCTCGTAGCAGCGGCACGTCGGACAGGTGGTGTTGCAGTTGCCGCAGGCGAGGCAGATTTCAGCCTGCTCGTCCCACATCGGGTGCTCCATCTCGAGCTCGAGGAGGTAGCGAAGGTTGCTCCAGTCCTCGTGGTACTTGAAGGCCTTCGAGCGTTTGTTCTCGAACTCGCGGAAGTTGCAGATGTCCTCGGTGGTGACCTCCTCGAAGAGCTTGATGTTCTTGTCCACTATGCGGTGCCCGGTTGGGGTTCCGACGCGGACGAGCCAGCCGTCCGGAAGCTCGTGAAGGAACAGGTCGAAGCCGTCGTCGGCGAAGTCCGTTTCACGGAGGTTGCAGAAGCAGTACTCGTCGGGCATACAGCTGATGCCTATAATGATGCCCTTCTCACGCCTCACCCTGTAGTACTTGTCCGGGAGTTCGTCGAGGTAAACTGTGTCGAGTATCTTGAGGCCAAAGATGTCGCAGGCGTGGAGACCGAAGAGTACGAAGGGTTCAACCTCTTCGATGACCTCCTTGTACTCCGCTTTTGCAAGGTTAAACTCGAAGAGCTTTTCTCTAGGCAGAAAGAAGAACTTCTTTGGCGGCATTATCGTCCTGTTGTAGTGAAACTCGACCTTCCTGACGTCGTCTATCTCCCTGAAGTCGTAGAACTTCTCGGATATCTTAACCGGGGCGTAGAGCTTGCCCCACTCCTTCAGCCTTTCAAGGAACGCGTAGGTGTTCTCCTTCGGAAGCTTAACGTATCTCAACCCAACCACCTCCAATGAACAGGATTATGCACGTGCTCATCTTTATCCCCTCAACTGATGCTTAATCGGCAGATAAAAAAGCGTTTTTAAACCCGAAAATTCTAAACCAAAGGTTTACATCATTTGTTTAGCCGGACCAAAAGAGAAAACAAAAGGAATTGACTTTTGGGCTTGAACCGCAAGATTTTTATTAGGGTGCCCTAACTGATGATGGTTTTGACATGAAGCAGCTCGTTCCTTGTTGCTGTTCATGCTCACAGTCTCTCTAACTCCCGCTGGGACGGAGCCAGGCTGGGAATGGAGGTACCACGACGAATGCATAGTTTTCTCAATTGCGTTCAGCGGCAACGGTAACCTACCGCTTTATTCGCTCTCCCTCCTGCTCTTGATGGCCGGGGTTCATTATCCTCCCGGTTATGATCCTGCGAAAGCTATTATGGCTCTCCCCGCGACATCTTGTCCAGCTTGAGATAGAAGAAGAGGATTATCATGAAGATGGTGATGTAGTAGCTCCACTGGAAGGGTATGACGCCCATTATTCCAAGGGTGTAAATTCCCGTGAGGGCCAGAACCACAGCGAGCAGGATTCTGTAGAACGTCTTCCTCTCCATGCTCCCACCGTGGGAAAATATGGAAGGGAGCTTTTAACGTTATTGAACCCTAATAGATGTCCTCCTCCAGCACCAGGAACGCCGAGGAAACCTTAAAAGCCAGCCCCTTGGCCCTACCCTCCCTTTCAGCGGCTACTATGCTTTTCCCCATCATCTCGGCTATTTCAACGTCGCTCCTCGACTTCGACCTCCTAGAGGCCCCAATGGCGACCTTGAATTCACCGTTTCCTGCTGGAGAGACCCGGACCCAATTCACTTTGACCTCCTCGGTCCCGGAAAGCCTCTCCAGGAGGAACGCTTCCAGCGCCCTTGCCGAAACGCCCTTTCCACCGCTCTCCTTGAGCTTTCCGGCGAGCTCTCCTATCCCCGCCTCGCGGAGTATTCTCTCGACCTCCGCCTCCACCTTCTCCCTGTTTATCGCCGCGGTGTCCTTTCCACCGAGGGGCACCTCGAGAACCCTTCCTCCCCTGACGTGAGTCCTAGGTGCGGGCACCTTCAGCACGGGTTTTCCCGGGGTTCTGGTCAGGCTGAACTCCCTTATCACAACCCTGGTGTCGAAGCCGGTCTCCCGGGATATGGCCTCTGACAGAACCCGCGCCAGCTCGGTTTTTTCCACTTCACCGGCCGAGAATGCCTCCACGTTCCCCCTAACGAGGAGTATGTCCCTACCGGTTGCGCCGTATCTCACGGAAGCCTTCAGCTCGGCCCGTCCAACCGCAACACCGAGGGTCTTGTAGGCCCTTGACACCGCCTTTAGGAGGGCTTCCTCGAGGCGCAGGTAGACGTCGCTCGGGGCGTCGAGGGAATATGAAAACTCCACCGCCGTCGGAGTGTCCCGGGTTTCTGTCTCTCCCTGGAGGTGGTCGAGAAACTCGAACTTGTCCAGTTCTACTATCTCGACGTTTCTCAGCTCCTCAGGCGGTTCGGTGTATTTCTTCACGATCCTGCCGCCCCCGTGGAGGAGAATCTTCTCCCCAGAGGCCCTAACGAGAAGGAGCTTGTTCCCCATGTCTTCGAGCCTCTCAAGCAGTTCGGCGAATTTAATCGAGTCGAGCGATTCTATCGCCCGCATGGTATCACCGTTGGTGTTATGTGCATTCGAGTATAAAACAGTTACCTCAAGAATATGTTATGGCATTCAGGGACAAAGAAGAAAAGTGGGAGGTTCAGCCCCCGGTCTCGGCCGTTGCGTTGCAGGCCCGGGGCTGGGGCTGAAGGTTAAAGACGTCGGGGTGCAGGTACTCGGCTATCTCCTCCAGCCCGTGCACTATCCTCGGCCCGGGCCTCACGACCAGGTTCTCGTCGCTGAGGACGTAGACCCTTCCGTTCTTCACCGCATCGACGTCCGCGAGGGGACCGGAGCAGAGGTCTTCGGGCTTTATCCCCGCGTTGGGCGAGATTATTATGACCTCTGGATTCCTGGCTATTATCTGCTCCTCGCTCGCCGCTCCCCAGCCGCTCACATCGCCGAAGATGTTCTCGCCGCCCGCGAGCCTTATGAGGTCATCGATGAAGGTTCCTGCTCCGGCCGTCCAGTAGCCGTTGTAGTAGCTCAGGAGGAAGAAGGTCTTGACCTTTGGCTGGTCGGAGACCATGGAAGTGACGTAGGCTACCCTGGCCTTCATGTCGGTCACGACTGCCCTCGCGCCCTCCTCGCGGTTGGTTACTCTTCCAAGGAGCTCGATGGCGTCGTAGACCTGACTTAGATTCTTGGGGTCGATTACGACGACCGGCGCTATTTTCTCCAGGCTCCCGAGTATCTCCAGCGAGAAGCCGTCCGCGAGAATGAGGTCCGGCTCGAGCGATGCTATTGCCTCGAGGTTGGCGTACTTGCCGTAGCCGCCTATCCTGGTGATGTTCTTAACCGCCGGCGGGAAGTCGTCGTAGTCGGTAACCCCGATGACCTTGTCGCCCGCGCCTATGTAGAAGAGGCTCTCCGTTATGCTTGGAGCCAAGGTGACTATTCTCATAGGCTCGCTCTCGATGGTCACCTCCCTGCCCGCGAAGTCGGTCACGGTGAGCGGGTACTCGATCTTGAAGGCCTCCGGGTGGAGGAGCCGGGCAACGGTCTCAAGGCCCCTGACGACGCGCGGGCTCGGGTGTATCAGGTCGTTCTCGTTCTCGATGACGTAGACTTTTCCACTCTTGGCGGCCTTAGTGTTGTCTAACGGCCCGCTGTAGACGTCCTGGACGGTCATGCCACAGTGTGGGGTGAGGATTATGACGTCCGGGTTCCTCTCTATGACCTGCTCGGGACTCACCGTCGGCCAGCCGGTGGTGTCGTTGAAGATGTTCTCTCCGCCCGCCAGCTCAATGACGTCGCTTATGAAGGTTCCACCTCCAGCGGTCATGAGCGGGTTGTTCCAGACGACGTAGAAGACCTTAATCCTGGGCTCGTCCTTCACCGCCGAGCTTATCTCCTCCAACCCCGCCTGGAACTCTGCGGTTGCCCTCTTTGCCTGCTCTTCGGCGTTGAACACCCTGCCTAAGAGGTCGAGGGCCCTTGGGATATCGTCAAGGCTGTGGGGATCCACAATGACGACGGGGGCTATCTTCTCTAGCTGGTCGAGTATCGTCAGCGAGTAGCTGTCCGCGAGAATCAGGTCGGGCTCGAGCGACGCTATCTTCTCCAGGTTCGCATACTGGCCGTAGCCACCTATCCTCGTGACGTTCGCGACCTCCGGCGGGAAGTCGTCGTAGTCGGTAACGCCGACAACCCTCTCAAAGAGGCCGAGGTAGTAGAGGTCCTCGGTTATGCTCGGCGCGAGGGTTACGACCCTCTCGGGGGCTTTCTCGATGGTAACTGTTCTGTTGGCGAAGTCCGTTACGGTTATTGGATAGTACGGCTTCTCGGTCTCGGTGGGCGTAGGGGTGGTCGTTTCGGTTGGGCTGGGAGAGCTGGTGGTCTCGCTCGGGGTAGTGCTGGGAGTTGTGCCGGGAGTCGTGCTCGGAGTGGTTGATGTCTCTCCACCGTTCAGACAGCCCGAGGCAACGACGGCTCCGATGAGGAGCACCAGGAGCAGAAGGGCGGTTCTCTTCATTGCTCGTCACCTGGATTAATTGTCCATCACTGGTTTGGCTGGGGGTATATAAAGTTGTTGGATATTTTCGCCATAAAAATTGAGAAGAACTCAGCGCTTTTTAACCAGGAGAAACGCGAGAACCGCCGCACTGAGAAGGAGAATAGCGAGAACTGCCACAAGCCAGCCGCTTCCAGAGCTTTCCTCTGGGGAAGTTGTGGGAGCTTGGTGGGTGGGGGAAGAGGTCGCCGAGTCGGCCGTCCATGACGAAGAAGTCGTCGTGTCCTCGTTCTCCGACGTGGTGGTTGTGGTTCTTCTCGTGGTGGAGGTGGTTGTGGTGGACAAGGTTTCGGCTTTTTCCAGCGTGTAGGACTGCCTGACTGCCCAGTTCAGGAGGTTCGAGACGAACCTCTGCCCGTCAAACAGGTAGTTGCCGTAGCGATTGACCCATATTGGAACCTGGCTCCCGTAGGGGCTCTCGCCGCTCACTATCAGGATTCCCTCGGCCCCGTTGGGGAGCTTCACGAACTCCACCGCGAGAAGCGTGAATATGCCCTTCTCCCAGACTCCGTACGCCCTGGGCTCCGGCGCCCTGTTGTCCTCGATCATTCCGTTCGAGCTTGTGGTGACTATCCTGTAAACACCCTCCGGTATTTCCCCAATTATCAGGGGGTGCCACTTCCCGGAATCATCGACCCACGCGATAACGCCCCCCTCGTGGAAGAGAACCTTTCCCACCTCTCCGATGTAGCCCTCGTTGAGCACGTTCGCTCCGGGCGTGTGGAGGTCCGGTCTAACGAAGCCAGAAACGTACGAGCTTTTGCCGGCGTTGCTGAAGGTGTCCGTAACCGTCGCGTAGTCTATCCTGAGCCTCACCCCTGGTATTGCGGAGAGAAGCTTGTTGGCGTTGTCCTGAACGTACGAACCGTCATCGATATCGGAATCCCCCGAGACCCAGAGAACCTTTCCGCCCAGCGAGAACCACTTCACCACAGCTTTTATCTCATCATCGTCGAGCGGCTCGTGAAGCTGCCCGATGATGAGGACGTCCACGTCTCTGAGGGACTCGTAGGTTATCATGTCACCTAGGAACTTTGCCCCCGCACTTTCAAGGTCCTGATAGCGGCCGAAGTAGGCCCACTCGTACCAGGAGAGGGTCGGCACGATGCCCTCTCCGATGACCCTGCCGCTTGCGGGGTCCACCACCGGATTCACCAGCGCCACAGTCCCCTCCCCGTGGGAAACGTCCACAGCCACCGTCGCGGCCTTGGCGCAAGGAGCTAGGAGTATGGCGATGAGAACGAGAATGGGAATCCACCTCATCTCGGACACCTCCTCAGGCAGGCTTAAGCCCTGCCTTTGCCTATGCGGAAGATGTCCACCCTCGTGATTATCCCGGTTATCTTGCCCTCCCTGTCCTGGACGAGAACCGCAGGGTGCTCTTCCAAGAGGTACTTGACGACCTCGAGGTCCTCATCTTCGTTCACTATCGGGAAGGGCTCCTCCATTACCTCCATGACCTTGTGATCATAGATGTCCTCGTACTCGAGGCTCTGTCTAACGAGGGTTTTCTCCGTAACGGAGCCGACGACCTTGTTGCCCGCTATGACCGGGATCTGGGAGATGTTGTGCTCGTTCATCAGCTTGATGACCTTCTCGACCTTCTCGTAGGGCTTGACAGAGAGAACCGGAGATGACATGACGTCCCTGGCGGTGAGCTGGGCCCTCTTGCACTCGAGGAGAGCCTGAAGGATTCGGTTGAACGTTGAGAGTCGCGGATCGACCTTTCCCGTCTCCAGCTTGGCTATGTACGCCTGGGTCACGCCGGCCCTCTCCGCCAGCTCCTCCTGGGTTATGCCGAGCTCCTTCCGGATTCGCCTTATCTCCTGGGGGTCGATGGGTCGGGGGATTATCACCATAAATAACCACCGGTTATGTCGGCTCTCAAAAACTAAATCCCTCCCTCCCGGTTATAAGCCTTCCTCAGAAGTGCGTCGAAGTGTGGGCCGGGCACAGAGGCCCGCGCTCATCGCTCACGCGGGTGGATGCTCCCGGCCCTGTGGGCTCGGCGTGAGCACTCTCCGCTCACGGAACCCGATACCTCGCGGAGGCGGGTAGACCGAGCCCGTGCGAGGAGACGTATTGTCCCCTCGCTGTCGGCGATTGGTTCTATGACCGACCACCTTAAAAACCTGAGCCTCAGCCTGTGGAGATGAGTATTACTCCCAGCACGGCAAGAATAAGTCCTTCAAGTATCTTCCTGTTGGGCGGTTCCTTGAGGATTAATATCGCCAGGGTGGAGGCTATTATCGGGTTTATAGCCGAAACGGGGGCCGATATCTGGGAGCCGACGAGGTTTATCGAGTAGACGAAGAGGTACTGTCCGAGGAGCAGGCCGGTGGCCGCGGCGCCGGTCAGGAGAAGCGCTTCCCGAAGGGTTATCCTCCTCAGCTCACCCGCGTACCTCGGCAGGAACAGCGACACTGCTAAGGCCGCGAACATCATTCTTATCCCCGCGAGCGTGAGCACGTCCACGTAACCAGTGAGCCAGTCCATAGTGAGTATCGCGAAGCTCCAGGAGATCGGGGCCAAGATCGCGAAGAGAAATCCCTTGGGGTTTATCCTCTCTTCCTCCTCCGCCTTCCTCACGACCACTATCGCGGAAACCACCAGCGCGGCGCCCACGATTATCTGGGCGCTCACCTCCCTTCCAAGGAAGAGGAAGGCCCACAGTATGGCCCATAGCGGATAGGTGGAGGTTATCGGAACGGTTCTTGAGACACCCATCATCTTAAGGGCGTTGAGGTAGAAGTAGTCGCCAATGACGAATCCAAAGGCCCCGGAGACGAAGGCAACCGCGAGCAGCTTTGGCGACAGCTCGGCAACCTTCGAGAAGGTGCCGTTGGCGAGGAATATTGCCGTAAACATCACCGAGACAGCATAGAGGCGGAATATGTTGGCCGCCACCGGGCTCTTGTCCCGCATTCCGGCTTTTATCAGTATCGTCGATGCCGCCCACGAGAAGGCCGATGCCAGCGCCGCCAGAACTCCGAGGATTAGAGTGTCCATGTTGGTGGGTGGCACAGTTAGCTTAAAAGTTTAACGTTTAGATATCCGACGAAATGTCGGCAAGCTTATTAAGACCCCCGGCGAGGGAGAGGTGATGATGACCTCGGCAGTGCTGACGCAAGGATGATGACGATCTTGAGTGCTGATGAACTAACCTCCTTCCCGTCTTGAGGAGCGAGGTTTTCAAGAGGATAAAAAGAGACAGCTCAGCGGATAATCACGTTGAGCCTCCGCACCTTCATTGAAATTCCGTACTCCCTGGACACGTCCTTGATGACCCTCTGGACCGTGGCGGCTATGTCCTGCTTTATCTTGTCGTCGGAAACTCCGGAGAACGAGCCGAACAGCCCGCCGACGTTCTCCCTTATGAAGCTGGCCTCTATGTCCACGTAAACGGTCGTCCCCTTGACCTCGTGGTTCAGCTTGAGCCACTTGAAGGTGACACGCGGGACGAGCTTTAGCTCCGCGTGAATCCTGTTCTTGAGGGTCTCCACGGCGGGTTCTATGCGGCTCCTGAGCACGGTCTCCTCGCTTTCCTTCTTCTTTTCCTCCGTGAGGACTGAGAGCTCGTCTATTCCAGCCTCCTTGAGGAGCTGTTCGACCTCCTTCTCCAGGAGGGCCTTCTTCGCCAGTATCTCTGCCGCCTTGCCGCTCTCAACCGGGGCAGCTGTCTGGACGGCGGTGGAGGAGGCGGATTTGGATACCGTTTCCACCTCTATGTTGTGGACGGTTATGTAGCGCTTCAGGCTCCTGCCAAGCTCCCTGGCGTGCCTGCTCACCACGTCCTTCACTACCCTCTGAACCGCGTCCTTCGTCATGCTTGTCTCAACAACCAGGGAGAGGTTGATCTCGAACTCCTTGCGCCCCCTGATGTCGAAGTGGGCCTTGTCCACCTTTATGCCAGCGCTCTCTATCTCGTTGATGACGGTTCTCGCGTAGGCGCTGAAGTACGGCCACACGTCCTCGAGAACGGAGAGGGTTATCCTGCCGTCCTTTGTCACGTTGCCGGTCTTCTTCTTGTCCTTGTCCACTATCTCCTGCGGCTTAACCTCCTGACCGTCGATGATTATGCTCACGTCCCTGATTATCGGCTTGACCTCGGCTTCCCTGAGGAGAACCGGTGCGTACTTGCTGACGGCGTGGAGCATTCTCTTCTCCGCTATCTCAACGTCCCTTGAACTGCCGGTTGAGCTGCCGTAGATGTGAACGTTGAGGTAAACCACGCCCTCCCCAACGTTGGCATCGAATTCAATCTTGTTTATCGTGAGGCCCCTTATCCTCTTGGCCTCCCTGAGGAGGTCCTCGGCGTAGACCTGGAACGCCCTCTCGGGAATGCTTCCCCCTGTAAGATTCACTATGACCTCCGGCTTTCCTGCGGGAGCCTGAGGTGCGGGCTTCTCCGCGACGGCGGGCTGGGCTGAAACTGCCGCCTGAGACGCCGCCGCTTCCGCGGCCATTGCCGGTTCGCTCGGTTTCTGGGGCGGCTCTTCCTTTACGCTCTCAGAGGGGGGTCCCTCGCCGGAAATCTGGAAGAGTTCGCTCAGGGGGACCTTGGGGGTCTGGGCGTAAACCTCAACATTATCCGCCACGGACAGCTTGAGCTCCAGCTCATCGAGGTCATAAACGTCAACGACCATCGGTTTACCGACGAATGACTTCAGCACGCTTATTGCTTCCTCCCCTGATAGATTTTGCTTCGTGTCCACCACGAGGCACTCCGCGGCCAGCACCTTTGATCTGTCGAGGAGGACCGTTATGTAGTACTTGCCGTCCGATTTCTTAGCGAATATCTTCAGAAATGCTCCGTTGCCCTTGGATAGAGCCTTCTGAATAAGCTCCCCAAGCTCCCCCGCAGATGTTACTACCACGTTTTCCATGAGTGGCCTCTTGTCCGGCAGCTGCATGGTCACCACCATTAGCTATATATATCCCTCGGTCAAAGAAACCCAGAGAGGAGTTTCACCGTCCTAGTATATCGGCGCTTGTATTTAAACATTATTGTGCAAAAAGGTGGGGAACATGCGGGTGCTGGTACTTGGAGGAGGGGCAATTGGCCGTTCCATCGCCGAGTCCCTCAGGGGCGAGTTTGACGTGACGATCATAGAGAAAGATGAAATACGCGCCAAGGCCCTGGAGGAGAGCGGGTTTCACGTCGTCCAGGGGGACTTCTCCTACACCGCCACGCTCCTCAAGGCGGGCATAGACCGGGCCGAGCTCGTTATAATAACCACCATGAACGTGGACACCATCAGGAAGACGGTTTATGTAATCAGGACCAACAACAGGGAGGTTCCGATAGTCACGGTTCTCCCCGATGACCTCGGCCTGGACGATCTCGTGGCTCAAATAAACGAGGAGTACGAGGCCGAGGTCAAGGTTGATTACGCCGTTTCACCAGGAAGCGCTCTCAAGGAAGCCCTGGTCAGGACGGTTGAGCGGATCGGGGAGCGGAAGAACGCGAACCTTCTCGTCAAGAAGCTCAAGGAGCTCAGGAGTCAGAGCGAGTGGCTCCTCATAGTGATGCACGACAACCCCGACCCTGATGCGATAGCCAGTGCGGTGGCGCTGAGCGTCATAGCCCAGACCCTCGGCTTCAAGACCCAGATAGTCTATGGCGGCGAGATAGCGCACCACGAGAACAGGGCCTTCGTGAACCTGCTCGGCATCGACTTGAGGAAGGTATCGCGCGGCTCCTACGAGCTGAAGCGCTACCCGTTCATAGCCCTTGTGGACTGCCAGCCGAACGGAAACCTCACGACCCTTGAGCAGTCTGACTACGAGAGGATAAAGATACTCATAGACCACCACCAGATACTCCAGCACCTCCAGGAGCTTATCCCCGAGGACGCGTTCCTCGACATAAGGCCCGACGTCCACTCTTCCTCGGCGATTCTCGCGGAATACCTCAGAATGCTCAACATCTCGCTCTCCCCCCTGCTGGCGACGGCGCTCTTCTACGGGATCTACATAGACACCAAGAAGTTCTCCAAGCTCAGCCACGTTGATTTGAAGGCCATAGAGTTCCTCGCCGGCAAAGTAGACTACGAACTCCTCGACAAGATAGAGCACCCGGACATAAGCACCGAGACTGCCGAGATACTGGCGAAGGCAATAATGAACAGGCGCATCTACAAGAACGTGGTCATAAGCAACGTCGGCTTCATCACGAACCGCGACGCCATAGCCGAGTCCGCCGACTTCCTGCTCCGGTTGGAAGGCATAAATACCGTCCTCGTCTTCGGAATCGTCGATGACAGGATAGAGATATCCGCCAGGACGAGGGACGTCAGGGTGAACATCGGGGCGGTTCTTAGGGAGGCCTTCGGCGACATAGGAAGCGGCGGCGGACACTCCCAGTCCGGCGGGGCGAGGATACCCCTCGGCATATTCAAGCTCGCCAAGGACAAGAGCTCGCTCCTGAGGCTGGCGGAGGAGGCCATAACGGAGAAGTTCCTGGAGGCGCTAAAAGTTAAAGAGGGCTGAGCTCACTCCTCCTTCGCCTTCACCAGTATTATGTCCCCTATCGCGGTGACCCGGTCGTAGGGGACGCCGACCTTTTCTCCAGGCAGGCCCAGGGCGAGCACCTTTCCCCTGCCCCTGTCGATTTCGATTAGAATCTCATCGACGTAGCCGACGTAATAGCCCCTGGTGTTGTAAATCTGCTTGCCGTAGAGCTTCGAGAGGCGCATCACCATTTTAATCACCGGATTAGGTTATTGATGAACGTATTTAAACGTTACCTCACCGTCTCCTCGGGAGGCTCCTGGCTACCTCGAAGGCCCACCTCGCGAAGAGGGCGAAGAAGGCCAGTATTGCCCCCATCACACCGACCACGAAGAGGCTCGCCACGGCCCCCTCGGTTCCTTGGAGGGGTTCGTAGCCCTTGAAGACCAGCATGGCCGTAGCGAAACCGCCAAAGTAGCTCAGGGGCGCGAGGAACATATCGAGGTAGTTTGAGGGACCGATGATAATCATAGCCGCCATGACGGCTGCTATGAAGGCGTAAGCCCCGCTCGGCCCGACGTCGTGAACGGCCCAGGCCGCAGCGAGCAGCGACGTCGCCAGAAAGCCCAGGGGAAATGCGAGCGCAGTTGCCCTAGTCCTCAAAGTGTGCCTGGCTCCAACTAGAAGTCCAGCCAGCAAGCCGACGTAGATCAGGTAAACGAAGCCCTCGTTCCCGGATTCGGGTGAGTAGAAGGCCACCGCCAGGGCGAAGCCCACGAACGCCCCAACTCCCGTCCAGGACATGAGGGACTCCCAATCCAGCCTCATGGTTTCACGACCCGTATGGTTATCCTGTCACCGTCATTGAGGTCGAGCTTTTCCCTCAGGTAAACCGGCGCCACTATCTCGGCTATCTTTGGTGGGTGGACCGTTCTGGAGGGTATCACGATGGCCCCCTCGACCTCACCTATCCTCACGCGGTACGCCTTGACGTCCCCAAAGGTTCTTCCGTCCTTCACGAAGCCCGGGAGAATGACGGGCCTCACGCCGCAGAGGGCGTCGAAGACTGTCTTGGGGAAGAGAACGCGGACGTTCAGCGTTCCAGGATATGGGTCAAAGCCGAGGTACTCCCTTATCAGGCGCGAGTACTGGCGCACGTAGTAGGCCCCCTCGCCGATTCCCGATATTACCTCTCCGATTATCACGCCGTTGTATAGGACGCCGGATATGGCGTCGCACAGCTCCTCCAGAAACTCGAGGCCCTTGGGGCTTATCTCCACGCGGGTCTTCTTTCCATCGACGGACCTCTCGAGCAGGCCCTCCTCTTCCATCTCGTCAAGTAACCTGAGGACGGACTGCGGAGAGGTTCCCAGCTCCTCCGCCAGCTCGCGCATCGTGACCTTCACCTTGTTTCCCACCGCGCCCCTGCGGGCGAGAGAGATGAGCAGTTTTATCCTCTTCATATCCTTCCCCTCTTGGACAGTCTGTCCGCCAGCTTTAAAGGCATGGGATAGCCCTCATCAAGGAGGGACTCCACGATTCTCAGGGCTGACTCCAGGTTGATGAGATGCCCGACGCTTACATAAGCTTTTCCCACCCTTTTGAACGAATTCCTCGGGGAGCCTCTCAGGGGTCTCTTGGCAACTCCAATCGTGGGCCGCCCTACCAGAAGGCCAATGTGGGAGGCCAAACCGTATCCCCTTGGGTGGGCTTTTCCATGTCCCTCAACGAGAAGGACGTCAAAGCTCTCCCCCCAGACGGCGAGAAGAACCGGCCGTGTCTCCCTCAGAAAGAAAAAAGTCGGGACGTAAGGGGCCGAAACCTCCATCTCCATGAACTTGGCCTTCACAACGGCACATTCTGGGAAGGAGCAGAGGACAAAACCCGCCCGCGCGGTGTCCTCTTTATAAGCCACATCGACAGCCGCGACCGTTTTTATGGCGGACAAATCGAGCGGTTTTTCCACTACCCTCGCGGAGAGCTTTTCCTGGGCTTTGGCCATTCTTCCCAGCTTCGACTCATTAATCACATAATCACCGAATTACTGCTTTATTGGTTTACATAATTCTGCACTTGAGTGAGCTTGTCCTCCAGGCTTTTGCTCAGCTTGGCCCTCGTCAGGTCCTCGAGGGTCCTCTCGAGTATGCCCCTGGCCTGATCCTGCTTCACGCGGACGTTTACAAGTCCCTTCGGATACTCCAGCGTCATCAGCTCCTCGTAGGTTTCCTCCATCGTGCGGTAGGTCTTTTCCGCCCCCTCTATGTCTCCAGCCAGAAGGAGAAGCAGGAAATGCCTCCGCAGCTCGCCGATGAAGTCCCCTATTCCGAGGGCGTAATCGGCGTGGGGAACCCCAAGCTCCCCGGGCGAGGGATATTCCTCACCGGTTATGTAGGCAAAGAACAGGCTCGCCTCAACGAACTCCTGGTGGGCGCTCTGAACGTAGCCGGTGTGGTACAGGTCCCTGTGGTCGGAGAGCATCTCCCTCAGCTCCGCAACCTTTCTGCCGGCGAGTTCGAGCCTCTCCCTTGCCCTCTCGACCTCGCCCCTGTGGAGCGCCTTTACCGCGTCCCCGCTGAGCCGGACTATCTCCCTCGTGAGTTTGAGGGCTTCCTCCCTGAGTGAATCCTTCTCGTCGAGAACCGCTCTTATCTCTTCGATTATCCCCTTCATCTCCATACTCTCACCGGAGAAAGTTGGAGGGGAACCTTAAAAATGTGGGCTTGGCTGATCCCCCCGCCTTCATTGACTGCCCTCGGCCTTCTCCAGCGGTCCGGAGGCCAAGCCCTGTCCGCCCGGCATCGTCGCACCCGCTCATCGCTGCCCGAACGCTCCCGGGCCCGGGCCACCGGGCGTCGTCGGACGCGGTAGAAAAATTTTCAGGAAAAATTTTAAGGGTTTCGGGTTTGATAACCTCCAGGAATATTCGGGTTCTTAATTCATGCCGAAAAGTATATAAGCGGACGAAGGGAGCTGACCATACAAACCCTCCAGAGGTGACGCTCATGGCTGAAAAGGTTAGGAACATCGTCGTTGAGGAGCTTGTAAGGACCCCGGTTGAGATGCAGAGGGTAGAGCTCGTCGAGAGGAAGGGAATAGGCCACCCCGACAGCATCGCCGACGGCATCGCCGAGGCCGTCAGCAGGGCCCTCAGCAGGGAGTACATAAAGAGGTACGGCATAATACTCCACCACAACACCGACCAGGTCGAGGTCGTCGGTGGCAGGGCCTACCCGCAGTTCGGCGGCGGCGAGGTCATAAAGCCGATTTACATACTCCTCTCGGGAAGGGCCGTCGAGATGGTCGATAGGGAGTTCTTCCCGGTCCACGAGGTCGCGATAAAGGCCGCCCGCGACTACCTCAAGAGGGCCGTCAGGCATCTCGACCTCGAGAACCACGTCGTCATAGACTCCCGCATCGGGCAGGGAAGCGTGGACCTCGTGGGGGTTTTCAACAAGGCCAAGGAGAACCCGATTCCGCTCGCCAACGACACTTCCTTCGGTGTCGGCTACGCCCCCCTCAGCGAGACCGAGAGGATAGTCCTCGAGACGGAGAGGCTCCTCAACAGCGATGAGTTCAAGAAGAAGTGGCCAGCGGTGGGAGAGGACATCAAGGTCATGGGCCTCAGGAAGGGCGACGAGATAGACATAACCATCGCCGCCGCAATAGTGGACAGCGAGGTTGCCAACCCTGACGAGTACATGGCCGTCAAGGACGCCATCTACGAGGCCGCCCGCTCCGTTGCGGAGGAGCACACCGAGAGGAAGGTGAACATCTACGTGAACACCGCCGACGACCCCGAGAAGGGAATCTACTACATTACCGTCACCGGAACCAGCGCCGAGGCAGGTGACGACGGAAGCGTCGGCAGGGGCAACCGCGTGAACGGCCTGATAACCCCGAACAGGCACATGAGCATGGAGGCAGCTGCCGGAAAGAACCCGGTCAGCCACGTTGGAAAGATATACAACCTCCTCTCGATGCTCATAGCCAACGACATAGCGGAGCAGGTTGAAGGGGTTGAGGAGGTCTACGTCAGGATACTGAGCCAGATAGGCAAGCCCATCGACGAGCCCCTCGTAGCTAGCGTTCAGGTCATACCGAAGAAGGGCTACAGCCTGGAAACCATTCAGAAGCCCGCATATGAGATAGCCGACGCCTGGCTCGCCGACATAACGAAGATACAGAAGATGATCCTCGAGGACAAGCTGAACGTCTTCTGATTTCCTTCCCTTTTCATTGCAAAAGTTTTTGAAAACATCAAACGGCAGGATAACCGTTCTGCTTGAGGACCCTCACGAGCTTCGCCTCCTCTAGGGCAAGGGCGACCTTCTCCTTCTTCACCTTCGCGAGCTGGGAAGCGGTGGCCTTCTTCTGGCGCACCAGCCTCACGAGCCTGGCCTCCTCGAGGGCGAGGAGTTCCTTCCTCTTCTTGACGACCTCAAGCCTTTTCTGAAGCAGGGTGGATTTCAACCTCTCCATGGTATCACCTGAATTCTTAAGCGTCCCCGACCTTATAAGCTTTTCGATGAATGCTACATCAACCTTCGACAATCAACGGAGACAAGGATATAAATCCCCCGGCCATAGGGCCACAGGTGGGTGAGATGATAATAGCAGTAACCGGAACTCCCGGCGTTGGAAAGACGACGGTTTCAAAGCTCCTCAGCGAAAGGCTCGGCTACGAGTACGTGAGCGTCAAGGACTTCGCCCTCGAGCGGGGCATCGGGGAGAGGGTTGGGGACGAGCTAGAGATAGACGTGGACGAGCTGGCCGATGCAATGGCCGGGGAATTCAAAGGTAGGGACGTCGTGATAGACGGCCACCTGAGCCACTTCGTTCCAGCCGATGTCGTGGTCGTCCTTCGCGCCCACCCGAGGCTCATCGCCGAGAGGCTCGAGAAGAGAGGCTACCCGAGGAAAAAGCTGGCCGAGAACGTCGAGGCCGAGCTGGTCGATGTTATCCTCGTCGAGGCCCTTGAGGAGAACGAGAACGTCCTCGAGGTGGACACCACCGGAAAAACGCCCGAGCAGGTCGTGGAGGAGATAATCGGTCTGATTGAAAAGGGGATTAAGAGGCGCGTTGGGGTCGTGGACTGGAGCGGGGCGTATGACGATGTTCTCCCGTACCTCGACCTCGGTGGCTGAGGGGGTGGTGCAATGAGGATCGTGTCGATCACGGACGTTCACGGGGATAGGAGGAAGGCCGAGGCACTTTCCAGGGTTCTTTCGCGGGAGGATTTTGACATACTCCTCATAGCCGGCGATGTAACCAACTTCAGCAACGCCGAAACCGCGCGGGAGGTTCTCGGACCCCTCCTCGACCTCGGCGTCCCAACTCTTGCCGTTCACGGCAACTGCGATGGCAGGGACGTCCCGGCCCTGCTCGAGGAGCTTGGGGTGGGGGTTCACGACCGGAGGAGGGAAATCAAAGGCGTCGGCTTCATCGGCATAGGCGGCTCAAACATCACCCCCTTTAACACTATCTGGGAGCTCACGGAGGACGAGATACGGGCGATCCTTGAGCGGAACTACCGGCCTGGCGACGTGATCCTCTCCCACGTTCCGCCCAGGAACACCAAAACGGACCTCACACACTCCGGCCTCCACGTCGGCAGCTCCGCCCTCAGGGAGTTCATCGAGGCGAGGGAGCCGCCGCTGGTCGTCGTTGGCCACATTCACGAGGCGAGGGCGGTTGACAAGATAGGTAAAACAGTGATTGTCAATCCCGGCCCGCTCTTCAGGGGCCACTACGCGGTGATCGATTTCGATGAAAGGGAGAAAAGGGTCGAGAACGTCGAGCTTCTCCGGCTTTAGACGAGCTTTTTCTCCCTGAGAACTTTCTCCATTCTGTCCATAGCTTCCTCGAGCTTCTCGTAGGCAGTGGCGTAGCTTATCCTTATGTAGCCCTCGCCGGCCTTTCCGAAGGCCGAGCCGGGAACGACGGCAACCCTTGCCTCTTTGAGCATCAGCTCGCTGAACTCCTTGTCGGTCAGGCCGGTGTCCCTCACGCGGGAGAATATGTAGAACGCTCCTTTCGGCTTCACGGTTGGCAGGCCCATCTCGTTTAAACGCTTCCAGACGAGATTTCTCCTGCGGTCGTACTCTCTCCTCATCTCCTCAACGGCCTTCCAGCTCCTCGGGTCGTCGAGTGCTTTAGCGGCCGCGTACTGGGCGAAGGTGACCGGGCAGGTGGCGTTGTACATCTGGAAGCGGGTCATCTTCTCGATTATCCACGCCGGAGCCGCCACGAAACCCAGCCTCCACCCGGTCATGGCGAAGGTCTTGGAGAAGCCGTTTACCGTTATAGTTCTCTCGAACATGCCGTCTAGAGAAGCGATGCTGTAGTTCCTTGCCCCGTCGTAGACGAAGTGCTCGTAGACCTCGTCGCTAAAAACCATCAGGTCGTGCTCCACCGCGAAGTCGGCTATCTCCTCGACGTCCTTCCTGGTGAGAACCGCGCCGGTGGGGTTGTTGGGACTGTTGATGATGAGCGCACGGGTCTTCTCGCTCACGTGCTTCTTAAGGTCATCAACGCTAAGCCTGAACTCGTTCTCCTCGTAGGTTGGCACCTCGACCGGCTTTCCGCCGGCGAGGATTACCGCTGGAGCGTAGCTGACGAACATCGGGCTCGGAATGAGGACCTCCTCCCCCTCCCTGAGGAAGGCCGCTAGGCCCATTATGAACGCCTGGTTCGCTCCCACCGTGACCATTATCTCGCTCTTCGGGTCTGCCTCTATGCCGTTCTGCTCTTTAAGCTTCCTCGCTATCGCCTCGCGGAGCATCATTATTCCAGCGTTCGGGCTGTAATGCGTCATTCCCCTGTCCAATGCCTCCTTGGCGTACTCCTTTATGTGCTCTGGCGTGTCAAAGTCCGGCTCGCCGATTCCAAGGGAGATCAGACCCTCGACGCCTTGGGCAAGGTCGAAAAGCTTTCTAATCTCAGAAGGGTTTACGAGCTCGAGTCTGTCGCTCAGCGCCATGAACATCACCGCTTTTCCTTCTCGGCGATGTTTATAACCTTACCTGGGCGAAAAGATGGACATAGAAGTGCTGAAAGGTTCACTGATGGACAGCGAATCCCTCCAGCACCAGAACGTCCAGCTCAGCGGCTCTAAAGGTTCCCAGCGCGTCCCCGGGAGAGCAGACTATAGGCTCGCCGTGCATGTTGAAGCTCGTGTTTAGAACCGCCCCGAGCCCGGTTCTGCGCTCGAAGGCCTTGATGACTTCGTAGTAAACCGGATTAACCTCCTTCCTCACCGCCTGGAGCCTCGTCGTGCCATCAACGTGAACCACAGCGGGGGCGAGCTTCCTGAACTCATCGCTGGCCGCGTAGCTCATCGTCATGAACTCGTTAGGCAGACCGTTGAGGTCTTCAAGGTATTCCCCTGCCTTCTCCCACAGCAGGGAGGGCGCAAAGGGCTGGAAGACGTCGCGTTTTAAGGCCACGTTTAGTCTCTCCTTCACGCGCTCATCGCGGGGGTCAGCTAAAATCGAGCGGTTGCCCAGGGCCCTCGGCCCGAACTCCATTGCCCCCTGGAAGAAGCCGACGAGTTTTCCCTCCGCCAATGCATCGGCCACGAAGCCGGCATCAACCTCCTCAAACTCGAGGCCTTCCCTCCTCAGGAACCCCTCGACTTCCTCCTTCCTATAGGTTGGCCCCAGGTAGACGTGCTCAAGCCTGAAGGGCCTCCATCTTCCGTCGAGCCTGTCCATCTGAGCTTTCACGAAGACTGCCGCACCGAAGGCCAAGCCTCCGTCGTCCATCGCTGGAAAGACCCAGAGGTTGTCGTCCCCGAAGATTTGCCTCAAAACGGCGTTGGCTTTTACGTTCTGGGCGACCCCTCCGGCGTAGGCGAGCGGAAGGCCATAGCCCTGCAGCTTAAGTCCCAGCTCCCCGATGAGCATCTCAAGGTGCCTTTGAGCGCTGGCCGCTATCTCTATCGCCTTCTTCTGGAGCTCGCCGTCGAGCTTCCCGCGCTTCATCTGGTTTGCTATCTCCCTCGCCTTTGAGAATGGATAGTGGAAGAGCTCCGCCAGTCTTCTCGTCGCTTCCACGCCGATGACCTTGAGGTGGTTGTCGAAGCTCAGCCCGTTCAGCTCGATTATCGCGCTCAAATCGTAGGCCGGCCTTCCGTAGGCGGCGAGACTCATCACCTTACCCTCGTGGCGCATCGGTTTGAAGCCTAAAAGTTCAGTAACTGACGCATAGAAGTCGCCGAGGGAGTCGATGTAGGTGCTCTGGGCAATCCTGATCATCTCGCCATCTCTCGCCACGTAGATTGACGAGCTGAGCCCGTCGCCGGCCGCGTCTATGCTGATTGCCAGGGCATCGCGCCAGCCCGAGGTGTAGTAGGCCGAGGCCGAGTGCGCTAAATGATGCTCGACGAAGATGACTTTCCTCTTGAAGTCCGGCCCAAAAATTGCCTTCAGGTTCTCCTCAAGCTCAAGGAGGCGTTTCTGCTTCCTGAAGATCCCAGCTACCGCTATGACCTCGACGTCTCCAGGCTCAACACCTGCCATCTCGAGGACCTTCTCGACGCTTAGCTTTGGGAAGCCCCTGAACTTCTTGACCCTGTTCAGCCTCTCCTCGTTCACCGCGAAAATTCTCTCTCCTTCTATCAGCACCGCTCCGGCGTCGTGACCGTCGTGGATCCCGAGTATCATGGGAGTGCCTTCGATGTCCGTTTTTTAAACGTTGGGGGAGGGAAGGATTTAAAAACGCTATCAAATGAATACATCTGATGGGGGTGAGACCGTGAGGAAGGCTGCCGCGTTCCTTGCGATTATGATGGTGGCGCTGGTTCCCCTTGCCGGTGCCGCTGGCGCCGCCACCTGGAACTACAAGAGCTTCATCAAGCAGTCCGTGGCCTGGTACTACCTCTACCAGGATAAGGAAGAGACCTTCAACGAGCTTTACAACCTCAGCGTCCAGATGAACGTCAGCAATGAGACCCTTCAGCTGGCCCTCGAGCTCTACAGCAACGCCACCGCCGAGTACGACCAGGCCCTCGCCTACGGTCTCCCGAGGGACGGCAGGAGCCTTGGCTGGATCGTCTTCAGCGTCCACATAAGGAAGGCCTACATCTACGTCAGCGAGGCCGTTGAGGTCCTCGAGGAAGCTCTGAAGGAGCTTGAGGCCCAGGCCGCCTGATTCCTCTTTTTTCTTCCTTGTTTCTTCAAAGGAGAAATTTGGAGAAAAAGAATCAGTAGGTTCTCGCGAACCTCGCGATGAACTTGGCCTCCCTACCACAGACCGGGCACTTCCTGCCCTCGATGCCTTCTTTGGCCTTATCCTCGGGGTAGGGAGTTCCAAGCATCTTGGCGTCAAGTTCTTCCTCCATCTTGAGGCCGCACTCCTCGTCACCGCACCAGGGGATCTCAACTATTCCGCGCCTGTCCTCGAAAACCTCCTTGGCCTCCTCGATGGTATCAACGCGCTTGATGTGGCTCTCGAGGAACTCCTTGGCGCGGTTGTGGAGGTTCTCGTGGATCTCGTCGAGGGTCTTCCTGACCTCTTCAACGATGTTATCGCGTTCCACCACGAGCTTCTCAAGGGTATCGCGCCTCGCGAGGACGGCTTTCCTCCCCTCAACGTCCCTCGGGCCGACCTCTATCCTGAGCGGAACGCCCTTCAGCTCCCAGTCGTAGTACTTCCTGCCCGGCCTGATGTCGCGCTCGTCCACGTGAACCCTGAGGCCAGCGTTTCTGAGCTCCTCGGCTATCTCGCGCGCGTAGGCGAATACATCGGCCTCGGCGTCCTTCTTCGGAATCGGGACGATGACGACCTGTATCGGGGCTATCGTCGGCGGGAGGACCATTCCGTTGTCGTCGCCGTGCACGGCTATGACCGCCGCCAAAAGGCGCTCGCTCATTCCAAAGGTCGTCTGGTGGACGAACTCGTGCTCGCCGGTTTCCGTCTCGTACTGTATGTTGTAGGCCTTGGCGAAGTTCTGGCGGTAATTGTGCATCGTCCCTATCTGGAGCGTCCTGCCGTCGGGCATCATTATCTCGGCTCCGAGCGAGTAGTAAGCCCCGGGGAACTTGTCCCACTCGGGGCGCTTGGAGACTATGTAGGGCAAGGCCAAGAACTTCGCGAGGCGGTCGAATATCTCGAGGTCCTCCTTGATCTGCCTCTCGGCGTCCTCGTAGCTGTCGTGGGCTGTGTGGGCTTCAAAGAACCTGCTTATCTCCCTGACCCTGATTAGGGGCCTCGTGTGCTTGGTCTCGTAGCGGTAGGTGTTCACTATCTGGTAGACCTTGAAGGGTAAATCAGCGTGGGAGCGGATCCAGAGGGAGAACATCGAGTACATCGCGGTTTCGCTCGTCGGGCGGAGGATCAGCCTGATATCCAGCGGGTCTAAACCGGCATGCGTCACCCAGTAGACCTCGTCCTCGAAGCCCTTTATGTGCTCGGCCTCCTTCTGGAACTCGGTTTCCGGAATGAGGGCAGGGAAGAGAACCTCCTCGTGGCCGGTTCTTTCCATCTCGGAGTGGATGAAGCGCTCGATGTTGCGCATTATCTTGAGCCCGTAGGGGAGCCAGATGTTCATTCCCTTGACCGGATAGCGCTTGTCCTGGATTCCCGCCGTCTCGATCAGCTCGTTGTACCACTCGCTGAAGTTCTCGCTCCACTTTTCCCGCCTTACCTTGGCCATTCGCACCACCTAAAGGGAGAACCGGCCAAAGTTTTTAAGCTTTCCCGGCCCGGTTTTGGCGCCTGACGTGGTAGAAAACCTTATTAGGTCGTTTCGATATTCATCTTAAGGTGATACCATGAGGCCGAGGGTGGCCGTTCTCTTCAAGATGAAGAGCAGGCCTTTGGAGGAACTGAAAAAGTACGCGGACGTCGAGCTGATTCTCTATCCGGGCGTGGAGGAGCTGAAAGAGAGAATAGGGGAGTTCGACGGGGTGATAGTTTCCCCCCTCAACCCCCTGCCCGGCGAGGTCATCGAGAGGGCCGATAGGCTGAAGGTGATAAGCTGCCACTCCGCTGGTTATGACCACGTTGACGTCGAGGCGGCAACGAGGAAGGGGATATACGTGACCAAGGTGGCGGGGGTTCTCAGCGAGGCCGTTGCCGAGTTCGCCGTCGGCTTAACCATCGCGCTCCTCAGGAAGATAGCCTACGCCGACAGGTTCATTCGCTCAGGAAAGTGGGACTCCCACAGGACGGTGTGGAGCGGTTTCAAGGAGATAGAGACCCTCTACGGCAAAAGGGTCGGAA
The DNA here is from genome assembly GCF_012027285.1 of Thermococcus sp. MV11. Lineage (NCBI taxonomy): Archaea > Methanobacteriati > Methanobacteriota > Thermococci > Thermococcales > Thermococcaceae > Thermococcus > Thermococcus sp. MV11. Next base: position 731,169 of record NZ_SNUD01000001.1, read on the forward strand.
TTCTCGGCATGGGGGCGATAGGAAAGGCCATAGCCCGGAGAATGAAGGCGATGGGGACGGAGATACTCTACTGGTCGCGCTCGAGGAAGCCCGATATAGAGGAGGAAGTTGGGGCCAAATACCTTCCGCTCGACGACGTCCTGAGGGAGAGCGAGGTCGTTATCTTAGCCCTCCCGGCCACGAAGGAAACCTACCACATCATCAACGAGGAAAGGCTGGAACTCCTCGAAGGTAAATACCTCGTCAACATCGGGCGCGGGAGCCTGGTCGATGAGAAGGCCCTCGTGAAGGCGCTCGAGGACGGAAAGCTGAAGGGCTACGCAACCGATGTTTTTGAGAACGAGCCAGTACAGGAGCACGAGCTCTTCAGGCACGAGTGGGAGACGGTTTTAACGCCCCACTACGCCGGCTTGAGTAAGGAGGCGATGGAGGACATGGGCTTCCAGGCGGTAAGGAACCTCCTGGCTGTTCTCAGGGGTGAGGTCCCGGAGACACTCGTGAACAGGGAGGTCCTCAAGATACGCCCGCCCGAGAAGGTTAAGATGCTCTGAGGTGGTAGCATGCTCGTCGATGAGCTGAGGGAAATCACCCGGATTCAGGGGATTTCCGGCTACGAGGAAAAGGTCAGGGAGAAGATTGCGGAGTGGGTCGAGCCGTACGCCGACTACACCGTCGATACCATTGGAAACCTGCTCGTCGAGCTCGGCGAGGGCGAGCTAAAGGCCATCTTCATGGCCCACATGGACGAGATAGGGCTCCTGATAACTGGAATAAGGCCCGACGGAAAGCTGGCCTTCAGGAAAATCGGCGGCATAGACGACAGACTGCTCTACGGCAGGCACCTCGACGTGATAACCGAGAGCGGGAGGCTCGACGGCGTCATTGGCGCCCTTCCGGTGCACCTCAACCTTGAACGGAAGTTCGACACCGTTCCATGGAGCAAGCTCGCCATAGACATCGGGGCTGAAAGCCGGGAGGAGGCTGAAGAGCTCGGCGTTAAGGTGCTCGACTACGCGGTCTTCAAGAAGCACTTCGCGGTTCTCAACGGCCGCTACGTCTCCACCCGCTCCCTCGATGACCGCTTTGGGGTCGTTGCCCTCGTGGAGGCGATAAAGGACCTCGTTGACCACGACCTCGACGGGCGCTTCATCTTCGCCTTCACGGTCCAGGAGGAGATTGGCCTCAAGGGCGCCCGCTTTTTGGCGGAGCGTTACACTCCGAGATACGCCTTTGCCGTCGATTCCTTCGCCTGCTGCGGCGAGCTTACTGGTAACGTTCGCCCCGGCGGGGGAGCGGTGATAAGGGCCGTGGACAACTCGGCCATCTATACGAGGAGGCTCGCCAGAAAGGTCGCGGAAATAGCGTCGAGGAACGGGATTCCCCTCCAGATTGGCGTAACCGGCGGTGGAACCGACGCCTCGGTCTTCCAGGGAAAGAGCGAAGTCCTCGCCCTGAGCGTGCCCATAAGGTACCTCCACAGCGAGGTCGAGACCCTTCACCTCGGGGACCTTGAGGCCCTGACAAAGCTCATAGAGGCGATTGCCTTCGAACTCTGAAGAACGGGGGTGATTCCTTGCTTAAATACGTCTCCTACTTCGCGGTTGGAGTCTTCATAGGAATCCTCGCGGCGCTCTTTGGCCTCGGAGGGGGCTTCCTGATAGTCCCAACTCTCAACTTCCTCGGCGTCGAGATACATCACGCGGTGGGAACCTCAAGCGCCGCAGTGGTCTTTACCTCCCTCAGCTCCGCCTTAGCTTACTCAAGGCAGGGGAGGATACACTACAAGGTCGGCCTCCTGCTGGCTTCAACGGCCGTGATAGGGGCCTACATCGGCGCTTGGCTCACGAGCTTCATAAGTGCCTCCCAACTGAAGGTCATCTTCGGCCTCGCCTTAATCGTCGTTGCCGTCAGGATATACCGCAAGAAGACGGCCGAGCCGAGCGAGGTCAAGCTCGGGGACGTTAATGTGAACTACAAGCTCGTTCCGGTTGGGGGATTCTTCGCGGGAATAGCCAGTGGACTGCTCGGCGTCGGTGGGGGCATAATCAACGTGCCGTTTCTCACGTACATTGGACTGCCGATTCACTACGCCGTGGCAACGTCAAGCTTCGCTATAGTCTTTACCGCAACCGCTGGGGCGCTCAAACACTACGCGATGGGCAACGTGGAAACCCAGTGGCTCGTCCTCCTTGTCCCGGGGCTGATAATCGGTGCCCAGCTCGGTGCGAGGATAGCGAAGAGAACACGGGCGAGCAGTCTTAAGAAGGCCTTCGCCGTTGTCATGGGGCTCTTAGCCCTGAGAATGATCCTCAAGGGACTCGGCCTCCCGGTTCCCTGAGCTTTTCTTTCCTTCTTTCCATGACGTAGGACGCTTCGAGAAGTGCCGCCACCACGATTAGAACCAGCCACGCGATAACCAGCGGGCGGTCGTAGGGGTAGTAGAAATCTCCCGTCGGGACGTATGGTAACGAGATCAAGAGTAGCATTAAGGACAAGATGAACCCAAGGAACCCACCGATTACGAAGAGCACTATGTTCCCGCTGCCGTAGCCCATCTCTCCGCCGATGGCGAGCTCCGCGCTATAACCTACCACCGCGGTCAGGACCAGGATAACGGCGGAGAGAATGAGATTCGCCGGGCCAAGTTTTTTCCTTCTCCACTCGTACAGGCCGTAGGCGAGAACCAGAAGCAACCCGCCGGCTGAGGAACCGAGCCACACCGAGAGGTCCTTGTAAAAGCCGTAGGGAGCGTCCCAGTTGGCGAAAGTTATTGAACCTGGCTGGGTGATCACGAATACAAGGGCCACCAAAAGCCAGTACTTTTTCCAGCTCATCGTCATCTAAATTCTTACGATCCCCGAAGTTTAAAATTTTTTGGTCGAGTTGTGGCATTCTGGCCAAACTATATAAACCCCACCGGCAATACCGGGCCGATGCGGAATGATTAGCTCGGCGGTTGCACTTTTGATTGGCGTCGCGATAGGCTTTATCGCCGGCCTCTTCGGGGTTGGCGGGGGGTTCCTGATCGTTCCCGCCCTGACCTTCGCGGGACTCCCGCTCAGCATCGCGATAGGGACCAGTCTGGCCTGCATAACCGTCGGCTCGATGTCCTCCACGGCGATGCACGTTCGCGGCGGGAGGGTTCTATACAGGGTCGCCCTGATGACAGCGGCGTTCTCCATTCCAATGGCGATTGCTGGTTCCTACCTCTCCACGGTGATAGACGAGGGAGTGATCCGGGTGCTGTTTGCATTCCTCCTTCTCTACCTCGCCTACACCTTCGCGAGACCGGACAACGAGGGAAGTGGAGATGGGGTTTCGGAGGTGAAGTATCGGCACGTGCCTTTCATCGGCGCCTTTTCCGGCCTGGCCAGTGGACTGCTCGGCGTCAGCGGCGGAATAATCAACGTGCCACTTTTTCACGAACTCGCGGGCATTCCCGTTAAGTACGCCGTCGGAACGTCGAGCCTTGCACTCTTCTTTACCTCCCTCACGGCGGCCTACGCCCATTACACCCTCGGCCAGGTGGACATCACAACCGCCGCGATGATAGTTCCCGGGCTGATGGCCGGCTCGTTCGTCGGAGCCCACCTCGTTTCCAGGGTTCCTGCGGGAGGGCTGAAGAGGGCCTTTGCCGGACTGCTCGTGCTCACGGCGGTGAAGATGCTCGTTTAGACAGGTTTATTAGCTAAAGGTTCAACCACAAGGCGGTGAGAAAAATGGAGGAGCTTTTCGAGAGGGTCAAGGCAGAGTTCGGCGTCGAGGTAAGAAATGAAAACGACATGAGTGGCGCGTGGAAGCTGGTGGAGATGCTCAAGGATAAGGGCTGGGTCGTTTACATCATCACCGCGAGAGGCCGCGAGCAGGTGGATGCTTGGCACCCGAACTATGGAAGTCTATACGCCCAGTTCGGCGATATTCCGTCCTTCAAGAGTGTAGTCGAGGGCATCTGCCTCACTGCGCTCCACGTGAGGGAGCTTGAGAGGAACGGAACGATATGAAACGTTCGTTCCGTCGGAGTCCTCAAATATACCTGACCCCTAGCGTTCAACGGTGATGCCCATGAAGGGGATAAAGGGCCTTGCACTGGTCCTGGCAACCTTGCTGGTTGGTAGCTTAATTCCACTGGGTCTGGCAGAGGGCAACAACACCACCGGCTCGTACACCGGAGCGCTTGACAACAGCACGAGGGAGATCATGATAGCGGGCCAGCTGATTGACCAGCTTCAGAGGCTGAGCAAGCTGGCGGAGGACAGGATAGAGCCGATAAAGGACAAGCTGCCCGAGAACTCCACGATACTTACCAACTATCAGCTTGCCGAAGAGTACACGGACAAGGCCGTGAACGAGTACGAGGCCGGCGACTACTACGGCTCGATACTCGACAGCCTCACCGCGATGCACCACTACAAAGCTGCCCTCTCGGCCCTCGAAGGTGCGAAGGAACGAGCCCATAACTGGAGGGAGCGCATCAGGCTGGAAGTCGAGCGCACCAATGAGTACTTCCGGTTCGTTGAGAGGACCATAAGACTCGCCGAAAACCAGGGAATAGACGTGAGCAATCTAACCAGGCTTTACAACGAGACCAGGGACGCATACAAGACAGTCCTTGATGACCTCAAAGCCGGGGACTACGAGAAGGCGAAGGCCGACTATGAGGCCGCCAAGGAGAAGAAGGATCTCCTCGATGAGGAGCTGAGAAGGGTCAGGGAAGAGCTTGCCTACGCGAACGCGGATAAGATAGTCCGGGACTTCCTGATTAAGGGCGAGAAGGGCATGGAGATAGCCCAGAAGGCAATTGAGGTGGGCGAGGAGAACGGCTACAACGTGACCGAGCTTCGGGAGAGGCTCGATGCCTTTACCGCCCTTTACGACCAGGTCAAGACCCTTGCCGACGAGGGCAGATGGGAGGAGGCCCTAAGGGTTATGGAGGGGAACAGGGAGACCATAATCGAGTTCCACGGAGCGGTTGAGTTCGTGCTAAGAAAGGCCCGTGAGAGGGAGCTAAACGAGAAGCTGAAGGACGCACGCGCTTTCCTCAGGGAGATGAACGACAGAATCCAGAGGGATTCCAAAGCGCTTGAGGAACTCAAGAGGGAAGGCGTCGACACGACCCGCGCCGAGGTTCAGCTCAGGGTCGCGGTTCAGGAGCTGAGGACAGGCGTCGGACTTCTCAGAGCAGGGAAGCCGCTCCAGGCAAGGGAACACTTTGCCGTTTCCCTCGAGATGCTCCACAGGGTGGAGGAGTTCATACTCGCCCACTCCTGACCCTTTCATTTTCCCGGGAGGTGCTCAAATGAAGGTGGGCAAAATCACGGTTCTCCTGATGGCGGTGCTCCTTCTCACCCCCTGGGTAAGCGCGTACTCCGTTTCCTCGCTGGTTTTAACGGTTTACGAGGACGGCTACGTTAAAGTTGAATACGAGATTACCCCCGAGGATTACGAGTCTCAAATCAGCCTCCCCCTCCCCGGAGGACACTACGAGAACTTCATCGTCGAGGACAGCTGGGGTAATCCCGTCGATTTCAAACTCAACAATGACACCCTCATAGTTTACCCCGGCGGGGCCAGCGTGGTGAGGGTTTCGTACTACACGCCTGACCTGACGAGCAAGCGGGGAATCGTGTGGACCCTTCAGCTGAACAGCAGTTATTCCTTCACCGTTGTGCTCCCTGAGGGCGCAGTGGTGGTTGATTTGAGCGAGGTCCCCCTTGAGATAGCTGGAAGCTCGATAACCATGCCGCCCGGAAACCAGAGCGTCTCATACACCTTCCAGGAGCGCCCGTACAGGGGCGGGAGTGGGGACGAGACCACCGTGATCCTGGTTTTGGGCATACTCACCGCGGGCGCGGTCGGGGTGGGTCTGGTTCTGTGGCTTGGGCGCGGAAGGAGAAAGTCCCTTACGGAAGATGAGTTCAGGAAGAGGCTCGAATCCCTGGAGCTGACCGAGGAGGAAAAAAGGGCCCTGCTCTACCTGTTTGGAAGGGGTGGCAGGGCGAGCCAGGCAGAGGTAAGGGAGGCGATAGGCCTGCCGAAGACGACGGCGTGGAGAATGTTCAGGCGTCTCGACCGGAAGGGGCTGGTCAGGATACTGAAGGGGAAGAAAGAAAACTGGGTGGAGCTCAAATTTTGAACCCTCACCTTATTCTTGCACCCAGCTTAACCTCTTTGTCCGGCATGAGCAGAGCAACGTTCTCGCCGTCGTCGGCCGCCAGAAGCATTCCCTGGCTTTCCACTCCCCTTAGCTTCTTCGGCTCAAGGTTCGCTATGATGACCACCGTCTTGTTGAGGAGCTCGTCCTTGCTGTAGTATTTCTTGAGGCCAGCAACGAGCTGTCTGACCTCATCGCCCAGGTCAACCCTGACCACGTAGAGCCTGTCGGCGTTCGGGTGGTCCTCAACGCTTATTATCCTCCCGACCCTCAGGTCGAGCTTTGCGAACTCGTCAAAGCTGATGTAGTTCATCTTCCCATCACCCTTGCCCTTCTTCTTGGCCTTTTCGGGTTTTTCGGCTTTGGCCTCAACTTCCTCGCCGTAGACGCTCTTAAGGATTGCGAAAGCTTCCTCCTCGTTCCTGAAGCGCTGGAGGGCAACCTTAACGACGTCGTCGCGCCTGTAGTACTTTTCGAGGAGGAGCCTCGCGCTCTCCGGGTTTCCGCGGGCAATGTAGTTGAGTATGAAGTAGATGATGTCCTCGTCCGTAACCTTCCTGAAGAGCGGGGTGGCCCTCCTGACGCGATGGCCCGCTTTAATCTCGGTGAACTCCCAGCGCTTGAGCTCCTCGAGGTTGAGGAGGTGCCATATCTTCTCGCTCGCATCGGGCAGGAACGGTTCGAGGAGGATTCCGAGGGCCTTGACGAGCTGGAGGGATATGTTCACGGTTGTGGCAGTCCTCACGCGGTCGGTTTTGGCTGTCTTCCACGGCTTCTGGTAGTCGAAGTAGCGGTTGCCGAAGATGGCCAGCTCCATGACGCGCCTGAGGGCGTCCTTGAAGCGGTACTGACCTATCAGCTCCCCGACTTCCTTGAAGGCCCTCTCAATCTCCTCGAAGGCCCCCCTGTCAAGCTCGTCCATCTCGCCCCTCTCTGGAACGATTCCATCGAAGTAGCGGTTGGTGAAGGTGAGCGCGCGGTGAACGAAGTTGCCGAGGTTGTTGACGAGCTCCTCGTTTATCTTGCTCTTGAAGTCGGCGAAGCTGAAGTCGCTGTCACGAGTTTCGGGCATTATCGCGGTGAGGTAATACCTCAGGTAGTCGGCCGGGAAGGCATCGAGGAACTCGTGGACCCATATCGCCCAGTTCCTGCTGGTGGAGAACTTCCTGCCCTCAAGGTTGAGGTACTCGTTGGCCGGGATATCGTGGGGGAGAAGCCACTCGGCCTCGGTTTCATCGTCCCTGTATTTACCGTAGGCCATGAGAAAGGCCGGCCAGAATATCGCGTGGAAGGGCACGTTGTCCTTGCCTATGAAGTGGATGACCTTAGTTTCTCCGTCGAGGTTGAGCCAGAACTTCTTCCACTCCTTCTCCCTTCCAGCCCTCTTGAGGGCCTCGATGGTGATTGAGATGTATCCTATAGGCGCTTCAAACCAGACGTAGAGCACCTTCCCCTTAACGTCCTCGTCGTCGAGAGGAACCGGAATACCCCAGTCGAGGTCGCGCGTTATGGCCCTCTCCTCAAGCCCCTCGTTGATCCAGCCGAGGACGGTGTTCTTTACGTTGGGCTTCCAGTGCTGTCCCTCGACCCACTCCCTCAGCCTGTCCTCGAAGTCCTGCATGCGAATGTAGTAGTGGGCAGAGTCCTTGAAGGTTATCGGATTTCCACAGATGTTGCAGCGCGGGTTGAGGAGGATCTCGGGCGTTAAGGGTCTTCCGCAGACCTCACACTGGTCGCCGCGCTGGTTTTCGGCACCACAGTAGGGGCACGTTCCGATGACGTACCGATCGGGCAGGAACATCTTGTCGTGCTCGCAGTAGGCCTGCTTGGTGACCTTCTTGACGAGGTGGCCGTTCTCAAGGGCCTTGAGGAAGAACTCCTGGCTCACCCGGTAGTGGACAGGTAACTCGGTCCTGCCGAAGTAGTCGAAGCTTATCTTGGCCCTCTCGAAGGTCGTCTTTATGTGCTCGTGGAACTCGTCAACTATCTCCCTCGGGCTCCTGCCCTCCTTGAGCGCGCGGAAGGTTATTGGAGTGCCGTGCTCGTCAGTTCCGCAGATGAAGAGCACCTCTTCGCCCTTGAGGCGGAGGTAGCGCACGAAGATGTCCGCGGGGAGGTAGGCTCCCGCAAGGTGTCCCGCGTGTATCGGCCCGTTAGCGTAAGGGAGTGCTGAGGTTACCATGTACCTGACCATTTTAACCACCGTCCCGCTGTGGGTTTGGAGCCTTATAAGGCCTGCGGGTTTTAAACATTACGATGGGTTATTAAGAGCTGAGAAAAATATGCAGGATTTGATATATATCTTTCGACCGCCCTCCCTGTGAGATTATCACGCTGAGGTGATTTTGATTTGAATTTCCTCCCATTGGTAGCGGCGGATTTTTAAAATTTCACTTTACGTGCCCCTGGAGATCGATTTTTGGGCTTTTGTATCTGTAACTTTTTGTTACGATGAGCACATTAAACTGTAACGAATTTTCTTCGAAATTCTAAAAACAAGCAGGGGGTGGTTGGAAAACACCCTTATCCCAGTGGAAACCGTTTCTTTTTGCATTTTAATCTGCCTTCGAGGTTTTTTGGCGTTTTAAGCGCTTTGGAATGGTCAGGAAATCGTGTGCACTTTTTCATACATCAGGGGATTCAGCCGGTTGAGCGGGTGTTTGAGGTGCTGCCTCCTCTTTGGCTTCTTGGATCCACGACTTTTGGCGGGCTCTTTTCCAGTGGTCTTCAGAAAGGCTTAAATATTCGAGACTGCATAGGCTTTTACTGGGCGAACGGGCGGAATTCTCGCCCTGTTGCAATAAGACTCTGGGAGAATTGAAACTTGTATAACGAAGTGCAAAGAAAAGAAAGTGTGTGAGGTTGCAATAAGACTCTGGGAGAATTGAAACTGAGGAGAGGATTCGGAAGCTTGAGGTTGAGCTCGAGTTGCAATAAGACTCTGGGAGAATTGAAACCTCTCGCCCAGACTTCGACTAACGCCGTCTGGAACGAGTTGCAATAAGACTCTGGGAGAATTGAAACTCTGGAACTTTCTGTCAAGTATGACGAAGAACCAGCGGTTGCAATAAGACTCTGGGAGAATTGAAACTCATGGTGGTGCGTTGCGGGGCGATAACCCCCCCACCGTTGCAATAAGACTCTGGGAGAATTGAAACTCAGAACTCATATACGGAGCCAGCCACATCGCCATTGTTGCAATAAGACTCTGGGAGAATTGAAACTCAGGCGAGCCTCTGCAACCGTCACCCAACCCGGCCGTTGCAATAAGACTCTGGGAGAATTGAAACCAAGGTCGTCGAGCAGCTCCTTGGCCAGCCAGCGCTCGTTGCAATAAGACTCTGGGAGAATTGAAACAAAGTTTGTGAGAACCCACCACCAAGTTCTGAAGGTCGTTGCAATAAGACTCTGGGAGAATTGAAACGCGAATCCGAGCATCTGGAGGAGCATCGGCACGGCGGTTGCAATAAGACTCTGGGAGAATTGAAACGAAATGGCGTAAACAAAGGCCACTATCGTATCATGGAAGTTGCAATAAGACTCTGGGAGAATTGAAACAAACGCTCGGAATGGTCTTCGGTTGGCTGGCCGACTAGTTGCAATAAGACTCTGGGAGAATTGAAACGAAAGATAGCCAGGGCACAGAAATATGGACTGACAGCGTTGCAATAAGACTCTGGGAGAATTGAAACAGCTCACAACTGCTGTACCGTGCTATGTAGTACTCTGGTTGCAATAAGACTCTGGGAGAATTGAAACCATTGATGACGATGAGCTGCCAGAAAATGCGGCCAATGTTGCAATAAGACTCTGGGAGAATTGAAACACGGACCTCGACAACCTACTTAGCGAGCCGGAAGAAGTTGCAATAAGACTCTGGGAGAATTGAAACAGTGTTTAACTTGAGTTCTCCAGTCCACGGGTCTTCGTTGCAATAAGACTCTGGGAGAATTGAAACGACCCCCAAGGAGGCGAGACAGTGGGGCAGGAAAGCAGTTGCAATAAGACTCTGGAAGAATTGAAACTCGAGTTCAAACTGCGGGTACTGGAGCACGGAGAGTTGCAATAAGACTCTGGGAGAATTGAAACCTTATCACGAGGTTTACGACGATGACGACGCCCGAAGTTGCAATAAGACTCTGGGAGAATTGAAACTGGTGAATAATACTAGCAGAGCGAGCAAAACCCCGAACGTTGCAATAAGACTCTGGGAGAATTGAAAGGGCGGGTTTTGATTTTGGGCATGATCTTCTTATATTGATATCCTGGGCTGGATCGGGCTGTCGTGCACTATCGAATTGACAAAATCGAGGAGACCAGAATATCGCCAGGCGCCTAGTGTGTTCTAAGATTAAAATAAAACTTACTGGCCAGAAACGGACAGAAAATTTGAAAAGCGCATCAGAAGAGCCACTGGTTCTCTATGCACTCGTCGCAGGGCGGCTTTTCTCCAGCGATGGCCTTGAACTTCGTGTAGATGCACTCGGGCAGGCCGAGCGGGCAGCGCTCCGGCGTGGCGCCGGGCCTCACCTTGGTCGGGTCGAGCTTTATCCTGATGTAGGCCTCGTACTCCTCGACCTTCTTCCAGGGCAGTATCTTGGCGCCGTAGATGACGAGGTTGTCGTATATCCTCGCGTAGTCGCCGACGACGGCGTTTTCCTTGAGGATAACGTTCTTCCCGACGACGACACCTTCGCCGAGAATGCTGTCCTTTATCTCGGCCCTCTCGCGAACCACGTCGTGGCTGATGAGTATCGAGCGCTTGAGGTAGGCCCTGTCCTCCACCACGGTGTTCGGGCCTATGTAGGTGTAGGCCTTTATCTTGACGCCGTGCCCGATCTTGACCCCCTCGTCTATGTAAACCGGGCCCTGTATCTCGACGTCCTCCGGGACTTCGGCCCCCTCCCTGACGACGAAGTAGCCGTTCTCCCTGGTTATCTCGTCCATCGCCACCTGGTGGGCGTAGAAGAGGTCCTCGGGGGTTCCGAGGTCTATCCAGTAGTTCCCGCGCGGTATCTTGTGGGCGTAGACCTCGCCCCTGGCGACGTACTTCGGGAGTACCTCCCTCTCGAAGTAGACCTCCTTGCCCTTCGGTATCTCCTCGAGGACCTTCCTGTTCACGACGTAGATGCCCGCATCGACGAGGTTGGTCCTGGGCCTGTGGGGCTTCTCCTCGAAGTGGGTCACCCTGTTTCCGTCGTCCAGCTCGACGACACCGTACTTCTCGGGGTCGTAGACCTTGGTCACCGCAACCGTTATGAGGCCGTCGTTGCCCTCGTGGGCCTCTATGAGCTCCCTGAAGTCGAAGTTGGTGAAGACATCGCCGTAGATGACGAGGAAGTCCTCACTCACGTACTCCTCAACGTTCTTGAGCGCTCCGCCGGTTTCGAGCGGCATCGGGTCATTGACGAACCTTATATCCTTCGGGTAATCGGCCATCTTCTCCTCTATGAACTCCCTGATCTCTCCCCTCATGTAGTGAACCGAGAGAATGACTTCATCTATCTCCTGGACCTTCTCCAGGCTCTCAAGGATGTACTGGAGGTTCGGCTTTCCGAGAACCGGGACCATCGGCTTGGGCCTGGTCGATGAGATTGGCCTCAGCCTCGTCCCGAAACCACCTGCAAGAATAACCGCCTTCATGGTATCACCGTCTACATTTCGACGGGGGGTTTTATATGTTTTACGGCCATAAAATATATAACCCGCGGTGGCGGATTTAACTGACGGTGAAAAGTTCGAAAAATCCGCGTTTAGGCCCCACATAAGTGTTTTGCCCCAAAAATTAGGTTTAGCGGAAAAAATATAAGCCCTGCAAGGGCCAATCACGGTTTCGATACCCTGTCCTTCCCGTCGAGCCTGAAATCTGGGAGTTGATATACCTTCCCCCTGAAGCGGAAGCAGGAGCCGGGGCAGACGCTCTTAAGGGGACAGGTGGCGCAGGGGCTCTCCCCCGCTTCCACCCGCTCCAGGTAGCCGAGGTCTGCCAGCACCTCCATGGCGCCGGCGACCTCGTCCCTTGGAACCCCCAGCTCCTTCGCTATCTCGTCCAGACTTTTCCCCTTCTCCAAGAGTTCCAGGATCCTCTCCAGCATTCCAACACCTCAGTAGCCCAGGGCAGTCCCGATGTTCCATATCAGGATTCCCACGATACTCGCCAGGACCATCATATAAACCACCGTGAAGGCCGCCCACTTCCAGCCGCTTTCGGCCCTTATCGCGGCTATCGTCGCTATGCACGGCACGTACAGGGTCGTTACCATGCCGAGCACGTAGGCCTGGAGCGGAGTCATGGCACCGACTATTGCCTCCTCGCTTCCGTAGATTATCCCGTAGGTCGATATGACGTTCTCCTTGGCGATTATTCCGAACAGCAGACTAACTGCCGCCTTCCAGTCGAGGCCCATCAGTTTCATGTAGGGCTCGAAGAACATGCCCAGCTTTTCGGCGTAACTCTCGCCAGTGCCTATCGGAACGGGATAGTTGCTGAGATACCATATCGCTACCGAGCCGAGGAGGATTATCGTTCCGGCCTTCTTGACGAACTCCTTGCTCCTCTCCCAGGAGTGGAGCATCACGGTTCTCCACGAGGGGATGAGGTACTCCGGTAACTCAATGATGAACGGACTTTCCTCCCCCTTGACGACCAGTTTTCCTATCAGCCAGGCCATGAGCAGGGCCAGGAGCACGGCGGTGGCGTAGATACTCACCGCGACCAGCGCCTGATGCCCTGTGAAGAACGCCCCTGCGAGGAAGCTTATAACGCTGAGCCTGGCAGAGCAGGGTATAAGGGGGTTCACGAGCATGGTCAGCAGTCTGTCCCTCTCCTCGTCGAGGGTTCTGGTGGCCATCACGGCGGGGACGTTGCAGCCGAAGGCGAGAACCAGGGGAATGAAGCTCTTCCCTGGAAGGCCAAACTTGCGCATTATCCTCTCCATGACGACGGCGGCCCTGGCCATGTACCCAACGTCCTCGAGCACCGAGAGTGCCAGGAAGAGGAGGAACACGAGCGGGAAGAAGCTCAGAACCGAGCCGACGCCGGCTATTACACCGTCCACTAGAAGGCCCCTCAGCGTCTCGTTTGCTATGTGAGGCGCTAGCCACTCGCCAAAGGCCGAAAACGTTCCATCAAGGAGCTCCTGGAGCGGCAGGCCGACGGCAAAGACGAACTTGAACATCAGGTAGAAGACCCCAAAGAGGGCAAGTAGGCCGTAAACGGGGTGCGTGAGAAACCTGTCCAGCTGGTCGCTGAAGGTCTCTCCCTGCTCGTGGGAATACCTCACAAAGCGGTGCATGAGGCCGTCTATGAACTCGTACTTCTGGCTGGCTATTATCAGATCCATCGCCCTCTTGTAGCGCTCCTCCACCTCGGCTATGTGTCCCATGATTTCGTCGAGCTTCTCCTTTCCAAGATGCCTGAGAACGAGCTTTATCACTCCGTCGTCTCTCTGGAGAAGCTTCACCGCCAGCCAGCGGAGGTTGTACTTTTCCGCTAGCGGTGTACCCCTGAGAACCTCAGTTATGTGCTCTATCTCCCTCTCGACCTCCGGGTCATAGCGGGGAATCACGGGGCGTTCTTTAAGAAGTCCGTTGGCCATCTGGTATATCTTTTCCTTCAGCTCCTCTAAGCCCACTCCCTCCTTGGCGCTGAGCGGAACAACAGGAACGCCCAGGGTTTCCTCCATTCGCTTCACGTTTATCTCTATCCCGTGCTTCTCTGCGAGGTCGAGCTTGTTGAGGGCTATTATGACGTTATCCAGGCCCATCTCAAGTATCTCCATCGTGAGAAAGAGGTTCCTCATAAGCGCGGTCGCATCTACCACGTTCACGACCACGTCGGCGCTCCCCTTGAGGAGGAAATCCCTCGTCACGAGCTCGTCCACCGAGTGGGCCGTGAGGGAGTAGGTACCGGGCAGATCCACGACAAGAAACCTCTGCCCCCGGTACTCCAGCACTCCCTCCTTCTTCTCCACGGTCACGCCGGGCCAGTTGCCGACGTGCTGTCTCAGTCCGGTCAGCGCGTTGAATATGGTCGTCTTGCCAACGTTCGGGTTTCCTGCGAGGGCGACCACCTTCATCATCGGGAGCACCTCACAGCTTCCTGATCATCACTTTGCCTGCCATTCCCCTGCCTATTGCGAACCTGACGCCTCCCACGGAGATGATTATCGGCCCGTAGCTGTGGGCCTCGATTATTTGAACCGGCGCTCCGGGGGTCAGGCCCATTGCCACCAGCCTCTGCCTGACAGCGGGTCCGCCGAGCACGTTCACGACGATACCCCTTTCCCCGGGGCGGAGTGCATTTAGGGGTACAATCATGAGCATCACCGTTAGGCTGTCCTAATTCAATATCCAACTCCCTCGAGAGCCTTAAAAAGCTTTGGTGAGCCTAACACAACTTAAAAGTTTGAAATCAAAAATTTTCAGGTTCTAAAGGCTTCGCCAATTTTGCAACTGAGAAAACCAGATGCAGGAAAGGTATTTAAGGAGTTGGACGAATATAGAAAGTTGAGTTTGGGAGGTGTGCTTTATGAGTGAAGCCCCACGCGGGGAACCAAAGAAGACCTCCCTCGGCCTGGACGAGAACGTCGAGGGAATGCTTGCCTACCTTGTCTGGTGGGTTACGGGGATAGTATTCCTGGTGCTTGAGAAGGAGAGCGATTTCGTCCGCTTCCATGCGATGCAATCGTTGATAACCTTCATAGGCATCACGGTGCTTCAAGTGATCTTCGGATTCATTCCGTACATCGGCGGCATAATTTCCTGGCTCCTCTGGATCCTCGGTCTCGCCCTCTGGATACTGGGAATGGTTAAAGCATACCAGGGCGAACGCTACAAGTTCCCCGTCGTCGGAGACCTGGCCGAGGAGTGGGTCGGAAAGGTGAACGTCTGAGGCTTAGGTTTTTAAGCCTCCCCGGTTACTTTTTCCCCATGATTGAAAGGGTAATTAGAGACGTCAGAGAGTTCTCGAGGAAGAACGGCCTCTACGAAAAACGAATCCTTGTCCTCTTTTCAGGCGGAAAGGATTCGAGCCTGGCTCTTTACCTCCTAAAAGAAGCCGGCCTGGACGTCTCCGCGCTGACCTTCTTCCACCGCTGGAGCTGGAGGGAAACCCTGAACTGGGCGATGGGTTTTACAAAAAAACTTGGCATCGAGCACTACCTCGTTGATGTTACGGACGGCCTCCTCCGCGAGGCAACCGGAAGGAAGGGGCCGATCTGCATAAACTGCAAGAAGGTGATGCTTTGGAACGCCAAGTGGTTCGCCCTCAACAACGGCTTTGAGGTCTTAGCCAAGGGGGACAACGCCAACGACAAGATCATAGGCGCACTCCTTGACCAGTGCAAAGGCGATATAAGGCTCTGCGACATACCGAAGATTGGGATTCCCTTCTTCAGGCCGCTGATAAGGTACACCGCCGAGGAGGTGGAAAAGCTCGCCGAGGAGGCGGGAATAAGGCCCTACCGCATGTACGAGCACGCGAGGAGGAGGCAGTGGCGCGAGGGCTGTCCGCTCCAGTACATAGACCGCGAGGAGGTCGTCACGGAGGAGCTCATGGACTTGGCCTTCAGGGTGAACTACGAGGTGAGTAAAATCGCCAGAGCGAGGAAGGTCCGCGTGAGCGTGAGGGTTCCGAGCTTCGAGGTGATGTGCTGGGACTGCGACGGGGAAACCCTCGGGGAGGTAAGGCGGGTCGTCTCAAGGTTCGGGGGGAAGGAAGGTGAAGCTTCCGCCCGGAAAGCTGAGGAATGACGTGCTGAGGGAGGTAGTCTTCCCGAACCTCGGCATCGAGGATCCGAAGATAATCCACGGCCCGAGGGAGGGGTTCGACTCGGCTGTGCTCGAATACGATGAAAGCCACTACCTCGTCGTCGCGACGGATCCAACGCTCGGCGTTCCGGAGGAGACCTTCGGCTTCTTTACCTACCACTTCGCATCGAGCGACGTTGCCGTCTTCGGGGCGAGGCCGAGGTGGCTGGTGGTCGATCTGCTTCTTCCTCCCGGGAGCGGGAGGGGTTTTCTGGAAAAGGTGATGCGTGAGCTGAACGCGGAGTGCAGGCGCTACGGGAGTTCCATAATAGGAGGCCACACAGGGGTTTATCCCTCAATCAGGGAGCCAACTGGCACAACAACCGTTATGGGGCTGGTGCGGAAGGACGAGTTGAAACTTCCACTCGCGAGGCCCGGCGACAGGATACTCGTCACGGCCAAGGTCGGCCTTGAGTTTGCTGTTTCCGCCGCGTATTTCCGTGAAAAGGAACTGAGAAAGTTCCTGAGCTTCAGGGAAATAGCAAGGCTCAGGGAGCACTTCAGGTCTGAAACCGTCGTCCCCGACGCCTTAACGGCCAGACCCTTCGTCAGGGGCATGCACGACGCCACCGAAGGGGGCCTAACGGCGCTCCACGAGGTGGCGGACAACTCCGGACTGGGCTTCAGGGTTTACGCCGAGAAGCTCCAGCTCGACCCCCTCGTAAAGAAGGTCCTCGACTTCTACGGCCTTGAGCCGTGGAGCGTCTCCTCCACCGGAACGCTGATAGCGATAACACCGCCCGGGAAGGTTGATGCTTTAATTACAGAATTAAACAAAAATGGAATTGGGGCGTTCGAGATTGGAGAGTTCACCGAGGATAAGGAACGCCTCCTAATCGAAAACGGAGAGGAGAAGGAGTTTCCGGTCTTTGAGGGCGACCCCTACGTGGAGCTGTACGGCTGATCACTTCACCCTGAACCTCAGCAGCGCCGCCAGGCCGCCGAGGGCCTTCAGCTTCTCCCCACCCTCGTGCTCCGAGCTCACCACGACCACCTCGCCGCGGGAGTAGCGGACGGCCTCCATCAGCTCCTCGATCTTCTCCCTGTTCTCGCCCTTGAGCAGCTCGTCGAGAACGAGAAGCGTCTCAACCGCACCGTAATTGACGGCCTCCTCGACTTCCTTGAGACCGTAGGCAGCTAAACCGTTGTTTCTCGCTATGTTCTCCAGCACCTTCTCGACGAGCTGAACCTCCTTCGCAACCCTGTTCTCGTGGTAGACCTTATCGACGGTCCCTCGCTTTATGACCTCGTAGATGCCGGTCCTTCCGGTAACGCTCGTATCTTCGATGACCACCTTCTTGGCCAGCTCGGGGTAGTTCTCGCGCAGGAACTTGTAGAAGTCCTCCTTGACGAAGCCGGGGCCGGCAACTATGGCCCGCTCTATGCCTTCCCGGCTGATTATCTCCTCCATGCTCTTCGCCACGTCGTGGAAGAACTTCTTCTCCTCGCTCTCGCGGTTGGTGGCGTAGCGCTTCCCGCCGAGGTTGTAGCGTATCCCCTTGAGTATCTCGACGCCGTACTCGCGGATTATCGCCATGTCGGCCTCGCCGTCGTCTATGACGACTATCATCACCCTTGCCCTCTTAGATGCCTCAACCGCCTCCTTGAGCCTCTCGATGTGGTGCTCCTTCCAGCGGGGCTTCTGAATCGTTACGACCGTGCCTTCTTCAATCGCTATCGTGTGGTACTTGCCGAGGGGGACGTCGTCCCTGCTGGCGTAGACTATCGGCCCGGTGACGCGGACCTGGTTGGCGAACTTGTGGAAGTTTATCTTCTCGGCCCTAACCCCAAGGAAGACGGGAATAACCTCGACCTTCTCGGCCCTGAGCGAGTCCGAGCGCTGGCTCTGCTTGCGGAGCGTTTTGGCGTAAACGACATCGCCCGGGTCTATGATGTGGTAGAGGTGCCAGAGGTCGTCGAGGGTTTCGGCCTTGACCTTTATCTTGCCCTCCTTGACGTCCTGGTGGATTATCTGCACCCGCTCACCCCCAGAGAAGAGTAGGCGATGGCCTTTAAAAAGTTGTTAGGAGGGGCCTAAATCAGCTCCCTCTCCGTTCTCGTGAGCCTTCTCGCGCCGTTCTCGGTTATGACCACGGTGTCCTCTATCCTCACCCCGCCGAACTTGGGGAGGTATATTCCAGGCTCGATGGTTATCACCATTCCCGGCTTGAGCACCGTCTCGTCAAACTGGCTCACGCGCGGCCACTCATGGATCTCCAGGCCGACGCCGTGCCCGGTGGAGTGAATGAAGTTGTCGCCGTAACCGTACTCCTTGATGACGTCCCTGACGATGGTGTCCAGTTCCTTTGCCGTCATTCCCGGCCTGGCCGCTTCAACCCCCTTCCTCTGGGCCTCAAGGACGGCGTAGTAGATGTCCCTCTGCTTCTCGTTAGGAGTGCCGACGACTATCGTCCTCGTGGTGTCCGAGTGGTAGTGCCTGTAGAGCGCTCCCTCGTCGATGACAACCAGGTCGCCCTTCTCTATCCTCTTGTCGCTGGCTATACCGTGTGGCAGGGCAGAGCGCCAGCCGCTGGCTATTATCGTGTCGAAGGCCGGCTTTTCCGCGCCGTTCATCTTCATGACGTACTCCATCTTCGCCGCTATCTCCCTCTCGCGCCTGCCCTCGCTGATCTCCTCCAGCGCGGCCATCATCGCCTGGTCCGCTATCCTGCAGGCGGCCTCGATGACCTCTATCTCCTCCCGCGTCTTTACTATGCGGAGGTCCCGTATCACGTCGTCAATGCTCACGAAGTCCTCGGCACCCGCCTTCTCCCTGAGGGTTTGCACCGTGGAGAAGCTGGTCCTCCCTTCTATTCCGAGCCTCCTGAGCTTGAAGGACGAGAGCCTCTCGTAGAGCTCCTTCCCCGTCTTGAACTTTTCGACCGGAACTTTGGAGCTTTCCCTGGCTTCCTCATATTCAAGTTCGGGGACGATGAAGATGGCATCGTCAGGTGTGACGACGAGGTATCCACCGAGGACGGGTGATGAGCCGGTGAAGTAGAAGAGGTTTTCCCTCCCGGTTATTAGAACGCCGTCAAGTTCTTTTTCGGTTATGAACTCCCTGAGTTTTTCAATCCTCATGTGGCAACCACCCGTTCCCTGTAATCTCGCGTCCAATAAAACCCTTTCGGGTTCAGGAAAGGTTATAACTCCCCGAGTGATACTTTAATCCATGGTGGTCTACCTCTTTGACTTCGACGGGACGCTCGTGGACAGCACCGGGGCTGTCGAGAAGGCCCTCCGCATAGCTATTGAGAAGACAATTCCAGCCGTGATAGAGAGCGACCTCTATGACGATTACTATAAGGCCCTGTTCCTTTTCATCAAGGGAAAGCTCACATACCAGTACCTCGGGGTTATACACGAGCTGGTGGCACAGGGGACTATACACGAGTACTACAAGCTCATGCCGAGGTACATCAAGGACTTCCCCCACTCGAGGAACGTCATCAGGACGCTCAGGAAAAGGGGCCGCTACGTCATCAGCTTCTCCGGCGAGCACACCTACCCCGGCGGGAAGGTAATCTTCATGAAGAAGACGGACTGGTACGACGAGTTCGACGAAGTGATAACATTCAGGGGCACCAAAGATATGCTCAAGAAGTTCGAGAACCTGCGCGAGCTGTACCCCGAGGAGCCCTTCGTCTGGGTGGACGACAGTCCGAGCAGGTTCACGTACATTCTCGACGAGAACACCCTCCTCGTCCAGAAGGCTTCCCCCTACAAGAGCGATGTTGCGCTCCTGTTCGAGAGACAGAATTTCCTCAAAATCAAGTCTCTCAGAGAGATCCTGGAGATAGACGAGGGACTCTCGGCGTTCGCCGGAGGGGATAAAACTTAAAAATTCCACCCCGCGAACCCCCTTCGGTGGGGGTGAGGGCGATGGCCAGGGGAAAGGCTCTCGTCCTTGCCTACGCCGGAACCAAGGAGCACCAGGACAACCACCATATGATTCTAAAGCCCCTCGGCATCGACGACAGGAACGCGGCCTCAAGGCTCATAGGCAGGAAGGTCGTCTGGAGAACCCCTACCGGCAGGAAGATGTACGGCAAGATCCTCAAGCCCCACGGCAACAGGGGCGAGGTCAAGGCCTACTTCAAGCCCGGCCTGCCGGGCCAGGCCCTTGGGGACTACGTTGAGATTCTCTGAGCGCAACCCTTTAAACACTTCAACCTTTTCTTTCTCCGGTGAGAGAATGGAATTCGTTGAGGTGCGCGAGGGTCTTGCAGGAATCCTTGTCCCAAAGGCTGAGAGGATATACGATGCCCCGGTCTTTTACAACCCCGTGATGGCACTCAACAGGGACGTGAGCGTCCTGGCTGTTAGCGTG
Organism: Thermococcus sp. MV11; assembly: GCF_012027285.1. Classification (NCBI taxonomy): domain Archaea; kingdom Methanobacteriati; phylum Methanobacteriota; class Thermococci; order Thermococcales; family Thermococcaceae; genus Thermococcus; species Thermococcus sp. MV11. Next base: position 751,460 of record NZ_SNUD01000001.1, read on the forward strand.
CTCAAGCCTGGAAGAGTCCTTGATGCCCTCTCCGCGACCGGGATAAGGGGCATTCGCTACGCCCTTGAGACCCCAGCGGGGGAGGTCTGGCTGAACGACATAAGCGAAGAAGCCTTCAACCTGATTCTGGAAAACGTTAGGAGAAACCTCAATGTTGAGGGCGAGATGCTCGGTGAGAGAAGGTTCGTCTTTCGCGGCGAGAAAACGGTGGTGGCCAACCACGACGATGCCAACAGGCTGATGGCCGAGAAGTTCCGCTACTTCGACTTTCTGGACTTGGACCCCTTCGGTTCGCCGGTCGAGTTCCTCGACACGGCCTTGAGGAGCGTGAAAAGGCGGGGGGTTCTGGCGGTAACAGCTACAGACACAGGCGTCCTATGTGGGGCCTACAGGCAGGCCTGCAGGAGGAAGTACCTCGCCGAGCCGATAAGGGGCGAGCTCTGCCACGAGGCCGGGCTGAGGATTCTCATAGGGACGGTCGTCAGGTACGCGGCAAAGTACGACCTCGGCATCGAGGTTCTCCTCGCCTACTACCGCGACCACTACTTCAGAGCGTTTTTGAGGCTCAGGAGCGGTGCGAGGAAGGCCGACGAGAGCCTTTCAAATCTTGGCTACCTCAGGCAGGAAGCCAGCGGGCGCTTCGAGTACGAGACGGGTTTCCTCCCGGAGAAGGCACCCTCACACGGTCCTCTCTGGCTCGGTCCCCTCAAGGAGCAGGAATTCGTTGAGGACATGCTAGATCTGGCGGAGGAAAAAGCCCTTGCCCACAAGAAGACCCTCCCGTTTCTCGAAGTCCTCTCCGAAGAACTCGACCTCCCCTTCCACTACGACACGCACGCCCTCGCGAGGAGGAACGGCCTTCAGGTCGGGAAGCTCGCCGATGTAATCAAGGCCCTACGTGAAACCGGCTACCGTGCGACGAGGACGCACTTCTCCCCCACCGCAATAAAAACGGACGCACCCTTCGATGCTGTGCTTGAGGCCATGAAGCCCTCGAAGTAGCCGATATCCATTTAACCACTTCACCGTTCTCTATTGAGGGGTGAGGGAATGGACGAGATGATAAGACTCGCGAGGGACTTTTACAGGGACGAGTACGCTGACTCGGTTCTCTACGCCCAGCTGGCGAAGATAGAGAAGGACGAGGAGATAAGGAAGGAATTCCTGAGGCTCTCGAACATAGAATCGAAGCACGCCAAGTTCTGGCACGACTTCATAAAGCGGCACGGCGGTGAGGTTCCAAGACCTTCCGTGAAGAGGCTGACCGTCTTCTCGGTCAAGCTCCTGAGGAAGCTCCTCGGCCCAGGCTCGGTAGCTTCCCTCCTTGAGATGGGCGAGAACAGTGCAATTCAGAAGTACTTCAAGTATCTCACCACCTACGCCAACAGGTTCAGCGAGGAAGAGATGGAGGAGATCAAAGAGGTTATCCTCGACGAGCTGGAGCACGAGAAGTTCTTCTACGAGAGCAAGGAGCGCTTCCACGTCGAGAACACCCGCGACCTGGTTCTGGGCATGAACGACGGTCTCGTTGAGATACTCGGTGCCGTCACCGGTCTCTCCGCGGTTTACCCGAACAACCCCCAGCTCGTTGGAATAAGCGGTCTGATCGTCGGTGTTGCCGGCGCGCTCTCGATGGCCATAGGGACGTTTGTTTCAGTCCGCTCCCAGAGGCAGATCAAGGAATCAATACGCGACAGGATGGAGGTTCTCTTCAGGGTCTCCCCCGAGAGGGCCGCTGAAGAGCTGGTGGAGAAGCTCGTCGAGGGTGGAATGCCCGAAGAGGTAGCGAGGGAGGTGGCAGGTGAACTGGCGGACAACAGCGAGGCGATAATGCAGCTCCTCCTTCCTGAGGCGGAGGAGAACGAGATAAGGGCGGCCCTCTACACGGGGCTCTCGTACCTCCTGGGTGTCGCCTTCCCGGTCACTCCGTACTTCCTCGCCTCCAGCTCGCTAACCGCGCTTCCGTTCTCTATACTCCTTGCCGGCTCGGCTCTGGCGGTGGTGGCGACCCTGATTTCACTCCTATCTGGAATATCCATAAAGAAGAAGGTCGTCGAGATGGTAACGACCGGCCTGGGTGCGGCGTTCCTGAGCTATCTCTTCGGAAGGCTGATGGAGGCCCTCTTCAACGTCTCGGCGCTTTAAGATAGAACACCTCGACGCCGAGCTTTTTCGCTGTTTTTTCCTGCTTTTCATCGCTGGTGGCGAGCCTGCCGTACTTGAGGGCCTGAGCTATGTAGAGGGCGTCGTAAACCGTGATTTTGTGCTCCAAGGCTATTTTCTTCCCCTCTGGGAGATACTGAAGCGGATTTTCGTACGGTGTTATACCCTCGGTGGCGTGGAGATAGTCCAGTATTTTCCGAGCGGTTTCAATGGATATGTCCTTGTACAGGTTGTACCTTTTCCACACGGCATTAGCACCCTCAATCAGCGCCATTTGCAGCTAGGCCAGATCCCCGCTCTTTCTAAGGAATTCCGAAACCGTCTCCCACCCCCCTCTTTCAGGAGATACTTCATGAGGGCGGACGTGTCAATTACTATCACGGGAATCCCTCACGAGCTTTGTGGCCTTTCCTCTTTCAAGCGTGGGGACGCTTTTGAGGAAGGAGTCAATTTCGTCGAGCAATTTTGCCTTTTCTTCATCTCTGATCTTTTGCTCTATGAACCGCCGTATCTCCTCGCTCCAGTTGATGTCGTACTTCTTCATCTTCTCCTTCAGCTCGTCCGGGACGCGAATGATTATCACGGTCACACAACCACCGTTTACAAGAACGCATTAACACATTACGGAGATATCAACGTTACCGTCACACCTTCACGTACTTCCACCTGCCCCTCTTGAACGCCCACCAGAAGAGGGCCGCGGTGGTGAAGGTTTCGAGGCTCATCGCTATCCACGCCGCTATTACTCCGAGGCCCTCGAAGTGTATCGGGCCTATGGTGAAGCCAAACCCGAGAAGGTAAGCCGGCACTATGCGGAAGAGGAGCTTGCTTATCGCCGTTATGTACATCGGGGTCTTCGTGTCGCCAGCTCCCCTCAGCGCACCTCCGAGGACGAAGAGCCAGCCGAGCGGAATCTCGCTTATTCCGACTATTATCAGGTAGATGCTCGCCAGGCGGAGGACTTCATTGTAGTTCGGATCACTTGGGTTCAGGAAAGGCATCACGAGATAGCGCGGGAAGGCTATCATCACGACCGCCATGATCCCCATGAAAACCCCGACCATCTTGAGGGCCTCATAAACGGTGCGCTCGGCCTTCTCGGGGTTTCCTTCCCCGAGACTCTGGCCAACGAGGGCGGAAGTGGCCACGTTGAAGCCAAAGGCCGGCATATAGGCTATGCTCTCCACCCTGAGGCCGACTTGGTGGGCGGCCAACGCGACCGTTCCAAAGCGCGTGACTATGCTCATGTAGAGGAAGTTGTAGAAGCTGAAGATGCCGCGCTCTATCATCGTGGGCACGCCAATGCGGAGGATTCTGCTCGCCATCTCGGGGTGGAAGCTCCAGCTGGGCTTGAACTGGAGCACCAGCCTTCCGCTCCAGAGGAGGTAGAGGCCGAGGAGGAACGACGTCGTTATACCCAGCCCTGAGGCCCAGGCGGCTCCAACGGGACCGAGCTCTGGGAAGCCCAGCTTTCCAAAGATGAGGAGGTAGTCGAAGGTCGCGTTTATGATGTTCATTAGGATACCGAGCTTCATCGGGGTCTTCGTGTCACCAGCACCCCTGAGAGCCGAGAAGGCGGTGAAGCCTGCGAAGCGGATCGGATAGAAGGCGAAGAGTACCTTGATGTACTCGTAGCCCAAAGCGATTACGTCCGGCTTCGCCCCCATTATCCTCAGAATGTCGTCTCCGAAGACCCACCCGAAGAGCATGACCGGGATCCCGAGGAGGAAAGCCAGGTAGAGGCTCTGCTCGAGGGTGAGGGTGGCCTTGTCTCCCTCCCCTGCCCCCACGAACCTGGCCACCAGCGCGAGGGTTCCGGTAGCGACGGCCGCCATTATGGGCATCATGAACCAGCTAACCTGGCCACCGAGGCCAACCGCGGCCAGGGCTAGGGACCCGAGCTGGCCGACCATCATCATATCCACTAGATTGAGAAGCGTCTGGGAGATGTTGCCCATTATAGCCGGCCACGCTAACTTCCACAGCCTTCTCTGCTCCTCGTTGAGGTGTATCATTAAGACGTCCCTCTAAACGAAAAGAAGAACGTTTAAGTTAAAAAGCGTTGCGGTGGACAGGAGGGGGCAAACACGACGGTAGGGTTAAAAGAAAAGGGTTCAGAGGAGGTTCCTCTTCTTCTTCCACTTGTGGGACCAGCGGTACTTCCTCATGCGCCTGCTCCTGCCGAAGCCACAAGCGGCGCAGTAGCCCTTCTTGACGTTGTAGGCGCGCCTTCCGCAGCGCCTGCACCTGATGTGAGTCGGAGTGTGGTTCCTCCTGCCCTTCGGCTCTGTTCCGCTTCCCATCGCTCACACCTCCGGGGTCTCACTCAATCTCGACCGGGGAGATGGCCAGAACGTTGTCTCCCCTGATGACGATTTTACCGTACCTCTTAACCTCCTCGCCGTCCTGAATGAGAGCGGCGTCGGCGAGGACGACGTTCAGGTGTATGTCGTAACCGATGAGCCTCCCCCTGAACTCGGAACCCCTCTTGAGGAGCACGAGCACGTCCTTGTCAAGGGACCTGTGGATAACATCGAGTGGTCTTTCCGCCATTTTCACGCACCTCCAAATAATCAAAGCTCATAGCCTAAACGAGGGGAACGGTTTATAACTCTTTCCGTTCTTCCGCTCGGTGAGGCTGTTTCTTCCCGGCCGGACTGAAGTTCCTCCCACGGTGCATTCCCAGAAAGACATATAATCCTGTATCACCCACGGTGATTACGGTGGAGTCAATGAAGGTGAAGGGTCTTGCGGTAATAGTTCTCCTCCTCGCCGCCTTGGCCAGTGGTTGCGTTTCTCCGGGTTCATCGACGGGAACCGGGACTGAAATGTCTTCTCTAACCGGCACCTCAGCGCAGTACCCTTCCGGGGGGATACGGCTGGAGCTGCCGCGGGGGAACTACACTCCCCTCTACCTCGGTCCCGGCGAGGCCTGCCCTCCTGGCAGGGTTCCGGTCGTCTTCCGCTACGTTCCGGGCAATGAGTCGGTTGGCTCGGTCAGCTTGCGTGGGAGCTTTAACGGCTGGGCCGAGTGGCCGATGGAGCTGAACAACGGCACCTGGAGAATAGAAATCTGCCTCGCCCCCGGCAGGTACGAGTACAAGTACTTCATAGACGGCCAGTGGGTCAAGGACATGGCCACCGGAAACGGAGGGAATCCCGTTGATCCCGATGCGGACGGCTACGCCGACGATGGCTACGGCGGAAAGAACGCGGTGAGGATAGTCAATGGAAGCCAGGGGGTTGAGATTGAGTTTGACCCCGGAAACCCTGCTTACCTGAGCGTCGCGGACAACAGGACGGTCGTGAGGATCGGTGTGAAGCCGGGCACGGTCAGGTCCGCGGTTCTCGTCACGGACGGGGGGAACTACACGATGGAACTCCAGCTCTGGTGGGACTCCGGTGAGATCTGGCGCGCCGAAGTTCCGTTCGTTAAGCCCTTCTCCTACTACATAGCGGTCACGTCGGCCGACGGCGAGTTACTCGCCGCCCTCAACACTAGCGAGAGCCCGTTCTTCCGCTTCGACGGCGTGGACAGGTTCCCCCAGCTTGAATGGGTGAGCAATGGCATAGCATACCAGATATTCCCCGACAGGTTTAACAACGGGGACGAGAGCAACGATCCCCTCGCGCTTCAGACGGACGAGTTCTGGTTCAACGAGCTCACCGACGAGAGGCCGATCCTCTCCGACTGGAGCGACCCCATAACGCCCCTCCACTGCTGCCACCAGTACTTCGGAGGGGATATAAGGGGCATAACCGAGAAGCTCGACTACCTCCAGAGCCTAGGCGTGACGATAATCTACCTGAACCCGATTTTCCTGGCCGGCAGCGCCCATGGCTACGACGTCTACGACTACTACCGCCTCGACCCGCAGTTCGGAACCGAGGAGGAGCTCAGGGAGTTCCTGGACGAGGCTCACAGAAGGGGGATCCGGGTAATTTTCGACTTCGTTCCCAACCACAACGGGATAGGCCACTGGGCCTTCCTGGACGTTGCTTCGAGGGGCAGAGAGAGCCCGTACTGGGACTGGTACTTCGTGAAGGAGTGGCCCTTCAGGCTGGGCGACGGGAACGCCTACCTCGGCTGGTGGGGGATAGGCAGTTTGCCGAAGCTCAACACGACGAATCCAGAGGTGAGGGAGTACCTCATCGGGGCGGCCCTGTACTGGCTCGACTTCGGCTTCGACGGCATTAGGGTGGACGTCCCCAACGAAGTCCTTGACTCGAAGGAGTTCTTCCGGGAGCTCAGGGAGCGGGTTAAGGGGAGGCACCCAGATGCCTACCTCGTCGGAGAGATATGGACGCTCTCGCCGGAGTGGGTTCAGGGGGATCGCTTTGACTCGCTGATGAACTACGCCCTCGGCAGGGAGATACTCCTGAACTACGCCAGGGGCTACCTCAGCGGCGAGGCCGCGATGAAGATGATGGGAAGGTACTACGCGTCCTATGGAGAGAACGTCGCGGCCATGGGCTTCAACCTCGTCGATTCCCACGATACCTCGAGGGTTCTGACTGACCTCGGTGGTGGTTCTCTCGGCGACGTGCCGTCTAACGAGTCCGTCCAGAGACTCAAGCTTCTCTCGACGCTCCTCTACACCCTGCCGGGAACGCCCGTGACCTTCCAGGGTGACGAGAGGGGCCTTCTCGGTGACAAGAACCACTACGACGAGCAGCGCTACCCGATACAGTGGGACGAGGCCAACGGGGAGGTGCTCGAGCACTACCGCTCCCTGGCCCGGCTCCGGAACGACGTCCCGGCGCTCAGGAGCAGCAAGATAAGGTTCTACCGCGCCAGCGGCGGAGTCATGGCCTTCTTCAGGGGACACGACGACGAGGTTCTGGTCGTGGCGAACAGCTGGAGGAAGCCCGCCGAGCTGGAGCTACCCGCGGGGGAGTGGAGGGTGGTATGGCCCGAGAACCGGTCGGGAGCGGTTCTCTCAGGAGCCGTGGAGGTTCCCCCAGTGGGGGTTCTCGTGCTGGAAATGATCGGCCCCTGAGGCTTTCTTTTCTTTCGCCACTCTGACGATTCCCGCCCCAAAAGCTTTTTATGAGCTGGCCTTACTCCAGTTTCAGGTGGTAGAGCATGGGAGAGAAGCCCGATAAGTATGAGGTTCTTCAGGATTTGATGAGGAGGCGGGGCTTTGCATGGGGTAGCTTTGAAATCTACGGCGGTTCACGAGGATTCTACGACTACGGCCCGCTCGGTGCGACGATAAAGAGGAAGATAGAGCAGAAAATCAGGGAAGCCTTCCAGAGGGAGGGCTTCTTCGAGCTGGAGACGCCGGATATAACGCCCGAGAAGGTTTTCATCGCCAGCGGCCACGTCGAGAAGTTCGTCGATCCGCTGGTCGAGTGCAGGAAGTGCGGGGCCAGGTTTAGGGCTGACCACCTCGTCGAGGAGGCCCTCGGCATAGACACCGAGGGAATGAGCGCGGAGCACCTCACCCGGCTCATTAGGGAGCACGACGTCCGCTGTCCCGAGTGCGGCGGCGAGCTGAGCGATGTGTGGTACTTCAACCTCATGTTCGAGACCAAGATAGGCCCCTACGGAGACCAGAAGGGCTATCTGAGACCTGAAACTGCACAGGGCATCTTCGTGAACTTCAAGAGGCTGAACGCCTTCGCGAGGAACAAGTTACCCTTCGGCGTCTTCCAGATAGGAAAGGCTTACAGAAACGAGATCTCACCGAGGCAGGGCATGCTACGCCTCAGGGAGTTCACGCAGGCGGAGGCTGAGATATTCTTCAACCCGAAGGAAAGCGAGCACCCACACTTTGACGAGGTCAAGGACGAAAAGCTCAGGCTCTACCCGATAGAGCACCAGCTCAAGAACCTCGGCATTATTGAGCTTACCGCCGAGGAGGCGGTAAAGCGGGGCTACATTATGAACACATTCTTCGCCTACTACATGGTCATGGTCAAGCGCGTCCTCCTAGACATAGGCATTCCCGAGGACAAGATAAGGTTCCGCCAGCAGCTGCCCGAGGAGAGGGCGCACTACTCGCGCGACACCTGGGACGCCGAGATACACAGCGAGCGCTTCGGCTGGGTTGAGTGTGTTGGTATAGCCAACAGGGGCGACTACGACCTGAGCAAGCACATGAAGATGAGCGGGGCAGATCTGACCGTGCTGATCCACTACGACGAGCCCAAGATAGTCAAGCGCCTCAAAGTGAGCCTCAACATGAAGCGCGTCGGGCCGAAGCTCAAGAAGGACGCCAAGAGGATAAACGAGCTAATAATGGACTGGGACGAGGAGAAGAAGCGCGAGCTGGTTGAGAAGCTCGAGAAGGAGGGCAAAATTACAATCGACGGCTACGAGCTTGAAAGGGACGACTTCGTAATCAAAGAGGTCGAGGAGAAGATAACCGGCGAGAAGATAGTCCCGCACGTCCTCGAGCCGAGTTTCGGAATAGACAGGCCATTCTACCTGCTCCTCGAGAACAGCCTCGTCATCGAGGAGGACAGGACTTACCTCAGGCTGAAGAAGGACATGGCGCCGATTGAGGTCGCGGTTTTGCCGCTCGTGGCCAAAGAACCCCTTAGGAGCATCGCCTACGACGTCTTTAGGAAGCTCCAGAAGGCGGGCTTCATAGTGGTCTACGACGAGAAAGACACCGTCGGCAGGCGCTACATGCGCTACGACGAGATTGGAACGCCCTACTGCGTGACGATAGACAACCAGACGCCCAAGGACAACACGGTGACGATAAGGGACCGCGACACGAGGGAGCAGGTGAGGGTGAAGATTGAAAAGCTGCCGGAGAAGCTCAGGGAGCTGATTTTTGGGGAGTATGTTTAACAAAGCTCTCCCGCTATTTTCTCCACGCTTTCTTTCAGTTCTGGTAACTGGAAGCGGATTATTGTCCAGACAATATTCAGATCCACGCCAAAATAATGGTAAATCACAACGTTTCTAAGCCCAACGACACGCCTCCATGGTACGTTTGGATAGTTTTCCCTTATTCTCTCCGGCACATACCTGGCGGCTTCCCCTATTATTTCAATTCCTCAAAACAGCATCAACGGTTTTCCTGTCCCTTATGAAGTCCTCGAACTCATAACCTTCGGTGTACTCCTCAATTCTGAAAATCGCCTCAAGTATGTCGTTCAAAAACAGGCAAGGGTCCCGCTTAGACATAAACGAGGTACCCCTTTATGTGCTCCCAGAGCCTCTTTCTGCCTGTGACGGCATTCTTCGTGACAAGATCGACCTCAACCCCGAGAAGGGACTCCAAGTAGTCTTTCAGGTCCACTATCTCCCAACCGATTGGCCTCTCAAACTCCACGAGTATATCAACGTCGCTGAGTTCGGTCTGCTCACCCCGCGCGTAGGAGCCGAATATGGCAATCGAACTAACTCCAAACCTCCTGCGGAGCTCTTCTTTGTGCTCCCTAAGTATTGCCTCAATCTCCCGCAGGGTTCGCATTCCCATCTTAGGCCATTGGGAATGAAAATATAAAAAGGTTAATCCAAAGTTTTCCGGGGGAACATGAGCGAGAAAATCCACCTCATCTACCGGCGAATTCCCAACAGGATTCTCGAGAGGGACGATGAGGTCGTCGCGGATTTGGGAGAGGTGGTAATCGCGAAATCCCGCTTTGAGGGAATGCTGGCCCCTCTTAAGGTGAACGGCGTTGAGGTAATACGGAACGGCTACACTATGCTCTACTTCGCTTTCATCGGGGAGAACTACGACGTTCTGAAGGTCTACGACGAAAACGGTGAGTTCAAAGGCCTCTACGTCGATGTCCTGGCCTACACGAAGCGCGAAGGAAACACGATAGAGATGCTCGACCTTTTCCTTGACATCTTTGTCTTTCCGGACGGAAGAGCGTTTCTCCTCGACGAGGACGAGCTTGAGATGGCCCTCAACTACGGCGTAATTGACAGGGATACCTTCGACTTTGCCTATTCCGTCGCGAGGGAGATACTCGAAAGGCTTAAACGCGGCGAGTTTCCGCCGGAGGTGGTGTGGAAGTACTAGGGCGGGTTCTCCAGGGAATCGAGGAAGATGTTCACGTAAGCGACCACGTGGGAGGCCAGGTAGCTCTTCCTCCCGACGCTCACCCGCTCCGCTATTCCGTTGAGGAAGGCCTCGTCCTCCCCGCTCAGCCCTCTGTGGTCGCCCAGGACGAAGGCGACGTTGGGAGGGAACGACACCTCGCTCACTGGCCTTCCCTCCTCGTGGAGGTAGTAGAGGGCCGAGCCCTTGAGGGTGAGCCTCACCACGTCCTCGAAGGTCCTGTTGCTCACGTACAGGCCGGGGTACACCTCTACCTCCTTCCCCGGCTCCCTGAGACCTTCACCTGCCTTGAGGGCCCTCATTATCAGCTTCGCCGTGCTCCTCTCGTCGGGGTTGAGGCGAACCCTCAGCTTTGGGCCCTCGAAGCGTATCGCCTTGGGCGGGTCCGGCGGGCCGTAGAGGAGGAGCCAGACGCGGACGTTCTTTCTGAAGCCGTGGGAGAGCAGGAAGGCGGAGTTGAGGAACCTGCACAGCACGTCTATCCTGCCGCTCGTTCCTGGAAGGTCGCTCAGCTTGAAATCCGCCCTCGTGTGGGCCTCGTTCGCCTTGATTATGAAGGTCCTCATGGTGCAAGGTAGAGCAAAGGGGTTTAAAGGGCTTAACCTCACCATTTCCGGGTGGTGGAATGGAGTTCCTGAAGGAAACCAAGGACGGGACGCTCCTGCTCGTTTACGTCCAGCCGAAGGCGAAGAGAAACGAGGTCGAAGGAATCGACGAGTGGCGCGGAAGGCTGAAGGTGAAGATAAAGGCCCCGCCGGTGGAGGGGAAGGCGAACAAGGAACTCGTCAAGTTCCTCTCGAAGGTTCTCGGGACGGAAGTGAAGATAATCCGCGGAGAGGCGAGCAGGGAGAAGGATTTGTTGGTGAGGGGGCTGGGCGTGGAGGAAATTAAGAAAAAGTTGAAGGTCTAGTCACTTCAAAATCCCCAGGCTCCCGTTCGTCTTCTTTATGCTCTCCCACTTATCTGCCAGCTCGAACATGGCCCTTATCGCGTCTATGTTCTCAGGAACCACGTCACTCTCCTGGTGGACAGCCTGTATGTAGAAGAGCCTGTTTCCGCGGACGCTTATGCTCTCCTTCCAGACCGCTATTTCATAGAGGTTGTTCCACTCCCTGTGCAGGTCGCGGGCGAACTCTATGAGCTGGGCCGTGCTGTCAAAGCCCCTCTCCTTCTCGAAGAGGAGAACGCGCGTGGTGTTCTCGAAGATATCAACGACGTCCTTCGCCTCCACCGGCTTCCTCAGCTCGACCATTATGCTGTGGACGTGCATGAGCGTGGTCGGAACGACGAAAGCCGAGGTCTCGATGTTTATTGGAATGACTGTCTGGACGTCCGGTCCGTGGTGGGACGGAACGGTAACGCTCGGCGTTATGGCGTTGACCGGGCCGCGCTTGGCGTCGTTCGGGTCGGCGGCACGGCGAATCATCACCGCGTAGACGTAGTCGATGTACTCCTGAATCGCGCTGAGGGTTCTGGTCAGACCCGTCGTGTTGCACGACACGACGCGGACGTAGTCCTTGCCTAGGGCCTTCTCGTAGTTGGCCTGGGCCACGAAGGAAACCTCCGCGACGCTCGCCTTTTCACCGCCCTGGAAGACCGCCTTGACGCCCGCCTTTTCATAGAGCTTCTTGTTCTTTGCCCCCATTCCGCCGGGGGTGGCATCTACGATTACGTCAACCTCGTTGAGGAGGTCGCCTAGAGTGCCCGCGACCTCGAAGCCGGCCTTCTCGAACCTCGGCAGGAACTCCTCGCTGGCAGCGTAAACCGGAATTCCAAGCTCCATCGCGCGGTAGGCCTCGAAGTCGGGCTTGGTCTTTGTCACACCGATGAGCCTCATATCGTCCTGTCTCGTTACGGCATAGGCGACGCGCTTGCCTATTGTCCCATAGCCGTTGATTCCCACCTTCACCTTCATGCTATCACCAGGAGTTTTACAGCGGTAAAATACTTAAGCCTTGTTTTCACTCGTGGTGAAAAGTGGTCTCGGAAGTGGGGATTTTTGACGGATTTCTGGAAAACCCCTCCGCTGGTATTATAAGGACTTGGGAGAAATCCCCCACCGGTGGTGGAGATGTTCGCCGAGGTGCTGACGGTGGGCGACGAACTGCTCACAGGAAACACCGTGGACAGCAACTCGGCCTTTATCTCCCAGAAGCTGACCGAGCGGGGCCACTGGGTGAGGAGGAAGACAACCGTTGGAGACGACGTTGAGGAGATAAAGGCCGTTGTGAGGGAAATCCTCGCGAGGAAGCCAGAGGTTTTGGTGATTTCGGGCGGGCTCGGGCCGACCCACGACGACGTTACGATGCTAGCGGTCGCTGAAGCTCTCGGAAGGAAGCTCGTCCTCTGCGAACCCTGCCTAGAGAGGATTAGGCAGTTCTACCGCGAGCTTTATGCGAAGGGCCTCATAGACGACCCGGAGCTGAACGAGGCAAGAAAGAAGATGGCCTACCTGCCTGAGGGGGCGGAACCGCTGGAGAACACCGAGGGCGCCGCTCCAGGCGCTTACATCGAGCATGACGGCGTTAAAATATTCGTCCTTCCCGGAATGCCTCGCGAGATGAAGGCGATGCTTGAGAGGGAAGTCCTGCCGAGGCTCGGCTCGCGGAAGTTCGTCCAGAGGAAGCTCTTGGCTGAGATAACCGACGAGAGCAAGCTCGCACCGATACTCAACGAGACGCTGGAGCGCTTTAACGTCAGAATTCACTCCTCGCCCAAGGGCTTCGGGAAGTACATCGGGATAATCCTCTTCGGCGAGAGCGAGGAGGAGATAGAGAAGGCCAAAGCCTTCATGGAGTCAAAGGGGATACGCTTCGAGGAAGGCTGGTAGCGAAAGGGTGATAAGAAGGCGCTGGAGTGATACCTATGCTTCCGCCGGAGGTCCGTTCGCTCCTTGAAGAGATGCGAGCCGAGAGGATAAGGGGCGCCAGCTGGCTGGCCAGGAAGGGCGCCGAGGCGTACATAGTCCTCTCTGAACTCCTCGAGGGGAAAGAGCTTGAGAATGCCTTGATGGAAATGAGGAGGGAAATCCCCGCCGTGAACCGGACGATGGCTTCCCTGTACAATCTGACCAGGTTCATTCCGATAACGGGTGATCCGGATCGGGTGAGGACGAGGGCCGAGGAGTTCATCAGGCTCGGGGAGGAAGCGAAGCGCGAGATAGGCAACATCGGAAGCGAGCTGATAGACGAAAACGAGGTTGTAATCACACACTCCTTCTCGTCCGCTGTTCTTGAAATTTTCAAGGCCGCTAAGAAGAAGGGCAAACGCTTTAGGGTTATCCTCACCGAGAGCGCACCGGACTACGAGGGGATCGCCCTCGCGAGGGAGCTGGAGTCCCTTGGAATTCCCTTCGAGGTTATAACCGACGCCCAGCTGGGCCTCTTTGCCGGAAACGCCACACTCGCCCTGGTAGGCGCCGACAGCGTGACGCGCGACGGGGCAGTGGTGAACAAGGCCGGGACCTATCTCCTAGCCCTTGCCTGCCACGAGGGCGGCGTTCCCCTCTATGTCGCAGCCGAAAGCTTCAAGCTCCACCTGGAGCTGACCTCGGAAGAGATAGAGATCATGGAGAGGCCCTACGCGCGGCAGGGCTATCGGGTGAGGAACTTCCTTTTCGACGTTACGCCCTGGCGGTACGTTAGGGGAGTGATAACGGAACTCGGGATTTTAGTTCCGCCGAAGGAAATCTAAGCCTCAAACCACGGAAAATTCAGAAAGGGGGAGAAGAAAGAGGTCACTCCTGGTGGGCAAGCCAGAGGAGGGCGCCCTTGATGAAGGGCCAGTTGCTCTTGATGTACTTCTGGTAGTAGCTGTCGCTGAGGGCCTTGCTGGAGCCGTAGGCGACTATCCTGCCGGTGCCGAGGTCCACAGCGGCGGCTATTATCGGGTTGGTTCCCTTTATCCTGACCACGTTTCCGTCGGCATCGACTGAGTAGCTGGTGTCGTAGCCCTTGATGAGCCAGACGGCGTTTCCGCTTATCGTCAGGGTGTCACCGTTGTAGTACATCGTCCAGTCGTCGGGCACGAACTTCATGACCGGGTGGTCCTTGTTGTAGATTCCGACGAACGGGTAGTACGGCCTGCCGCTGTTCTTGTCGTCGTCCATGAGCTCGTCGGCGTTAAAGGTAATGCCGTAGTCGCCGACTATCGCGTTGAGGTTATCGGCGTTGAGGTACTTGTACCACTCGCCCGCTATGAAGAGACCCCCTCCGTTTTCTACGTACTTCTTGAGACTCTCGATTTCAGCGGGGGTAAAGTCGTCCTTGGGGTCGGTTATTATGACGACGTCGTACTGCCTGAGAAGGTCGTAAGTGAGCGGGAGCTGGTTTATCTCAACTTCCCAGCCGAGCTCGCTCTGTATCTTGTCCACCAGGTAGCTGACCCCGGCCTCCTTGACGTAGTACTGGCCGTGGGAGGCGTCGATGAGGACCTTGGTAACCTTCAGGGTGATGTTGGTGGTCGGGGTGACGTTGGTTTCGGGCGTGGTTCCGGTCTCATTTCCAGGAACGGTTTCGTTGCCAGGGTTCGCCTCGGTTTCGTTGGCCGGGGCCGGCGGGTGGCACATGGGCTGAACCTGGGCAAGGGCGGCCTGGAGAACCGGAAGGACATCGTTGATCTCCTCGGTCACGTCCCTGCCAAGCATGGCGGCCTTTCTTATGTGCACCATCACCGGATAGTAGTAGGCGTTCCTGTACGGGTTCTGCTTGATGAGGAGCCCCTTGAGGGTGTCGTAAAGCTGGTACTGCCTCTGTATCTCCACCATGCTCTCCTCTATCCACTGAACCCGCGGGGCGAAGTCACCGAGGTCAACACCGCAGGACTGGAGCTCGTTCACGGTCCAGGTGAGGTTCTCGTAGAGGGGGGTGAGGGTTTCCATCTCCTTAGAGTAGAGCCGCTCGTAGTATGGAGTAAGGCCGTAGGCAATGACGTTGGGATTCGGAACCACCTTGTAGTCGTATATCCTCTCGTCAATGAGGCCCCAGTCGGTGGTGATGACCTGTATGTCTATCGACAGCGCTCCCAGCTCGGTCGGGACGTAAGAGAGTTCGTAGATGGCGCTTCCATTGACAGCTATCTCCTGGGTGACGTTTCCAACCTTCACGCCGTTGGCGTAGAGAACAACCGTGACGTTGTCGGCGACCTCGCCGTTGTTAATGACGGTGACCTTAAACCTCATCGGGACACCCTTGATGGCGTACTCCGGCCTGCCGACCTCGGAGATACCTATCGACGGAATGTAAAGCTCGTAATCGAGCGGGTAGACTTCCATAACGTTGTACTTGTAGCCGATACCGTCAAGGTACTTCAGTATCTTGCCCGTGGTGACGTCCATAACCCCGTAGTAGTCGTAGAGGACGAGGCTTCCAGTGTCGTCGGCTATGGTGATCAGCTTTCCATCGACCCTGGTGACCCTGATCCACTCCAGCCTAACGAGCATGCTCTGGTATGAATCGTTGATCTCCCCCACCTTGAGAACTACTGGCTCCGGAAGTTCGGCCTTTCCAACCACCTTGTAGCTCGGGTTGGATATCTCGTAGAGACCCTTCCAAACGGCGGTGGTTCCGTTTACCTGAACGACGTCACCGACCTTCACGGAGGGAGTACTCCCGGTGTAAACGTAGATGCCGCTGTTGGGTTCGGTGCCGTTCTGAATGAAGAAGCCGTTGTACTTGGTGCCTATGACTATTCCGCTGGTGACGACCTGCTTGCCGGTCTCCCAGTTCTCCCTTATCTCCCTGATGGGCTGATAGCTTGGCCCCTCGGGGACGTAGTAGACGACCTCGAGGTATGGATAGTTTCCGTACGAGCTCTCCTTGGAGTTGTAGCCAATGCTCTCGGTCACGATGCCCTCGACGTCGGAGACAAGGACGAAGCTGACCACCTTGTCGCCAGAGAACTCTGCCTTAACGAAGTCCGTCACGTTCCAGACGGACCAGTGCCTCACGGGATCCGTCCTTTTGTTTGAATCCGGGACTAAATCCTTATCGAGAAGTTCCCCGGCGGCAGGCTTGGTGTTCCAAGTTATCGAGTCCTCAGTCCAGGAATCGTCGGAAACCGCGTAGGCGCTTATGTTTACCGGGGTTGAGTAGGCGCCCCAATAGGTGTATGCGTGGAGGGTCGCGCTGACTATGACCGCGTTGTCCGGAATGCCGGAGAGGTCGAATTTGAGGTAAGCCCTCTCGTTCGCATTGTCCCTGTAATAAGTTCCAACGTAGAGACTGCTATCGGAGCCGTAGTTTGAATCTGGAGCGGTGTCCTTGACGTACGCGTCGTCGGTGGGGTTTATTTGAACGGTCGTCGTTGCCGCCGAGACCGCGTGAAACGCGACGCTCGGCACTAGGCTCAATACCAGCAGGGCAATTAAAGCGAGTCCCCATCGTTTCATATAAACCACCCAAAGAAAAACGGCATTGATGTATAAATAAGTTTTTCCACATCTCCTGTGGAGTCGGATATCACCCTTGGTGTTCAAAAGTGCCCACAAAGGCTAAAAAGCCCCGGCACCCTAGTTTCCAGGGTGGTCAAAATGTCCATAACCACGAAAACAGGGGATAAGGGCCTAACCGGCCTTTTCACCGGCGATCGCGTTGCGAAGTTCTCGCCTGTTATGGAAGCAAACGGGACGATAGACGAACTGGACAGCTTTCTGGGGGAAGCAAAGCACTACGTACCAGAGGAGATGGTGGAGATACTCGAGAAGATTCAGGTCCAGCTCTACGACCTCATGGCAGAGCTTGCCAGCAGGGGAAAGTACGCTAAGGTTGGGAAGGAAGAGGTGGAGTGGCTTGAGGGGCTTATTAGTAGGTACGAGGAGGAGGTCCAGCTCAGAACCTTCGTCCTGCCCGGCTCCACGATAGCCAGCGCCAAACTCGACGTCTGCAGGGCGATAGCGAGGAGGGCCGAGAGAAAGGTTGCCAGGCTCGTCCTGGATTATGGCCTCGGGAAGAACGCCCTCGTCTATCTCAACAGGCTCAGCGACCTGCTCTTCCTAATGGCCAGGGCTATAGAGAAGAGGGAGGGCAGGCTCAGGGAGATCACTTAGACCTGCGGTACTCCTCTATGGCTTCGACGTACCTGTCCTCGAGGAAGTCGTTGGCCCTGCTCTCGACGTCCTTCAGTGCCCTTGCTGCCTCTTCAATGGTAGAACTGACGACGGCCACGCCCAGGCCGCCTATTCTTTTTATGGCTATGGTTTTGTTTCCGTTGCGAATGAAGACCTCGATCTTGTCCCTCTCAAGCCCTATTTCCTCGGCTTTTTTCTCCACGTA
Source organism: Thermococcus sp. MV11 (assembly GCF_012027285.1). Classification (NCBI taxonomy): domain Archaea; kingdom Methanobacteriati; phylum Methanobacteriota; class Thermococci; order Thermococcales; family Thermococcaceae; genus Thermococcus; species Thermococcus sp. MV11. Next base: position 768,924 of record NZ_SNUD01000001.1, read on the forward strand.
GTGGAGTATGTCCTCGATGTGGGCACCTAGCTTTTCGTTTCCTTCTAAACTAAGACCATCTTGGGTGATGACCATCTCGTAGATCCCTGGTTTTTCTCTGCCCCAGAGGAGCTGTATGAGTTTCATTGGCACGCTTCCACCCCCTATAAATGTGGAGGGGGTCAGTAGAGCATCTCCTCGAGCTTGGGGAGAACCTTCCTTAGCTCGAGCTTCATGCGGCCGAGGTTGAGCTCGGAGTCGCCTATCACGATCAGGTAGTAGTCCGCGCCAATTGGATTGACGAAGGTTCTAGCGTTCTTGTACTCCAGTATGGCTTCCTTGAGCTCCCCAGACCCGAACTGGTCACCGATGAGCTTGATTGCAGAAACCAGCTCGTGGAGAACGCCGGCTATGGCCTCACGATCGAGGTTCTTCTTCATGGCTGACTCTATGACGAGACCGTCCTTGTCCACGACGATGGTGCCGATAACTCCATCTATTTCGAGCATGTCAGTGAGTATTTTGTCCATCACGAGGTCCACCGCCGCCATTCTCTCACCCCCTCCACGTTTTCGGATAAAAGTAACAACAAGTATTTAAAAATTTTACGGCCCTTTTATTCTCATTTTTTAGTTGATACGTCTCCAACATTCTCTAAGAGGACTTTGCGATATCTATGCCAGTAGTAGAACACCACAACTGCCTGAATGATCCATATCCCTAATGAGACCAACCATGCCGCGTAGCGATCCAGCAGCGGGCCAACCGCCACAAGGCCAAGAGGGGTCGAGAGGTTAATGAGTAGCGCCAGTGCCGAGAAAACCCTGCTCCTGAGCTCCGTTGGTACGGCGCGCTGTATCTTGGCGTTGAGGGGCACGTTTATTATCGCATTGCTCACGCCCCACAGCACACCAACTCCGGCGAGGGTCATGAAAGCGACGTCCCTTGAGAGTCCAGCCCAAGGGGAGATCACCCATATGAACACCAGTATCATGGTCCCGTTGAATGCCAGTGCCTTGAAGAAGAATCTCCCTGCATTTTTACCGAGCTTCACCGCCACAATGAGGTTCCCCAGGAGCATGCCGCCCATGAAGAAGCTCTCCAGAAGGCCGAACTGCTGGCTCGTGAACTTGAGAACCTCCCTGAATGCATAGGGCATTATGACGGCACCGAATGGCTGCCCGACCGCGTTCATGAAGAGTGCAAACCCCATGAGCACCATGAGATATCTGCTTGACCTCAGAAAGGCGAGCCCCTCACGAATGTCCCGTATGACCTCGCCCATGCTCTCTATCTCGCGGGTCTTCCATTCATAATGGATAAATGCCTCGAAGAGGCCGGAACCAAAGAAACTGGTCGCATTTATAAAGAGTGCAATCTTTATCCCACCGAAGGCATAGATAAGGCCACCGAGGGCCGGGCCTATGAGGCGGGCTATTATCGAGAACGAGCTGACGGTGGAGTTGGCCTTCTCCAGCTCTTCAGGCTTAACCAGGTCGGGGAACATGGCACTCGTTGCGGCACCGAAGAACGTTCCCATGACCGCCATGATGACCTGAATTGCGAGTAGCTGGTAGATTCCGAGGAAGTTGAAGGCTATAACAGCGAAGAGCAGAACCCCGCGCAGGACGTCGAACCACACCATAAGCCTCTTTCTATTGTAGCGGTCGCCCACCACACCCGCGAACGGCATGACGATGAGAGAGGGGATTACATCGGCCAGGACGAAGAGGCTCATCATGCCGCCGCTGTGTGTCTTGTCAAGCACATAGAGCGGCAGCGCCACCTCCTGCACCGCCCAGCCGAGCTGGGAGATGAAGCGACCAATCGCGAAGAGCCAGAAGTTCCTGCCCAAAATGCCTCGATCGCCCATTCCCGTGCCCCCGGGTTTGTGCTATTACCTAATTGTGTGATTATGTAATTAAACGACCTCCACCCTGACGTCGCCGTTAACAGTGCTTATCTTCACCTCGAACTCCCCCGTCCCAATGACCGGGTCATCGGGGTCTATGCCGACCAACTTGACGTCTCCGTTAACCCCCTTGCCCACTATCCTCGCATCGCAGAACTCGGTCAGGCGAAGCACGATGTCTCCGTTGACGCAGCTTACCTCGACGTCCCCCTCAAGCTCCTCGATGGTAAGCTCGATTTCCCCGTTCACGGTGGAGGCCTTGAGGGGGCCGGCAACCGTTAGACCGGCCCTTATCTCCCCGTTAACCGTGCCAAGCTTCTCGGCCTCACAGTCCTCCAGCGTTATCTCGCCGTTCACCGTTGTTGCCTCCCCAAAGCGCACGCCCCTGGCCTTGAGCTCGCCGTTCACGTTCTTCGCGTTTACCAGGACCCCCCGCGGAACTTTAACGCTTATCTCGGCCCAGCCCTTTTCCCCGAGCAGGTTCAGGAACTTCCTCTTCGGCTCCTCCCTGATGATGAGTCTGCTCCCCTTCTGCTCGACGGTGACCTTCACCTCGCCGTGCGAAACGTAGTTCACCTCGGCGTAGTCGTTCTCCCAGCCCTCAATCTCGATCCGGCCGTTTGTGGCCTTTATCTCGACTTCCCGGACGTTTTCAAATATCATATCAAGCCCTCCAGAGGATGAAGTTCAAAATCGAAAAGGGGCCTCTCGTGCCCCGTCTTCTTTTCGCAGCCTTCCTGTCCTTCACCAGGGATCGTGATGGCGCTGGAGGCCTTTGGGATTACTGCAGTCTCCATCTAGCTCACCCCAGGTAGGCAGTCAGTTCGTCGAGGAGCTCCTTCACGCGCCTGTTGAGCAGGGTTCTGTCTATGCCGAGCCCCTCTATCAGCTCCGCGCTCTGCTCCTCGACTATCTCCCTGGCCTTATCTATCACCAGACGGTAGGCCTCGGGGTTCTCGACGGTGTACGTCTTCCCGCCGGCCCTTATGCGGACCTTTCCTTCCCTGGCAGAGATGACGACGTCCTCGATGCGTATCTTTGCCCTCCCCCTGCCCACGGTGACCGAAACGTCGCCGGAGCGCAGGGAGATGGTCTCACCGAGGCTGAGGCTCTCGCTTCCGCTCCGGTAAGTGACCCTCTCCCCGTCCACCTCGATGGAGTACTCGTCGGTCTGAATCCTGAGCCTGTCGCCAACTTTTGTGAGCTGGAAGCCATTGCGGAGCTCCTTGATGGTCAGCATATCGCCGGGAGGCATCTCGGGGCTACCTTCGCGGAACCTCATGGGTCCTATCTTGACCTCCTCGCCGGTTGGGGTCTCAATGACCTCAATGAAGGGCAGCTTTACGTACTCGAAGTTCTCGCCCTCGTAGACCTTGATGAAGCCCAGGTCAACCACGCTGTCCTTTCTGCCCTTCCGGTAGAGCCGGTCGGGGTTTATCATCTCGTTTACCCTCGAAACGAAACCCGAATCAGCGGCTGTTTTTCGCCCGGCTATCTTCTCCTCGGTCCACACGATGACCGGGCTGAGGAGCCTCTTCTTTACCCTTCCGAGCGGCGTCTCGGCTTCCACCTCAACACTCCCATCTATCACCCAGCCTACCCTCTTCCGTCCGAACTTCACGGGATAGGCCTTGCCGGTCCCCCTGAGCTTCACCTCCCCGAAATCGGCCCCGCTGAACTCGTAGGCCTTGCTCTCGACCTTCAAATCGAGCCTTTTCTCGTCGAACTTGGAGAGAAGCAGACCGGCTATTGCCAGAACCACCGCGTAGGCAAAGGCAGTGCCGGCGTAGCTGTGAAGGGCCTCGCTCATCCCGAGCCACTGGCCGAAGAACAGAAAGACGCTCGTCCAGAAGAAGCCTTTCGCGAGGGCAAAGACTACCCCGCTCACCGTTACCCCGAACCACTTGCCCACCGCGAGAAGTTCGAAGGCAAAGATGAACGCCACTATCGCGTAGACCAGCTGGTCGTTATAGGCCTCCAGACGCAAAGGCCCTTTGAAAAGCCACACGATGAGCAGTATCGCCGTGAGGGCCTTCAGATACTCCGCTATCCTGAACCTTGGGCCTTCGTGTGGGGCAGCCCAGTATTTCCAGCTAAAACTCATTCTTCCACCTCCTCAAGGGCAGTTATTATCTCGAGCAAACGCAAAAACAAACGTCCGTCCGGCGAGATTTCATACCTCTCGCCTTTCTTCACCATGCGGGTTTTCACCAGGAGCTTCAGGTGGTGTGAAACAGTTGGACTCTCCACACCGAGGGCTTCCTTAATCTCCTTGAAGCCCATCGGTCTTTCGGAGAGCATTTTGAGTATCCTTATCCTGTCCGGGTTGGCCAGAGCTTTGAGGGTCTTCGCGGCCTTCTCCTCATCTATCTCGGGCAGGCTTCCGCCTTCGAGCTTTCTCCTGAGACGGGCCTTTATCGAGAGCATGACCTCATCAACGGGGTCAATGCTTTCCTCCAGCACCTCCAGCCTTTTCTTCAGCTCTTCGAGCTGAACCTTCAGGTCGTTCTCCATGGTACCACCAGGTACAGACTTTTGTAGTACACTTTTCTGTACCTAATTAGCGCGATAGGTATATAAAAGTTTATCGGTTTGAAGTGCCAAAACGGCCACGCCGAACAAAACTCCGCATAACAAGAAAGTGGAGAAAGACTGACCTCCTCCCAGTCCTGAAGGCCAGGACCCGCTAAAAGAAAAGCCTCATTCTCCAGCCAGCTCGGCCTCTATTGTCCTTATCTCCTCATCGAGTATGTCGCGTATCCTCTTGAGAAGCTCCAGGTAGGTTTTAACGGTCTCCCTGTCCATCGGTCTCTTAAGCTCCATCTCTTCGAGCTTTTTCTTCAGAGCCTCGTGGTAGTTCACGGACGTGTAAAGAACCCTCAGGGCGAGGTCGTTTGAGGTTCTCAGATAGTCCCACCCCTTCTCGGTGAGGCTGTACTTAACGCGCCTGACCCTCCCCCTGTACTCCTCCCTCGGCTCCAGAAGTCCCTCCTCCACCATCTTGTTGAGGATTGTGTACAGGTTGCTGTGGCTCGGCTTCCAGAGCCCAATAGCGAGTTTTTCCAGCTCCTTCAGTATTTCGTAGCCATGTGCCTCTCCCTTCAGGCCGACGATGACGAGTATGATGTCCTTCAGCGGAACCGTGAAGAGCCCCTTGATTATCCTCCGCTCCACATCTTCCCCCATCTTCACCACCTATGGTCGAAGGTTGAACCACAACCCTTATAAACGCTTCTCTCAACGACATGTCGAATTTCAACATGTTTAAATTCGTCATGTTGATAAGCGACAATGGTGGTGGGTATGGCTTGGAACGACTGGATCGTTAAGCACGCAAAGGCCATCGTGACCCTCTGGATTATCGTGGTTATAGCGGCGATGCCGCTGGCTGCAAAGCTGAACGACCTCACCAACTACAGTATGGACCAGTTCCTTCCGAAGGACGTGGAGTCCGTCAAGGTTCAGGACACCCTGGCCAAGGAGTTTCCGGAGTTCGCGACCAGCGACAACCAGACGTACATGATAGTGAGCGGCGTGAACGTGAACGACCCGGCAACGAGAGAAGCCTACGAGCGCTTCAAAGCAGAAGCAAAGCCCTACGGGAGCAACTTTACGTCCTACTACGATGCCGTTGACCTGCTCCACAACAAGTCCTACGAGATAGCCTTAAACCTCACCAGAACGACCGCCAACCTGACCGGAATCTTTTACAGCTCGGCCATCAACGCGAGCAACGCCTACGGAGCCCTTCTCACCCAGATTGAAAATCTGAGCAGTCAGGTCAGGACACTCAACGAGACCGTTCCGGAGCTGGCAGGAGCTTATCTTTCGCTCGATGCCAACCTCACGGCGCTCTACAACAGGAGCATTGCCCTCCGGCAAGCGCTCAACCAGACGGATCTGGCCTACGTTGAGCTCCACCGGAACCTCACCAGCGCAGGCGAGCAGTTAAGAACGCTGAACTCCACGATAGCTGGCCTTAACGCCGGCCTCTACAACCTGAGCGATAGCTACGCGGGAACTTACCTAGGAACGATAGGGGCCTACGACGCCCTCGTCCAGGCTGGGGCCTACGAGAGGGGCCTCGATGAGGCAACGGCACAGGCAATAGCTACTCAGCTCGGCGTTCCGGTTGAGTTCGTCTACGCGGTCTACAACGCCACCTACCCAGCCTACTCGGCATATGGAGCAAGTGCGATAACCGACGGTTTCCTTACCAACGTAACCAGGGAAATCGTCCTGAGCCAGATAAGCGACCCGATGCAGAGGAACCTAGCGGAGGCATACTCGGTTGCATTCTACAGGGGAGTTGTGGCGTTCGATGAGCAGGCGGGCAGTGATTACGCCCTCATTCAGCTCGGCGAGAGCGCGGTTAGGCCCGTTGATGAGATAGCAGGTGAGGCCCTCAAAAACCTCCCGCTCGTCATCGAGGAAGCGGGTGGGAGCTACGAAGTCCCGGGCTTCGGTGAGGTTCCCGCCAGCACGCTGGCCCACATCGTCAACGCCTCGATAGGGCTTGGAAAGAACCCAGGCGCTTCAGCTGTCGAGAGTGCGGCAATCGAGGTCGTGAAGGCCCTCATGACTGGAAGCCCTCTCCTCGAAATGCCCAACGCCGACGAGATACTGAGAACCCTCCTCGTTTACGGCCCGACGAAGGAGCTTGAGACTAACCTGCTCACCGGTGCGCTTGAGGAGAAACTGCCCGGGGAGCAGAGGCCTCTGGCGGAGCCGATAGCCAAAACGGTTGTAAGCTTTGACGCCAACGCGACCGGAGTTCTGGCAAGGAATCCCGCCCTGCTGAAGGAGGCAACAGTATCGTTGCTGGCTGAGATGCTCAAGGGCATGGGCGTTGAGCTCCCGGAGGAGGTTATAATCCAGGTTTACGACTCGAAGGGGAACGTTGAACCGATTGCGAGGGAGCTTTTGATACAGAAGACCGCAGAGCGGGTTGGGAGCGAGGAGGTCGCTGAAACCATCGTTGACACCGTCCTCAAGAACCCTGATGAGCTGGCCAGAGGGGTTGGAGTTAAAGAAGCGGTCAGCAAAATAATCACGAGCCTGGCCGGAAACGCCCCCATAGACCTTAGCAAAGTTGTGGACGGGATTTACGCCGGTAAAAGTCCGGAGGAGATTGCCTACAGCCTGTTTGAGCAGGGGGTTGATGAGAAACTCGCCAACGTTACCGCTCCCAAGGACGTCAAGGAAACGCTGAGGGAGCTAATGCTGACCGTTGCCAGGGATTACCCGATGAGCGACACCCAGATCGAGGCACTTGTCAAAGAAAAGACAGCAAAGCTCGTCGAGAAGTTTATAGCAGAGTTTAACCTTGGGGTTCAGCTGAACATAAACGCTACCCAGCTTGTGAACCTCGCATTCCAATTCAGGGACGACCCGGGGAGTATAACCAGGGAAGACGTAAAGCCCATAGAGGAGCAGATTTACCCGTCCATTTACAGCCTCGCAAAGAGCTACATCGGCATGCTCAAGAGCACGGACAACAGAACCATGCTGATTCTCTTCATTCCAAAGGGCCTTGAAGGGGTCAGCGACCTGGAGAAGCAGAGTAAGGCACAGTACGAGAGCTCGCTGAAGGTTAAGGAAATAGCTGTGAAGGAGTTCGGAGCGGTCTCGCCGAAAGTCAAGGTATACGTAACCGGAACGCCCGTTCAGACCTACGAGGCCATTAAATACGGCAAGGAGGACAACGACAAGACTACGAAGTTCAGCATCGTTGGGGCGCTCCTCGTGCTCCTTATCCTGATGGGGGTGGCGCTGCTAGCGACGCTCCTGCCCTTCACCGGCGTCGCCACCGCGACGCTCACGGCGCTGGGGATACTCTACCTGCTCGCGAAGGGCGACTACTTAGACGTCGGGAGCTGGGCCCAGATGCTCACCGTCACGACGGCACTCGGCCTTGGAATAGACTACTCCACCTACTACCTGCACAGGTTCAGGGAGTATCTCGCTGAAGGCTACGACCACAACAAAGCCGCAAGCGAAGCCCTGAAGAGAGCAAAAGATGCCGTCCTCGCGAGTGCCTCAACGGACATCATAGCCTTCGCGAGCTTTATCCTGGCATGGGAGTTCCCGATATTTAAGACCATCGGCATGATAGCGCCCCTGGCGGTCATCGTGGTCCTCCTCGCCAGCCTGACCTTCATTCCGGCGATAACCGTCCTCATAGGCGACAAACCGGCATTCTGGTGGCCGAGACACATCGAACACCACCTCAGCAGGGTGGACCTCCATGAGAGGAGCAGAATCGCGGAGTGGGCCGTCAAGCACGCCAAGGTGGTTGTCCTCGTGGCTCTCCTCGTGGCGGTTCCGGCGGCCTACAACTTCGTCAACTTCAACGGAACCCACGACATAAAGCTCTTCATTCCCAAGGACAGCGAGACCTACAACTTTCTCCAGCTCAGCGAAAGCACGGTCGGTGCGGGCGTTACCTCGCCGACCTACGTGGTTATAGACCTCGGCCACCCATTGAGCGATGAGGACATCAAGACCATCAACGAGCTCGTGGGGAGGATTTCAAAGGTGGAAGGCGTTGAGTACGTCTACACCGTGACCCAGCCCTACGGAAGGCCGGTGAACGTCAGCGTGGACGAGCTGAAGAGCATCGGCGGCGACCGCTACCTGTCCAGAGATGGCACCAAGGTACTGATTCAGGTAACAGGGAAGTACGAGGCCACCGACGACCGCTCCAAGGACATGGTGAGGGAGATAAGGGATATAGTGAAAGACGAGGAGAAGTCAGGAGCAATAAAGTCCGGAATGGTTGGCGGAAGCACTGCACTGGCGCTCGACCTCAGCGACCTCATCAACGACGTCTTCTGGCACAGGATATTCCCGGTGGCGCTCCTGTTGATGTTCCTGTCCCTCATACCGACACTCAAGGGACTGCCCGCGGTCATAACCACCATAGGCACCATAGCCGTCGGAGTGCTCCTCAGCATAACGGTCTCCAGCTGGCTCTTCGAGAGGGTCTTCGGCCAGCAGGTCATGTGGTTCCTGCCCATGATGGTCTTCATAGTGCTCATGGGAGTCGGCATAGACTACAACAGCTTCTACCTGGTCAAAGCCAGGGACGAGTTCGAGCGCAGGAGCGCGAGGGACGCGCTGGTGGTCGCGGCAGGAACGATGGACACCCTCGTCGTCGGCCTCGCCGCTGTGCTGGCGGTAACCTACGGCTCGCTGATGACGGGAGCGACGTGGGGAATAAGGGAGATAGGCTTCGCCCTGGCCGTTGGTGTCCTGCTGACCGCCACGGCGGCGGTCTACTTCATCGGCCCGGCCACGATGGCTCTCTTCGGAGAGAAGGCCTGGTGGCCCCTGCACAAGACAAAGAAGGAGTGAGCCTCAACCCCCGTTTTTATTTTTCAAGTTCTGCCCCGACCCCTTTTCATTTTTCTACTCGACAGGCTTTTAAACGCTGAACCCCAGGTTTAAGCATGAACATCGCCGAGATGCTCGCCCTCATAGCGGTCGGCTACGTCCTCAAGAGACTGATTAAATCGGAGAAGCCCTTTGACTACCTACGTATTCTGGTGAACGACTTTCTCCTCGCCCTGTTCATCTTCGGGAACGTGGCGAGCAAGGATCTAGCATACCTCCTGAGCATAAAGACGGTCTTTCTCTACGTCTTCCTGATAATCGCGATAAGCCTTTCAACCTCCTACCTCTACGGCAGATTCTTTCTCAAGGATGACCCCTGGGCCGGCGCGCTCATGGTTCTCTCGGTCTACCCCAACACGGCCGCCCTCGGCTTCCCTATAGCGAGCCTGTTCCTCGACGACATAACGCCCGCGATACTCTACTCGACAACCAACTCCATGATAGTCATCCCGATCGTTACCTTCATAGCGGCCCACTATTCCAGCGGCGGAGCGAACGTTAAGGAAAGCTTTCTGAAGGCCCTGAAGTTCCCGCCGACAGTGGCGAACCTCCTCGCCCTGGCCCTGATTATAGCGGGCGTTCGGATTCCGAGCCAAATCCTTGAGCCGATAAGAACCGTCGGCTGGCTCAGCATTCCCCTGCTCCTCATATACTTCGGCTCGCGGATAACGCTGAGGAGCTTCGACTGGCGCAGGCTCGCTGAGGTCGGACTCTTCAGAATAGCTGTTCCCTTCGCCTTCGTTTTCCTTACCCTCCGATGGGCGGCGCCGGACGTTTTCTACTCCGTTCTCGTCGAGGCCTCGATGCCGCCGGCGATAGCGGCCAACGCTATCCTCGCTCAGTACAGGCTCAAGGCCGAGGAGGCGATAAGTGTCACCTTCGTGCTGACCATGATGGTGATAGGACTGTTCATGGCTCTCAGCGCATTGGTTGGTTGAAACCGATGCCCTTTTCAACTCCCCGACCTCTCTTTAGACGGTGGTCTAAATGGAGCGAGTGGTCGAGATTCTGAAGGAGATCCTTGAGATACCCTCCCCAACGGGCTACACGAGGGAAGTCCTGGCCCACATAGAGAGGAAGCTCAACGCGGCAGGAATCAGGACGTACTACACCAACAAGGGCGCCCTGATAGCGGGCAACCACCCCGAGCCAAAGCTCGTCGTGGCGGGCCACGTTGATACCCTCGGCGCGATGGTGAAGGGAATCCTGCCCGACGGGCATTTGAGCTTCACGAGGGTGGGCGGACTGCTTCTGCCAGCTTTCGAGGGTGAGTACTGCACGATAATCACCCGCTCGGGGAAGAAGCACCGCGGAACGCTCCTCCTCAGGAACCCCAGCGTCCACGTGAACAGGGAAGCCGGAAAGAAGGAGCGCAAGGAGGAGAACATGTACATAAGGCTAGACGAGCTTGTCGAGAAGAAAGAGGACACTGAAAAACTCGGCATCAGGCCGGGCGACTTCATAGCCTTCGACCCGAAGTTCGAGTACGTCAATGGCTTCGTCAAGGCCCACTTCCTCGACGATAAGGCGAGCGTGGCTGTGATGATAGACCTCATGCTTGACCTTGGAGCCGAAACCCTCGAAAGGCTCCCGGTGGCGTTCTTCTTCTCGCCCTACGAGGAGGTCGGGCACGGCGGTTCAGCTGGCTATCCACCCACCACCGAGGAGCTTCTCGTCGTTGATATGGGCGTGGTTGGTGAAGGCGTTTACGGAAAGGAGACGGCCGTTTCCATAGCGGCCAAAGATTCAAGCGGGCCCTACGACTACGAGATGACTACCAGACTTATCGAGGTGGCCGAGGAGAGGAACATACCGCACGTCGTTGATGTCTTCCCCTACTACGGCTCCGACGGTTCGGCCGCTCTGAGGGCCGGCTGGGACTTCCGCGTTGCCCTAATCGGGCCCGGCGTCCACGCCAGCCACGGCATGGAGAGGACGCACGTCAAGGGCCTGCTCGCGACGAAGGAGCTGATGAGGGCTTACATTGAGGAGAGGTTCGGGGTTTGAGGCCCTTTTTAATTTTTAAACAAGAGGCAGGTGAACCTCAAATGAACCCGCAAAGAGGCTCGGCGTTGAAGTCCCGTTCTAAGTGCGACATGGATGAAAGGCTGGCCTTCACAAGGCTCTACGTTAAAAGACTTAAGGAGAACCCCGATGAGGTCTTCAGCCAGCAGGTTAAGCTGGTAAATTCTTTCCTCAAAGCGGCGAGGGACTTTCCCCTCACGAAGGAGGATTACCTGAGGCTGAAGGGCGAGCTGGGGAAGTGAGCCAAAAGACGTGATTTCACTCTTCTGGGTCTTGCATTTAATAGACGGTTGCACGTCCGGTGGATTGAAAAATCGGGGAAAGTCTTTTTACCCTCACACTCAAATCTATGACGGGTGAGGGAATGGAGAACGCTGAAGGAAAAATTGGGATGAACATCGAATGGCGGGTTAGGATGGATAAGCTCAGGGCCGAGGCGAGGGCAAACGTGGACGGGGTCTTGAAGAGGGCCTTCGGCTACCTGAAAACCTCCAAGGGCTGGGAAGAGCTGGAGGCTGAGCTCTATGAGGAGCTTTCTGGTGGATAGCAACGTTTTCATCGAGGCACTCAAAGGGGACGGTGAGGCGGAGGACATACTTTCACGCCTCCTGCGCTCGGACTGGAGGGTCTTCATAAACGACGTTGTCTTCAGCGAGGTTATGTACCACTTCATACGCATAAGGGCTGGTTCATACTGGAGCGCCAAGAAGAACCCTGAAAAAGTTTCCAAGGCCGTGGAGGAGTTCGAGAGGGTCGTGCTCCCCATGCTCGCGATTCCAGATTTCCTTGAAGTGAACTACGACATCTCTACAATAGCCCTCCGCGTATCAAAGACATACGGCCTGCTTCCGAACGATGCACTCATACTCGCAACTGCCGAGTACTACGGCGTTGATACCCTCGTATCCCTCGACCGGGACTTTAAGAGCGCCTGTAGGGGAGAGGGAATTAAGCTGGTGACGTCTATTAAAGAGCTGTAGACAGAAGCAGCCCGAAACGTCTTGTCTCAAGCCCCTGAACGTTGCCCTCAAAAGTGTAAAGAAAAAAGCTCACTCTATTTTCGCCCCGCAGACCGGGCAGAACTTCGCCCCCTCCGGGACTATGTGGCCGTTGGGGCAGCGCTTGATCTCGTGTCCGCAGTAGGGGCAGAAGCGCGCTCCGGCTGGAATCTGCTTGCCGCAGTAGGGGCATATCTCCTGGCCCGCTTGCTGGGCCGGTTGCTGGTATCCTGCTGGCGGAACGCCTCCACCTGCGTAGGGCTGCGCCGGCTGGGCTGGTTGAGCCGGCTGCTGAAGGAGCTGGGGCATTATCACCATTCCGGCACCCATGGCCGCCCCCTCGCTCTTCCCAAGCTCTGCCGCGACCTGCTTCGCCGTGTCCATCTGCATGACGTACTGGGCGTTGCCGGTCTGCATTATCCAGAAGAGCCTCTGGCGCCACTCGTCGGTCGTGTTCACACCTTCAATCTTCACATCGACCAGTTCAAGGCCGAGCCTGCGGAAGTCCTCCATGAGCTTCACCTTGACCTGCGTGCTGACCATGTCGAGGTTCTGGAAGAGGTCGACGATTGAGTAGGCGCTGAGGTGCTTCATCATGCCCTCGTTGAAGTAGGCGCGAATGAACTTGGTGACGTCCTGGGTATCGTAGAGGCTCTGGCCACCGACGACCTCGGTGATGAAAAGAACGGGGTCAGCGACCTTGAACCAGTAGACGCCGTAGTACTTGACAGGGGCGAGTTCCCTCGTCTGCGTTTCTCCTCCGTAGCGCCCCTGGAACTGCTTCATGCTGACGAAAATCACCGTCGCCTTGAAGGGGCTGTTTGAACCGCCAACGAGCCTGTAGAGGAGTGGAAGATTCTGCGTCGTCAGTGTGTGCCTTCCGGGGCCGAGAACGTCGTAGATCTTGCCGTCGCGCATGAAGACCGCTACCTCGTACTCGTGGACTATCAGCTGGGCGCCCCACTTGATGACCTCGTTGGGGTAGCGCCAGATTATCTCGTCCTCACCGGGGTTTACCCACTCTATGACCTGAGCCATCTCACTCACCCGCCGCGAAGCTCATTCTCTTGCCAAGGACTTCCTCGAAGTTCACCAGCTTGTCGTCGAGGTTCAGGACGGCCATGCCCAGAGCCTGTGGGTTCGCTATCTGGCCGTTCAGGGCCTTAACCTCGTTCAGTATCTCCTCGGCCAGCTCTATCATCTTGGCGTCGTATTCCAAGAGCCTGTTGAGCTCCTCCTCCTTGAACTTCACCCTGTCAAAGTAGCCCCTGTAACCGGCCTCCGCGTGCCTCACCCTGCTCTCCAGGGCCATGAGCTTCTTTCTCAGGTTGTCTATAGCCACTAGCTGGGCACAGCTTACCATGGCGCAGCGCTGTAGAGCCCGCTCCATCTCCCTCCTGGCCAGGGCAAGAGTGTCAGCCACCTTTCCACGGACGAGCCTGTCGTCCTCCCTTATGAGTTCCTTCTTCTTGTAACCGTGGAAGCCCGGTATGACGAGTTCGAGCTTCTCAACTATCGATGTTTCCTTTCCCATAACCAACACCTCACATAGGCTTGAAATACAGGTTGCCCCTGTTGAGCCTCATAACCTCGCTGACCGTTCTCCTCTTCACGGCCCCTTTCCGGAATATGCCGAAGGCTCCGGCGCCGGCTGAGACCAGTCCGCCGATGAGGCCCCAGGCACTCCCGTAAATGCCGGCCGCGGCTATGCCGAAGACCAGGCCCGCGCCGAGAACACCTGCCCCCAGGAGGCTGGCCTTCTTCCTCGCCCCGCTCATGAGCGGGTACTCCGCCTGAACGACCCTCCCGTCGGTGCCGTCGACGTAGCCGGCAAAGCCCTCCCCGCCGTACTCGTAGTGAACCTCCCAGAGGGGATAGTGAACGAGTCCCTGGTACTTCACCTCTATCTCAAAGTCGCCCAGGGACTTGTCCTCCTGCGAGGCCTCGCTCAGCAACGCACTCTCCATGAGCTTCCTCGCCATAGCCTCCGCCTCTTCCCTTGACATCTCCGGCTCGTAGTACCTGCCCTTCCTGACCACTGCCTCATCGAAGAAGCGCTTGCCCCTGATGGGGAAGGGATAGTCCCTGAGAAGCTCCCTGAAGGGCGAGCCAGCGGGTATTCCCACGAAGCGGACTTCCTCTATCGTCCCCCACCGCTTGCTCTTCCCGTGGAGGTAGAAGAAGTAAACCGGCACCCAGTGGAGTTCCTTTTTAGTCACCTTTGCCCCGGTTATGTCGGCCGGAGCACCGTACTGCCTTGAGAGGAACTTGAGCAGAACACCACCGGCGTCTTTCCTCATCGGCGGAAAGAAGAAGTGCTCTCCGGCCTCTTCCCCGGTCTCCAGGTGGAAGGTGGTTCCGCAGTAGGGGCACGTTACCACGCTCACCGTGTCGGGAACCTTGAACCTGGCCGAGCAGGTCGGACACTGAACCTCCATCTGAATCACCTCTTAAGCCCTCCCATGAAGTTCCCCATGAATCCCGTGCTCCTCTCCGTCCTCTGTCCCTCCAGAACCAGCGAGCCGAAGTAGCCTCCCGTGCCGGCGCCGATTATCAGTGAGAGCAACGAGACCATCGCGGAGCCGTTGGCACCGCCGTAGGCAGCTCCAGCGGCACCTATCAGGACGCCGAGGACTACGCCTGCCATGTACTGGGCGCGCCTCCAGATCGGCATGGGCTCGGTGGCGGCTACGTCCTTTCCGTCCCAGCCAGCGAAGACGGCGTGGTATATCGAGTTCTCGTGTTTATAGTAGACCGTCCACATCGGGAGGAGAAGCAGGGAGACGTTCCTCGGTTCGTCGGCGGTTACGTCGAAGCGCTCTATCCTGTCCGCCTTGGCCGAATAGCGGTTCCTTATGACGTCTATGGCGTCCTCCCGCATCATCATCTTGGCCTGGACCTCGTCCATCTCCGTGTTGAGTACCTCCAGCTTTATCCTGCCCCACTCCCCCTCGTCCAGCTCGAGGAGTTTCTTTCCCTTTGGCCTGTGTCGGGAGTAGTGGGCGATTATGTCATCGACGCCGAAGCTCCTCACCTGCCTCCTCGCGGAGCCTATTAAGCCGAGGGTCTCATCGACGTGGTCATGGTAGTGCCTCTCTACCGTGTGGCAGTGGGTTTCGCCTTCGGAATCGGTGTGGCACTCCTCCTCGCGCACCATGTACTCGACGTCACCCTCGACGTGAACATCGCCCACCCAGTAAGGGGCGTAGTGGCCTTCGATGTCAACTATCTCAATCTGTTCCTTCATCCTCTTCAGGTCGAAGTCCCTCTCAACGCGCTTCCAGAAGGCCTTGGCTATGGCGTTTTTATCCATCGTTGGAACGATGTGAATGTTCTCAGTCTTCAGGTTGCCACTTATGTGGTTTGGAAAACCGCAGTATGGGCAGACCGCTACTATCGTCTCGGGAGACACCTCGAGAGGCGCACCGCACCTCTCACACCTAAAGCCTTGGGGTTCCATCATCATCACGACTTGGTCAGTTTGTTTCTTCATGTATATAAGGATAATGAGGTATCGCGGATCAAAGGTAAGAATTTCGAAGTTTTAAATTCAAATGTTACGAAGTTTAAACCAAAGGTTTAAAAAATGAACCTACCACTTTTGTCTAGGCTACAAGAAATTGTGAAATTCACAAGGTGTAAAGAAATGATATCCGAAGTGAAGAACACTGTTGGAACTTCGCCCGTTTGGACCTTTGATCCGTTTGGGCATCTTTACCGCATATGGGGACATATGAGTGAACCCCCAGAGGGTGCAGTACCCCACCTCGTCGGGATACTTGAGCTCATGGGGGACAGGATAACTGGAATGGAAGTTGAGGTAGTGTTCCACGACATGGAAAGACGACTGACCTTCAGAGACGACCATAGGGTGTATTTCCTCGTGCCGGTAAACCCGTTGGAAGGCGTGGAGGGTGCCTATCTTCGCCTTCAGGAAGTCCTGGGTGAGGTCGTATGAAGCGCAGAGAGACCTCCGTGGAGATAAACGCTCCCCGGGAGAACATTGAAAGAATACTGGAAGACGCACCTCAGTTCATCACAAACTGGCCCTATGTGGTGAAGGTGAGTACTAAGAACGGCGTTCAAGCGGAGATACTACTACCCAGATTTGTATTCAAGTTTGGAGACACCTACGCGTTCACTGTAATGACCGACAGCAGTAGTTACATCTACGAGGGAATTGGTAGAAAGAGCCATTTGACGGCTACTGTGACGTTAAAAGAGTGGCAAAAGAGCGTTACCGCAAACGTCGAGCTCTCGTACCAGGGAAGAGGGGAACTCCTGTTAGGAAAGCCCCTTGAGATACTCACCAAGGGGATTGCCAGGAGCCTGAAGGAGCTAGCTGAGAACCTTGGTCCGATCCCGTCACCATCGGCCTCATCAAGTATCGTCGATGGAGTAGACTTCTCCGACCCGATGAGCGTGGCGACGTTCCTGTCCAAGTCAAAGATGGTGCACAGCGGACTCCACATAGTCCAGAAGGGCGGTCTGCTGAATGTCATAACGGAGATCCGTGACAGACTGAGCGACAGCGTCCTCTACGTCTCCGGTGTCACCCAGGACGGGAGCAGGTCCTTCAAGCTCCTCCTGAGGGGCAGCCAGGTGCTCGCGGTGGAGTACCGGGACCAGAACGGTAGCAGGGTTGTCAAGGTTGAGGACGAGAACACCGCCAGGGAGGCCCTCGAGATAGTCTCCGGAATCGAGGGGGCGTACATGGTGAACGTATGGGTTCCAGTTGGAGGTGCTTGAGATGATAAGAAACATGAACAGCTACCCGCTCTACGACGACGGGGAGCACAAGGTTTACTGGCTCGGCATAGAGGAGGCCGAGGACGAGAAGGGGATACTCACCAACCAGTACCTGGTGATAGACGGCAACGAGGGGGCGCTGGTGGAGCCGGGGGGCTTCTTCGTCTTCTCGAGGGTGCTGAGGAACGTCTCGTCACTAATCCCCCCCACGCAGATAAAGTACCTCATGTACTCCCACCAGGACCCGGACGTCGTCGCCGGCCTGAACCTGTGGTTCGAGTACGCACCCCTGGCCAAGGTGGCCGTCTCGGAGCTCTGGGTTAGGTTCATCCCCCACATGGCCGTGCTGAGCGCCGGAAGGACGATCGGAATCCCGGACGAGGGAATGGAGTTCAAGCTCGGAAACTCCGTGATAAGGGCAGTCCCCGCCCACTATCTCCACAGTCCAGGTAACTTCGCCTTCTACGACGAGAAGAGCGGAATACTCTTCAGCACGGACATAGGTGCGGCCGCTTTTCCGGAGGGTGAGTGGTACCTTTTCGTCGAGGACTTCGAGGAGCACGTTAAGCACATGGAGGCCTTCCACAGGCGCTACATGAGCTCAACCAAGGCGCTGAGGGCATGGGTTCGCTCAATCAGGAAGCTGAAGCCCAAGGTCATAGCACCTCAGCACGGTGCGATATTCCGGGACGAGAACGTTGGCAAGTTCCTCGACTGGCTCGACGGTCTCGAGGTCGGGATAGACGTCTTCGAGAAGGAGTTTTACGGGGACTGAGTCCCCAGCATCTTTTTCACGAGCTCGACGAGCTCCCAGAGGTTCCCGACGTAGTGGTCGGCCCCATCGACCCTTTCAAAGCGCGTGACGTTTACCGTTTTTATCCCCGCGTTTTTACCGGCTAAGACGTCGTTTGAGCTGTCACCAACGAGGAGAACCTCTCCAGGCTTCAGGTTGAGGGCGTTCAAAGCTTTGTTCACGAGGTAGGGGTTCGGCTTCACGCCGTCCAGATAGGAGTAGTCCTTCCCGAATACGACGTCAAAATGCTTATCAAGCCCAAAGGCCCCCAAAACGAGCTCGGTGTTGTCCTGGGAGGCGTTGCTCACCGCGGCAAGCTTCAGCCCGAGATTCCTGAGCTCTCCAAGGGCTTCAACGTCCGGGAAGGGTTTGATCTTTCCCTCGCGTAGGAGCCTCTCGCGGTAGGCCCTGTTTGCCCTGTCCATCGCCTTCCAGAACTCGACGTGGTCTATGCCAAAGCGCTCGACGTACCTTCTCGAGAGCTCACCCTTCACGATCCGCCTGAAGGTTTCCCAGTCGAGAACCACGCCGAGCCTCTCCATTGCTGGCCGTCCGACCTCTTCGTACCAGCTCTTCAGGGTATAACCCTCGTAGTAGACCAGGGTTTCATCAACGTCGAATATCAATCCCCTAATCATGCCTCGGCCTCCTGGACTGCTCATCACCCATCAGCCGGTTGATCCCTCGTCATCGGCGGTGAGGATAGGAAAAAGGGGTTAAAAGGTTTCAGAACAGCTCCTCGAGCTTGACGTCGATCTTGTCCGGGTTGAAGGGCAGGACGTGCCTGGTGGTCTTCGGGGAGTAGACCTCGCCGCGCTTGACGAGCTCCATGACCTCCTCCTTGCTCGGGGCCTTCCTGATGAAGACGTAGTCGATCTCGCCCTTGGCCATGTCCTCGCGAGCGTCCTCCTTGAGGCCGTAGTAGATGAGCTCGATCCTGCCCTCGACGCTCATCTCGTCGAGAACCTTGCTGACCTTCTTCTGCTCTTCAAGGCCACCCGGAACGGCGAAGCTCTTCTCACCGACAATGGCGAAGGCAATCTCCCCCCTCTCGGCCTTCTCCTCCGCCTCGGGATCCTCGACCACCTCGAGGCCCTCCGCCTTGAGCCTCTCAAGAACTTCCTCAAGGTTTCCCTTGAAGGCAGGGTACCAAGTGTAGACCTTGACGTCGTCGCTGAAGTAGTCGAGTATGACGGAGGGAGCCCTCTTCGCTCCGAGCTTCTGGAGGCCTGCCCAGCGGTGGTGGCCATCGACGATGAGGTACTCGTCGGTTCCCGGAATCTTGGCGAGGAGCATCGGCTTCCAGAAGAGACCGGAGCCTGTGACGCTCTCGATGAATGCCTCGAGCTCCTTCTGGACGAGCTGTTCGTGGGGCTTCATCTTGTCGAGCTCTATGAAGACGTAGTCCACCTTGACGGTCGGGATATCGTACTTCGGAACCTTTTCAACTCCCATCTTCAAACCCTCCGTGAGCCTAACCGGCGAAGGAGAATCGGGACCAGGGATAAAAAGGCTTTCCCCCTATATGACCAAGACCACCCGATGATTCTGCGCTTTTGGTACAATAACAATGAAGATTCTTCCGGGACAAGCGTTAAAACTCCGGACGGTTATATAACTTCGATGAGGAACGTAGCCGATCTGCCCCTCCACGGCGGCCGCGTTCCCGCGTGGCTAGCACAAAGAATGAGAAAGCTCACCCGGTTAGTTCTGATCCTGGCGGTTGAGGAGTACGGCACCAAGGGACTCCTGGAGAGACTCTCCGACCCGGTGTGGTTCCAGGCCTTCAACAACGTCATCGGAATGGACTGGGACTCCTCCGGCTCGACGACCGTAACGGCGGGCATGATAAAGGACGCCCTCTGGAGGGAGGAGCTTGGCGTGAAAGCTGCAGGGGGCAAGGGGAAGAAGAGCCGCGCCACGCCAGAGGAGCTGAAAACCATAGCCGAACTCTACGAACTCGACCCGGAACCCTACGTGAGGACATCGAGGCTTGTGGCCAAAGTTGACACGGTTGCACTCCAGACCGGCTACCAGCTCTACCACCACGTCTTCTTCCTCGATGAGGAGGGCAACTGGGCGGTGGTACAGCAGGGCATGAACGAGAAAGAAAAGCTCGCCAGGCGCTTCCACTGGTTCGACGCTGAAACCTTCACCCTCGACCCCCACAAGGCCATCTCAGGTCTCAAGAGAGAGTTCGCCCTGAACACGGTCTCGAAAGAATCGAGGGAGTATCAGAAGACGCTCCTCGACGTCGTTCAGGAGAGCCCTGCAAAGATAAAGCGTGAGCTGGAGAGCCTGAAAGCGCTCGCAAAAGGCTACCGTCCGCTCGTTTACTACAAGCCCCGCGATGTCGATGAGGTTTCCATTCTGAAGCGCTATGAGAGCTTCGGAAGGTTTGAGCTGAACAAGCGAGCTTTAGAGTTCGCCCGCGAGCTGAGCGTTTCGAACTATGAAGAGTTCCTTCTCCTGAAGGGCCTCGGCCCAAGCACCCTTAGAGCCCTGTCGCTCGTTCTTGAACTCGTCTACGACGTCCACCCGAGCTGGAAGGACCCCGTAACTCACCCGCCCGACCCCTTCAAGTTCACCTACGCCGTTGGCGGTAAAGACAGGGTGCCGTTCCCGATAGACAAGCCGGCCTACGACGAGCTTATTTCCTTCCTGGAGGAGTTCGTCTCAAGGCACCCAGAGGAGAAGGCCCTCGTCCGGAACGTGACGCGGATAACGAAGAGCTGGAAGTTCCCAGAGGAAGAGAAGAGATCCACCTAAACCTTTTTAACTATCTGGGTGATAGTATACTATCGGGGTGGTAGTTTGTACTTTGATGAGAGACCCAAGGTCAGGAGAGAGGACCTCTATGACAGGGAGAAGGAGTTGGAAGAGTTACTAAGTGCCATAAACTCACGGAAGCCCCTCATACTGCTCAAAGGAATACGCAGGCTTGGGAAGACCTCCCTCCTAAGGGTGGCCCTCAACGAAGCGAAACTCCCCCACGTCATAGTTGATCTCAGGGGGGTGAATCCCAACTCAAGGCGCGACCTATACCTCCGCTTTCAAGCGGCACTCAACGAATACCTATCGAAAAACGCTCCCCTCCTCAAAAGAGTGAAGGACAAGATAAGGCTCATAGAAGGTGTGAGGATTTCCGGTGTGGGAGTCTCGCTCTCGTGGAAGAACCCCGAAACGTTGTATTCCCTGATCTCCGCCCTTGAAAGCGAGGGGTTTGTAATAGCGTTCGATGAGGTTCAGGAGATTAGAGGGCCAGCCGGAAAGGAGCTGGCTTCACTGATAGCCCATTTCTATGACTACGGCGAGACAAGCTTCATCTTAACCGGGAGCGAGGTTGGGCTTCTCTACGACTTTATTGGCATTGAGAACCCCAATGCACCCCTTTACGGGAGGGTCTGTCATGAAATAGAACTCAGGCGGTTTTCGAGAGAGCACAGCCTGGATTTTCTAACTAAAGGCTTTGAACAGGCGGGAATCAAAGCGCCGGCAGAGATCCTGGAGGAGGCAGTTAACAGGCTTGACGGCATAGTTGGATGGCTCGTTAAGTTTGGAGTGATTTCGCTCAAGGAAGGACTGGACAAAAAAACTGTGGATAAGGTTCTTGAAGAAGCGTCGAAGATGGCTTTGGGAGAGCTTGATCGCTTCCTTGAGAAGAGACCCCTCGCAAGAAAGCGATATTTGACCGTTCTCCACGCAATAGCCCGCGGAAGAAACACTTGGAGCGAGCTGAAGACGGAGCTTGAAAAAGCAGAAAAGCGTGAAATAACAGATGCAACCCTTGCTAGGCTCCTTGATGCCCTCCTCAAGGCCTCGTTTATAGAGAAAAAGATCAACGGCAGGAACATAACCTACCACATAGCCGACCCCGTGCTGGAGTTCGCGTTGCGGAGATAAAGCGGGTTATTACAGAAAGCAGGCAAAGTTTTCGAGGGCGTGGGGGCAAAACCCCCACTACGGGGGTTTGAGAGTACAGAGCAAGCTTTAAGAAAGCTTGACCAAAAGTTGGTAGCTCTTTTATAATGTTGCACTCTGAGGGTGGGTTTCTAAACTCGAGGTCAACTTTTCCTGTGAGAACCTCCAAAGATTCCTTGCAAAGGGGTTTGACTTCGAAAAGATGTCCGAAGGGCATCAAAAGAAAGCAAACCCTACACAAAGAGGCTTTTAAAGCAATTCTCCACACTAAACTGCTCCAATAATAAGAAACCCCCTGGAAACCGGCATTTCAAGAAGGAGCTACGAACCTTGATCAAACTTCGCGCAGGCGAAGTTTGTAACTGGTGGGCCCGCGGGGATTCGAACCCCGGACCTCCACCTTGTCAGGGTGGCGTCATAACCAGTCTAGACCACGGGCCCAGCCCAAATGTTGGTGGACCGGCCGGGATTTGAACCCGGGGCCTCCGCCTTGCCAAGGCGGCGCTCATACCAGGCTGAGCTACCGGCCCACTCCCATCGACGCCGTAATCACCTATCTGGGGGGGTTTATAAATTTTGCGGTTGGGGGATATCTTTCAGATACCCATCGAAAAGCTAATATGGTGTTCTGTGAATACCGAAACGGTGATTGGCATGAATCCCGTCGAAGAGGCTCTGAAGATTAAGGAGCAGATTATCTCCTGGAGAAGGGACTTCCACATGTATCCTGAGCTAAAGTACGAGGAGGAGAGGACGTCGAAGATTGTAGAGGAACACCTGCGTGAGTGGGGCTACAGGGTAAAGCGCGTCGGGACGGGCATCATAGCGGACATCGGGGAGGGCGAGAAGACGATAGCCCTCCGCGCCGACATGGACGCCCTGCCGATTCAGGAGGAGAACGACGTTCCCTACAAGTCCAGAATTCCCGGAAAGATGCACGCCTGCGGTCATGACGCCCACACTGCGATGCTCCTCGGGGCGGCAAAAATAATAGCCGAGCACGCCGAGGAGTTCAACGGTAGGGTAAGGCTCATCTTCCAGCCGGCGGAGGAAGGTGGCAACGGAGCGGTTAAGATGATTGAGGGTGGCGCTTTGGAAGGCGTTGACGCAATCTTCGGCTTCCACGTGTGGATAGACCTCCCGAGCGGAATAATTGGAATCCAGGAAGGGCCGTTCATGGCGGGGGCTGGAATATTCTCCGCCAGGATAACGGGCAGGGGCGGACACGGGGCTTCCCCCCACCAGACGGTTGACCCAATTCCCATATCAGCGGAGACGATACTGGCCCTTCAGACGATAGTGAGCAGGAACGTTTCCCCGATCGAGACAGGAGTGGTCAGCGTCACGGCGGTGCACGCTGGAACGGCCTTCAACGTGATTCCTGAGGAAGTCGAGATGAAGGGTACGATAAGATTCTTCAATCCTGAGATAGGGGATCTTATCCAGAGGCGCATACAGGAGATATTCAGGGGCGTCGCCATGGCCCACGGTGCCTCCTACGAGCTCTCAATAGAGGAGCTCGTCCCACCGACGATTAACGACGCTGAGATGGCAAGGTTTGCCAGAAGAGTCGCCGAGAAGTATGGCATTAGGCACGGAGGTGTTGAACCGACGATGGGTGCGGAAGATTTTGCCGTCTACCTCCAGAAAGTTCCCGGGGCTTTCCTAACGCTCGGGATCCGCAACGAGGAGAAGGGGATAATTCACCCGCACCACCACCCGCGCTTTGACGTGGACGAGGACGTGCTTTACCTCGGAACGGCCATGGAGGTTGCCCTAGCTCTGGAGTTCCTCACGTGATGGGCTTTCCCATTATTTTAACTTCCCCAACCTTTTCCACCCCAAAGCTCTTAGTTCCGCGCTGGAGGACGGTTAAAACCCCCTCAAAGCCAAGGACCTTTGCCCGCCCGAGGACGGGTTTAACGTCTTCAATCCTCCCCCACAGGAGAAGTGCAACCCCCTCCCTGCCGGGAAGGTTTCTGAGGGCGTAGTAGGAGTCCCCGCTCTTTCCTGCTTCGACCGTGTAGTGAATGCCAGCGATGTTGTCCCTGAATGCTGAGAAGAACACGCTGTAGGAGCTCTGGAAGCGTCCTGCAACCAGTTCAAGGTTTTTAACGTTCTGCCAGCTGAATTCAAGAACCTCCGTCCGTCCCATGCCCTTTGCATGAACCCACACCATGGTTCCATCAAAGAGCTCAACATTGAAGCCGAGCCTCTCGTAAAAGCCCTTGGCTTCATCGTCGGGCTGAACCGTCAGCATCTCCGCACCCCTCTCCCGGGCAACGTCCTCGACGAACTCCACTAGGGCCCTTCCTATTCCCCTACCCCTGTAATCGGGGTGAACTTCGATGACGTCAACGTGGGCTATCCTCATCTGCCTTCCCAAAACGGGCTCCTCCGAGAAAAGGACTTCAACTTCACCAACGATTTTCCCGTCAAGCTCGGCAACAGCAACGAGCTGGTCGTCGAGGAGAAGGTTGTTGATGTGAACCGCTAGGGTCTCAACGCTCGTCCACGGGCCACCCCTCGTGTAGCGCCCATAGAGACTGCCCTTCAAATTCTCTCCGGCGGTATGGAGCTCAACAATACCTCTGACGTCTTCAAGGGTCGCCAAGCGGATCCTCATCGCCCTCACCGAGGTAGCCGAACTTCCTCAGAATGTGAATTATAGCCTCGGCACCGCCGTCGCCGTAGGGCTTCCGGGTTACGTAGTCGGCCTCTCTTTTCACGCTCTCGGGGGCCTGGGCTATGGCAACACGGTAACCGACGACGCGGAAGGCGTCGAGGTCGTTCTCCCCGTCACCGACGTGCGCCACCTCGCTCGGCTTTATCCCTAAAAACTCGCAGGCCTTCTCAATCCCAGTCCCCTTGTTTATCCAGGGCTTCTTGACGTGGATTGCGAAGCCCGAATCGACGGCTATTAGGTTAAGCCCAAGCTCCTCGATAATCTCTCTTACAACCTCGACCGGAACCGTTCTCCTCAGCACGAGGCCGGCTTTCCGCTCCATCGTCGAGTAGCTAAGCTCGGCCTCAGGATAGCGCTTCTTCAGCTCGCTCCAGAGTATCCACTCCTCGTCCATATCCGTGAGGAAAACGCGCTTCCTCATCGTCCCCTCGCCCTTGAGCGAAAGTGCTCCACCGTCTTCGGCTATGACCGGCCCGCTCGTGCCGATGAAGACGGCGGCGGCCTCGGCGAAAGGGACTGAGTTCCCCGTTACTAGCATCACTGGAACGCCGAGCCTCTCTGCGAGCCTGATGGCCTTCAGGGCGTCGATGCTCAGGGTTCTGTCCCTGTAGGTTATCGTCCCGTCTATGTCGAGCGATATCGCCCTAATCATTCTCTCACCCAGAAACGGGAAGGAAGGAGCGATTATAAGGATTTCTACCCATTAATGGTCCTTCATTATCTCCCTCAGGACACTCGTCGCGTAAACCCCCTTCGGCAGGAAGAAGCGGAAGCACATACCCGTGCCGGGAATGTAACCGTATGTTAAGCCAAGGGGCCTTATGAGAAGTTCCCTCCTCCCACCGGGTTCGGCCATCGGCCTCGGCAGTCTCCTGAAGGCTTCAAGGCCAATCCCTTCCTCCTCGAGGATTTCCCTCTCAAGCTCTCCCGGGAGACCCTTTGCTTCCCTCATGGAGAAGCCGAAGAGCGGGCCTGAAACCATCGCCTGCCCCTTCCGTACCTTCTCATTGACGAAATCCCTGTTGGTCTCGGTGACACGGTATGTTCTGTCGCGGTAGGGGATTCCGCCCTTCATTTGGACCACGACGTCCCCGGCGAGGGCCTCGTTCAGGGGAAGCTCCTCTATTCTCCTCGACAGGTAGAGGTTGAAGAGGTAGCTCTGGTAGGAGTGAATGAAGATGCGCATTATTGGGAGCGGGAGCGAGAGAAAGGCCTTCCTCCAGCTCCCCGTTTTTTTGTAGGTGTGGAGCAGAGTCCTCTCGTACCTCAGAAAGCGCGGGAACTCCTCCAAAGCCCTGTCCACGTCCCCGGTTTCCCAGAAGGTTTTCCTGGCCTCGTCGCCCTCCATACTCCCGTCTGCATGGCCGAGGAAGAGCCTCGCCGCTTCCTCAAACTCTCCCCGAAGGAGGAGCTTCCCGACGAGGTGGTTCACCACCCTTCTCTCCCCGAAGCGCTGGTAGCCGAAGTAGTTGGGAAAGCCCCCCTTCTCGCGGAGCTCGCGGACTATCTCCTTCGTCCTCTCAAAGGCCCTCTCGCCAACGTTCCTCACGGTTATCTTGAATCGGTTTCCAAGGAGGTGGCCGAGCTTGATGAAGCGGCCGTAGCCTGCAAAGGTCAGCTCGATGTCCCTGATCCGGAGCGATTCCACCTTTTCCCTGGCCCCCGCGGGGACGCTTATGTACTGATGAGTAACGGCGTGCCGGTCCTTGGTCCCGGCGAAGCCTATCTCGCGATGGCTTATCCCGGCACGCTTCGCTATCTCCTTTACGGCCGTCATCGTGTCCCAGTTGCGCTTCTTGAGGAGGAATATGGCATGTCTCTTGCCCTCGAAGATCGAGGGCAAAGGCTCCTCTATTACGACGAAGTCCTCGGGGAGGGCCTTTATCCGTCCGCCTATCCCCGGCCTCTCGCTCAGATGGCGGAACTGGGAGAAGAACTCGCGGTGGTCCATGGCTCACACCAGCTTCAAATGCCCGGTGACCTTATCGACGAGCTCCTCCGGCCCGGGACCGATTGCTAAAACGGTTACCGTTCCCGGCGGAATCTCGGTTAAGCCAGCGTCGCGTATCAGCGCTGTTGGAAGGCCGAGCTTCTCAGCCTGGGCCTTCAGCTGGAAGAGTTCTTCGAGGTTCTCCGCCTTCACCACGACCTTCTTCTGGCCCTCGTTGAACCAGGCCCTGAACCACTCTGGCTTTTCTTTCTGGGCCTTTAGAGCGGCCGTCACCGCCCCGTGAGCCACCTGAACGGCGAACTTGCCCTTGCTGAGCTTGAGGTCCCTCCGCGAGACTATGACCTGCTTGTACCTGAACATGACCCACACCGGAGAAACTCTGAGGGGTCGGTTTATAAAGTTAAGGAAGCAGAAAAAGGGAGAATCAGAGCTCGGCCATTCCCTGGCCGGTCTCGGTTTCTTCGCCCTCCTTCTTGGGCAGTCCTCCCGGACGCCTCTGCTTCTTCCTCTCAAGCTTCTCCCTGAGCTTCTCCGCCTCATCGCGGTACTTATATGCCAGTCCTCCCGCTATCACCGCGGCCAGCAGGAAGATTATCGCCAGGGGCAGCCAGGGGTTGCTCTTCTCCTCCTTGGGAAGGTAGTAGGCGGAGATGTTGGCGAGCTTCTCGGCCAGCGGGATCGGGTCCTCCATTCCGGCCAGGGTCTTGTTCACGTATTCCGGAAGCTCTTCGGGGGTAGGCCAGACCTTGACCTCCTCCCTGATTATCCTCGGCGGAACACTGTTTATGGTGACGAGGTTTCCTAGGTTGAGCCTGTGCTGACCGCCGAGCGGGTCGAGGTAGACGAGGGTGGCCCCGATGTTGGTCAGGTTCTCCTTGAGGACGGTGAGGTCGAGCTGGACTGTCTTGGTCTCGCCGGCCCTTATCGTGCCGAGCTCAACCAGACCCTGACCATCGACGCTTGCCGGGAGGTCGAGGAGCAGGGTGGCGTTCTTTACGAACTCGAAGTCCGGGTTGCCCTCGGAGGCGCTGAGGGTGAACTTAACTTTAACCTCATCACCGACTCTGGCGGTCACGTAGTTACTCCAGGTGCCGTTGTAGGCCTGGGCAGTGACCTCGATGGTGGGCACGTTGTAGACCTTGATGCCGGTCAGGGGAGCGGAGTACACGGTTTTCTTCTTGCCCGTCTCAAGGCTCTGGTCGTCGTAGAAGGTAACGACGGCCTTTCCAATGTCGAACTCGCCGACCTTGGTGGGCTTGAGGACGTAGATGAGCGCCGGCATGTTGGTGAAGGCCGGGAAGGTCTTGAGGTTCCAGGTCTTGGTCATGCTGATGAGCTCGAAGTCGTTCGGTATCGGCGCGGCGACGCTCACGTCGTAGGCGTCGCCCCTTCCCAGGTTCTTGACGTTGATGGTGACCACCAGGTTGTCGTCCAGCATTATCTCCTTGGGTATCGCATCGATCGTCGCCACGATGTTGGCCTGACGAAGTATCGGGGTCACCTGGGTTCCAAGTGGAGCGTAGACCCTAATCGTGGCCCTCTTGTAGTCCGGCTCGACGTTCTGGACGGAGAGCTTAAGGGGCGTTCCCGGAACGTCCTTTGGAACGTCTCCAACCTCTAGGAGCATCGTGCCGAGGCTCTCGCTGCCCTCCAGAACCTCAACCTTGGCAACGTCTGGAATCGCAGAGACAAGCTTAACGTAGTAAGTGGTGTTCTCAACCTTCACGGGGAGCTTCTCGTTCACGTAGAGGAGACCGTTGTAAACCAGCACCGTCTCCTCCTGCGGCGGTTCCGGCGGGTTCTCCTCGCCCTCCTTCACTATCTTGAAGTCCGTCGAGGCGACCTTGGGAATGTAGATGTTCACGGTAGCACCGTTAGTGACGGTGTTGGTGACCTCCACGGTGAGGTAGTTGGAATAGGAGTGTGAACTGTCAAGCTGGTAGCCGACGGAAGCCGCCGAACCCTTGTTCACGGTCAGCGTGTAGGTCTTCCCGTAGGGCATGGTGACGGTGAAAGTGGCCGTATCGCCCGAAACAGAGGTCAGTTTTATCTTTATCTGGGGGAACCCCTCGGGTAAGGTAATGGTGTTTCCAACGACCATGTTTTGGTCGGAGAGAATCTTCTGGAGGGGTGATTTTATCTCGAGGAGGACTGACTTGGTATCGTATCTAATCCAAAGGAGACTCACGTTCAGGTAAACGTTCGCACTCGACGGGTAGAGGAGGTAACCGTTGAGGCTCAGGACGTACCTGAGCGGCCCCTGAGGCCCGTTGACAAGGAGATAAATCTTGCTCCAGTTTGGCGTGACATCGACGAACTGAATCTCGAAAGGTCCAAGAATTGCCTTGTCTCCCAGGCCAAGGTAAACGTCACCGGTTATGCTGGCGCTCTCGGGCACGGCAGCTGACATCACTGGGCGTGCCATCGGTGTCAGTGAGAAAACCATCAGCCCCAGTAGGATTAAAGCAATGGCCTTTTTCATGCCTCCAGCCTCCAAAGAGTAGTTAGCTAATCACCAAAAGGAAAAGGTGGTATAAAGGCGTTACGGTGTGAGCCTCTTCCTGTCCCTCGGGAAGAGTATAACTTCCCTGATGTTTGGAAGGTCGAGCATCTGCTTTATCAGCCTCTCAGCGCCGAGGCCGAAGCCCCCGTGCGGCGGCATGCCGTAGCGGAAGGCCTGGAGGTAGAACTCGAAGTTGGCTGGATTGAGCCCCTTCTCCTTTATCTGCTCGACGAGAACATCGTAGCGGTGCTCCCTCTGACCGCCGGAGGTTATCTCAACGCCCCTGTACTCCAAATCGAAGGCCCTGCAGATTTCTGGCCTATCCTCGTACTTCATGATGTAGAACGGCTTCGCCTCGCTGGGGTAGCGGTAGAGGAAGTAAAGTGGAGCGTTCTCGTTCTCCATCATGTACTTCCCGAGGAGCCTTTCCCCTTCGGTGTCTATGTCCTCTCCCCAGGGGATTTCCTTGCCCAAATCAGCGAGAATCTCAAGTGCTTTGTCGTAGCTCAGCCTCGGGAACGGGAGCTTCGGCTCCTCAAGCTCGAAGTTGAGGGTCTCCAGTTCCTTCGCGTTGTGCTCGCGGACGTAGTTGATTGTATAAGCCACCAGCCTCTCAAGGAGGCTCATCACCTCTTCCTCGTTCTCGATGAACGCCATCTCCGCATCGACGCTCCAGGCCTCGTTGAGGTGTCTGGTGGTGTTGTGCTCTTCAGCCCTGAAAATCGGGGCTATCTCGTAGACCCTGTCCAAACCTGAAGCCATCATGATCTGCTTGTAGAGCTGGGGGCTCTGGGCAAGGAAAGCGTCCTTCTCGAAGTACTTCATGGGGAAGAGCTCGGTTCCGCCCTCGGTGGCAGTCGCTATAATCTTGGGCGTGTGGATTTCGATGAAGCCGTTCTCGTGGAAGAAATCCCTGATTGCCTTGAAGACGCTTGAGCGTATCTTGAAAATCGCCATCACTTCCGGCCTTCTAACGTCTATGAAGCGGTTGTCCAGGCGGGTGTCGAGCTCGGCCTTTACCTTGCCGGTCGGGTCGAGGGGGAGCGGGCTCTCGGCCCTGCTGAGGATTTCGAGCCTCTCAGGGAGAATCTCGAAGCCGAGCTTTGCCTTGGGCGTGAAGTTCACGATGCCTTCAACCGCCACTACGTCCTCGGCGTTGAGCTTCGGAATGAGCTTGAAGAGCTCCGGCTCGACCTTCTTCTTGGGGGCGGTTATCTGGACTATGCCTTCCCTGTCCCTGAGCCAGAGGAACTTTATTCCGCCCAAATCCTTGATTTCCCATACCCAGCCGGCCACCTTAACCTTCTGGCCGTTCAGCTCCTCAGTTATCTCGCTCGAGTAGTGCGTCCGATACATACCATCTACCTCCGGTTGTGAAACCTGTAGGAGAGAAAAGGAAGTTCAAATAAAGTTTATCTTTACCTCGGATCCGGTTATCTGGGAGAGTATGCTCTCCAGCACCTCAGCCTTCTCCGGGAGCTTCTTCCTGTCCCTGCCAAGGACGAGAACCTTGTAGTAGGTTCCCCCTCCGGGCTTGTAAACGATGTTCACGCCAAAGACTCCCGCCGGGTAGAGGAGGTCGGTGGCGAGCTTCTTGATGTCCTCGGTACCTTTGACCTCAACGGCCTCGATAACACGTATCCTCTTTCCAAGCTCCCTCATGAGGGCCTTGATGTTCTTTCCGCCTTTGCCGATTGTTACGGGGACGTCGCCCTCACCAACGACGATGACTATGAGATCGCCGGCCTCAACGGCCTTCTTGAACTCCATATCAACGTCCCCGATGAGCCTGTAGAGAAGCCTCGCGACCTTAACGTCCAGTTCGGAGATAATCCCCTCTTGGAGCTTTTTCTCGTCAGCCGGACACAGAATGTCGTCGGTCTTCAAGCACACCTCACAGATTGGCGCCTTCATCTTCTCACCTCCTCGCCTGAGAATGACCTTAAAGGGGCTAACCCTTAATTCTGGAAGTCCTTTAAAAAGGTTATTATGGAATTAAAAAGCCGGAAAAGGGTTCAGATTTCGCCCTCTATCTCGCGCCTTATCCTCTCAATGAATTCAAGGGTAAAGACGTGCCTCTCCTCGGCAATCCTCCTGGCGGTTTCGGTGTACATCAAATCCTTGAGCTTGAGGATCTTCTCCTCGAAGTGCCTTAGAGATGCCTCTATGTCCCTTCCATGCTCGCCCGAGTACATAAAAACACGCGCTATTCCGATAGCACCAATCGCGTCAAGCTTGTCGGCGTCGCTCAGGATTTTTGCCTCGAGCGTTTTCGGCTCGGGTCCCCTCGAAAAGCGATGGGCTTCGATGGCATGGGCGACAGCTTCAACCTTCTCCTCGGGGTAACCTAGGCTCGTCAGGAAACGCCTCGCAATTTTTGCACCCTCAACCGCGTGGTCCTCGACCTTCCCCGCGCTCTCCAGGGGCCTCGCTATGTCGTGGAGGAGAGAGGCCAAAGCGAGCACCTCTAAATCGGCCCCCTCCTCCCTGCCGATGTGGAGGCAGAGGTTGAAGACCCTTTCGGTATGGCTAAAGCCGTGCGTCCCTTCCCTCTCGAAGAAGCCCTTCGCGAACTCCCTCGTCCGTTCTATCAATCTGATTGAATCCTCTTCCCTTATGAAGTCTTCCAGCCTCATCATAATCACCGTCCAGAAAAAAAGAAGTGAGTTTAAAAGGCTAATCCAGCTTCAATGTCCATTTTAAGCTTGATAGCTTCCGCTACATCAAGAAACGATGTGGAATGTTCAAATACTTCACTCCCAACAGGAAAACTCCCCTCGCCTGAGAAAAAGCGGTAGACACCATTTTTAATCACATGATCAAACTCCCTGAGAAGGAACAGAACTGCGTCATCACCAAGTAGGTTTCCACTGAGGAGATGTGCCCTGAGTGTTATTCCATTCTGAACGGCCAAATGCCACTCTCTATCCCCACTTTTAATCTGGAGCCACCCACTAAATGAACGGTACAACTTAAGAAGTTCTTGGATCTCGTTGCCTCTGAGGCTCATCAGGGGGAATGAACTAACAGCCAAAGTCGGCCTTTCAGACAGTATACTGCCAACCTCCGCTTCATACACTTCAAATGCCTTTACAAGCCCCTTGGACAGAGCAGTTTCAATGTCATCAATGGCATTATTACCCT
Organism: Thermococcus sp. MV11; assembly: GCF_012027285.1. Classification (NCBI taxonomy): domain Archaea; kingdom Methanobacteriati; phylum Methanobacteriota; class Thermococci; order Thermococcales; family Thermococcaceae; genus Thermococcus; species Thermococcus sp. MV11. Next base: position 800,980 of record NZ_SNUD01000001.1, read on the forward strand.
CTCTGCTGTATCCTGAAATGACAGCCTCAACGAAAGCACCAATGACCCTGCCAGAGGCCACGAATATAAACGCCCTTTTGAGATCCTCTCCATCACGCCAAGAAAAAAGGACATAACCCTCCCCGAGGTCTTTGAGAACCTCGGGGAATATTGAGCGTGTCTCTATTCGTACAAGCCGACCGCTAAACATTACCCTCACCATACTCCTACAACATTGAGGCTATCTTCTGGGCGTTCCGCTTGAGGTAAATTCTAACCAGGCCCAGATTAACCTTCGGATCGGTGAGGACCGTGAGAACCGCGTTCTCTCCAGCTTCAACCGTTATTATCTTGCCCTTAGGAGATTCAAGCGTCACCATGTCAACTGCTTCCTCGTGAAAAACTTCGTTGGACACGTTGAGTGCAGTTCCATATATGGTTGCAACCATGGCTGAGACACTTTCAATGTCAATCGTCCTATCACTGGCCTGACCCTCTATGAGCAGACCATCTTTGCTAACAATCGCGACACCCCTGACACCCTCAACCCTGAGGAGGTCGGCTATAACATTTTCAAACATTTTGATCACCCCAAGATAAGCATGTCTACCTCAACGTGTCTGTCTGAAACACGAATCCCCCGTATCAGAACGTTCTTCCCACTAAATCTCTTTATAGCGGCCGCTATAGCATTGGCCATAGGGTACAGGACGGGCTTCATGCCATTCTTATCGAGAAGTTGGAGGGCATACAGGTCCATAGGATTATCCAGCTTTAATGTCACCACGTTACCGTTTACGATTATTTCCCCTTTCTCCGCGAAGCCCAAAGTGTTTATCATAACCTCAGTGAACCTGTTTAGAAGTTCCTGAGGATCATCACTGCCTTCAAAGTTCAGTCCGTATTCCTCCATCATCGTGTTAAGTAGCTCTTCCCCGATTGAGTTCCCCAGACCTCGAGCACCTGCCCCAAGAACCTTATATATTCCATAAAGAACTAGGTTGTTTATTTTGGTTGCCATTTCTTCTGACCTCTCATTAACTCTCTCCACGACTTTCGCCTCCGTCATGGATAACACCCCAAAGGGGGCTGTCACTGGAGTGATACTGTGTGAATATATAATATTTGCCGCATGATATTTGGAAATGATTTCGCATTAGTTATATAAACCCACTTTGCCAATAGTGCACAACGACCTATGAAGCTTAAACCTGAGGACGTCGAGAAAATACTACAATTAAGGGCGCAAGGATTAAAGCTCGATGAAATCGCGGCGGTGCTTGGAGTGTCGCGAAGAAGGATACTCCAGGTTCTTAAAACAAAACAGATTAACACTCCTGGCAGAAAGCGAGAAGAACTGTCTCCCGAGACGGTTCAACTCATACTGGATCTTAAGCGTCAAGGTTATACGATAGAAGAAATCCAGAACTATCTATCCGGGGTTAATATTAATGTGTCCAAGTACAAAGTGTGGAGCACGCTAAGAGAACAGAAGACTCGAAAGCTGTCGGGAGAAATAAATAAGATGTTTAAAAAATGGGACTCCATAATTGCAGTGATATTGCTACACCCCAAGGCAGGAACCAGACGATTGAAGCTTCTCCTGATTCTAGACATTAGAAACTGCAAAATTTTGTTGTGGGTCCTTACTGAGTCTTTGAGACTAAGGAATGTCATTGAGTTGCTCGATAGTGTCCTTGAGAGCAATATGCGTAATAGAATCCACGTAGTCATTTCGAGAACACCTCCCCTTGTCCCAACAAGAGGACATGAAAATAAACTGACAAGGCATCTAAAGAAATTAAGAATTACCTACCATTGGATCACCTCTGAGGACCTAGTAAGGATTCAAAAGAGGATCACAAAACGGCTATCCAGGAACATGGAACCCGAACAGCCCGAAGTATGGTTTGAAAAATCTGGAATAGCTCTCATTGAGAGGTACTGTTCAGAGTATGTAAAGCTCATCGGACTGGAGGTTGGTAAAGATGAGATTCCTGGAGAAACTTAGGAACCTCTTAAAACCAGGAACAAAAGAATTTGGAAGCTTCCAGGAGTTGTTGGAAAGGAGATTCGGAATTAAAGAGTTTATTCTAGCAACCGCAGAGGGCCTCCCAATAAGCGGAACCCTGGATTCAGTTGAAGAACTCTCAGCCGAGCTCCCGGAGCTACGAAAGAAACTATCATCATTGGAACCTTCAGATGACTACATCGTAATCTCAAAGGAGGGGATATACCTTATACTCGCTATAACGGACGACGTCGTCATGCTGGCCAAGACAGAAAAAATCCCGACCTGGGAGCGACTGAGGGAAATAAAAGAAGCAACGGGGAAGGAACTCAACCTTCTTTGAATTCGACAATTTTATTTAAAAGCTCAACGATGGCATCGTGAACGCTCAAGCTTACCCCGTCCACGGAAGGCGTCTGGGTCTTCAGGACACCGTCGATTAACCCGAGCTTCGAGATGGCCTTCACTATCGTCCTCTCGTCCCAGCCGGGGAGCAGCTCCCTCCCTAACTCAATTGAGGCCTGGGCAACGAGGCCATAGGCGCCCCAGTTGGAAACGGCCGAGAGGATCAGCTCATCGGTCTCCACGACGCTTGCTATTCTCTCACCATGGGGAACGTGCTTGACGACCAGATCCCTTATCCTGCCCATTCCAGCCTCGTTTCCCCCGTCGCCTATGCCTATCGTTGGCACCCCAACCTCTCTAGCCGTGAGGATAACACCGTCAAAAGTTTCCCTCGTTATCTCCAGCCCACTCATGGAGTAGTACCTCCCATCGGCCGCCCTGCCGGGGGTTTCCACCGCGATGACCAGAGAATAGGAGGAAACGTCCGGTTCCCTGACGAATTCCAGTCCGAAGGCATCGAGTGCATTTTCCACCTCGGGATAGGTCAGTATCTCCGCCCTGCCGCCGAGGGTTTCAACGGCCTTGGCCAGGGCCAGCGTTCCCGGCGGCCCGTCGGTCTCGGCGCGCATGGTGGGGGGTATGGGGAAGCCCGTGACGATGAGCACTCTATCATAATTGTCCAAAAACATTTTTGCAGAATTATGTAAAAAATTGGGATTCCTCCTGCGGTAGTCCAGGTACAGGCCCAGAACCCCGCGGTTTCCCACGTCGGTGTTTATGAGGTGGGCTATCATGGCTCATTCCCCTATCTCGTACACGACCACCTTAACCCTCTTTCCCTTCACGGCCTCCTTGAGCTTCCACCATAGCTCCGTCGGCTTCTCACTCCTGTGGGTCAGCTCGTGGCCGTTCTCGAGTCTGACCTTCTTCTCCGAATACTCGACAAAGACACCCTCCCCACTGAATATCTCCTTCATTCCAATCCCCCCAGGATTTTTCTAAGCTCGTGAAGGGTCCTAATCTCGTAATCCGCCATGTTGTAACCGATTTCACCTTCCCGGTTTATCCAGACGGCGGTCATTCCAACGTTCTTGGCACCGTAAACGTCCTGGCTCAGTGAGTCGCCGACCATAACCGCCTCATCGGGCTCGACTCCCAGGGCTTCAAGGGAGTAGAGGAAAATTTTAGGTTCGGGCTTTATGGTCCTCACGTCCTCGCGGGTGACGATTACGTCAAAGTACCTCGAAAGGCCGGTCAGCTCGAGCTTGAGCCTCTGGTACTCTGGCCCGCTCGTGATGACGCCCAGGAGGTAGCCCTCTTTTTTGAGCCACTCGAGGGTCGGCACCGTGTCGGGATAAACCTTGAGCCTGTGGGGGTATCTTTTTAGGAGCTCTTCGTAGCGTAGGTCGAGGTCGAAGAGCCTGAAGAAGAAGTTCCAGTCGTGCCAGTCGTAGGTGTCCCTCCTTTCGAATATCTCGGCCAGAAAGCGCTCCCTTGCCTCGTCCTTGCTGATTCCAAGCTTTTTCGAGAGCCTGTCGTAGACCTGCGGGAGGAAGAGCTGGATAAGAGGCATCTCTGTCAATATCGTCCCATCGATGTCGAAGAGAACCGCCTTCATTCTATCACCTACCACTTCTTAACCAGCAGTGCCAGTATCTCGACCCTGCCGTTTAAACTTTCGTCCGTTATGACGCCCCATATTATGTCCTTCTCCGACAGTACCTCCTGAAAGTTCCGCAGTATGCTGTGGGCGCCCCTCAGTGGAAAATCGCTCCCGACCAGGATTCCAATCAGGCCCCTCTCCCATATCCCCCAGTGCCAGGTGAAATCCACCTCGCGGAGGAGGCGAAGTATGCCCACGTTGCCCCCTCGGATCATGTTGAAGAGGTCCGCATAGTCGATGTTCACGAGCATCTGCGTTTCCAGGTAGTAGTAGAGACGGGAGAACATCTCGGCTATGTTGGCAGAGGCTCTCTCAAAAGCTTTTACCAGGGAAACGTTTTCATCGGAGAAGAAGTCCCAGAGGGAGTCGTAGAAGACCGTTTCAAATTCCCGTGCCCAGGAGGGTTTTTTCTCCTCAACAAGTTCCTTGCGGGGAGTGAGGACGTAGGCCAGCTTTATGGTATCCCCCGGGGCACTCTCGGTTATGATTTCCCTGAGCTCGTGGTTGATGTCCTTGTCCTCGAACACGAGCCAGAGAAACGTGTCCCTTGGGAGCCTGGAAAAGAAGTTCCTCAGCCGATCCTCGTAACTATTGGAGTTCGGAAGGAGATAGTATGCTGGATTGACGGTTACCTTGACTATCCCGTCGGCAGTGATGCTGTTTACAATCCTCGCTCCGGTTCCCCCGATTCCGACGAAGACGTGGGTAAAAGACTGCATGACGACCCCTAAAAGGAAAATATGGGGGGCCGTTCATATCCTTTTCGGTGCTCACTCAAGGGTGGCGTGCTTCCGTTTCATGTCCTTCTCGGTCTTCTGGAAGGTCGCCATGAGGAGCGCTATGACGCCGTCGAGGAATATCATGGTCGAGTCCTCGAAGAGGGTTCCCATCGGCGCTATCCACTTGTACTTCGTGAGCATCTGCCTCGCTATGTAGTCGGTTGGTATGTCGGTCTTGGCCCTTCCGGGTATCTCAACCACCACGTCCGCGAGCTTTCCAAGGGTCGAGCTGGCGTAGGAGGTTATCGCAACAACCTTGCCTCCCTGCTTCTTGGCTATCTCTGCGGCATCGACGATGCTGTTGGTCTCGCCGGAACCGCTGATGGCTATGAGGAGATCTCCTGGTTCAAACGCAGGTGTTATGGTCTCACCGACGACGTAAACGTTGAAGTCGAGGTGCATGAGCCTCATCGCGAAGGCCTTGCCGACGAGGCCGCTCCTGCCGGCGCCGTAGATGAATATCTTGTTGGCCCCTATCATGGCGTCGATGAAGCCGCGAACCTGATCAAGCTTCAGCTCTCCCGCGACGTTGTTGATGTGGTCGAGTATGTCGGTCATGGCCTTTCTTATGGTCATCATGTACTCGCCCCAGAAGAGGTCTATTATCTTCCTGGTGACTTCCTCCGGATCCTTGGCCTTGGTTATCGCGCCGCCGACGATTATTATGGTGGCGCCAAGCTCGACGACCTTGGGTATGGTATCAAGGTTTAAACCACCGGCCACCGCAACGGGAACGCTCACAGCCTTGACGACCTTTTCCAGGTCCTCCAGCGGGCTCTTGCCCTGAACCTGCTCGTCTATGCCCGTGTGGACGAGTATGTAGTGGGCGCCCATCTTCTCGAGTTCCTTGGCGCGCTTAACCTTGTCCTTGACACCGATTAGATCGACCATGACCCTGATTCCATACCTCCTGGCGACCTCGACCGCGTCCTTTATGGTCTTGTCGTCCGCGACGCCGAGGATAGAAACAACATCGGCACCGTGCCTAGCCGCCATCTCGACCTCCAGAGCGCCGGTGTCCATGGTCTTGAGGTCGGCGACGATCTTTCTGTCCGGAAAGCGCCTCTTGAGAAGCTCGACAGCGCGCATGCCCTCTTTCTTTATGAGCGGGGTCCCAACCTCTAGCCAGTGAGCGCCGCCCTTCGCAGCCTTCTCGGCTATAGAAATGGCCTGCTCAATATCAGTGAGGTCCAGGGCAACCTGGAGTATCATCTCCTCGCCTCCGAAGAGTTTTCGATTTAAGCTTGCGATGCTACTTTTTAAACTTTGGCATTGCAAATTAACATTTAGATGTCCAAGAGCTCGGCCAAACTTTAAAAGCACGAGACCCAACAGGGGGCGGTGGAATCAATGGTAACGTTCATTCCCTTCGGAGAAAAACCCAACAGGGACGGGGTTCTGTACGTTCTCCAGCTCCTCAAGCGCAACAAGCTCATCGACGACTACATGATAGTGGAATCAAGCAGGGTCGAGCTTTTGGCCGAGAGGATTCCCCAGGATAGGGCGTACATAATAGGGGAGCACCTTGCCACGTACGGGATAGCTGAAAAGCTCAGGCCCCAATCCCTCATCAGCGTCGATGCCCACACTGACCTTATGCACGACTACCTTGACCACGGCTCGTGGCTCGCCTACGCCCTGGAAGAGCGCCTCGTGAACAGGGCCGTCGTTCTGGCCCCGGTTCTGATGATACCCACAACCGAGAGGACCCAGCTGTGGACGAGAAGGGTCAAAATATTCCCGGCTCTGCTGAGGAGCAGGAGGGTAAGGGGAAAGTGGAGGGCCTACAGGAACCTCCAGACCAACGACCTCTTGGAGATACTTGACGAAACCAAGAAGTACCTCGGTGATGAGGTTTACCTCACCGTGGACATGGACGTCTTAAGACCGGAGTACAAGATAGCCCGCTTCCAGCACGGCGAGCTGACCCTAGAAGAGCTCCTAGAGCTTTTGGAGGGAATCAAGGAGAACTTCAGGATAAAAGCCTTTGACATTGCCGAGGTCTCGGACAGAATAAGACGCTCGAGACTCGGAAAGAAGGCGTTCGTCGAAGTGTTCCAGCTCCTGGGAGGGTGAGAGATGACGAAGGCTCCCACGGAGGAGGAGATAAGGAAGATAATAATGCCCCTCATGCTCTCCGGCGCTAAGATGCTTGACAGGCACTGCCCCAAGTGTGGCTCCCCGCTCTTCGAGAAGGACGGGAAGGTTTTCTGCCCCGTCTGCGAGCACAGGAAGAAGCAGAGACAGGCTGAGCTGAAGGGCGTCGAGGAGAGGCTGATGGAAAAGCTAAACGAGCTCGCCAACTCCCTCCCGGAGGACATCGAGGAGCTTGAGAAACACTTAAGGGTCATGGAACTCATAATAAATCTGTTAGAAAGGTACAAAGTCCTGGAGGGAGGGGAATGAAGAACGTGAAGGTTCTCAAGGCCCTTGAGAGCGGCCCGAAGACCGTCGAGGAGATAGCGGAGGAAACCGGGATCAGACCGATGGAAGTGAGGCGTTATTTACTCCGCTTCGCCGAGAGCGGGAAGGCCGAGGCCTTTGAAAGGGACGGGAAGCTTTACTGGAAGCTGAAGGAGAAGGACGAGCTTGAGGAAGAGTTCAAGTACGTCTGACTTTTCTTTCCATTATAATTGCAGAAAAGAGCAACACAAACGAAAGGGGAGAAAAGGAATCAGGCCTTCTTGGCCTTCTCCCAGTACTCGTTGAATTTGCCCTCGAAGAGGGCCTTGACGCGGAAGTCCTTGATCCAGATCTGGGTCTCGTAGTTGAAGTACCTTGCCGCCATGTCCTCGAGGGCGAAGAAGACCTCGTCGTCGCAGATGAGCATCGGGAGCTCGAGCTTGTCGATGACCTTGAGCTCGAGCTTGCCGGCCTTGTAGTAGTCCATTATCTTTGAGGTGCCGAGCCTGTGGAAGACGTTCTCGGTGACTATTATCTTGGCCTTGGCGCCGTTGTCAATGGCCTTGATGATGTCGCTCTCAAGGTTGATGGCTATGTAACCGTCGTCAGCCAGGAGGATCTGCTCCTTGACCTCCTCGAACATCTCCTTGGTCTTGAGGGTGGCGTTCCTTATGCCCCTCACGACCCAGACCTTCTCGACACCGTACTTCGGAATCTCGGTCTCGATGAGCGGGCTCATGAGCTCGAGGAGCTCCTCCTTCGCCTTCTTCTTGGCCTCAAGCTCCTCGGCAACGCGCTCCTGCCACTCCTCGATGAACTTCTCGAGGATGTTCTGCGGGTGAACGGGCCTGTACTTGTTCACCTTGCCCGGCTGGCTGATGGCGAAGCCCTTCTTCTCGAGGCTCCTGAGAACGTCGTAGGTCCTTGGAGCCGGGACCTCCGAAACGCTGGCCAGCTCGGCCGGGGTGAGGACGCCAAAACCAACTAATGCCACGTACGCCCTGGCCTCGTAGAGGTTCAACTCAAAGTGCTCCTGAAGGAGCTCAACCATCCTGTCCTTAACCATCTTTACCACCACCACATTTTCTATATTCGAAGTTGGATTTCATCACATATAAGTTTTTTCCAAACTTTGTTAGTGTCTCCGGTTATGTTCCGGAGACTGCCCGGGATAACTTTCCCGGATATTACGGCCGTTGCGCATTCATGCAAACCTATTACTACATAGGGATTTTAAAATTTTTGGTTTTACTGGGGAGCAAAATTTCAAGTTGAAACTTTATGTTGCTCTCCGCCAGAGAAAATCAGCGAAAACCAGACTTTATGTACGTGTGAGTTCCAAGATCGTACCACCACGATGTTGTTAGAACAAATATTTAGAAACTTGGAAAGGGTAACTGACCGTACGGAAATCATCATACGGAGCCTTCATTTCCACCTTTAAGGTATTCCTGAAGCTCCCGATAAAGGCCCCCCAGAACCTTCTGGTAGTCCACGCCCTTCTCCTCTATGCGGTCCATCAGCTCCTCCAGCTCCCTCGTCTTCTCCTCACTTACGAGTTCTCTATATTTACTTATGAGATAGTGGTAGACCTTGATGCCCTGATCCGTGGGCACGAGCTTCTTTCTTCCGCGAGTCTCGATCACGTAGTAGCGCTGGAGCAGGGTCTGGACTATCTTGGCGTAGGTTGAAGGCCTTCCTATCTTGCGCTCTTTCATGAGCGCTATTATGTCGCCCTGGGTGTAGAGGGAAACCTTGGGCGCCTTCCACTTCTTGGCCTCGACGACTTTAAGCTTAGCTCCAGGCTCAAGCTTTGGCAGCTGCCTCATCGGCGGGCTCCTCAGCTTTGTCCAGCCGTCCTCGATTACCTCGACGTAGCCCTCGAGCTCGACCTTCCCAACGCCGGCATCGATGACCGCCCTCTCCATGAGAAGCTTCGCAGCCCTCATCTGGCTCGTCATGAAGCGCCTGAATATCATGTCGTAGAGCCTGTAGTGGTTCCTTGTGAGGTTCTTTGGAATCTGAATGATTCCATCGCGGATTAACTGCATCAGCCTGCCCGTGTCTATTGGCCTCGTGGGCCTTATGGCCTCGTGCGTTCCTTCTTCACCCCAGTGTCTCGGCCTGAAGTACTCCTCACCGAGCTCTTGGGTGATGTACTCCTTCGCTATCTCTATCCCGGTGTTGCTGACGTGAGTGGAGTCTGTTCTGTGATAGCTCGTCAATCCGGCCTCGAACAGATCCTGCGCTAAGCGCATCGTCTCGGGTGCTGACAGCTTGAGGAAAGTCGAGGCGTCCTTCAGCATGGCGTCGGTCGTGTAGGGGGGCAAGGGGTTGAGCTCCTTCTCCTCCAGCTCGACCTCCTCAACGGTGACGTACTCCGGCGGCTCAACCTTCTTGCCGTCCTTTCCCACCTCAAGGGTTACCTGGAGACCGTTCTCAAGGGTTAAACCAAGGAAGTAGGTCTCGCTCTCGGTGAACTCCTTATAGCGCTCGATTATCCAGCCGAGAACTGGCGTTTGAACCCTTCCGGCTGAGAGGTTGCGGTTCTCAAAGACGCGCTGGAGTTCCTGGCTCAGCTCGAAGCCTATCCATCTGTCCTCTATGCGCCTCACTATCTGGGCATTAACGCGGCCCTCGTTCACGTCCCTGGCTTCCTGAATGGCCCTCATTATCGCCGGCCTCGTCACCTCGTGGAACTCTATGCGCTTGATGTTCGGCGTGTAGGGGCTGAGAACGTTCCTTATGTCCCAGGCTATCTTCTCACCCTCCGTGTCGGGGTCGGTCGCGATGAGTATCTCATCTACCTCTTGCGCCAGCTCACGCATGGCCTTAACGTTTTCAAGCGCGTCCCTCACGTTCGTTGAGCCGCAGCGCGGGCAGGTACCTTTCTCCTCCCAGTCCACGAACTGATGGCCACAGTCACGGCAGCGTTTTATGGTGTCGTAGACGGGAATAAACCTCAGCATGCCATCTTTTTCATCAACGAGAACGCCGTGGTAGCCCTCGTTCGTCACGAGATCGAACATGTGCCCGCCGCTCGCGAGAATGGTCAGCATCATGTTACCTATGCTCACCTCGTAGGCGACCAGATCCCCTATCCTCGTCTTGCTCGGCTGACCGAAGAAGTTGGCTATCGTTCTGGCCTTGTTGGGGCTCTCAACTATCATGAGTGCCGACTTGACCAAATCCTTGACCTTGGCGCTTATCCTGCCCTCCATGACGAGCCTTACCTTCTCCCTGTCCTCGTCTATCTGCCGCAGGAGTTCGCCGAGGTCCAGCTCCTCGAAGGGCACCATCTTGAACTCCGTAAAGCGCCAGCGCATCTGCCTGACCAGGCCGTTGAAGACCTTCTCGTTGTCCACTATGAGGACGCTGAGGCCCTTGGTTATTCCGCCCGCGAAGAGCCTGCTCGTCCTTCCGGTGGCCTGGATATATGTTCTGACGTCGGGAATCTCGATGTACCACTTCCCCTCTTCCTCGACGAGGCTGACGAATGGATCCTCGGCGAGCCTTTTGAGAACCTCCTCGTCCCTCAGAACCTTCCTCAGGAACTCCACCAGCTCGCGGAAGACGCCGAGCACGTGGTTGTGGAAGTCGTTCTCTATAGGCAGTCCCTCCGCGAGGGCCTCCTCTATCTTGAGGAGCTCGAACTGTGGAATGTTCCTTATGAGCCTCCTGAGCCTCGCGTGGAGCTTCTCAGCCTGCTTCCTGTCTTCATCGCTCAGAAAGTCCATGACCTCACTGAGGAGGCCGAGGGCGCGGTAGATTGTCGGCCTCTCGAGGTCTATGGAAAAGCGGAACTTGGGAACGCCGGTGAAGACGGCGTAGCGTATCAGGTGGGGCAGGTCGAGACCCCTGACCAGTGAGCCGTAGTAGGTGGCGGAGCCTATGAGGTAGTCCGCCTCGCCGTTTTCAAACCTCTCGATGGCCTTCCTGTTCTTTGAGCTTACCAGCTCAACTCTGAATCCCCTCTCGCGGAGGTAACCGACCAGCTCCTCAGCATAGCTCAATCCCTGGTCTATTGGCGTGAATATTATTCCTCCCTTCCCGAGCCTCGTTAGGAGCTCCTCCACATGCTCCCTGATGTCCTTCGTGGGCTTGAGGTAGCTGTCCACAACGTTCCTCAGTGCGCTCCTTCCGCTTCCGACCTCGAAGCCAAGAAGCTCGCGGTAGAGCTTTATCCTGTCACCCCTCGCGCTTCCCGTCGCGGAGGCGATTATCATTATTCCAACCGGGTTCTCGCGCTTGAACTCCTCAATTTCGCGCTGAAGCTCCGAGATCTGGGAGTTCAGCTCCCTGAGTTTCTCTTCCCTGTCCTGGGAGCGGCCGTTGAGGTACTTTGACATCTGCTTCTTGAGCCTTATTATCTCCCAGGCCTTGGCGATGATCTCCTCGTTGAAGCCGAGCAGGTGGAGAGAGCGGTCTATGTTCTTGCTGGCCTTGAGAAACGCATCGACGTCATCGACGAAAATGAAGTCGAAGCGCCTGCCCTCCAGCTTTTCGTCGTAGTTCCTGGCCAGCCACTGGGCGCTGGTTATGAGAACGTCATAGTTGCCACCCTCGATTTTGGCCAGCATCTCCTCCTTCTCCTTCTTGCGGAGGTTACCGTGGTAGTAGGCGAGGTTTATCTCGACGCCCGCCCTCTCGGCTATGGCCTGAATCTTCTTGGCGGTTTGAATCACCAGTGGGGTGGTTGGGACCACTATGTAGCTCTTCTTGCCCCCGAGGGCGTGCCACACCGCCATGACCGCTCCAAAGGTGCTCTTACCCATTCCGGTCGGCGCGATTATCGAGAAGCTTCTCCCCTTTAAGAGCCTCTTCACCCACGTCCTCTGGGCACTCCAGAAGGTGAAGCCCGTCGCCTTTTCAAAGAACTCCTCGACCTCCCTGAGCCCGGCTTCAAGGGAGTGAATCCTCTCCCACTCCTTGAGCGTTCCCCTCAGCTGGAGGGCGTTTCTGACGGCAGTGATGAGTTCAAAATAGGAATCAGCGTGAACGGGACTTTCGAGACACTCATCACAGGGGTTCTTCATTACGAGCCTCTCGTCGGAGATTCTACCGGCGCAGTTCGGGCACATCTCCCGGTAAATCGCCTTCATTTTCCCACCCTCTAAGTTTTTATTTGGGGAACGGGGGATTTATAAGGCTTTTTTAGAGGGCAGACTCGAGTTCCCTCAGCTCGTCCTCGAGCTTCACCGCCAGCTCGTAGTCATCGAACACGTGGCGGTACTCATCGAGAACTTCTTCAAGGACGTGGAGGGCTTCCTTCTTGCGGGTTATCCCAACCAGCCTTAAGGCCCGCCTGAAAAGCTTCGCAACCTCGCTCCCGCTCTCGTCGGTGCTCATGGTAAAGAGGAGTTCCTTGAGGGTAACGTCGAGCGCCAGCTCGGGGACCTCGGCCAGAAACTCCATGGCAACGGCCTCAGGAAAAAGCTCGGCATGTTTATCAAAGCTCTCGAAGTAGAAGCCGCTCTCGTGGGCCTTGAGAACGGCCGCGACGTGCTTGCAGTCCCCGCCAAGGGGGCAGGTGCAGCGGTTCTCGCCCGTGGAGAGATCTAGCTCGACGTAATAGGGATACGTGCCGAGAACCTTGGAAAAAAGCTTACCCCCGTGCTTGACCACCCATAGGACCTTTCCCGCCTTATAATAACGCTCCCCCTTCCGGAGGGTTTTTTCGTCCATAGCACCCACTCCCAAAGGCTCGGCCTACACCGCTTTAAGCCTTTCGGACGAAAGCATTTTATCCCCAGGGTACATACAGCAACCGGTGGGACAGATGGACGTGTTCGAACTCGCGAGGCGCTACCACGATGAGTTGGGCATAAAGGAGCCGAGCATGGCCACGATGGCTGCTGAGCTCTTCGACGACCTGGGCCTCAAGATGGCGGAGTTCCTGAGGGAGGAGGGCTACGCGGTAGTTGGAACCAAATTCATCGACTACGACAAGAGCCTCGTCATCGAGGTTACGAGGGGAGAAAAAAGGTTTGAAGTAACGCTCCGGAAGGGCTAATAGCGGTTCTCGTAGTCAAAGATTATCTCCTTCTTTTCACCGGGGTTAATCGTAACCTTGAACTCCACGTAGTTTGCAGTCTCGTTGATAGGTTCAACGTTTGATGTAACTACCTTTCCCCACTTGTGGTGCCTGACGATGACCGTTTTAGTCTCGTTCCCGAAGTTCTCAAGGGTGATTTTGACCTTGTAGTAGGAGTAACCATCACCGTTCCTCTGATCGAGCACGGTCGTCGTGCCTTTAAGGTCGTAGTCCCGTCCAATGCCTATCCTAAGCACATCACCCCTGGGGGTGTGCTCTATGGTCCTCTCACCCACCAGCAGGCTTCCATCATCGGTCTCCCGGTATATCTCCACTATACCCGCCGGGAGAACCTTCTCGGTCTTGAAGGATATCGACTCGTAAACCGGCCCTTCCCGACTGTAGGGCCAGCTCTCGTAGAGGTACTCCCTCTCGAAGGGAACCTCGAAGCTTATGTAAGGGTACATCATCTTGCTCGATGGGTTGAGGTCAACGACTCCAAGCTTGTAGAGGTAGAACGCCTCTATCTTCTCCGGCTGACCGACGTTAACCTGGTCGGTTCCCTTCTCCGCCATGGCGTAGAGAACCCTGGGCTGGGGAACGTTCTGGTAGAGCTGAACGTCGCCGGCCACCAGCAGGACCTTCGCACCCTTGAACTCCTGTGCCGTCGGGTTGTTGAGGACGATGTAGCCGTAGAGCCTTGCGTCATCACCGATGTAGAGCTTGTACCTGCTCTCCCAGCTAATGTTGGCGACGCGGTAGGTTATGCTCACGTTGTACTTCCCCGCTTTGTCGGCCTGTATGGCCGCATAAACGCTCGCCTGACCCTCAAGGTTCCTGGCCTTGAAGTAGACAACCTCGTTAGGGTTGATCAGGTAGTAGCCGTCCCCCTCGATGGCTATCTTCCCGTTCTTGAAGCCGAGGAACTTGCCGGTAACGGTATCGCCACCTCTCAGCTTTATCTCAACTTCACTCCCGATGTTGGCGCTGTAGACGTCCCCGCCCTGGCCTTTACTGAAGATGCCGAGAACCCGGACCCCCTCATCAAGGGGCATTATCGTGACTTCGGCTATGTTAAGGCCCGCAAGCTCCTCGAGGGGAACATCGTTTATTCCCTCTTCCAGTTCAAGCTCGAGCGTCTTCTCTACAACCCCAATCTTCGCGGAGTTGTAGAGAACAACGGTGGTGTCGCTCGCCACCGCCTTTTCTCCCTGGAACGAAAAAACCGCCAGGATTACAAGTGCAATTCCACCAACTGCAGCCATCGCCTTTTTCCTCATGAGAATCACCTGTACTATATTCGGCGGCAGGGTATTTATACCCCCCTCATCGCTTCAAACCGGGCCGAAACGAAAGAAACGAAAGGTTGGCAAATGGAAACCCTTTTAACCCCCCGACCGGATTGAGAACTGTCAAGCTGATGGGGTGATTGGTATGGACAGGATTGAAAAGGCTAGGGCAATCATCGAGAAGGCCAAGGCCGAGAACAGGCCGCTCGTCGAGCCTGAGGCGAAGGAGATACTCAAGCTCTACGGTGTCCCCGTCCCGGACTTCAAGGTCGCCACCAACGAGGAAGAGGCTGTAAAGTTCGCCCGTGAAATAGGCTATCCGGTCGTCATGAAGATCGTTTCTCCGCAGATCATTCACAAGAGCGACGCCGGCGGTGTCAAGGTCAACATCAAGAGCGACGAGGAGGCGAGGGAGGCCTTCAAGAAGATAATGGAGAACGCCAGGAACTACAAGCCCGACGCCGACCTCTGGGGCGTCATCATCTACCGCATGCTCCCGCTCGGCAAGGAGGTCATCGTCGGCATGATCCGCGACCCGCAGTTCGGCCCGGCGATAATGTTTGGTCTCGGTGGAATCTTCGTCGAGATCCTCAAGGACGTCAGCTTCCGCGTCGCCCCGATAACGAAGGAGGAAGCCCTCGACATGATAAAGGAGATCAAGGCCTACCCGATTCTGGCGGGGGCACGCGGTGAGAAGCCGGTGGACATCGAAGCTCTGGCGGACATCATCGTCAAGGTCGGCGAGCTCGCCCTCGAGCTTCCGGAGATCAAGGAGCTCGACATCAACCCGATCTTCGCCTACGAGGACTCAGCCGTTGCCGTCGACGCGAGGATGCTTCTCTGAGGGCTCTGGCCCCTTCTCTCTTCTACCCACACTGCCGTTTGTATAACCGTGGTTATTATAACGACGATTATAGCACAGGGCGCGTGATGAGGGCTTACCCCAGATTTACGAAAACAGGATAGAATAAATTACTCTCATCTCTTTTCATTTACTGAACCTTTATATTTCAATTTAGATTGTACCCCCAATTGGAGAAAATCTTATAAGGTCTGGGAACGTACCCTTTTTTGATGTATACCTCCGTATGGTGAACGAAATGGTCAGGTTCCTAATAAGACTCCGCCCGGAGAATGAGCCGTTCCGGATACCATTCAGCCACCAGCACAAGCTGCAGGGCCTGATATACCACAGGATACAGCGCGTGAACCCCGACCTAAGCCTGCGCCTCCACTCGCCGAAGGTTCCTAAGCTCTTCACCTACTCCCTCTTCATGGCGGAGAAGCGCGAGCTGGCCGAGGACAGGAGTTCGCTACTCGGCTACAGGCACGGTTTCTTCTACTTCTCAACGGCCGTTCCAGATATAGCTGAGGCGTTCATTGGGGGTCTGCTTCAGCAGCCGGAGGTCGAGCTCTGGGACGAGAGGTTCATCGTGGAAGAAGTGAAGGCCTTGGCCGAGCCGGACAGACTAAGCGGGAGGAAGCTCGTGACTCTCTCGCCGATAGCCGTGACCACAAAGCGGGTTCAGTTCGGAAAGCCGAAGAGCTACGATTTAAGTCCCTCCGAGCCAGAGTTCTACGAGCTGATACGGGAGAACCTCAGGGAGAAGTACCTCGCGATATACGCCCAGAGGCCGCCTGAAGAGTTCGAGATAAAGGTGCTCAACGCCAAGCCCAAGCGCTTCGAGGTCAAGCCGGGGATCTTCCAGATAGCCTGGCACCTCGTGTTCCGCGCGAGGGGCGACGAGGGCCTGCTGAGGGCAGGTTATCTGGCCGGCTTCGGGGAGAAGAACTCGATAGGGTTTGGAATGGTGAAGGTTGATGAGCGGAAAGGGAAAGTGAAAAGGAGCTGGAAGGGAGGTGTGAATAATCGGGAAGGAAAAGCCGCTTGACGGGTTCCTGAGGGGGCAATCCCAAAAGGATCCACCACGTGATGAACTCCCGAAAGAGAGCAACGAGAGAGTTCCTCTCTTTGACTGGACCGGACACCCCTTTGTCGATGGAGGCCTAACCGCGCTGCTGCTACTGAGCAAAAAGAGCTCTCCTGAAGAACTGACGGAAGAGGACATTGAGAAGGCAATTGAGTTTGCGTCAGAACTCTATGCTAGGAAGGAGTGGAGCTCCGGCTACATTCACGCGATGATGCTTCCTAACAGCGGAATCCTGATGGCCAACCCGAGCATGGCGAAGAAGAGAACGCCTGAGGCGATAGCCGAGAACCTTAAGGACCTTCTTGGCGAGCCGGAAGACAACAACGCACCTATATGCGAAATCTGCGGAAGGAGGCACTCACGCCCAAGGCCGGTCTACCGCTCGGACTTTCCCCTCGTTGGGACCGGCGGAGTCCCAAACTACTTCCCCTCGGCGAAGGACGGCCTCAACGTCTGCTCCCACTGCCTTTTCCTCGTGCAGTTCCTCCCGCTGGTTGCTTACAAAGTCGGGGGAAGGGTCCTCGTGATGCACACCTACCCCCACGAGCTTATGCTCGAACTCCACGGCGAGGCCATAAACGACGTCAGGAAGAGCTTCCTCGCCTCGAACGCAAGGGATTTTAAGAGGCCGGAGAACTTTCTCTTCCACCTCCTCGGGGAGCTGACGAGGAAGACGGAGCGCGACGAGCTCTGGGGCAATGCATCAATAACGCTCTACCACTTCGTGAACAACAACCAGGGGCAGGACCTTCAGATAATCCACGTTCCAACGCCCGTGTTGCGCTTTGTTGCCCACGCAGCCCGCTACGACAGGGCAGGCTGGAGGAGAATTGTAGCGATGGGCTGGCGCAACCGGCCGAGCGAGGAAGAGTTTGAAAAGTACGAGCGGAGCTACGCCAACGAGGTTTACGCCAGACTCTTGGCCGAGGAGAGCATCTTGCCCTACTTCATCGACATAAAAAACCGCCGTGCAAACGCGAAATGGTCGCTTCTGTCTTTCTACTGCTCGGAGGTGTTGGGTTTGGATAAGGAGGCTTTGGAGTTTATTAAGGACGTCGGGGATAGGATTGTCGAAACGCTGGAGAAGCTCCCGGACAACCAGCTTTCGAAGCGCGTCAGGGAGCTGGAGAGGGCGGAGAGGCTCTACCAGTTCGAGGCCTTCTTCGTGAACCTCGAAAAGCTCCGCCAGAGGCTCGGGATAGAGAAGCCGCTCATGACGTTCGACGAGTTCGCGACGGTTCTCACCTCCTACGGGGAAGACCTGAACGTCTCGTGGAGGACGGTAAAGCACCTGCTCCTCTTCAGGGTCTATGAGAGGCTCCACGACAGGCTGATGAAGGCCTCGGAGGAGGCCGGGGAAGAGGTTGAGGAGAACGAAGAAGTTGAGATCTTTGGAATGGGGGTGGAAGAATGAGGTTTGCGACCGGAATGGTATTGATCGACGCGCCGCACTCCGCTTTGAACATGCTCGGAATCGACGAGAGCCTCGCCGACAGGAACGTGACGAGGGTTAAGACCTTCAGGAGGGGTGGAAAGCGCTACCCCTACGTCTCACCGCAGGCCTGGCGCTACTGGTGGAGGTTCACGCTGAAGGAGCACTTCAACTGGGAGCTTTCCCCGCTCTATCGCGAGCAGAAGCAGGTCTTTACCGCAGCGAACCCCCTCAAGTACCCCGATGACGACGTCTTCGGCTACATGCGGGCCTTCAAGAAGGGCGGCGTGAACGTGACCGTTACGCGGGTCTCGCCCCTTAAGAACACACCGCTGATTTCTGTACTCCCCGACAGGAGCTCCATAACCGTCGATGAGGGCTACGCCTCAAGGCACGAGGGAGACCCCGTTCCCTACAGCCAGGAGTTCTACTCGACGGTTTTCAAGGGTGCGTTCTCCCTTGACCTCGACTCAGTCGGCAGGTTCACGATAGTCAGCAAGGCAGGCTTCAAGAACCTGCTCACCTGGGGCGACGTTCCAAGGGACAAGAAGGGCAACCCGAAGAAGGGCACAGAGGACGTCGTTAATGAAATCAGGGAAATGGAGCGCATAGCGGAGGAACTCGGCGTTCAGAGAACCGAAAAAGAGTGGCTCATGCCCCCCGAGATCAGGAGGACGCGTGCCACTGAGGCCATCAAGGCCCTCCGCCTCCTGACCGGCGGGGCCAAGCAGAGCCAGTACCACACCGACGTGACCCCGAAGTTCGTCCTGCTCCTCAACGTAGATGCCGGCATAAACCCCTTCATAAGCGACCTCGTCTTCGAGGAGAAGGGTGAGATCCGCTTCGACGCCGAGGCCCTTGCAAAGAGGCTCAAGGACCTCAAGGAGGTAATACCCGAGGGCACAAAGCTCTACATCGGCTACGATGCCGGCTTCGTCCGCTCCCTTGGCTGGGACGTCAATGAAATGGCCAAGGCGGTGAAAGAAGCAGGCATCGAGGTCTTCACGGGCACCGTTGGTGAAGCGGTAGACGAGTTCGCCAGGGAAATCGAGGCCTACTACGGGTGAGCCCATGATAAGGGTCAAGCTGAGGGCGTGGACTGCCTCGTTCCGCTATCCCACCTTCCAGTCAGGCTACCAGCCGACGCTGCCCGTTCCACCGCCCTCAACGATTCAGGGAATCCTCTCGGCGGCGAAGGGCGAGCCCGTGTATCTAACCGAGCTTCCATACGTCGGCTACGTCTTCAGGAGCGAAGGTAAAGGGCTTGACCTCGAAAAGATCTACGCCCTTGGAAAGGTCGAGACGGACATAATGAGGCGCGAGTTCCTCTACAACGCCGAGCTTTACCTTTATCTCCCCGATGAATGGGAAGAGCACTTCAGGAGGCCCAGATACCAGCTCCTCCTTGGACGTTCGAGCGACGTGGCGACGGTTGAGGAGATAAAGGAGGTCGAGCTTGAGGAGACCGAAGCTCCCGTCGGCGGGACGGTCCTTCCCCTGGAGCTTGGAGTCCCCGGCGTCGTTCACGCCCTCGTCGTCGAGTATGACTACTCCGTAACGCCGAGGAAGGCGAGACTCGTCAGGCCCTTCGTCGTCCTGCCGTTTCCAAAGGGCAAAGCGTCGAAACTGAAACTCCCCTACGACGAGGAACTCGGTGTCGGGGTTTACCTCCACAGGTGGCACGAATGAGACCCTGCTACGCCAAGTTCCTCCCGCACGATTTCCTCGAGTGCCACACCAACGACGCCATAAACGTGCTGAAGAGCATGAAAACCGCGTTCAAATGGCTCGAGGAGCTCTCCCCGCGCGTCTGGGAACTTTCTTTTTATTCCGTTCTCCTCCACGACCTCGGCAAGTGCGCGAGCGGTTTTCAGAGGAATCCAAGGGAATGGGGCTACCGTCACGAGGTTCTCTCGGCACCTTTCGCCTCTTTCCTCGACCTTCCCGAGGACGAGAGGAACCTCATTGCACTCGCAATCCTCACCCACCATCGAACCCTCGACGAGCTTGAGGAGATACTGCCCAGCGGGGAACACCGCGGGGGGTTCGAGGATAAAGTTGAGGAACTCTTTCAGAACAGGGACTACATCGAGGGGATTTTCTTCGAGCGAGTTCCCTACTGGGAGCTGTATTTCTTTGGAAGAAGGCTGGAGCTTTTTAATCCGCCCAAAGACTGGTCGGAGCGCGTCCGGGGCTACGATTTCGACGCTCTTATTAGCTGGTACGAGCGGAACGTGGAGAGATACAGGGAGGAACTGGTCTATCTGAGGGGCCTCCTCAACGCCTCCGACCACCTCGCATCTGCGGGAGAGCTTGAGGTACGCCTTCTGCCTGACATCAGAACGGCGGTTGAGCTTCGGATTCCGGAGGAGGGCTGGAGGCCCCTGCAGAGGGCGGCATGGAACACCGAAGGAAACCTCCTCCTGAGGGCCCCCACGGGCTACGGCAAGACCGAGGCTTCCCTCCTGTGGGCCGACAGGAACGCCCAAAGAACGAGGAAGGGTGTATCGAGCAGGATATTCTACGTGCTCCCCTACAAGGCCAGCATTAACGCGATGCACTCGAGGTTACTCGGTCTTTTCAAGGACCCCGCGCTCGTCGGCGTTCTCCACAGCTCCTCGGGCTTCTACCTCTACTCTTCGGAGCTGGAATACAGGCGCCTGTCTTCCCTCTACAGGAAGATTTACACCCCCCTCAAGGTCACGACGCCTTTCCAGCTCATGAAGCCCTTCTTCGGCGTCGGCTTCTTCGAGATGGGTCTCACCGAGCTGACAGGCTCGCTCCTGATCTTCGATGAAATCCACGCCTACGAGCCCAACGTCCTCGGCATAATCCTGGCGATCCTCGAGCTACTGAAGGGGAAAAGGACAAAGGCAATGGTCATGACCGCAACTTTGCCAGAGTTCCTTGAGAGGCTAATCGAGGAAACGATAAAACCAAGGAAGCTTCAGGCTCCGCCGGAGGAGGCGGACCGCTTCACGAGGCACAGGATAAACGTCGTCGACGGCTCGATGGAGAGCATAGAGGAGCTAATCGAGGAACTCAAACCCGAGGACGGACCGGCCCTGGTGGCATGCAACACGGTATCAAGGGCTGTGGAGGTTTACTCACGCCTCAGGAACGATTACAGCGCGATGCTCCTCCACAGTCGCTTCACGTACGGTGACAGGGAGGAGAAGGAGAAAAAGCTCCTGTCGAACCTCAACGACTTCGACGTGGTCGTTGCCACCCAGGTGGTGGAGGTCTCGCTCGACGTGAGCTTTTCCACGATTATCACCGAACCGGCACCGTTGGATGCCCTGATCCAGCGCTTCGGAAGGGTAAACAGGAGGGGTTTTGGGAACCCGAGGAACGTTTACGTCCTAACCGAGGGCGGGGAGGGGGATAAACGCATCTACCCACCCGAAGTCGTCGGGAGGAGCCTGGGGCTGCTGAAGGAGCTTGACGGGAAGCCCCTGCTCGAGTCAAAGGTCCCGGAGCTTGTGACGCTGGCCTACGAACCGCTCGCGGACAGGCTCAGGGGGGAGGTTCTGGAGTACAAGGCCCAGGCACTCGAACTCTTTGAGGCCCTGAGGCCTCTCAAGAGTGGCGAAAACGAGCGCAGGTTCTACGAGATGTTCAGGGGGCTGGAGGCGATACCCGGCGCTTACCAGGACGCTGTTCTGGAGCTGCTCACCAGGAAACGTTACATGGAAGTTCACCGCTACCTCGTCCCGATTCCCCTGTGGCTCTTCATGAGCGAAAGCGACGCCTTCCACAGGCTCAGCTCAACGGGGCCCGGAAAACACATCATCGTCGCGGAGCTTGAGTACAGTCAAGAACTCGGCCTTCTGAGAGAACCTTCGGGCGGTGAGGTGCTGTGAATTACACCCCGAACTATAACAGTTCGGACCATAAAATTCGTTATACCAATGAGTATAACCCGGCCACCTACCCCCTCGACGAACTCCTCATCACCGGCACAGAGATAAACTACCTCTTCATCTGCCCCACCAAGCTCTGGTACTTCGCTAAGGGCATCACGATGGAACAGGAAAGCGAGTGGGTCGATTTGGGAAGATTCCTCCACGAGCAACGCTACGCCAACGAGGAGAAGGAAGTTCAGGTCGGGAGAATAAAGATCGACTTTATTCGCAGGGGCGACGTCATAGAGATACACGAGGTTAAACTCGGCAGAAGCATGGAGAAGGCTCACGAGATGCAGGCGCTCTACTATCTCTATTACCTCAAGAGGCTCGGCATCAAGGCGAAGGCCGTTCTCCACTACCCGAAGCTCAACGAGACGAAGGAAGTAACTCTCGACGGCAGGGAAGCTGAAATCGAGGAAGCTATAGCAGAGGTCGAGCGGATAAAATCTCTTCCTCTTCCGCCGGAGCCGGTTAAATCTAGAAAATGCATGAAATGCGCCTACTACGAACTCTGCTGGATTTGAGGTGGTCGCATGAGGAAGCGCTCCATAACCCTGCTCTCGGACGGGACGCTCTTCAGGCGGGAGAACACACTCTATTTTGAAAACGAGCGCGGTAGGAAGCCGCTCGCGGTCGAGGGAATCTACGACATCTACGTCTACGGCCACGTGAGCATAACCTCCCAGGCACTTCACTTTCTGGCTCAGAAAGGCATAGCCGTGCACTTCTTCAACCACTACGGCTACTATGACGGGAGTTTTTATCCGAGGGAGAGCCTGAACTCCGGCGATTTGGTCATCAGGCAGGCCGAGCACTACCTCGACCGGGAGAGAAGACTGGAGCTGGCGAAGCTCTTCGTCAGGGGGAGCGCGCTCAACATGGAGCGGAACCTGAGGCGCTGGAAAGTTAATGATGGTTTCTCTGAGGAGCTGGGGGAACTCCTTGAGGAACTTGAGGGGGCGCGGAAGATAACCGAAGTTATGAACGTCGAGGCGCGGATCCGCGAGGCCTACTATTCGAGATGGGACGGGCACCTACCGGAGGGCTTCAAGATAGTGAAAAGGACCCGCAGGCCGCCGGAGAACGAGATGAACGCCCTGATAAGCTTCCTGAATTCGAGGCTCTACGCAACGATAGTTTCCGAGCTATACAACACTCAGCTGGTTCCAACCGTCAGCTATCTCCACGAGCCGGGAGAGAGGCGCTTTTCTCTGGCGCTCGACCTGAGCGAGATTTTCAAGCCGATTGTAGCTGACAGGCTCGCGACGAGGCTCGTGACCAGGAAAATTCTATCGAAGGGGCACTTCAGGGAGGAACTCAACGGCGTCCTGCTCACGGAGGAGGGCATGAGGAAGGTCCTAAGCGAGTACGAGAACGAGCTTTCCAAGAGCGTGAAGCACCCGGAGCTCAAGAAGAACGTGACGAAGAAGAGGCTTATTCGCCTCGAGGCATACAAGCTCATCAAGCACCTCGTTGGCATTAGGGGATATGAACCGCTGGTGGCGTGGTTCTGAGGTGATGCCCATGGGTGAAGTGGAGGAGTTTGCCAGGAGACTCGAGAACTATTTGAGGCACGGGAATCCTCGGGGACCAAAGAAAAGCATACCCATAACACAGCTATCCTTTTGCCCTCTTAAGCTTGCGTTGAGCCTGCGCTTTGACGTTCGTTATTTTGGAACCAAGAACGACGGCCAGATTCTGGGAACGGTGTTACACGCTGGTCTATTGAACACGATAGTTGATTCTTGGGACTACCTGAGGGGCAATCTAACGGAGAAACCGCTCGTTGAAGTCCCTATCCAATACGAACTTGAGAACGGGTGGGTTCTGAGTGGACGGGCCGATCTGGTCGTCGGAAAGCATGTCTTCGAGTTCAAGTTCCTGCACGAGTACCCATATGAAGCGATACCGGAGAGCATTGAGGAGATAGACGAAATACCAGACGGCAGCGTGGTGAAGGCATACGTTGAACAGCTGAATGCGTACCTCCACGTGCTCCCCGACGTTGAAGTTGGGCACCTCTGGATATTCAACAGGAATAGTCTCGTGCCTTGGAAAAAGATACTCGTGGAGAAAAATGGTGAGATGTTTGATGAACTACTAAAGCGCGCAAGAAGGGTTGTAAAGCTCGTTGAGGATCTTGAGAACGGAAACGTGCCAGATAGTTTTGAACCAAGATTCGGCTGGGAGTGCAGGAACTGCATCTACCGACCGATATGTCCAAGGAGTTAGATGATGTCCTCCATCGGGTTCTTCTCCGTGCCGAGGACATCGCGGAGGGGCTGGGAGCGGAGGCGGTAGATTACAACTGAGTCCTCACCCTCGTCTATTATCCCCTTCAGCCCGGCCTTAATCCTCTCGTACTCCGCCTTCGTAACCTCGCCCTCGAAGACGCTGTTCTGAACCCAGTGAAGGTGCTGGCGGAGGAACTTCTTCACGCCATTGACGCGCCTCACGTTCACGTCGTAGACCACGATGATGTACATGGCACCACCTTTTTGAATTTGAGGTCTCTGAATTTAACTTTTATGGCGTATCACGCCTGGAACGCTTTATTCTTTGAAACGGGTCGTTGAAGGGACCAGAACCTCAAATAAGCCCTCCCCCATGCTCTGGAAATCGATTTTTAGGCTTTTTAATTTGTAACTTTTTGTTTCATATATTTCACGATCGCGTAACGAAATATTTTCGAAAAGTAAAACCGAGCCATGATTGGGCCTAGATATGCCACTTCCTTGAGGAGATACGTCCCTTTCCCATTCTGGCATTAGGTGCAGTCTGTTCGCGAATTTACAGCCCGTTTAACCCTTTGCATTACCCTGCAGTGTCCATCGGCCCCGTGGGAAGCTCCTTTCAGGAGCATTCTTTATGTGGGTTAAAGCGCTGAAAAGGCTCGGATTCGAAGCCTGATGGGACCCTTTTTTCCATCGGTTTTCAGAAAGACTTAAATATTCGAAGCCTCTCAATACTCCAATGAGCAAACGGGCAAATTTTCCGCCCGTTGCAATAAGACTCTAGGAGAATTGAAACAAGAGGACCGCGCCCGAGTTCAAGGGTTGGGTTCTCGTTGCAATAAGACTCTAGGAGAATTGAAACCGAGCTCAAGGCGCAGCTAGCGAACATGACGAACAATTGCAATAAGACTCTAGGAGAATTGAAACGTAGGTTTAGGATAACAGACTTGATGAGGTCGCTTTTTGCAATAAGACTCTAGGAGAATTGAAACCTCAAGCATTTCTTCAACCGCAAGTTTGAACTCCTTGTTGCAATAAGACTCTAGGAGAATTGAAACGGGTGTTGAACTGAGCGTCCAGGTTTCCGGCTATGATTGCAATAAGACTCTAGGAGAATTGAAACTTGGTATCGCACCCCTGCCTGCTGTACTTCTCCCAATCTTGCAATAAGACTCTAGGAGAATTGAAACTAGCGTTGGCTATCTTCTCGTTGATGCCGTCAATCCTTGCAATAAGACTCTAGGAGAATTGAAACGGCCGGTGGGCATTGAACTCCTCATATTCGACTTCCTGTTGCAATAAGACTCTAGGAGAATTGAAACGAATCTCAGACAGTTGGATCCTGCGACTATCATAGAGGTTGCAATAAGACTCTAGGAGAATTGAAACCGCGTCTGGAGTATTCACGTCCACGCCGCGGAGGACAGTTGCAATAAGACTCTAGGAGAATTGGAACTCTATAAAACCCCGGCGGAAGTTCGAGGGGGTGTGGGGGACGGAACGTCCCCCGGACAATAAGACTCCAGGGAAACTGGAGACGGCACAACTGCATAATTAATGAACTGGTGGATCACATAAAAACTGAATTAACTGGTCTCAGTTGAAAGCGCCATCTCGACGATTCTCTCGAAGAGCGCCCTGTGGTTCCCGAAGGCCTCGAACATTCTTCCCGAGTAGTTCTCCGAGGCGGTCTCAAGGAAGTGCCGGAGATTCCGGCCGATCTCGTCGCTTATTGGGACGTGGAGCGGAGAGGGCTCATAGTAGTCAAGTCCCTTCATCAAGGCCGTGGAAAAGTACCAGAGCGTCTTTCTGACTTTCCTGCCCTTTATCCTGGAAAAGCTCGCCTCCATGCAGTTAAAGGCCGCGTGAAGGAGCACTATAATGTCCACCTCCACTCCCCCCTCCAGGAGCTTTTTCCTTTCCCGGTCGCCGCGGAGGTCCTTTATCCTGTACCCGCTCCTCGTCTGCTCGTCGTAGGGAACCTCGACGCCGTAGATGCCCTCGACCCTTGGGTCATAGACGAGGACGTCCGTGCCGCCGACTATGTAGAGCCGCCCGTTTCTGGCTTCGATGATGGTGTTTTCAGTGCTCAGAACCGGAAAGCCGTTGGCCATTGCCAGGACGGACATCGTGCTCTTCCCCGTGTGGGGGTAGCCTATGAACAGAACCGCCTTTCCGTTGGGCGTAACGACGCCAACGGAGTCCGTTATGAACAGTCTGCCTACCTTAGCAGCGGCTCTTGCCGCGGCCTGGAGTATGAAGAAAATCGGAGCCTCGTTTCCATAGGCGGAGGGGACCTTTGACTCTATCTTGTACTCGTCCCTTCCCAGGTGGTCGTAGACCGCGCTGAATACGCGGAACTCCTCTCCCTTGAAGCGCTCCACGATGACGTTCGGCTCACCCCCGCTTTCCCCAACGTCCGGAAGGTACCTCCTGGCGAAAAGTCCCCCGAAAGCGTCCTCAAAACCGTCGTCAAGCTCCCCTGTGAAGTGAACATCAACACCGCCTATTCTCACGCCCATTGGCTTCCCCGGTATGGGCTAGAGAGAGGCACTTATAACTTTTCCGTGGGAAGATTGGACGTCAGAAGAGGGGTGCATTAACATGGAAATGAAAAGCCCGCAAAGAATAACAGCCCCCAAACAGCTTGAATAGAGAGTTTGTTAAAGAAAAAGACCAAGAAAACTCCTCACTCGAGGGCGGCAAGAAGCTTCTCCATGAACATCTTCTCCGGGTAGGCACCCTCGAACTGGACCTTGTCCTCGCCGTCCACCTGTATGACTATCTTCGGAACTGCCATGACGCTGTACTGGTCGGCCCACTCCGGATATTCGATGGCCTCGACCATGTCGCCGAGTATCTTGCCCTTGCCCGCGTTGGTGTTCTCGATGGCGAACTTGTGGGCCATTCTAACGGCGAGCGGGCAGTAGGGGCAGGTCGGGGTGACGAAGACGAGTATCCTGACGTCCCTGTCGATCTTCGCCAGCTCCTCCTTGCTCTCGGGCATGAGGTCGGTGCTAGCGTTGCTGACATCGACGATGTCCTCGAGGAAGGCTCCAAACTCGTGGCCGGCCGGAAGGCCGAAGAAGCGAACGCCCATGTCCTTGCCGTCCTGGGTTATCGTGACGGCCGGGGCGCGGTCGATCCTGTACTGCTCGGCTATCTTCCTGCCCTCTTCACTGTCGAAGTCGTGGAACTCGTAGGTAAGCTTGTCGGTCAGCTCTGAAAGCTCCTGGACGAGCTGCTTGAGCTGGTCGCAGTACTGGCAGTGGTCCTTTCCGATGAAACCGATAATCTTAACCGGGTTGGTCAGCTTGGAGAAGAACTCCTCCTTGATGACCTTCTTGTCGTTGTCACTAATCAGTCCCATTCTCAACACCTCCATGCTAAAGGTTTATAACGTTTTGAGCGCAATACTCCCAGGAGTTTAATCTCCGGTTTGCAACCTAAGGTTGAATGTTCACTATATAAGCTTTGCGTCACAGATCTGGGTGGTGTGGGTCATGGCTGAACCGGACATCTTTTACATACTGGGGAACAGGGTGAGGCGCGACTTGCTGAGCCACCTCACCTGCACCGAGTGCTACTTCAGCTTCCTGAGCAGCAAGGTTAGCGTTTCTTCAACGGCCGTTGCAAAGCACCTTAAAATCATGGAGCGCGAGGGAATACTTAGGTCCTATGAGAGGGAGGGACCCTTCATCGGGCCTGCGAGGAAGTACTACGACATAGCCATAGCAAAAACCTACGTCGCCACGGTCACGCCCAACCTCTTTTGGTACCGTGGACTCGACTTGGGCGGCGAGGTTATCAAGAGGACCGAGATAGACATTTCCCGCATTCCGGACGAGCACAGCTCGCTCCTGGAGATGATTCACTCCTTCCACGAGCTCAGTGTGGAGCTTGAAAAGGTTCTTCAGGCACTCAAGGCAGTTGAAACCAGGCGCGATGCGCTGATGAAGGAGATAAAGGAGCGCTACCTCAAGGAGATAGGCGACATGACCCAGCTCGCCATACTGCACTACATTCTCCTCGTCGGCGAGGCAACGGTGGACGAACTCAGCGACAGGCTCAACCTCAAGGAAAGGGAAGTCCTTGTGAAGGCCAGGGAGCTGGACAGGTTCGTACCGTTAATAATAAAAGACGGGGCCATTAAGATTGACGAAGAAAGGCTAAAACAAAAACTCGGCGGTGAAAGTGATGCCGGAGAAGATTAGAGTCATCGTGAACGAGGACAGGTGCTACCTCTGCGGTGGTTGCGCTGGCGTTTGCCCGACTCTGGCCATAGAGGTCCACTCAAGCGGCTGGGAGTTCTTCCAGGACAAGTGCATCAGCTGCAGGATATGCATCAACGCCTGTCCGGTTGGAGCGCTCAGCGCTGAGCCACTGGAGGTGAGCGAATGAAGGAGATGAAATACGACGTCGTCGTTGTCGGTGCCGGAATAGCCGGCCCGATCGTTGCCAGAAACGTCGCCAAATCAGGTTTTTCCGTCCTTCTCATCGACAAGAAGCCCGCGATTGGAACGCCCAAGCAGTGCGCCGAAGGCATAAGCATCAAGGTCTTCGATAAGTACGACATACCCTACGACAGGCGCTTCATCAACCGCGAGATTTATGGAGCAAAGCTCTACTCACCGAGCGGCTACGAGCTTGAGCTCAGGTACAAAGAGGCCAGCGGCGTTATCCTTGAGAGGAAGGTCTTCGACAAGATGCTGGCTTATTACGCGGCCAAGGCTGGAGCAGATGTGCTCGCGAGGACGGAGGCTTTGGACGTCATAAAGAAGAACGGCAAAGTCGTTGGAATCAAGGCCAAGCACGAGGACGAGCCTGTCGAGATCTACGCCGATGTTATAGTTGCTGCCGACGGCGTCGAGAGCACCATCGCGAGGAAAGCGGGAATAAACACCTACGCCCCGCCGCACGAGTTCGACTCAAGCTACGAGTACGAGATGCTCATAGAGGGCTTCGACCCTGACATGATACACCTCTGGTTCGGCAACGAGATAGCGCCGAGGGGCTACGTCTGGGTCTTCCCGAAGGACGAGGACCGGG
This sequence comes from Thermococcus sp. MV11, assembly GCF_012027285.1. Taxonomy (NCBI): domain Archaea; kingdom Methanobacteriati; phylum Methanobacteriota; class Thermococci; order Thermococcales; family Thermococcaceae; genus Thermococcus; species Thermococcus sp. MV11. The sequence continues at coordinate 830,037 of NZ_SNUD01000001.1, forward strand.
CCAACGTCGGGATTGGCATCAACTCGGACAATCCAAAGACCGCCAAGTATTACCTCGACAAGTGGCTGAGGGAGAACAACATTCCAGCAAAGAAGCTCCTCGAGATAAACGTTGGCGTTGTCCCCGTTGGTGGCTTCGTTAAGGACCTCGTCAAGGACAACGTTCTCGTCGTCGGAGACGCGGCCAGACAGGTAAACCCGATGCACGGCGGTGGAATGGCCGAGGCAATGGAAGCTGGAACCATAGCAAGCAAGTGGATAGTGAAGGCCCTCGAAGAGGAGAACCTCGAACTCCTGAAGAACTACACGACCGAGTGGTGGGAGACCGACGGGAAGAGGCTCGAAAAGGTTCTCAAGGTGAGGCGCGTCACCGAGAAGCTCACCGACGAGGACCTCGACCTGTTCATACAGATCCTCAGCGGGGCAGACGCCGAGAAGATAGCGGGCGGAGACTACGGAGAGGTGATAAAGGCTCTCCTCAAGCACCCGAAGGTTCTCCTCAGCCCGAGGAGGATAACGCTCCTCAAGGAGCTCCTCTAATTACCCTTTTTCTTCCACTCCTTGCAGTTCATATCCACGCATATCTCGTACTCCCTTCCCTTCTCGCGAATCTTCACCACGGGTGCACCGTTGCAGCAGGTCTTGTCCGTCGGGATTATCTCTCCCCGCTGGAGAAGGGGGTAGGTGACGTCGCATTTGGGCCAGTTGGAGCAACCAACGAAGCGCTTGCCCGTTTTCCTGTTGTAGCGAACGACCAGGTCACCGCCGCACTTGGGGCACTTGCCGAGAACGAGCCCCTTCCCCGTTTTCCGGCCTTCTTGAGCCTTGGAGCTGGCAGTTCCCTTGGGCACCTTCGCAGAGTCCTCCGAAACCTTGGCGGAGTCTTTAGAGGTCGTTACCCCAGTTCCCGTCGTTTCAAGGAGCATCTTACCTATGTCCAGCTCCTTCTCCTTGAAGACCTTCAGGATTTTAATCAACTGCCCCCTGCTCTCCTCGATGACTTCGTCCTTCTTTGCCTTTCCAGCCATTATCTCCTCCATCTTCTCCTCGAAGGCCCTCGTCAGCTCAACGCTCACTATGTCCGGCACGTTCTTCTCGAGGGCCTCCACAACGCGCATTCCTAGAGGAGTGACCTTTATCTTCTTCTTGCCCTCGATGTAGCCCCTGCTGTAAAGCGTCTCAAGGATTTGGGCGCGCGTGGCTTTAGTTCCAATTCCAAGGTCTTCCATCTTTTTGATTACGGCCGCCGGGGAGTATCTCGCCGGGGGCTTCGTCTTCTTCTTCTCGCGCTTTATCTGGAGAACCCTGACCTGCTCGCCCTCCTTAAAGGCGGGCAAAATAACCTCGTCGAACTTGACGTATTTACCATAGACCTTCAGCCAGCCCTCCTTTACGGTTCTCGCCCCGCTCAAAATGAAGCGATGATTGTTGGAGTTTATTATCACCTTCATGCTCTCCCTGACGGCAGGTTCCATGAAGAGGGCCAGAAAGCGTCTCACTATGAGGTCGTAGAGGTTGGCCTCGTCTCTGGTCAGCTCGCCCGGCTTTGGGAGCTCGCCTGTTGGATAGATCGCCGGGTGGGCGGGGTCTTCCTTCCTGCCCTCGACGGGCCTGAGCTTATCCTTTCCCAGAAGCTCGTGGGCGAAGGGCTTGTACTCGGGAAGCTTTGCAAGGTTCTGAAGGATGGAGCGGAAGTTGAGGTTCTTGGGGAGCTTCTGCGAGGAGGTGCGGGGGTATGAGCACAGAGCTCGCTCGTACAGATTCTGTGCAATCTCCAAAGTCTTCTTCGGGGAGTAGCCAAACGCCGAATACGCTTCCCGCTGGAGTGTTCCGAGGTCGAAGGGGACGGGCGGATTCCTCTTCTGCTGTTTGACTTCCACCCTTTCAACGAAGGCCGGCCCCTTCTTCGCCTCCTCGACGATGCGCTTGGCCTCGTCCTCGTCTAGTATGCGCTCCTTTTCATAAACCGCTGTGTACTGCTGGCCATTCTTCTCCAGAAGCATCTTGATGACCCAGTAGGGAGTTGGCTTGAAGTTCTGGATTTCCTTCTCGCGCTCAACGAGAAACTTGAGGGTCGGCCCCTGGACGCGGCCGGTTGAGAGAACCTGCCACTTGCCGCTGGCGCGCTTTATGGCTGAGGTAAGGGCGCGGGAGAGATTGACTCCCCAGTACCAGTCGAGGACGTGGCGCGCTATTCCTGCATCGGCCATTCCGAAGTTTATCGTCGGTTCGAGGTTGTACCATGCCTTGAGGAGGTCCTTCTTTGTTAAGGCAGAGAACTTCATTCTCTTCGCCTTGGCGGGGTCAACGCCGCAGGCGTACTTGAGAGCAGTATAACCAATAACCTCACCCTCGGTGTCGTAGTCGCAGGCAACCACGAACTCGTCGGCCCTCTTTGCCAGGGTGGCCAGGGCTTTGATGTAGTCCTTCGCGTAGCCCTTGCCCTTCTCGGCGACGTAGACGGGAACCCACTCGATGTCGAAGACCGGATAGCCGTAGGTTTTAGTTTTCGGTGCGAGAGAGAAGAGGTGCCCAACTGCAGGAGCTACGATTATTCTCTTCCCGTCTCGGGTGAACTCGTAGTAGCTCACCTTTCCGATGGTCTTCCTGACGGGCTTGCCTTCCGCTAACGCATAGGCGATTTTACGGGCAACGTTGGGCTTTTCCGCTATGATGAGCGTGACCATGACGACACCTTGAGGCGATAGGCAAGTGGATTATAAAAATCCTGCGGAGCAGGCTTTTAGCAAAGATGTTCAGGATTCCACCGGACGCGAGCCTTTGAGAGACTGCGAACTTTTGGTGAAGCTTCAGCGAAAAGCTTAATAAGGAACCCCCCGATGCACCTACCGCGGGCGGGGCCGTAGGGTAGCCTGGTCTATCCTGCGGGCTTTGGGAGCCCGTGACCCGGGTTCGAATCCCGGCGGCCCCACCATAACAGCCCTTTGCTCCGCATGTTGAGGCTTTGCCTCAACACGTCGGGAAGCTTCGCTTCCTACGAAGCGCTGGTGGAAGAGTGCGTGCAATTCCAAAAGCTGCCTGTTTTTCACGGGGTTTGTTCTCAACTGACAGTTTGCAGTGTTCCACTCTCCACAAGGCGTCCTTCGAACGCTAAAAATGAAGTGAACCATTAAAGAGGCCCTGTTCAACAGTTAAACCTCGTTAAAACTGCATAAAATCATGCCACTCAAAGCACGCTTTTTTCAAAAGGAATCACGAACCTTGATCAAACTTTTGCAGAGCAAAAGTTTGTAGAATGGAGCCCCGGGCGGGGTTTGAACCCGCGACCTGCCGCTTACCAAGCGGCCGCTCCACCAGGCTGAGCCACCGGGGCGTCGATGATACGATGCAGGTGAGGCTTTATAAATTTTTCCCTTCTCCCAGCCTCTCGACGAGGCCCTCAAGAACCTCACGGAAGTTGGCCGCGTCTATCCATTTAATGCCCATCTTCTGAGCCCAGGTCAGTATTCCCACGTCAGCGGAAACTATCGTCGCATCTAGCTCTTTGGCGAGGAGGATAAGCTCGAAGTCCTCTTTGCTGTCCACTATGCCCTCCCTGAGGGCCTTCCGGTAGTTCCTCCTGAGCTTTTGGATTATCCTGTCCACGTTGTCCGTCTCGATGACGCTCTCGCGGACGGCTTTCTCAGCCACACGGAGTCCCTTGTCTATCCTTCGCCGTATGTCGTCTATCAGCTCGTAGACCACGAAAGCGGGTATCCTTATGTCGTGAACATTGGGGGGCTTCTTGATTATGTAAAGCTCAATCTCGGGAATGAGTTCCTCCCCGTCCACGAAGTGCATTACCTCGCGGTAGATTCCGGGGGGCATGTAGAACTCGACCCGCCCGAAGAGCCTCTCGGCGTAGCGCAGGAAGGTCCTCATGGCTTCGGTAGGGCTGTCGCCGAACTTGCCCCTTATCTCGGGATTGACGAAGATGCTCGTGTCGAGGACGAACCTCATGGCAACCACAAGCTTATTTAAGCGCGGAAGTTTAAAACGGTTAGGTGAAAGCATGAAGGTAGGAGTCGTTTTTGGGGTTAGCGAACTCGCGAACCCTAAGGCGTTCGAGAAGAAGGCGTCGGAGTTCATGACGAAGCTCGCCGGAGAGTTCGAGGTCGTTGGAGGGTTCTTCGTATCAACAAAGGCAGACTTCAAGGAAGCCAAGGAGGAGGTAAACTTCAACGAGGTGGACGCGATAGTCCTCTATCCCCTGACAGGGGGTACTGAAGGCCCGCTGAAAGAGTTCTTCGTCTACAGGAGGCCCGTGGTCATCTACGGTGACCCCTTCAACAACTCCCTCGCGGCAGGGATAGAGTTGAGGGAATACTTCAGGGACAGGCTGGTTCCTTCAACGCTGGTCAAGGACTTCAACGAGCTTAAAGCCGCCCTGCTCGGTTACGAAGACATGCGGGAGACGCTGGACAAGTTCCTCCGCATGCGTATAGGGCTGATAGGCAGGATTTCGCCATGGCTGATAAACGAGAGGTTCGAGCTCCCATACACCAGGATAAGCCTTAAGAAGTTCTACGAGTACTACGAGGCCACGACCGACGCGGAGGGCTGGGAGGTCGTCGAGGAGATAGTTGGAAAAGCTGTTGAGATAAGGGAAGCACAGAGGGAAGACCTGATTAGGGCAGGTAGGATATATCTGGCCATAAAAAGAATCCTCGAAGACTACCGGCTGGACGGCTTCACCATAGGGTGCTTTGACATAGTCATGAAGTCCAAGATGACCCCCTGCCTCGCGCTGGCGATGTTTAACGCCCAGGGCATTCCAGCAGCGTGCGAGGGCGAGCTGAACGCGCTCGTTGGAATGATGATAGCGAGGCGCTTCTTCGACAAGCCGGCGTTCATGGGCAACATTGCCGACTACGGGGACGATTACATAATCCTCGCCCACTGCACCGCTCCGCTGATAGGAAGATACATCATACGGTCGCACTTCGAGAGCGGCACGGGGGTTGGCGTGGACGTCCAGCTGCCGAAGGGTAAGGCCAGTCTCCTCAAGATACGCGGAAGGAGAGCTGTTGTTGCCGGTGTCGAGGTCGCTGGCCAAGAGCACAGCGACTTCAGGTGCAGGACCCAGGTAAGGCTGAAAGTCGAAGATGCAATGGACTTCATAGACGGAACCCTCGGCAACCACCACCTGCTTGTTTACGTGGACAGCGAGGAGCTGGCAGACCTGCTGAGCGAGCTCGGCTTCGAGGTCATGCTATACTGAACTTCCAAATTTTTAGTTTCATTTTCGAACCAACCAAAAGAGTTATTAGGACCTTAGTGGTATTATTCTCGGTGAGAAAATTGAGAAGAGCACAGGCGGCGATTGAGTACCTCTTTATGATAGCACTGTCCCTTGTGATGGTGCTAATCATATTCCGGGCAATTCAGCAGGCGGCCAACAGTGCAACAAGACAGATAGAGACCGCATCGGACAAGATGGCCAGCGAGCTGAGCCAAATAGCCCAAGAAGGTTGATTTAATCTTGAGCGTCCAAAAAAGCTGTGAGGGGCAAAAATTAAAGCCCCCACACTTATGAGGCCGCGAACTTCGAGCCGTAGAACTTCAGGCCGAGCCATGCGACGACCCCTGCCCCGATGACGATGGGGTTGAGGGTGACTCCGGCCAGGCCGATTGCGCCGATCACAGCCCGCATCCACTTCTTCAGACGCGTGTTGTAAAAGCCGGTCAGCGAGATGGCCAGCAGGTACATCACGAAGAGCGTCGCCAGGAGGTAGTAGAGCACCCTGAGTATCATCGCGGGCGTCCAGTCGGAGACCGTTATGAGGAACATCTCCGGGTGTGTGAAGTAGATGTACGGGCCTATGTAGCCAGCCAGCGCGTACTTGACCGCGTTGATCGCCGTCTTCCAGAAGTCACCGCCCGCTATCGCCGAGCCGGCGTAGCTTGCGAGGGCCACCGGCGGCGTAACGTCGGCGAGGATACCGAAGTAGAAGACGAAGAAGTGGGCCGAGAGCATGGCAATCAGCACGGTGTAGCCGGGGACCGGCTGGTTGTAGGGCTCTATGTTCCTCACCAGCATGTAGATTGCCGGGGCCGCGACGAGCGAGGTTATGATGTAGTTGGCCGTCGTTGGGACACCCATTCCGAGGATGAGGCTGAACACCATCGTCAGTATGAGGAGGAGCCAGAGGTTCCCGTGGGTGAGGCTTATGAGGCGGTAGCCAATGTTGGTAAGCTCTCCGGTCATCGTCAGAACGCCCTGTATCAGGCCGGCCGAAGCGGCTGCCAGCATGACGCTGACGCTCGTCTTTCCGGCGTCTATCATCGCCTCGTAGGTCGCGCGATACATCATCTTGCCGCTGTCGAGGGTGGAGCGGTAGCCGACGAGGATTGAGAACACTATTCCGAAGACTCCCGTCATCAGTACTATCTGCTCCTTGGTCATTCCCAGGTACTTGGTCAGGGCTATAAAGAGGAGGAACATCGCGCTGATGTAGAACTTCTCGTTGAAGGCGACGCCCTTCTTCGCGATTCCAAGTCCGACCAGCAGTAAGAACATCGCCAGGAGAACCAGAGCGGTCTGTTTCGCCACGTTGTTCCCGAGGAACATCAGCAGGGTGGTGAGCAGGGCTACCGCGACGTAGAGCTTCTCGTCTCCGTATATCTCGTCCCTTGAAATCCACGCCACCCAGATGGCAATCCCGAGCGAGGAAATGGCCGCGATCTGGGGCGCTATTCCCCACACGAGGGCGACGGTTATGACGACGATGGGAAGGAGTATGTAGAGCTTGCGCAGGAAGTAGGCCATGGTCTTGAAGGCCTCGGCAGCCATACCCTTGAGGCCCAGCCTCTTGGTCTCGAGGTCTATGAAGAGGTAAACGCCGCCGTAGTAGACTATGGCCGGCAGCACCGCGGCGATGATTATCTTGTTGTAGGGCAGGTTGAGGAACTCGGCCATTATGAAGGCTGCCGCGCCCATTATCGGGGGCATCAGCTGGCCACCGGTGGAGGCGACGGGCTCGACGGCCCCGGCTATCTCCGGCGGGTAGCCGGCCTTCTTCATGAGGGGAATCGTGAAAGTTCCCGTGGTGAGCACGTTGGCCACGCTCGAGCCGCTGACCGTTCCCATGAGGGCGCTCGATATGACGGCCGACTTAGCCGGGCCACCGGGCCTCTTTCCGAAGAGGCTTATCATGAACTCGGTGATGTAGTCGCTGACGCCTATCTTGAGCAGGAAGGCCCCGAAGAAGATGAAGGCGAAGACGTATATCGTCATGACGAAGAACGGGATTCCGAAGATGCCCTCGTCAAAGTAGAGCTGCTGCACGAAGCGGGTCCAGTCGTAGTTGATGGCGTAGATTCCGTAGAGAAGGAACAGGCTCACTATGGCCGGGAGAACCCAGCCAAGGACGCGCCGCGTTGCCTCGAGAACCATGAGCACCGCGATGAGTCCAAAGACCACGTCGGTCTGATTGAGGGAAGAGGTTAGTATGTAGCGCTCGTAGACTGCGAAGAGGTAGAGCATGGAGATTACCCCAACGGCGCCCATCACGTAGTCGTAGGCGAAGACCTTCCTGAAGTACTTCTCCTTCTTGCGTATCGGGTAGAGCAGGAAGGTTATTACCATCAGCATTGCCATTACGAAGGCCTCTCCCTGCTTGGGCTGGAACGTTATTCTAAGGAAGTCCAGCTCCAGCCCCAGGCGCTGGAAGAGGTCGTAGAGGGTGTAGTTGAAGTTGAAGATGAAGAGTATCTCGTAAAGGCCTATTAGTATGGCCGCGACCTTCACCACGAACTCAAGCCTTGGGGGGAGGGTTCTGGTCCTTTCTATCACGACCTCCTCCGCGGCGACGACATCGATGCTGGGTTCTTCAGACAATTTACCACCTCCCAATCAACCTCATCACAAGTGGAACGCGCTTAATTTGAAAGTTCACGACAACCTTTTTTCCACCGTCGGAATCAACAAGGACAGGAGAGCCATTGACGGTGACGTTGGCGTGGTTTATGGGTATGAACCAGTAGGTGAAACTCCTTCCAAGATAATCCCTCGTCCTCTTGACGTAGAAGCCGTCGGTGAGGTTCTGAACGTCCTCTGGAAGGCCGGCCCCAAAGTCCTTCCACCTCATCTCAACGACGTAAAATCCGGTTCCGTTGGCGGTGATGATCTCAACCACCTCGCTCCTTTCAACGCTGTGAACGTATTCAATCTCGATTGTGGAGCCGGGGGAATAAGTGTAAGACCTGCCATTGAAGCTAATCTCGACCGCATTAGCCGGCAGAAGAAGAACGAGAGCGACGGTAATGATAAGAAAAGAAAGGGCTTTTCGGCTCAAAGTGACCCTCCTCACGGCTTTAGATCATCTGGAACGGTCTTGCCCTTCTCCTCGTAGTACTTGATGGCTCCGGGGTGGAGCGGTATGCTCATACCATCGAGGGCTGTGTCAAAACTTATGTACTGGGCCTTTGCGTGAACCTGCCTGAGCTCATCGACGTGGAGGAAGAGCAGCCTGGTCATAGCATAGACCACGTCATCGGGAACGTCGGCGCTGACGACGAGAACGGCCTTAACCGCGAGCGTCTGGGTGTCCTCGGTCATTCCCTTGTAGGTGTCCTTCGGGAGGGTCTGGCTGACGTAGAAGATGTAACCCTCGTCCTTGAGCTTCTTGAGGATATCGTCCCCAATTGGGAGGATCCTGACGGGGGTCTGAACCGCTATTTGATCAACCGCCGGCGTCGGAGCGCCGGAAACTATAACGGCGGCATCGATCTGGCCGAGCTTGAGCTGCTGGGTTGCCTCGCTGAAGGAGAGGTAGACCTTATCAACGTCGTCCCAGACTCCCGCAGCCTCAAGTATCTGCTGGGCCGCGACGGCGGTACCGCTTCCGGCAGCACCAACGGCAACCTTCTTGCCCTTGAGGTCCGCCAGGGTCTTTATGTTGCTGTCAGCTTTGACAACGAACTGTATCGTCTCCGGATAAAGGGCGGCGATGCCGCGGAGCTTGGTCACTGGCTTGCCCTGGAAGGCCTCGAGGGTGGTGCCGTGGAAGGCGTAGTAGGCAACGTCGTTCTGCATTATAGCCGCCTGGGCTCTACCATCGCCTATGGCCTGGGCGTTGGCGACGCTGGCACCGCTTGTAACTGCCCTAGCCTCAATCTTTATCCCGGTCTCGTCCTTACTGTACTGGTTCAGTATGTTGGCATAGGCGGAGCCAAGTGGGTAGTAAACACCGCTGGTTCCCCCCGTGTATATCTCAATGGAGTACGTTTCGGTTGGGCCAGTAGTCTGGGTTCCAGTCTCCTCCCCTCCGGGACTTATGCAACCGGCCATTAAAAGAGAAACCGAAAGCACAAAAACCAATACACCAACTACCGACTTCTTCATACTCATGTCCACCCCCATACTGTAACGTACACCCATGGCCTAACGACCACATTAGGATATTGAAGTACATTCAAAGTTATATAGTTTTCGTTACATTTCCGTAAATCTTTCAGGTTATCTCCCAAGCAAAACGCAAGAACATCGATGAAAGCTATACAAAGGTAGAACTTCGAACCCGGGTAAAGCCTTTTAACGGAGACGGCTATTCCAAAGGGGATCGTTATGAAGGTGATAATGACAACGAAAATCGACCTCGCGTCGATGAACATACTGAACAGGCTCGTTGAGAACTTCGGGTTCAGGGAGACCGAGGGGATCTTCGACGGAAATCCCGTTTATGCCAGGGGCGACACGCTCATACTGACGACCAACGAGGAGATGATATACTATGACGGCCTCGATAAGGCAATAGAAGCCCAGCTTGGATTTAAGCCAGAGATAATAGCCTTCGCCTCCAGGCACTCCAGCAAGCAGAAGCTACCTGCCCTTACCACTCACGTGACTGGGAACTGGGGAAAGGCCATGTACGGGGGAAAGAACGAGAGCCTCGCCATAGCTCAGCCGGCCGCCATGAAGCTCGCCCTGCTCAAGATGAGCGAGCTAAACGACCTCGGCTGGACCGTCTGCTACGAGGCAACCCACCACGGACCGAGCGAGCTGGAGGTTCCAAGCTTCTTCATAGAGATAGGCTCGAGCGAGGAGGAGTGGGTGATTGACAGGGCCGGCGAGATAATAGCCGAGACCATAATTTACGTCCTGGAGAACTACAAGAAAGCCAAGTTTCCAGTCGCACTGGGAATCGGCGGCGGCCACTACGCCCCCAAGCAGACGAAGCGCGCCCTAGAAAGCGACATCGCCTTCGGCCACATAGCTCCCAAGTACACCCACCCGCTGAAAAAAGAGCTGATCCTCCGGGCGATTGAGAGGACACAGGGCAAGGTAGATGTCATTTACGTTGATTGGAAGGGCAGTAAGGGAGAAACCAGGCAGATGGCCAAGACCCTGGCCGAAGAGCTGGGCCTGGAGTTCATACGGGACTGAAGGGGCGAAATCTTTAAAGACGTTGAGCGGGATTTAAAATCAGCATCTGCCTAGCTAAATTTATATACCACCTGCGTACAAAGTGGAACAGATGTTAAATTGCCCGGAGGGTGAAAAGATGCTGAAGCTGATTGAAGACGCCATCGAAAGAACCTCCGCCGGCCTCAACCAGGTGCCGGAGGCCCCGAGCCAGACCGATGTTGATGAGGAGCTCAAGAGGATTCTTGAGCAGATTCAGGCTAAGATCTATGTCGTTGGTGTCGGCGGTGCCGGCTGTAACACCATTAACAGAATGATGCAGGTAGGAATCCAGGGGGCGAAGGTCATAGCCATCAACACCGATGCCCAGGACCTCCTCAAGGTCCGCGCTCACAAGAAGATACTCATCGGAAAGGAGCTTACCAGGGGCCTTGGAGCCGGGAACAACCCCAAGATGGGTGAGGAGGCCGCGAAGGAGAGCGAGCGCGAGATAAGGGAGGCCCTCGAAGGGGCGGACATGGTGTTCATCACCTGCGGTCTCGGTGGAGGAACCGGAACGGGCGCAGCTCCAGTCGTGGCCGAGATAGCCAAGAAGATGGGCGCCCTCACCGTTTCAGTCGTCACCCTCCCGTTCACCGTCGAGGGCATAAGGCGCATAAAGAACGCCGAGTACGGCCTTGAGAGGCTCAGGAAGAACAGCGACACCGTCATAGTTATCCCTAACGACAAGCTCATGGAGGTCGCGCCAAACCTCCCGATCCACATGGCCTTCAAGGTCGCGGACGAGATACTCGTCCAGGCCGTCAAGGGCATAACCGAGCTCATCACCAAGCCAGGCCTGGTTAACCTCGACTTCAACGACGTCAGGGCAGTCATGAAGGATGGTGGCGTTGCGATGATAGGCATAGGCGAGAGCGACAGCGAGAAGAGGGCCCTCGAAGCCGCCCAGCAGGCCCTCAACAGCCCGCTCCTCGACGTGGACATAAGCGGTGCCAAGGGCGCTTTGATAAGCATAAGTGGAAGCGATGTCAAGCTCGAGGAGGCCCAGCAGATAATAGAGCTCGTCACCAGCAAGCTCGACCCGGAGGCCCAGGTTATCTGGGGCATACAGCTCGACGAGGAGCTCGGCAAGATGATTAGAATCCTCATCGTCGTCACCGGCGTCAGCTCACCCTACGCGGTGGCCGAGGAGGAGCCGGGCTACTACGGTGAGGAACAGGAGAGAAAAGTTATTAAGCTCGACCTTGACGAGCTTTGACTAACTTTCATTTTCAAAATTTGGCGAGGTGACGGCAGTGGCAACGACCACGGAAAAGCTTAAAAATTTCTTCGCGGAGTCGCGGAGGGTTTTGCTGGTCACTAAGAAGCCGGGTATGAAGGAGTTTAAGATGGCCGCCAAGATAACCGGCATCGGAATGCTCCTGATAGGTACCATCGGCCTCATAATCCGCCTGATAGGCTACCTGATTACAGGGGCCTGAACTGTTCGTGGGTGAGAGCGATGAGCGAGGGCAGGATCTTCACAGTGCGCGTCACGGTGGGACAGGAAGAGACCACCTCCAAGCTGATATACAGCAAGATTAAGACATACAACCTCCCGGTCTACGCCATACTGGCGCCCTCGAAGGTAAAGGGCTACATCTTCGTTGAGGCACCGAGCAAGAGCGCCGTGGACGAAGCTATAAAGGGCATACGCCACGCCAAGGGCACCCTGCCGGGAGAGGTCAAGTTCGAGGAGATAGAGCACTTCCTCGAGGAGAAACCAGCCGTGAGCGGCTTCGAGCCGGGAGACATCGTTGAGCTAATCTCCGGCCCGTTCAAGGGCGAGAAGGCCAAGGTCGTCAGGGTCGATGAGGCCAAGGACGAGATAGTCGTCGAGCTCATAGGTTCAATCGTCCCGATTCCGGTCACGGTGAGGGGCGAATACGTTAGACTTATAAGCAAACGCCAGAAGGAGTGAACGGTCAAAGGACAGAGGTGAGAAAGATGCCGCAGATTGTTGAGGTGCTCGTTGAGGGAGGAAAGGCTTCACCCGGTCCGCCTCTCGGCCCAGCCATCGGACCGCTCGGACTTAACGTCAAGCAGGTCGTTGATGAGATAAACAAGGCTACCAAGGATTTCGAGGGAATGCAGGTTCCCGTCAAGATCATCGTCACCGACCCGAAGAAGAAGACCTTCGAGATAGAGGTCGGTGTTCCGCCGGTCAGCCAGCTCATCAAGAAGGAGATCGGCGCCCCGAAGGGCTCCAGCGAGCCCGGCCACAGCCCTGTCGGGAACCTGACCATGGAGCAGGTCATCAGGATAGCGAAGGCCAAGCAGGAGCAGATGCTCGCGGCCGACCTCAAGGCCGCGGCCAAGGAAGTCATCGGAACTGCCCTCAGCATGGGCGTTACGGTTGAAGGCAAGGACCCGAGGGAAGTCCAGAAGGAGATTGACGAAGGCGTTTACGACGAGATTTTCGCCAACGCCGAGGAGTGAGGGAAAAGTTTAAAAATCCCTCTTTTTACGCATTTTTGACTTTTTCGGGCTTAAATCAAAACCGAAAGGGAGGGCTGTAAATGGCCTTTGACAGGCAGAAACTCGTGGAAGCGGTGAAGGAGGCGAAGGCCCGGGCTAAGCCGCGCAACTTCACACAGACCGTCGAGATGGCAGTCAACCTCAAGGATATAGACCTCCGCAAGCCGGAGAACAGGTTCAAGCTTGAGGTTGTGCTGCCCCACGGTCGTGGGAAGGAGCCCAAAATCGCGGTCATCGCTGATGGTGCCGTTGCCGAGGCGGCTAAAAAGCTCGGGCTTGATGTGATTAGTGGAGAGCAGCTTGAAGAGCTCGCGAAGAGCCCAAGGCAGGCAAGGAAGCTGGCGAAGAACTACGACTTTTTCATTGCCGCAGCGCCGCTGATGCCAAAGATCGGTAGGTACCTCGGTAGGTACCTCGGTCCAAGGAACAAGATGCCCCAGGTCGTTCCGCCGACGATGACCAACCTCGAGCCGATAGTGAACAAGCTCAAGAAGACCGTCAGGATACAGCTCAAGAACAACCCCGTCGTTCACGCCAGGATAGGCACCGAGGACATGGACGATGAGAAGCTCGCCGAGAACGCCGAGGCCGTTCTCAACGCCATACTCAACAAGCTGGAGCGCGGCGAGAACCAAGTGAAGTCAGTGTACATCAAGACCACGATGGGACCGGCAGTTAAGGTGGAGAGGTGAGGGAGATGGCCCACGTTGCCGAGTGGAAGAAGAAGGAAGTTGAAGAGCTCGCCAAGATCATCAAGAGCTACCCAGTGATAGCGCTCGTTGATGTGGCCAACGTTCCAGCCTACCCGCTCAGCAAGATGCGTGAGAAGCTCAGGGGCAAGGCGCTCCTCAGGGTCAGCAGGAACACCCTCATCGAACTCGCCATAAAGAAGGCCGCCCAGGAGCTCAACAACCCGGATCTCGAGAAGCTCATTGACCACATTCAGGGCGGAGCCGGAATTCTCGCCACCGAGATGAACCCCTTCAAGCTCTACAAGCTCCTCGAGGAGAGCAAGACCCCGGCCCCGGCCAAGCCCGGAGCGGTGGTCCCGAGGGACGTCGTGATACCAGCCGGTCCAACTTCACTCTCGCCGGGTCCGCTCGTCGGTGAGATGCAGGCCCTCGGCATTCCGGCGAGGATTGAGAGGGGTAAGGTCAGCATCCAGAAGGACTACACCGTCCTCAAGGCCGGAGAGGTTATAACCGACCAGCTCGCGAGAATCCTCAACGCTCTCGGCATAGAGCCGCTTGAGGTCGGTCTCAACCTGCTCGCGGCCTACGAGGACGGAATCGTCTACACCCCAGACGTCCTGGCGATCGACGAGGAGGAGTACATCAACCTGCTCCAGCAGGCTTACATGCACGCCTTCAACCTGTCCGTGAACACCGCCTATCCGACCAGCCAGACCATCGAGGCAATCATACAGAAGGCCTTCCTCGGCGCGAAGAACGTCGCTGTGGAGGCTGGCTACGTCACCCCAGAAACCGTCGAGGACATCTTTGGCAGGGCCCTGCGCGCTGTCCTGCTCATAGCGCAGGAGCTGCCTGAGGAGCTGCTTGACGAGAAGACCAAAGAGCTTTTAAACCAACAGGCACAAATAGCCGTTGCCGCTCAGCCTCAGCAGGAAGAGAAGGTTGAGGAGGCTGAGGAAGAGGAGGAAGAAGAGGAAGCCTCCGAGGAGGACGCGCTCGCTGGACTGGGCGCGCTCTTCGGCTGAACTTTCCATTTCCCTCGTATCCCTGAACAACCCGTGTGAAATGAATGAAAAATGAAGATGATTGGAGGTGCGAAAAATGGAGTACGTGTATGCCGCTCTGCTGCTCCACGCCGCTGGTAAGGAGATAACCGAGGAGAACCTCAAGGCCGTCCTTGAGGCCGCTGGAGTCACCCCGGACGAGGCTAGGATAAAGGCCCTCGTCGCCGCCCTTGAGGGCGTCAACATCGACGAGGTCATCGAGAAGGCCGCCATGCCGGTCGCCGCCCCTGTTGCCGTTGCCGCCGCTCCGGCCGCCGAGGGCGGTGCCGAGCAGGCCCAGGAGGAAGAGGAGGAAGAGGAAGAGGAGGCCAGCGAGGAGGAGGCCCTCGCTGGACTCGGTGCCCTCTTCGGCTGAACTCCTTTCCCCTTTTGTCCGCCTTTGGGCGGACGTTTTCACAACTTTTCTCCACCGTTCTTGAGCATTACAATCATTCTCCAAGTCCTTCTGTACCTATCTGGGTCAAGCTTTTTCCTTAGAATCTCAATGATGACCACATAAAGAATGAAAAACACAGCAGAAACGGCCGCCTTTTCGGAAGTGCTTTCCATGTTGTTGATGGTGTTTACCCAGATGAGACCCAAGGTTCCCATTATCACAAACTCGGCCGTCTCGTATAGGGCAACGTTTCTTGGAAGTCTTTCGAATTTTCTGAGGGCCACGCCTCCGATCAGAGTGACGAGCCCGAGCAGTCCCAAAGCTACCGTTAGTAGGTCTATTGGTTTCGCACCGTATTTCTCCACCAACGTGGGATACAAGGGAAGGGCCGGTGCCAGGGCAAAGAAGCCCAGGATTGCCAGTGCACTTACAGTTAATACCACAGTGCTCCGTCTCATTGTTATTCCCCCAGGTTAATATTCTGTATAGTAATCTAAAAGTTTTTCGAAAAAGACCGCAAGGTTTATGTTTGATCCTTATGAACCATCTCTGACGGGCCCGTGGCCTAGAGGACATGGCGCCGGCCTTCGGAGCCGGTAGTCGCGGGTTCGAATCCCGCCGGGCCCGCCAGTTCAAATTTTGGCGAAGTTTGACAAAGGCCTGGCTCTTTCCTCTTTTTGTGCAAGAGCTACTAACTTTTGGTGAAGGAGATTTATATGTTCAAACTTTGCCAGGTTTGAGCGCGTGTTCTCTTCATCATGAAGGGTCGTTTGAACTAAACATTCCTATTCATGCCACTATGGGCATATAACGCATACAACTTTGTATACAACTTCCCTCTTGCCCTTTTAGATAATTAAACCATGTTGGTCAAGCTTTTCATGCGAAAGCTTTCTGGCCTCAGAAGTGGTGGCCCTCCGCACCGCTCGGTGCCGGGCCAATCGCTCATCATCGGCCAGATTGTTTTTATACCCCCTATTTAAATTCCCACCGGTGGTTCCCATGATGCTTCCAGACTGGAAAATCAGAAAGGAGATACTAATCGAGCCCTTCAGCGAGAAGTCGCTCCAACCGGCAGGTTACGACCTGCGCGTTGGGAAAGAGGCATACATAGAAGGGAAACTGGTAAACATCGAAGAGGTAGGCAAGATTTCCATTCCCCCGGGGACTTACGCACTCGTCCTGACCCTGGAAAGGGTGAAGCTCCCCGACGACGTGATGGGTGATATGAAGCTCCGGAGCAGTCTGGCGAGGGAAGGCCTTCTCGGCTCTTTCGCATGGGTCGATCCCGGCTGGGACGGCAACCTCACTCTCGGTCTCTACAATGCCTCTGACGAGCCGGTTGAGCTTTCCTACGGCGAACGCTTCGTCCAGATAGCCTTCATCAGGCTGGAGGGGCCGGCCAAAAATCCATATCGGGGGAACTACCAGGGAAGCCAGCATCTTGCACTCTCAAAGAGAAAGCAGGGATAATCCCTCAGTCTCCTTCTTTTTGTCGTGGGTGCTCTCCAATGGCCGCGGAAAACAAGTCAGAAAATCCTGGGGGAGGTTCTAAAAGCAGGCCCCACGATTACCGGGTTATAGCCAATGGAAGGCACCATCTGGGTGGGGGCTTCTATTGAAGACCCAGCCCGTGACAGGTTACCTATTCTCGTGAACCTTCATGAAAATATTGATATAGCCCAGTCGATTGTACTCAACGGCGCACTTGCTCTCTAACCGATGCAGAAAGCCCCGTTTACCGAAAGGTTTATATACCTCCAATTCCAAAAAAAATACCGAAGAACCCTTTATGGAGGTGTTGTGAATGGCCGAGCTTCCGATTGCCCCGATTGACAGGCTTATAAGGAAGGCCGGCGCCGAGAGGGTCAGCGAGGACGCCGCCAAGGTTCTCGCCGAGTACCTCGAGGAGTACGCCATTGAGCTCGCCAAGAAGGCCAACGACTTCGCCAGGCACGCCGGCAGAAAGACCGTCAAGGCCGAGGACATCAAGCTTGCCATCAAGGCCTGAAGGCCTTTTTGGCTTTTCTACTCATTTCTACACCGTTAGCGTTTTAAGTTCCTTATCCAGGCTTCAACCATGCCCGAGATAGCCGTCCGAATGACGAAGCGCAACCACAATGCCTTCGTTCACCTATTGGGCGCCCTGGAGAGCCAGGGATACGACCTAGAAAAGTTACTGATAACCAAGGACTTCAGCGAGATACTGAAGGCCCGGCCCAAGGTGGTTCTCTACTCCTTCTTCACTGAGGAGATATGGGGAAACCTGCCCGAGGAGATTAAACTACTGAAGGAGGAAGGCTCGCTCCTGATAGCCGGCGGTTATCATGCTATAGCGATGCCCAAACATACGCTCAATCAGCTCGGGTTTGACATAGCAGTTATCGGTGAAGGTGAAGAGGTAATCTACCAGCTCCTGACGGCCCTTGAGCGTAGCGGATACAGGATAACCAGAGACTTACTCTCAATCCCGGGGCTGGCGTTCTACCTCAACGGTGAGTTCGTCTTTACAGGTTTTGCGAAGGTGGAGGACTTCTGGCGTTTTCCTCCGTACCCAGAGAGTGTTCGGCTCATATCTCCGATAGAGATAACGCGCGGCTGCCCTTTCGGCTGCTACTACTGCCAGACGCCTTACATCAAGGGGCTCAGAATGAGGCACCGGCCAATAGATCAGATTGTGAAGTACTCGAGGAGAATGAAGGACATGCGCTATATAACCCCCAACGCCTTCGCCTATGGCTCGCCCGGGGCGATACTCAAGCTCAGCAAGCTCGAGGCCCTCCTCAAGGCCCTTCAGCCCCTCAGGAAAGAGGGTAGGAGGCTCTTCTACGGCACCTTCCCGAGCGAGGTTCGACCCGAGTTCGTTTTACCGGAGACGCTTGAGCTCCTCATTGACTACGCCGACAACAGGAGGTTAGCTATAGGCGCTCAAAGCGGCGACGATGCCATGCTCAAGGCCATGCACAGGCTCCATCGGGTGGAGCACGTCCGGAGGGCGGTTGAGTACATGCTCGAGTATGGTTTTGAACCGGTCGTTGATTTCATCGTGGGTCTGCCGAACGAGAGCAAGGAGAGCCAGAAAAAGAGCATCGAGCTTATGAGGTGGATAATGAGAAAGGGTGGAAAGGTCCGCGCCCATTACTTTATGCCCCTCCCAGGAACCCCCTGGGCACGCTGTAAGCCAAGCCCGCTGAGTGAGGAGATGAGAAGGTTCCTGGGGAGAATGGCCGCAAAGGGTAAGATCGAGGGGTCATGGGGCAAGCAGATCGAGCTCTCGCAGAGGCTCCAGAGGCTGATGGAGGAGTTCTACGAGGAGCCAATGAGCCACACGGTGCCCGTTAGGGACGTCTGCTGAGTACATTTTTCTTTTGGAGCCTCGCCCCTCACGGCAGGGAGGAGGTCAGTATGGACATAAACGTGTCAAAGAGCCTCCAATAAGCTTATAACCTCGTTGTTTCGTTATCCAACCGACGGCGAAATGTACGCCGAAAACTATAAAAGATTCCTGGAGCTTATAGACAAACTGCGAGAGTTTGAGGGTGCCCTCATCGTCGAGGGCATGCGAGACGAGGTGGCTCTGAGGAATCTGGGGGTCAGGGCGGAGATAATAAGACTCTCCCGCCTGCCTCTGGCGGAGGTCGCGCTCATCGCGTCATCACATAAAGAGGTCATCATACTTACCGACTTCGACAGAAAGGGCGAAGAACTCGCGAGAAAGCTCCTCCGATATCTGGAGGGCTACCCCTGCAGGGTCGATACAGAGACGCGCAGGGAGCTCAAGAGAATAGCGAAGAAGGACATTAAAGGTATCGAGGATCTCTACAGCCTGTACATCAAGATCGTCTCCGTTTCTGACCCCCTGGCGGAGGGGATTCGATGAAGAGGAAGAAGACCGTGCTTCACCACATTTTGGCCGAGAAGCAGAAGTTTGAAAAACGAAAAGAGGGTGGTGGTATGTCAGCCAAAGATGAGTTTGGAACTACCAAATACGTTATCTATGCAGAGTTTGAGGCTAACGGCATTGTTGAAAGGCCCGATGTCGTTGGGGCCATTTTCGGGCAGACAGAAGGTCTTCTAGGTGACGATCTAGACCTTAGGGAGCTCCAGAAGACCGGAAGGATTGGAAGAATAAGGGTTGAGGTCCACACAAAGGCCGGAAAGACCTACGGAACTATAACCGTCCCCTCGAGCCTAGACAGGGTCGAGACTGCTATCCTCGCCGCTGCGCTAGAGACCATTGACCGCGTCGGCCCGGCCGAGGCCAAGATAAAGGTTCTCCGCATCGAGGACGTCCGCGCAACGAAGAGGAAGTACATCATCGAAAGGGCCAAGGAGATACTCGAGAGCCTCATGGAGCAGGAGATTCCGGAAACGCAGGAGCTAACGGAGGAGGTCAAGAAAGCCGTCCGCGCCAAGGAGCTCATAGAGTACGGTCCGGAGAAGCTTCCGGCCGGCCCGCACGTGCCGTTCTCTGACTCAATCATAGTCGTTGAAGGAAGGGCCGACGTGCTCAACCTCCTCAAGCACGGCATAAAGAACGCCATAGCCGTTGAAGGAACCTCCGTTCCAGAGACCATCATAAAGCTCAGCAAGGAGCGCATCGTTACGGCCTTCACAGACGGCGACCGCGGCGGCGAGCTCATACTCAAGGAGCTCCTCCAGGTTGCTGATGTGGACTACGTGGCTCGCGCGCCGGAGGGCAAGGAGGTCGAAGAGCTCACCAAGAAGGAAATAGTCAAGTCCCTCAGGAGCAAGGTTCCGGCGGAGCAGGTCATAACGGAGATATTCTACAAGGGCAGGAACTTCTACGAGGTCCTCAGGGAGAAGGAGAGGGCCAAGGTAAAGGAGGAGAGGAAGGAGAACAAACCCACTCCTGCGGTCGTTCCCGCACAGCCCCAGAAAGCGGAAGAGAAAAAGCCCCAGTCCGAACCCAAGAAGGAGGAACGCATAATAAAGCCCATACAGCAGCCGAAGCAGAGCGAGCTCGACGAGTTCAAGGAGTTCGTCGAGAAGGTTAAGGCCTCCAAGGAGTCCGTCGCCCTGCTCTTGGACAAGGACAAAAAGGTAATAGCCGAGATACCGGTCAGGGAAATGACGAACCAGCTCAGGGAGCGCAAGGACGTCTACGCAGTTGTGTTCAACGGCGTCATAACCCAGCGCCTCATCGACACTGTAAGTGAGAGTGGCGTGAAGTACCTCGTCGGCGCAAGGAAGTACAACGTCGTCAGGAGGCCAATAAACCTCAAGATAATAACCTTTGCGGAGTGACCCTCCGCGATCTTTTTAACTCTTCTAAGTAATTCTTCCAGGGGATTGCCTTGAGGACGAACATATTGCTCTTTGGCATAGGACTCATACTGTCCAGCATTCTCGCGATCCTGGTGGGATACCCTGGCACCGGACTGTTCCCCGGAGTCATCGGCTCCCTCGTCATGTTCCCCTAGGCCCTTGCGGACGAAAAGCCGAGAAAGGAATGGACCAAGGAGTAACTTTATAACTCCTCTCTCCCTTCTCCCACCGGTGAGGAGAATGAACGTGGAGGAGCTAATCTGGAAGTACGCGCTCATAAACGCTTACACCCACAAGGGGAAGGCAAACCCCAAGGCCGTTATCGGAAAGGTTCTCGGTGAGAACCCCGAGCTCAGGCCGAAGGCGAGGGAGATAATCCCGCTCGTGAACGAGGTAGTCGAGAAGGTTAACGCCCTCTCGCTCCAGGAACAGGAGGCAAAGCTGAGGGAGCTTTACCCCGAGTTCTTCGAGGAGAAAAAAGCAGGGAAAGAGGAAAAGAAAGGCCTCCCACCCCTCCCGAAGGCCGAGAAAGGTAAGGTGGTTACACGCTTCGCCCCCAACCCCGATGGAGCCTTCCATCTCGGGAACGCGAGGGCCGCTATTTTGAGCCACGAGTACGCGCGTATGTATGACGGTAAATTCATACTCCGCTTCGACGACACCGACCCGAAGGTGAAGAGGCCCGAGCCGATTTTCTACGAGTGGATTAGGGAGGACCTTGAGTGGCTCGGCTTCAAGATTGATGAGGTGCACATCGCCAGCGACAGGCTCGAAATCTACTACGACTACGCGGAAAAGCTGATTAAGATGGGCAAGGCCTACGTCTGCACCTGTCCGCCGGAGAAGTTCCGCGAGCTAAGGGACAAGGGCATCGCCTGCCCCCACAGGGACGAGCCGGTTGAGGTTCAGCTCGAGCGCTGGAGGAAGATGCTGAACGGCGAGTACAAAGAGGGCGAAGCGGTAGTTAGAATAAAGACCGACCTCAAGCACCCGAATCCGGCTGTGAGGGACTGGCCGGCGCTGAGGATAATTGACAACCCCAATCACCCGAGAACGGGCAACAAGTACCGCGTCTGGCCGCTCTACAACTTCGCCTCTGCCATAGACGACCACGAGCTGGGCGTTACCCACATCTTCCGCGGACAGGAGCATGCAGAAAACGAGACGAGGCAGCGCTACGTCTACGACTACTTCAGCTGGGAATACCCGGTAACGGTTCACCACGGGAGGCTGAGCATTGAAGGCGTTATCCTCAGCAAGTCGAAGACGAGGAAGGGCATTGAAGAGGGAAAATACCTCGGCTGGGACGACCCGAGGCTCGGAACGATTAGGGCCCTGAGGAGGCGCGGAATAAGGCCAGAGGCAATAAGGGAGCTAATCATCGAGGTCGGGCTGAAGAGGAGCGACACGACGGTGAGCTGGGACAACCTCGCAGCGATAAACAGGAGAATCGTCGAGCCGATAGCGAACCGCTACTTCTTCGTTGCAGACCCGGTTCCGATGTATATCGAGGGCTATGGCGAAGAGTTCACGGCCGAGATACCGCTCCACCCCGATTATCCGGAGAGGGGAGTTAGAAGGCTTAAATTCACACCTGGGAAGCCGGTCTACGTCTCGAAGGACGACATGGGGCTCTTCAAGCCCGGGAACTTCGTAAGGCTCAAGGATCTCTTCAACGTCGAAATCATCGAGGTGAGCGAAGAGGGGATTAAGGCAAAGTTCCACAGCGTTGAGTACGAAATAGCTAGGGAGAACAGGTGGAGAATGGTTCACTGGGTCACAGAGGGGAAGCCATGCGAGGTGTGGGTGCCCCAGGGAGAGGAGCTCGTGATAAGGCACGGCCTCCTCGAAAGCGACGCCAATGTGAAAGTTGATGAGGTCGTTCAATTCGAGCGCTTCGGCTTTGTGAGGATAGACGAGGTAAAAGATGGAAAGGTGAGGGCGATCTTCGCCCACAAGTGATGCTCTCTTCTCCTCTGCTTTTGATTTTGAAGATAAAAAGACGGGGAAGAATCAGGCGCTCTTCTGTGGGACCAGACTGTCCCCAAAGAGACCGAAGAGCACGACTATCGCCGCAAGGATTCCGGAGACTATGTACACTCCGCCGGCCCTGAATACACCGAAGAAGGCGTAGAGACCACCCACCGCCAGGATAAGTGCGCTTATTGCAATGACTGCCATTGCCGGAGTCGAGAGCTTCTCCTTTGAGGACACCACTGGATAAAGCTCGTATATAGCCGTGAAGAAGGTCGCGACGACGACGGCCTTGAGGACCATGTCCGCTATAGTTGGCGGGGAGTCAAAGATTCCTATGAGGAGCGACGCACCGATGAGGTAGGTTGCGGCCTTGCTCCTGCCGACTCCAAGGAGGGACTCGATGATCTAGAGACCAACCTCAGCCGTTGGAAGCAAGCTGGTCACTCCAGCGAAGAACGCAGATAGGCCTATGAGGAGCAGCAGAGTCTGGTAGTCGGCCAGTATGTCCGGCAGATCTCCAAGCATCTGAATGGCTCCCTCTTCGCCACCGTAAACGTACTGGATAAGCCTCTCGGGAGTCGTGGGTGCGATGGCGTAGACGACTATCACCGTGGAAAGGACACCGATGAGCAGCTGAATCAGGATCCCAGTTCCGATTATGACCTTGGCGTTGAAGCGCTCGTTGATGAAGCTGCCGAGCATCAGGTAGAAGGCAAATCCAAGACCGACCCCATAGATGGCCCTCTCCGCCGCGGCCTTTATCATGGCAAGGTTTATGTCATGTCTGGCAACCATCATGTGCTTGGCTATACCAAGGAACGATGCATTCTCTGGTATCTGAGTCTTAAAGGCAAAGGCTGTGATGAAAACAGCAACAACGAAGATTATCGAACCGAACGCCATTATCGCGAAGGTCTTCTCCTTGGCCCTGGTGAGTATCAGGAAGACTATGGCGAACATTAGTATCTTCGCTACCAACCTGGCTACAGTTCCCGTGCCGAGAACCGGCGAGAGCACCGTCAGCATGGTGTTGGCAGTGTAGTATGACAGGAACATCGCTACAACCACGAAGATAGACAGCACCATCGCTGGCCTCTTGGAGACCTTATTGTACAGCTCGACGAAGTAGTAGCCGGACTTCATGACGGTCTCCGCCTCGAGTATGGCCACATAGGTCAGTATTGCCAAGAACACTATGTACACTGCCATTCCCGTTATGCCGTACTGGAGCCAGAACTGGGGAAACAGCCCTATGCTACCAATGCCGGTGGCGAATCCGGCCACCAGGAATATCAGATACAGGGTCCACTTCTTCACTTCATCCATGATTTCACCCCCAGAGGGTCGTTCAAACTTTACAATGAACGCTTCCAGTTAAAAATATGTCCCCTCAATAGGGAAAGTCCAAAAGTTCCAACGGGTATTCTTAGGTACAATACAGTGCAAAGATGAAACAAAAGGGAAAAATCAACGGTCAATGGCTTTCCACTTAACCAATCCCAGCAGGAACCTGTGGGGGAGCTTCTCGTGGTGCGGGTAAACGCGGAGGGCGTAGTGCCAGCAGGGGTCGCCGAGGTGCCCCAGCGCGCTCCCCTCGTAGGTGTAGAGCCACCTGCCCTCACCAATCTTCACGGGGTGCCTCAGCTCCACGATGTGGGGCTTCTCGACGTGGTACCCCTCGGCCCTGACGCCGTAGTAGAGCTCGACGCGGACGTCCTCAGGTTTAAGGCCGTCGAGGATCACCTCGACCTCGAGCTTCCCGTCCCTGATCCTGACGTCGCCGAACTCGACGCCGTCCCAGGATTCCATCACCCTGTCCTTCCAGGCCGCTATCTCCCTCGCGCCCCGGTAGTTTTCCCTCGTGAGCCAGATGTGGTTGCTCATGGCCTTGGAGTAGAACCTGTCCATGTACTCCTTGACCATCCTGTGGGTGCTGAAGCGCGGGGCTATGCTCTTGATGCTCTCCTTCATCATGTATACCCATTTCTCCCTGTTGCCGTAGTAGGTCGGGATTATCTCCCTCTCGAGGAGGTCGTAGAGGGCCTGGGCGTCCTTGACGTCGTCCTCCTCTGTCTCAGGCTCGGTGCTCTCCTCACCGATGACCCAGCCGTTCTTGCCGTTGTAGCCCTCAACCCACCAGCCGTCGTAGATGCTCGCGTTTAGAACACCGTTCAGGCCGGCCTTCATTCCGCTCGTCCCGCTCGCCTCCATCGGCCTGCGCGGGTTGTTGAGCCAGACGTCAACACCAGCGACCATCAGCCTCGCGCTCCCCATGTCGTAGTTCTCCATGACGAATATCTTACCCCTGAACTCGGGCATCTGGGAGACCTCGTAGACCCTCCGCAAGAACTCCTTGCCGGCCTCGTCGCGCGGGTGAGCCTTGCCGCCGAAGACTATGTAGACCGGCCTCTCCGGGTCGTTGAGTATCCTCCTCAGCCTCTCGAGATCCGTGAAGAGGAGCGTGGCGCGCTTGTAGGTGGCGAAGCGCCTGGCGAAGCCTATTACGAGTGCGTTCTCATCGATGTTCGGCAGTGGGTCGTTCCTGCCGAGGCGCTGGTTCCTCTGCATTACCTTCCGCCTGAGCAGTTCGATGAACTGCCTCTTTGCCTCGAGGTGGGCCTCCCAGAGCTCCCCGTCAGGAATCCTCTCAACGGCGTACCAGATGCCCTCGAGGTTCGTGTGCTCGCGCCAGACCTTCCCGATGTAGCGGTCGAAGAGCTTGCGCATCTCGTTGTGGACCCAGGTCATGGTGTGGACGCCATTGGTTATGCCCTCAATGGGTATCTCCTCTATCGGAACGCCGGGCCAGAGGTCCTTCCACATACGCTTGCTGACCTCGGCGTGGAGCTGGCTCACGCCGTTCACGTAGCTCGACGTCCTTATGGCCAGGAGGGTCATGTTGAGCTGGTCGCCCTCCCTGCCAAGCTCGAGGAGCTCTTCCCTTCCCTCGAGGAACTTGGCCAGCCTCTTCTTAACCTCTTCAATCGGGAACCTGTCATGACCAGCAGGAACGGGCGTGTGGGTGGTGAATATCGTCGTTCCGCGGACTATGCTCAGGGCCTCCGTGAAGGTAAGCCCTTCCTCCATGTACCAGGCCATTCTCTGTAGGTTCGCAAAGGCGGGGTGACCTTCGTTGAGGTGGACGACGCCTGGCTCAATGCCAAGCCTGCGAAGGAGGCGCATTCCGCCTATACCGAGGAGGATCTCCTGCTTTATCCTCTTGTCCATCTCGGCGTTGTAGAGGTAGTCACATATCGTCCTGTCGTCGGGGCCGTTCTCGGGAACGTCCGTATCGAGGAGGTAAATCTTGACCCTCCCGACCTGAACCTCGAAGGCCCTCGCGTAAACGACCCTATCCTCTATCGGAACCTCAATGAGGAGGGGCTTTCCGTCCCTGTCCAAGACCGGCTTTATCGGCATCTCCTCCGGCCTGTACTCCGGGAATATCTCGACCTGCCTTCCGTTCCCGTCAATCTCCTGGCGGAAGTAGCCGTGCTTGTAGAGCAGGCCGACCGCTATGAAGGGCAAGCCAAGGTCGCTGGCGGTCTTGACGTGATCTCCGGCCAGAATTCCCAAGCCGCCGGAGTAAATCGGCAGGCTCCTGCTTATGCCGTACTCCATGCAGAGATAGACAATCGGCTTGTCCCACTTGGGGTAGTTGGTGGAGAACCAGGTCGAGTCGGGGTTCATGTAGGCCTCGAACTGGTCCATGACGAGTTCATAGAGGTTCATGAAGTCGTCATCACGAAGGAGCTCTCTGAACCTGGATTCAGGGGTATCTAGCAGGAGCTTAACCGGGTTCTTGTGCTCCCACCACAGCTCTGGGTCTATTCTCTCCCAGAGCCTGGTTGCTCTCCTGTTCCAGCTCCACCAGTAATTGTAGGCCAACTCGGCCAATCCCTTCAGAGGGTGAGGGAGCTTCTCCCTGATTGTATCGTGCACGCGTTCAACTTCGGCCATGGCAACCACCATATATCATTCTGGGTGATACTTAGTTATCGGCGACCTTAAAAAGTCTTGCCGCTCGGCGTTTGCCGAAAAGAGGAGAGAAAAGTCAGACCCCCTCAAAGGTGAAGGGGCTGATGTAGTCGCCGTACCTCTCCCTCGCCTCAAGGAGCCTCTTCCTTTCCTCCTCGAGAACCTCGAAGAGCTCCTCCGGAACCTCTTTGACCTGTTCGCGGTAGATCCTCTCTATCCTGTCAATCTTGGCGAGCAGTTCCGGAACGCGTATGGTGAACTGCTTCTCGTAGGCCTCCCTGCTGTAGTCCTTGTTGAGGACCTCCCTGAAGAGCCTCTTTAAGTCTTCGTACTTCGGAATGTAGCCTATCGGCGTCTCTATGGCATCGACGTCGCCGTGAACCCTAAGCTCCATCCACTTGAGCCACACCGCTTTATCGAGCTTGTGGTTGAGCCAGTTGCCGTTCTCGTCGCGGAGGAAGTAGTTCACCGCGAATATCTTCGGGGCCCTCCTCAGCTTCTCGCCGAACCTCAGGTAGTTCTCTATGTACTCGCCGAGCGGAACGCTCATGAAGTCGAGTATCGCCATCGGGTTGAAGGCCCTCATCCCCTCTTTTCCGAGCGTTGCCGCTGTGGTCTCGCTCTCGAGTGAAGCCCCCATCGTTATGACGCCGTGCTTCCAGTCGAAGGCTTCCCTGACAGGGGGCCAGGTATCCTTGTCCCTCCCCCCGAAAATCATTCCTCCCACTTCAACTCCACACGGGTTCTCGAGGGCTTCAAGATCGACGTTCGGGAAGTGCTCGAGCGAAACGGTGAAGCGCGCGTTCTTGTGGCTGGGTGGTATCTCGTTTCCTTCCATATCTTTCTTGCCCTTCCACCACTTCCCGCTGTGGTTCTCGCCCTCGTCGGGAATCTCGATTCCCATCTCGTTCCAGTAGGGCCTTCCGTCCTTGACGAGGACGTTAGAGAAGATTATCTCGACCGGGGAGTGGAGAACCTGCCAGATTATCGGGTCGTCCTCGGGGTTCACGCCCTGGATTATGCCGAAAACTCCTTTCTCTACGTTCGCCCCCCGAGCGACGCCGTTCACGGGGAGGATGAACGTCAAATCGTCGCCGACTATGTTCTCCCAGGGTATCATGGCCGTTGAGGTCTTCCCGCACATACTCGGGTAAGCACCCGTGAAGTAGGTCTTCCTGCCGTTGGGGCCGTTTACCCTCATCAGGAACATATGCTCGCTGAGCCAGCCCTCCCTTACCGCTTTCTGAATCGTGAGCCTGAAGGCGAGCTTTTTCAGGCCGATTGTGTTTCCTCCGTACTGGGTGTTCACGGAATATACGGTCTCGTCGAGAAGGTCAATGTAAATCCTCCTCTTATCGAGGTTCCTGCTTGTCTTCCTCTCGTCGAGCTCTCCAGCCGAATGGACGAAGCGGAAGAACTTCGCGTGCCTTCCGAGCCTCTTGAACTCCTCGTAGCCCTTCCGGTAAAGGATAAACTCCGAGTGGGCAACGTAGGCCGAGTCGGTGAGCTGAACGGCCGGGATCGTGAATATCGAGTTCTTGGGCCCAAGAACGAAGAAGCAGATGAACAGCTCCTTGCCACGCATAACTCCCCTCATGAGCTCCCTTATCTCCCTGAGCCCTTCATCTCTGTCTTTAGTGTTGAGGAATGGAATCTCCTTTCCACCCGGGACGAGGAGCTTGGTGTTGGCCTTGTCCCTCGCCTGGTCGTAGTAGTTGTCGTAGTGAACAGTGTGGTTGGGCGTTTCAAGCATCTTTTCCTCGCCGTAGTAGAGGGCCTTCCAGCGGACGTACAGCTCGTCCTCCTCGCTGTCGGTGCAGACGAAGACCTTGCTCGGCTCGAGCCACTCAATCCACTCCGCCAGAAAAGCGTGAAGCTCGGGGTTGTCGATGGCCTTTATCTTTTCGAACTGCTCCCGTTCAAGGAGCCTTTCAAGCCTCTCAAGGGCGTTCATGGTATCGCCTCCGGAAAGAGTTGAGCGATGCCTTAAAATAGTTTGCCGGGGAAATTTAGTTCGGTGATGCCCCCATAAGTTCAGTGATGAATGGCGTGCGCAAAGTATATTAACTGGCAGTGATACATTCAGGTGGTGCGCGTGATGAAGGCAGTCATTCTAGCCGGCGGAAGGGGAACCAGACTGCTTCCCCTCACAGTGTACAGGCCTAAGCCGATGATACCCTTCTTCAACAGGCCCCTGATGGAGTACGTCCTCCAGAGCCTCATAAAGGCCGGTGTCGATGAGGTCTACGTCCTGGTAGGCTACTTGAAGGAGCGCATAATGGATTACTTCGGCGACGGGAGTGAGTGGGGGGTTGAGATTCACTACTCCAACGGCGATAACATAAAGCTCGGAACCGCGGGGGCCACCAAGAGGGTGGTAAAGCATATGGACGATACCTTCTTCGTCGTTTCGAGCGATGTCCTCACCAATCTAGACATGACGGCCCTCTACAAGTACCACAGACAAAAGAAGGCCCTCGCCACGATAGCCCTCTCGCAGGTGGACGAGCCTACCCAGTACGGCATAGCCATAGTGAACAACGACGGAAGAATTCAACAGTTCAAAGAGAAGCCAAGGCCGGAGGAGGTCTTCAGCAACCTAGTCAATGCCGGAATCTACGTATTCGAGCCAGAAGCCTTTGATCTCGTCCCAACGGGCAGGAACTTTGACTTTTCCAAGGACCTGTTCCCAAGAATGCTGGAAAACGACCTGCCCCTCTACGGCTTCCCTTTCAGGGAGTACTGGAACGACGTCGGCAGGCCTTCCAGCTACCTCCAAGCCACCGAGGACGTCTTTCTGGGAAGACTGATGCTTCCGCACGTAAGGACCGAGAGTCTGAAGGGCAACCTCGAGTATGGAGGGGCGCTCTTTACGGGAAGGCGCTGTGTCTTGAGACGGCCAGAAATCAGAGGCTTCGCGGTCCTAGGCGATGATGTGGAGATAGGCAGAAACGTTAAAATAGAGCGTTCGGTGATATTTTCGGGTGCCGTCATAGAGGAGGGAACTGAGATAAGGGAGGCCATAATCGGGGAAAACGTCCACGTGGGAAAAGGCGTTGTTATACAGCCTGGCAGCGTTATAGGTGACAACACGCTCATAGAGGACTTCAGTAAGATCGGATCCAACGTCAAGATCTGGGTGGAGTCCCGCATTGGAAAGGAGAGCATAATACTGCCTGACTGAGGTGATGAAAGTGGAGGTGTACTACTCCCCAAGGTTCAACCCCGAGGAGCTCGCCCTTCTTGGAAGGGCCATAGGGACCATATCGCACGGGACGATAATAGTCGGAAGGGACGGAAGGGCCATATCGAGGTACGGAAAGAGGGCGATGGTGGTTGGAATAGTGAGCACGGGCTCGACGATAATGGACGTCCGCCTGATTCCCCTCATAGCCCTCAAGGACTTCGCCATGAGAAAGGGCCTGCCCCTGGCTTACGTCTACTACTACGGCGGCGTCCGCGTTTACGTCAGCGGAATAGACGGCGACGAGATAAACGCCATTCTCGAGAGCAGGAGCTTCATCGAGGCCCAGCCGAACGACATAGGGGCGACCGTTTACTACCCCAACGCCCTCGATGATTTCCTGCACGAGATATTCAAGCACTACAACTTCCGCATCGAGGGTAAAGCCCTTGTTGATGCCATGAACACCCCCGCGGTGCTCTTCTTCCCGCGCATGAGCGACCACTTCGGCTTCGATGCCGAGCTCATAAACGATATGATGACCAGCTACCTGCCTCCCAAGCCAAAGGAGGTTTTCATACACAAACTCCAGAAGGGAGACTACGACTTTGGACTTCGCTTCAGGCCAGAGGGGGTTGTGGAGTTCTACAGGGACGGCGAGGAGTTTGAGTTCGGAAGCATGTGGAAGCTGCTCGACCACATGAAGAAGAACCTCTGAATTTTTTGATTCTTTTTAAATCCACCTTAAAAATTTTCACGGAAAAGCGTTAAAAGGGGCTTTCCGTTATCCACCACGTTCATTTTGGGGGTGACACCTGTGGGAATGTTCATTGTCATCGAGGGCATCGATGGTGCAGGAAAATCAACCCAGGCGAAGCTTCTCGCCGAGTGGTTCGAGAAAAAGGGACACGAAGTCGTCCTGACGAAGGAGCCAACCGATACCGCCTTCGGAAAGCTCATCAGGAAACTCGTTCTGACGGGTGGAAAAGAGGGCATCATAGACGGTGCCAGGATAAGCCACGAGGCGGAGGCTCTTCTTTTCGCCGCCGACAGAGCCGAACACGTTGCCAAGCTGATAAAGCCCTCGCTCGAGGCTGGTAAAATAGTCATATCCGACCGTTACTTCTACTCCTCGCTCGCATACCAGTGGGCGCGGGGACTCGACCTCGAGTGGCTGATAGACTTAAACCGCTTTGCCATAAGGCCGGACCTCGTGATTCTTCTCGATCTTCCAGTGAAGGAGAGTATGAAGCGCATAAACGGGCGGAGCATAAAAACCGAGTTCGACAAGATAGCGGAGCTCCAGAAGAGGGTGCGCGAGAACTATCTCAAGCTAGCGGAGCGCTTCCCAGAGATCAAGATAGTAAACGCCCTCGCAAGCGTCGAGGACATTCACAACGACATAGTGGCCCTCGTCGAGCACGAGCTGTCGCTGAGGTAAAGGGGGTCGGCCAGTGCCAGTCTCATCATAGGTAGCGGTCAGACCGGTAAACGCTCGTCATTCCCTCCCTTTCCTTGACGGTTGCATTTTTAAAAGGTTCACCCCAATGATTTTCGGCCGATGACGAGCGTTAGCCACGCTGACGATGATGACAAGAGGGTTAGCCGAGGCCCTTTCTACCGTCTCTGTTTTCACACCCCGCCACAGATCTCAAAAAGGCCTTCAGGAACTCTACGCCGGCTTCGTTGTTGGCGGCCCCGGGGTGGAGTGAAAGGAAGAACGTCCCCCGCGTAAATGCACTGGAGGCCCTGGCGCTGGCCAGTTGGTAGTCGAGAAGGGGTTCTGGGAGATACCACGTGTACTCGCGGTTGTAAATCGGCTCAGCGGTTCCATTGGGGAAGTAGATAAAGTCCTCACCAATGACGGTTATGTTGTGGTCGAGGAGAACACCCAGGGCGGGCTTTGAAAGGGAGTAGCGAGGGGCTATGAAGTACGTGGGAGTCGCGTTGATGACCGCCAGAGCATCAAGGCCGAGCTCGAGCTTTCTCCCCGCGGTGCTCGCGTTGCAGTCGAACTCGTCCCCAACGTGGGTGTAGCCGTGGAGTTCCACGTGGTAGCCCTCGCGCTTCAGCCCTTCAATGAAGTCCATAAAAGCCTTGTACTTCCACATCGGCATCTTTCCGCCGTGGTCGGGAATCACGAAGAGGTAGGTCTCGTTCTGAAGGCCGTATTCATCTATGAGGGCTGTTATCTCTTCGAGCTGGGGAAGGTAAGCGGGGCTGACGTCGTGAACGAGAATCGCAAAGCGGCCGAAGGCCGGGAGATAAGCTGGACTGCCAAGGGAGCTAGAGGAGAGCAGGACGAGAAACAGTACCGCGAACACCTGAAGCCTCTTCATCAAAGAGAGAAGGAAAGAAGGCGTAAAAACCTTTCTAAAGGTGCTTCCTGAGGAAATCACCAACCCTGACCTTCCACTCCTCCGGGTGGAGCTTCAGCGTTCTGACGTGGGGCGCATCGGTGACCCAGAGCTCAACGGCGGGGTTAACCTTTTTGTTCCTCTCGTAGAACTCCCTAACCTCTTCAACCTTCACGAGGGGGTCCTTCTCGCCAGCTATGAGGAGGAGCGGTTTCCTGATCCTGTCGGCGTATTCCAGCATGTTGAGCTCCCTCGCCCCGCTGAAGAGCTTGGTAAAGGGCTTGACGAGGTGGTAGAGCCACTCGGGGAGGCTGGCAAAGTACCTCAAGCCACG
The DNA here is from genome assembly GCF_012027285.1 of Thermococcus sp. MV11. Lineage (NCBI taxonomy): Archaea > Methanobacteriati > Methanobacteriota > Thermococci > Thermococcales > Thermococcaceae > Thermococcus > Thermococcus sp. MV11. The sequence goes on from NZ_SNUD01000001.1 coordinate 862,170, forward strand.
CGCCCCCGTCCTGTCGAGGTCTATCGGCGGTGAATCCGCGACGCCACAGGCTACGCGCTCGTCCTCGGCTAGGGCCCTTATCGTCACAACGGCACCCATCGAGAAGCCGACGAGGCCTATCCTCCCGGCCTTCTCCGGGTGGTTCTTCTCGAGCCAGTCTATGGTGGAGAGAACGTCGATGAGCTCCCTATCGCCGACCGTGGTGTACTTCCCCTCGCTCTTCCCATGCGCCCTGAAGTCAAAGACGAGGACGCTGTAGCCCTCATTGAGAAGGAACTCCATCGTCTGCTTCATGTAAACGTCGTCCCACCTGCTCCTCGTGTATCCGTGGAGAGGGATAACCGTTTTTTCGCCGTTGGGAACCCACCACCCGCTGAGCCTGAGGCCGTCCCTCGTCTCGATCGTCACCTCATCGTAGTCGAAGCCCAGCTCCCTTGGCGTCCACTCGCCCACGAAGCGGGGCGGCTTGACCATCTTGTAGCCAACGAAGGCCAAGAAGACGAGGACAAGAAGAAAAAGGGCAAGGATAAGCCCGACTATCATTCCGTTCCCCCCCTGGTTCCTTCCACCTCGAGGTTCTTCATGAACCACACCATCGGCATCGCCAGGAGGACGAGCAAGGCCCCGATCGGGAAGAGCACCCTGTAGTTTTCACCCGCGAGCTGGACTATGGCGCCGCCTATCGTCCCCGCCAGGAGGACGGGCAGGGAGCGGGTGGCCTCGAAGAAGCCGTAGTAGCGGCCGGTGAAGGCCTCGCGCTCGAACCTGGTCAGCAGGTCGCCGATGACCGGGTAGGACGCGGCCATGAGGATGCCCCAGCCGATGCCCGCTATCCCAAGGGCGATGGTTATCTCGGCCTCGGTGTGGATGAACCAGCCCCAGATCTGGGGCAGGGCGAAGATGACGCCGCCCACTATTATGCTGAGGCGCCTGCCGAGCCTGTCGTAGATTATCCCGCCGGGCAGCGCGCCGAGGAGGACGGTAACGTTGAAGAGGGCCATCAGGTAGAGGCCGAGCGATGTCACGGCCTTTATGTTCTCCTCGCTCGCGGAGCCGTGGAGTATGTAGGCCAGTATGCCGTAAAGGAAGATGGCTATGAACTCGAAGCTCATCCACCAGAGGGTCTGGGCGGCGTAGAACTTGAGGAAGTCGCGGTTCTCGACGATGCTCTTGAGGTATCCCCAGAGGCTCTCGTTCTCCTCTATCTCCGGCGCCTCTGGCTCCCTGATGATGAAGTAGACGAAGAGGGCCGCACCGATGAGGAAGGCGGCGGTGACAATAAATGGTATCTTGAGGTAGGGCGTCTGGGCCAGGGCCTTAATCCCCTCGCTCTCCCCGGTCTCGGCCACGGCCAATGCCATGAGGTAGCCGGCCAGGCCGAAGAGGAAGAGGTTGCCGGCCCACTCGAGGAGGGTTATGACGCCGCTCGCCTTGCCCCTGTGGCCGCTCTCAACGGTGTCCGGCATGAGGGCGCGGTACTGGGCGGTGTAGACGTGCATCGATAGGTAGAAGAAGCCCAGGGTTAAGGCGAAGCCCCACAGGGGGACGCCCATGGCGTAGCCGGTGTATATCATCAGGACGGCCACCCCCGCCATCAGGCCACCGACCATTATGAAGGGCCTCCTCCTGCCGTGGCGGGAGCGGAGGGTATCGCTGTAATAGCCGAGGAGAACCGGGATGAACAGGCCTATGAGGCCCTCGATGGCCAGTATCGTTCCCTTAACGAAGGCCGACTCGGTGTAACTTGAGAGGAGCGGAAAGGACAGTCCCTTGTTGAGCGCCCAACCAACGCTCCTGCTGAAGCCGAGCAGGGCAAGACTCAAAACAACACCCCATTGAAATCCTCGCCCTTCCGATTTCATCACCTACCCTCCCGTTGGCTATATAGACTATATACCTGGGAAGGAAGTTTTTACCTTTTCGGTTCAACTAACAAAAGAACAAAGGAAAAGAAAGGACTCAGTCCATGTCCGGAATGTAGTCCAGGGCGTCACCCTTCGTACGGACGATGTCCCCGCGCCTGACGAACTGCATCGCTATCGCCGCCAGGATGAAGAAGGCCGTGGCGAATGGCAGCAGAGTCCTGTAGCCGATGACGTCGAGGAAAGCCCCCGCAAAGGGCGGGGCGACGAGGTTGGCCGCCTGGCTGAAGAAGTAGTAGAGCCCGGTGTAGCCGCCGAGCTTCTCCTCTGTGGTCATGTCCACGACCATCGGCAGGGAGTTCACGTTCACCATCGCCCAGCCCATTCCACCCACGAAGAACAGCCCCATCAGCGTCATCACCACAGGGTCGCTCAGGGAGCTGGACTGGGGCCTGGAGCTCTCGCCGACGAAGTAGGCCGCGAGCATTATCGCGACGATGATCATGAGGCCGAGGGTTATCGTCCTCCTCCTTCCGAAGCGGCCGCCGATGAAGCCGGCCGGAATTGCAAAGAGCATGAAGCTCAGGCTGAAGACGCCGAGCATAAAGGCCCCGGTGCTCTCCTCGATGCCGAGGTAGTACTTGGCGTAGCTGGTGAAGAACGTCTCCAGGGAGTTGAAGGCTATGAACCAGAAGAATATCGCTATGAGGACCGCGAGCAGGCTCTTCTCGTGGCTGGCAAAGACGTCCTTGAGGTTCTCCCTCAGCTCACCGAAGCTCTTGTGGGAGGTCTCCGAGAGGAGCTTTCTCAGGCTCACCTTCTCCCCCGGCTTCCTGTACTCATCGGGCTCGGGGACGAAGAGTATCACGAGCAGGTTCGCGAGGAGCATCACGGCCGCGCCGAAGTAAAAGGGGTATGCGTAGTTCATGTCGTAGAGGACCTTGCCGCCGAAGTAGGCCAGCAGGGCGCCGAGGCCGCCCATGAAGTTGATTATACCGTTGGCCTGGGAGCGCTTCTCGCTGGGCGTTATGTCGGGCATGAAGGCCACGACCGGAGAGCGGAACAGGGCCATGAAGAAGTTCATGAAGATTATAGTCCCCATGAAGAGGGCGAGGTTTTCGTACTCCCTCGCTACCGGAATGAGCGCGAACATCAGGGCCGCGGACGGGGCGCCGAGTAGAATGTATGGCTTTCTCCTGCCCAGCCTCGTCCGCGTCATGTCGCTCAGAGCGCCGAGGAACGGGAGTAACAGCACCGCGAAGAGGTTGTCTATGGTCATTATGAAGCCCGTCACCGTCTTGCTGAGGTGGAATGTGTCCTGCAGGAATATCGGTATGTAGGCGTTGTAGAGCGCCCAGATGATGCTTATGCCGAAGAACCCGAATCCAAGGACGAATATCCGACTGTATTTGAACTCCAAGTTCTCACCCCCATGATACTATATAATAGACTATAGTGACGGGAAATCTACTCCGAGAAACTTTTAAGGATTTTGAGTCCATACCTGAGCGGCAGAGGAGATGACAATTGCAGACAGTGAACAGGTTTTCATCTTGGGCCACCGTGGGTTCAGAGGAAGGCTTGAAAACACACTTCCAGCATTCAGGAGAGCGCTCCAGTACGCGGACGGAATAGAGTTCGATGTCAGACTAACAGGAGATGGAAAGCTCGTAACCCACCACGATGCGGCTTTCAGCTCAGGCGGCTCTTCCCACAGGCTCCAGGAGCTGACGTTGAGAGAAATAAGGAAGCTTCACCCCCTGGGCCGGCTCATACCGAGGGTCGAGGAAGTGCTGGACGCTTTTCCAGGTGCGGTTTTCAACGCGGACGTCAAGGAAAGTGAGGCCGTTGAACCGGTACTGAGGGCTGTGGAGAGGAAAGGCAGGGTCGAGAGCACAGTGTTCTCCTCCGATGATCCAGCGGTGGTGTCCCTCCTCATGAGGGAGTGTCCGGACTGTAAGGCAGGCTTCTCAATAACCGGCTATCCCTCCGCGGTGGTGCTCCCGAGGCTCAGGTGCATATATTCCGTCCACGTACCGATAGATGTCGTAACCTACATCGGCTACAGGAATCTCATTGTCCTTCTTCGGGCGCTCAGGAGGAGGGGCTTGAGGATATACCTCTGGAACTACAAAATGAACGAACTGATCTGGATCCCAAGGCTGCTCTCCCTCGCGGACACAGTCATCTCGGACGACCCTGCCAGGTTGAGGAAAGGTTTTTACGGGGAGGGAGTATTTTCCTGGGGCGATTCCAATGTGGGAAAGGGATAAGGTTATAGTGCTCGGCCACAGGGGTTACATGAGCAGGTTCCCCGAGAACAGCCTTTTAGCGTTCAGGAAGGCGATCGAATCGGGCGCCGATGGAATCGAGCTTGACGTCTGGCTGACGGGGGACGGGAAAGTCATAGTAATGCACGACGAGACCATAGACAGGACGAGCGATATGAGCGGAAGGCAGAAGGAGATGACGCTTGAGGAGCTCAGGAAGGCGGACATAGGAATGGGAGAGAGAATTCCAACGCTGGAGGAGGTCTTCGCGGTTCTGCCAGAGGGTGCCCTAATCAACGTCGAGCTCAAGGACAGGGACGCGGTGGAGAAAGTGGCCGAGATAGTGAAAGCCAACAATCCTCAGAGGGTAATGGTCTCGTCCTTTGATATTGAAGCCCTCAGGGAATACCGAAAGCACGACGAGGAAACCACGATGGGGCTTCTCATAGACAGGGAGGAAGTGGTCCCCCTGATTCCGAAGCTGAAAGATGAGCTCAACCTCTGGTCAATAAACGTTCCGATGGAGGCAATCCCCCTACTCGGCTTCGAGAAGACCCTTCAGGCCCTTCACTGGGCGCGCTCCCTCGGCCTTAAAGTGGTTCTCTGGACCGAGAACGATGGGCTCTTCTACGCCGACGACAACCTCGCGAGGCTTAAGGGCCTCTTCGAGGTCGTCATAGCGAATGACGTAGAGAAGATGATCAGCTACCTCAGGGAACTGGGGCTCAGGTGATTCCATCGAAACCGTTAATACCCCCCCTCACCATTTCTTTAACCCCGGTGATATCATGGAGCGCTACATACTTTCCCTCGACGAGGGGACGACCTCTGCAAGGGCTATAATCTTCGACAGGGAGAGCAACGTTCTTGGCATAGGCCAGTACGAGTTCCCCCAGCACTACCCCAAGCCCGGCTGGGTCGAGCACGACCCCGAAGAAATCTGGGAAGCACAGCTCAGGGCCATCAAGACGGCGCTGGAAAAAGCCAAGATCGAGCCAAGCCAGATAGCGGCGATAGGCGTCACCAACCAGCGTGAAACCACGATAGTCTGGGACAGGAGCGGCAAGCCGCTCTACAACGCGATAGTCTGGCAGTGCAGGAGAACGGCCGAGATGGTGGAGGAGATAAAGAGGGAGTACGGCGATGTTATCAAGGAGAAGACCGGCCTGGTTCCAGATGCGTACTTCTCGGCTAGCAAGATCAGGTGGCTCCTCGACAACGTGCCGGGATTGAGGGAAAAGGCCGAGAGGGGCGAGGTGCTCTTCGGAACGGTCGACACCTTCCTGATCTACCGCCTGACCGGTGAGCACGTGACCGACTATTCCAACGCTTCAAGAACGATGCTCTTCAACATCAAGAAACTCGACTGGGACGATGAGCTTCTGGAGATCTTCGGGATTCCCGATGGGATCCTGCCGGAGGTCAGGGAGTCGAGCGAGGTCTACGGCTACACGAAGAGAGAACTCCTCGGCACTGAAATCCCGGTGAGCGGGGACGCCGGCGACCAGCAGGCGGCACTCTTCGGTCAGGCCGCCTTTGAGGCTGGAATGGTGAAGGCAACCTACGGGACGGGGAGCTTCATCTTGGCAAACACAGGCAAGACCGTCCGGTATTCAGATAATTTGCTCACGACGATAGCGTGGGGGCTCAAAGGAAAGGTCACCTACGCCCTCGAGGGGAGCGTCTTCATAACAGGAGCGGCAGTTCAGTGGCTCCGCGATGGAATAAGAATCATAGAGAGCGCCCCCGAGACGGAAGAGCTAGCGAGAAAACTTGAGAGCAACGAAGGTCTGTACTTCGTCCCGGCCTTCGTCGGCTTGGGAGCGCCTTACTGGGACCAGTTTGCCAGGGGTCTGATAATCGGCATAACTCGCGGAACTGGAAGGGAGCACCTCGCGAGGGCAACGCTTGAAGCGATAGCCTACCTCACCCGCGACGTCATAGAGGAGATGGAGAAGCTCGTCGGCATAAAGGAGCTCCGCGTCGATGGGGGAGCGACGGCGAACGACTTCCTGATGGAGTTCCAGGCGGACATACTCAACAGGCGCGTCGTCAGGCCCGTCGTGAAGGAGACCACAGCCTTGGGAGCGGCGTATCTGGCGGGGCTGGCCGTTGACTACTGGGAGGGCCTTGAGGAGATAGAGAGCCTTTGGAAGGCGGAGAGGGTCTTCGAGCCAAAGATGGACGGGGAAACGAGGGAGAGGCTTTACCGCGGCTGGAAGGAGGCCGTGAAGAGAGCAATGGGCTGGGCAAAGGTCGTTGGAGCCTGAGCTTTGGGTGGACATTTCTGTCCATCAAGATGCTGTTCGCCACTGTCCTTTTTTCTAATGTCCTTAAAGGTTCTTTCCTTGCCCTTTTGCCCAACTAAAGGTTGGGGAAAGCTTTAAAACGGTGGAAGCCCTTTCTCAAGTTAAATCGAGGTGAAGATCATGAAGACAAAGGTGGCCATAATAGGGGCTGGCATAAGCGGGGCCAGCATAGCGAGGGTTCTCAGTAAATACGAGAACCTTGAGGTTCACCTGATTGAGAAGGCCCCGGACGTTGGCTGGGGAGTCAGCAAGGCCAACACGGCTTTGATCCACGGCGGTTACGACGACGACCCTGACAAGTACCCGACGAGGGCGAAGCTGTGCATAAGGGGAAACCGTCTCTGGCACCGGTGGGTGAAAGAGCTTGAGATCCCCCACGTCTGGAACGGGGCCCTGATAGTCGCAACCAGGGAGGAGGACTTTGACGAGCTTGAGAGGCTTTTGGAGCGCGGGAGAAGGAACGGCGTCCCCGAGATGAGGATCGTAGATAAGGAAGAGCTCTTCCACCTCGAGCCCGGCCTGACGAAGGAAGCCATCGGGGCGCTATGGGTGCCGATAGTAGGGCAAATAGGCCCGATTCCAGCTGTCATAGCGATAACCGAGAACGCTGTGGCGAACGGCGTTAAGACCCACCTCGAGACCGAGGTTACCGGAATAAGGGTCGAGAACGGCGAGGTTAAGGGGGTTGAAACTAACAACGGCTTCATCGAGGCGGATATAGTAATCAACGCCGCTGGTCTCTACGCTGATAGGATAGCGAGAATGGCCGGCATAGACTACTTCGAGATACACCCGAGGAAAGGGGAGTACTGGATTTTTGACGACGACGTTCCAGGGCCGAGGAGGGTTCTCTTCCCGACGCCGACGCCAATCAGCAAGGGAATAGTCGTGACAACCGAGATATCCGGCCATCTGATGATAGGGCCAAACGCCCAGGATTTGCCGCCAGAGGAGAAGGAAAACCTCGCTACCACCAGGGAGGGGCTTGAGCAGGTCTGGGAAGGAGCCAAGAAGCTCTGGCCACAGTTACCACCTAGGAGCAAGGTGATCAGGACCTTCGCAGGCTTAAGACCTGAACCCACCGGCGGGGACTTCATAATCAGGGCCGAGGAAGAGGTCTGGGGCTTCATAAACGTGGCTGGAATCCGCTCGCCCGGGCTGACGAGCGCTCCGGCCATTGCGGAGGAAGTGGCGGAGATAATCCAGCGCGACCTCGGAATCCAGCTCAGGGAGAAGTCCAAGTGGAACCCCTACAGGAGGGAGATAAACCACCTCTTCATGATGATCCCGGAGCAGGTTAACGAGGCCGTAAAGAGAAACCCCTCCTACGGAAAGGTCGTCTGCAGGTGCAACAACGTGAGCGAGGGGGACATTCTGGAGGCCATCGAGAGAATGAAGCTCATAGGCGTTAAGACGCCGAGCGTCGATTCCGTGAAGTTCAGGACGAAGGCAACCACCGGAACGTGCCAGGGAAGCTTCTGCAGGCCGAGGATAGTCGAGCTTCTGGCCAGGGAGTACGGCGTCGAACCCTGGAAGGTCACGCTGAAGGGTAAGGGGAGCGAGATTGGAGTGGGTGACGTCAAGGCCCTCCTCAGGGGTGATGCCTGATGTTCCCGAGGATTCCGATGCTGAACTACGACGTCGTTGTCATCGGTGGCGGTCCCGCTGGAATGGCGGCCGCGGTGAGGGCGAAGGAACTCGGCCTGAAGGTTCTGCTCCTCGACGAGAACGACTACCTCGGCGGAATCCTTCCACAGTGCATTCACCCCGGCTTTGGGCTTCACTACTTCAGGGAGGAGCTGACCGGCCCGGAGTTCGCGGCGAGGCTGGCCAGAAAGATGGTGGAGCTCGGGGTGGAGTATAAAACGGCCGCGAGGGTGCTCGAAATCAAAAACTACTCCGACCTTGAGAAGGTGGTCATCTTCACATCACCGAGCGGTGCCTACGGGGTCTGGGCCAGGGCCGTTATCTACGCCGCCGGGGCGAGGGAGAGGCACGCCTTCGAGATAGGAATAGTCGGCGACAGGGTTTCCGGCGTTTACACCGCCGGAGAGGCCCAGACGCTGATGGACATCTACGGGATAATGCCGGGTAAAGAGGTCGTCATCGTCGGCTCTGGCGACGTCGGCCTCATAATGGCGCGCCGCTTCGCCCTTGAGGGGGCGAAGGTGAAGGCGGTGATAGAGCTGATGCCCTACCCCGGCGGTTTGGCCAGAAACGTCATGATCCTGAGGGACTTCGATATTCCGCTCTACCTGAGCCACAAGGTTGTCGAGGTGCGGGGCAGGGGAAGGGTCGAGAGGGTGAAGGTAGTAAAGGTGGACGAGAACCTCAGGGAAATCCAGGGGAGCGAGTTCTGGATAGAGGCGGATACACTGATCGTCTCCGCAGGGCTGGTTCCGAACGTCAAGAAGCTGACGGCCATAGGCGTTGAGATCGACCCCTCCACCGGTGGCCCGGTTGTGAACGACAGGCTCGAGACGAGCGTTCCGGGGATTTTCGTGGCCGGAAACGCTCTCCTCATCAACGACCTGGTCGACTACGTCGCCGAGCAGGGTGAACTTGCCGCTGAAGGAGCCAGGGAGTTCATCGAGAAGGGCGGAATAGAGAGCAGGAAGTGGGTTAAGGTCGAGAAGGGTGAAAACGTCCGCCTTCTCGCTCCGCACTATCTGAGCGGCGATAGGGACGTTTACCTCTACCTCAGGGTCGCGAGGCCGATGGAGGACGTCGAGCTCAGAATCCCTGAAATCGGCAAGAAGATGAAGCTCCCGGTGGTCAAGCCTGCTGAGATGCTCAGGGTAAAGCTGAAGGCAGAGGAGATCAGGAAGGCCGAGAAGCTCACCGTGGAGGTGGTGAGGGTATGATTTACCGCTTCACCTGCATCGTCTGCCCCCTCGGTTGCACTGTTGAGGTGAAAGTAGAGGACGGCAGGGTCGTTGGAGTTACCGGCCACACCTGTCCCCGCGGTGAGGAGTGGGCGGTTCAGGAAGTTACGAACCCGAAGAGGGTGGTGATGAGCGTCGTTCCTGTTGAAGGCGGTGCCCTTCCAACGGTGAGCGTTAAAACCGCGGAGCCGGTTCCAAAGGAGAAGATACCTGAGCTCATGAGGTTTTTGGCGAAGCTGAAGCTCAGGGCCCCGGTCGAGGTCGGGGAAGTGGTTGCCGAGTGGAATGGAATAAAAATAGTGGCCACGAGGGGGGCTTAGCCCCCTCACCAAAATATTTCCTCGAAGTCCCCAGCGCTCTCTATCCCCTCAGGGGCCTTTATCTCAACGGGCTCGTTGATGTTTGAGAGGGCGACGCTCTCGTGAAGGGTCACGTAGATGTCAGTCGTTCTGCCGTCATAGCCCTTTACCGCCAGGATAACCTCCATGTGGGTCTCGATGAAGGTTGGGGTTCCGTCCTTCGTCAGGTGAACCTCCACCCAGCCGGAGTTGGTGGTGACGTTCACCCGCCTCTCGCCATCGACGCTCCAAAGCTCGTTGAGGTATCCGCTCTGATTGGTGGCGTTCACGAACTCCCAGAAGGTCACGTTCACGCGGAAGGCGTAGCCGTCAGGGAGCTTCTCTATGGTGACGTTCTTGGTCCTGAGGAGGTTCCTGATGTAGTCCACGTTGAGCGATCCCTGGGCACGGGAATAGAGGTCATCGTCGGGGGAGACGTTGTACCACTTCCCATCGACCATGAAGTAGACGCTGGAGTTATTGACGAAGTAGGGCCAGTTCATATTGACGTCCATTCCCATCATGTGCATCGTTATGCTCATGTTACCTCTCTCCAGTCCGGCCGTGTTGTTGAAGACGCCAAGGACGCGACCCGACATCGTGAAGTTTATCGTCTTGTTGCCCTCCGGATCGGTGAAGTGCATGCTCATTGAAAAGTTCTGGTCGTAGCTGGCCGTTTCTATGCTCTGGAGGGCCTCAAGGACCTTCTCCTCGGTGAGGCCAACGCCCTTCCCGATGCAGCCGCTTGCCAGCACCACAACTGCCATCAAAATTAGAGCCACAGCCCTCTTCATCGTACTACCTCCAGTTGTCCTCATAGGCAAGTGGAAGGGTTGGTTTAAATACTTTTTCTGTTCAAATTTTGCACACCACTGGCAAGAGTTTGCAAAATGTGGAAACGATCACCAGGGTTCCCGCTCCCAAGGATGGGGATAGGGCACATCACCGAGTCGGCTCCGGAGATACCTCTTCAGCAGGGGTTTAAACCAGCCGATAAGGGCCTGCCAGCAACGGGTTTCCTCAACGTCGTAAGTCCTGTAAATATCAACGTAGTCCACCAAGACGCTACTGTTCCCCGGGCCGTAGTTGAGGGAGTGGGTGATGTTGAAGGAAACCTTCCTGAGGGTTTCTTGCTCGTAAACGGCCTTGAGCCGGTAATGGGTGCTCAAAAAACTGCCGTTCTCGTCTCTGGAGAGAACTAAAACGGAGTAATCGCCCGCGCTGATGAGCCTCCTTGACCGGGCCTTCCGCTCGAATTCCGCTATCACCGCGTTGGGGTCGTTGAACTTCCTGGAATCGTTCTCCCCCGGGAAGTAGGAGCTAACGAACTTCACCTCCCACTCATCGTTTATTTGGTAGTAGGCCCGAAAGATGCCTGGACAGGCGACGCCAAAGCCCATCTCCGAGAACGACATAAAACCCCGGCTTTCAAGCCCGTAGCGGTAGGTGTAGCCATTCAACGACATTGGGGCCAGGAACAGGAGGAGAACGACCACGAACACCTTCCACCGCCGCGACATAGTGCACCACCGAGCGAGGCATCAGCGCTTCCACAGTCCAAGCATCTCGAAGCTCCCCTCGGTTTCTACAACCTCCCTCCGGTTCCAATCGATGTGGCTCCTATCGCTTCTCCATGTGAAGCGTCCGCTCTCAAGCTCCGCCCTCCAGCAGAAGGAGTCCAGGCTCTCGATGGAGGAGACGACGTCGTCCACCGAGGGCGGATTATTCCAGCCCACGCCGCCCACAGAGCGATGGTCAGCAGGAGAAGGCCCGCAATAACTGCCGCCAGCGTCCTCATCGAACCCACCAAAAAAAGTTAATGCCAGCAGATTATAAGGTTTACTATTGAAAAGAAGAAATTTAGAGCGCCTCAAACTTCTGCAGGAATATCCGGAGATCCGTCCTGAAAGGCTCCTCGGCGCGGGGGAGCTCCTCGCTAAGGAGTCGGAGGAAGTGCTCCTCGTCGGTGGCTTTCTCCCAGAGCCTTTTGACGAGCTCTTCCAGCCTGTCGTAGTACTCCACGTAGGGTCTTGCCTCAAAGAGAGCCTCCTCAAGCCGGTTCACGGCCCGTCCCTCCTCTTGAACCAGTAATACCATATTCTACTCCTGTCCTCCGCCCGACCCATAATAAGGAAGTAGCGGAGCAGGGCCAGGTTCAAGATTATGAAGAATATCAGCAGAACGTTGTACGCTGGAACCGCGGCACTCAGGAAAGCGTAGTAGTCCCAGACGAAGTGGAGCACGATGGCCAGCAGGAAGTATGGAAGAACCGAGTCCACCTTCCCCTCGGCCTTCATTCCGTAGCCAACGCCGACTATGGCACTCCAGGTGGCATGGGCGAGTGGCGTCAGAAAAGCACGGGTCACCGTCACCGCCACACCCCAGCCGAGACCGTACATAAAGTTCTCGGTGGCTGCGAAGCCCAGACCAGCGGCGACTCCGTAAACGAGGCCGTCCATTATGCCGTCCATCTGACCGGCCTTGAACGGCCACCGTATGGCCAAAGCCTTCGCAGGCTCTTCAACGATCCCCGCCACGAGGGCGACGTAGAATGCTGAGGCTGGCAGGATCGGCTCTATTGCGCCTCCAAGGGTGAGGAAGCTCTCAAGTACGTAGGCAATTCCTATCGAGAGCGTTCCCCCCAGCAGGAACGTTCCAAGGACGTACCTCCTTGGTTCAGGCTCGTACCTGTCGGCGTGATAGAAGTACCATAGTATAACGAGCGCCGGACCGTAGGCGAAGAACGCTATAACGCTTAGGGCATCCACGACCTATTCACCCAAAACTAGAGGGAATAAGGAGAATTTAAAGGTTTAGCATTTTCCAAGGAACTCCCCGAGGTCAATCCCCTGCTCCTCGAGGTAATCGATGAGATCCCTGGGAGGCTCAACCGTGGCTGAGTCCGGGTTCTTTATCTCTATGGTGGTTACATCAACCCACTCGGCCCCGTTCTTCTCGTAGTAGACGGTCCGCTTGACCTCCACGGGGATAAGATCCTTCGTGAGCTTAACCTCGACCCTCGTCCGATAAGCGTTCGTGACGTTTGTTCCGATTGCCGTCCCCCCAGTCTCGTTGGCATATATGAGGTAGTAACCGTCCTCCTCGATAACCCTGACGTTCTCCATGTCCAGTACCTTCCAAAGTCCGTCCAAAACCGTGGAGTTCATGTTTGGCCCCTCGCCCGGCCCGTAGCACGCGGCTTCCCAGGTCACCGTACCGTTCCTGTCGATGTAGCTCGCGTAGCCCTTGGAGGTGGTGTAGTAGTAGGCCAGGTAGTAGGAGCCGCCCCCGACGGTACTGTTCGAGAGCGTGGACACTGCCTTCAGCTTTTTCTCGAAGTCTATCGCGCCCTCGGTCCTAAGCTGGGCCACCAGCCTCGTTCCATTGTAGCTGTCCACTCTCATCACGTACTCGTAGCTCTTCAGGGACGTTATGGCCTTCTCCATGTCTTCCTGAGTGAATGGAAGGTCTCCAGTGGTCGTGGTGGTTGGAGAAGGGGACGTTCCGCCCCCGGAGATGCAGCCGGCGGCGAGAACGATTAAAGCAATGAGCAGGCCGATGTAGCGTGCCTTCATTTCATCACCCGGAGTAAGTTCCCGGCCTACTATTAAAATGTTAGCCTTCCGGAAACCTCACCGTCGAGTTTTGTTAGGACAACCGAAAAGGTTTTAAATCTGCCCATCTATGGAACAATGGTGAGTAAAAATGCCCTATATTGGCTTGGCCAAGAGCCCGTACGGTCCCCTGAGAACCCAAGAGGCTGTCTTGAAGGAACTCACGAAAAGGGGCTTTAGGGTAGGATTCTTCAAACACCATTGGGCCGGTGATCTACCATTCGGTCTCATAGTTGCCGAGACAGACAGGGGTGACGTCGCTATCCGCTGGGCGTTGGGGCGGGAGTTCAGCCTCAAGATTGAAGAAGTGGACAGGGAAACCTACGATGAGTTCGTGGAGGACACCATAGAATACACCAACGCCGACTCCGGCTAGCGCTCCTGCTTGACCCTTTCCACGACGTCAAACAGGCTCCAGAGGTCGTGTATTATGTGAAGGTGGGGGATCAGAGCCAGTTTCTCGCGATTTTTCTCAACGAACCTGGCCGTGAAGGGGAAGTAATACCACACGTACTCGGTGTTCTCATCGCCGTGACCGATGAAGCGCCAGGGCTTGTCGTCCACCCAGATTAAAGTCTCGTTCCCGTACTTCTCGCGAACCAGCTTAAAGGCCTCGTCTATGGTCATGTCGTGGCCAAAGACTACGACGTCGTCAAAGAGGTCGTATATCCCCATTTCCTTCAGCCGTCTGACCTTCATTCCGTCTATGAAGTCCTCGGCGGAGAAGGAGATTACAGTGTGCCCCTCCTCCTTGAGTTTCCTCAAAAGCTCCGGGGAATCGTCGATTGGTCTGCTAAGCTTGGCCCTCTCCTCAAACCAGGTCTCGAAGAACTTCGTGCGCAGGAAGAAAGGGGGTTTGGATTTTTTCTTGTGCTTCCCGAAGGCAGGCCTCTCAAACTGGAGTTCGATTTTAGTCAGCAGCTTGGCCCACAGTGCCTTCCCCGGGAGCCATCGGTAGCGCCTCTCCAGGGCCCGCCTGAACGCCTCTTCGATGCAGGTGTAGGTGTCAGCCAGCGTTCCATCGAAGTCGAAGGCTATTATCATGGCTATCCCCATACCCCGAAGGGGAAGCCAAATTTAAGCGTTGCCCCAAACAACGGAAATATTATACGGTTGCAACAGCACGATAAGATACAGAAAATTCCCAGGGTATAACTCACGTAACTCAAAAAAGTTTTAAATTTTAATTCTCCCATAGTGCTGCATGTCCACTTCCAATAGAATCTAAAAACAAAAGGGTGATAAAATGAGGAAGGTAGGGGCCGTCTTTCTGGTTCTCCTCGTCCTCGGTGGGCTGGGCCTCGTGAGCGCCTGGCCGACCGACGGACCGACCCTCGACAACCCCATGAACGTCCACCAGAAGCTGACCTACAAGGCCATACAGGCGGTTTACAGGGACAACCCAACCCTCGGTTCGATCCTCATGCAGTACCAGGACCAGCTCCTCTACGGAGCCTACGACGAGGACTGGCGCGGCGGGAGCATAGAGTTCAACGGGAAGACCTACACCCTCCAGAGCCAGTACCACTTCCACGACCCTATGGACCACGCAGAACTATTTACAGTTAACCTATTTGGAGAGGCCGACACCTCCGGAGCCGACATGGCCCAGAAGCTCTACGAGCAGGCGGTTCAGCTCTGGAAGCAGGGCAACAGGGAGGAGGCCATGCTCTACCTCGGCAGGGCGGTCCACATACTCGAGGACATGAGCATGCTGGTGGCACACACCACACCGCACCTATTCGAGGACCTCGAGCAGTTCAGCTACATCGAGGACGCCCACGACTTCGTTGAGAACGATATCTCCCCCACCGTCGCCGACGACATACTCAACGACCGCGTCCCCCTCGACCTCACGCCGATAAAGTGGTGGCAGATCCCGCAGGAGAAGCAACGGTTCATCTACGGCTACGATATCTACATAGCCGACAACGAGAACGGCCACATGAGCCTCGCCAACGGCGTTGCCTGGGCCTACGCTGACTTAATAGCCCACAACTCTTGGCGCTACATGCTCTACTCGACCGGCAAGGACATCAACCTCTGGAGCGAGCGCGGCCACCTCGGAAGCTACTTCTGGACCAGGACCCTCAAGAAGGGCGACTGGAGCGTCCTCAAGCTCGAGTTCAAGGGCGCCAGCTCGATAACCCTCGTCTTCAAGGACATAGACATGCAGAACGCCTACTTCAAGACCCTCGGCTACGTCGAGATCTACGACAAGAACTGGAACCTCATAGCCCGCTACGCCCAGGACCCGAACCTGCTCGTCGATACCAGCGTCACCGTTCCGGATGACACCGTCTACATCTACACCTACGTGAGCAATGACGACTGGCTCGACGACGACGTGGACGGCTGGGCCATAAGGAACATCGAGCTCCACGCCAACTTTGACGTGAACGCCCCGAGTGGCTTCAAGACCCTCGACGGCAGGGAGTACAGCCTCGTCCAGTGGGCGGTCTACGAGACCATGCAGTACGACATAAGGGCCATTGCCGGCCTGATGGAGAAGTTCTTCGAGGACGTCGGCGTTAGCGGCTGAGGCCTTTACCCCTCTTATTTTTCCTTCCAGTGGTACACGGTTCTGCCCTCCCGGCGGCACAAAGCATATATTCTCAGCTCCCAACTTTCAACGAGCATCTTAAAGCTCAGAAGGTGATAGGCATGGGAAGGCACTACCTCCCGAACCTGGCGCATAGAGATGAAATGCTGAAAGAAATCGGCTTCAATTCGATCGACGAGCTCTTCTCGGACGTTCCCGAGGGCATGCTCAAGGAGTTCAACCTTCCGGAGGGAAAGAGCGAGTACGAGGTCTTCCTCGAGCTCAGCGAAGTCCTCTCAAAGAACAGGACCGTCCTTGAAATGCCGAGCTTCCTCGGGGCGGGGTCGTACTTCCACTACGTTCCAGCCCACGTCAAGTACCTCATCGAGAGGAGCGAGTTCTTGACGGCTTACACTCCTTACCAGCCCGAGATAAGCCAGGGAATGCTCCAGGCCCTCTTCGAGTACCAGAGCATGATGGCGGAGCTTTACGGTCTGCCCGTTGTCAATTCCTCGATGTACGACTGGGGAACGGCCATAGCCGAGGCCGCCCTGATGACGGTCAGGCTCCACAGGGGCAAGAGAAAGCGCTTCCTTGTCCCAAAGGCCCTCAGCCCGGAGAAGAGGGCGGTGATAGAGACATACACGCGCGGCGCCGGGCTGGAGATAGTTGAAGTCCCCTGGGACGAGGAAGGCAACCTCGACCTTGAAAAGCTCAAGGAGGCCGTTGGTGAAGCCGCCGGCGTCTACGTTGAGATGGCCAACTTCTTCGGTTTAGTCGAGGAGAACGTGAGGGAAATCGGCGAGATCGCCCACGATGCGGGGGCCTACTTCGTGGTCGGAGCAGACCCCACGATGCTCGGGCTTTTTGAGGCGCCGGGTGAGCTCGGCGCTGACATAGCGGTCGGAGAGGCGTCATACCTCGGCAACCCCATGAACTTCGGCGGCCCGAGGGCCGGAATCTTCGCCGTCAGGAACGACAAAAAGCTCATACGCCAGATGCCGGGCAGGATAATCGGAATGACGAGAGACGCGGACGGGAGGAGAGCCTTCGTCATGACCCTCCAGACGAGGGAGCAGCACATAAGGCGCGCAAAGGCGACCTCGAACATATGCTCCAACGAGGCGTTGGTGGCCGTTGCCTCAGCGATACACCTCGCGAGCCTCGGGCCGAGGGGCTTGGCCGAGCTTGGCGAGGCAATCCTCAAGAACACGGCCTACCTCAGGAAGAGGCTGGAGGAAGTCGCTGAGATTCCCTTCGAGGGGCTCTACTTCAAGGACGTGCCAGCGAGGTTCGAAAAGCCCTACAGCGAGGTGCACGAGGCCCTCCTGGAGAGGGGAATCCATGGAGGCTACTACATCGGGAAGCACTTCCCGGAGCTCGGCGAGACCGCCCTCTTCGCCGCGACAGAGACGACGAGGAAGGAATGGGTAGAGGCCCTCATAGAGGCCCTCAGGGAGGTGGCCTGAATGTTCCGGCAGGCTAAATGGGACGAACCGCTCATCTTCGAGCTCTCCCGCAATGGGAGGGTCGGCTACACCCTTCCGAGGCCGGTTGAAGATGTAAGCGTTGAGATTCCGGAGAAGCTCAGGAGGAAAAGCCCGCTGAACCTTCCTGAGCTGAGCGAGCCTGAGATAGTGAAACACTACACCCGCTTGAGCGAGATGAACTACGGCGTTGATTCGGGCATCTACCCGCTCGGCTCCTGCACCATGAAGTACAACCCCAAGATAAACGAGGAGATAGCTTCACACCCGGGGGTTGCCTACATTCACCCCTACCAGGACGAGAGGACCGTCCAGGGAGCGCTAAAGATAATGTGGGAGCTGGAGCAGTGGCTCAAGGAGATAACCGGAATGGACCGCTTCACCCTCCAGCCCGCTGCCGGTGCCAACGGCGAGTTCACGGGCGTGTCGATAATCAGAGCCTACCACCTCGACAACGGTGAGCCGCAGAGGGACGAGATGCTCGTTGCTGACTCGGCCCACGGAACCAATCCAGCCAGTGCCGCCATGGCCGGTTTCAAGGTCATCGAAATCCCCTCGACCGAGGAGGGAACGATGGATCTGGAGGCCCTTGAGAGCGCGGTGAGCGAGAGAACGGCCGGGTTGATGCTCACGAACCCCAACACCCTCGGCATCTTCGAGGACGAGATACTGGAGATTGCGAGGATAGTCCACAAGGCCGGCGGGCTGCTCTACTACGACGGTGCAAACCTCAACGCGGTGCTAGGAAAGATCAGACCCGGTGACATGGGCTTCGACATAGTCCACCTCAACCTCCACAAGACCTTCTCAACCCCGCACGGCGGTGGCGGTCCTGGAAGCGGGCCGGTCGGCGTCAAGGACTTCCTCAAGGACTACCTGCCGGTTCCGCTGGTCGGCTACGACGAGGGGCGTGGTTACTACCTCGACTACGACGTGCCCAAGAGCATCGGCAAGGTTAAGGAGCTCTACGGCAACTTCGCGGTTATGGTCAGGGCCCTCGTTTACCTCAAGATAATGGGAAGGGAGGGCCTCAAGAACGCGAGCGAGGTAGCTGTTCTAAACGCCAACTACCTCACCAGGAAGCTGAAAGGGACGAGGGGCTACTCCCTGCCCGGCAAGGAGCTGAGGAAGCACGAGGTGGTCTTCTCCGCCGAGCCGATGAAGAAGGAAACAGGGGTTACAGCGATGGACGTGGCCAAGAGGCTCCTCGACTTCGGAATGCACGCGCCGACGGTTTACTTCCCGCTAATCGTCCACGAGGCGTTGATGATAGAGCCGACCGAGACGGTGAGCAGGGAGGAGCTCGACGCCTACGTCGAGGCCCTCAGGAGGATAAGCGAGGAGGCATACAGCGATCCGGAGATCGTCAAGGGCGCACCGCACAACACGGCGGTGAAGCGCGTGGACGACGTTCTGGCGGCAAAGAAGCCGGTTCTCAGCTGGAAGATGTACCGCGAGCTGAGGGAGAGGGGCGAGGTGGAATACTGACTACCTTGCTTCCCCATTTCTTCTTATTCAATTCTGGCCAGAAAAGCTTATAAATGGAAGGCACGAATATGTAATAGAAAACTTACATGTGGGTGATCCATATGACAGTTGGGGTTGGACGTGTTGAAAACGCCAAGTACGGGGTGGGGTTTGATGAATACGTGGTTCCCGTCAGGGGGTTCCTCCTCCAGAGGGGCAAGCTGGCGGGAATATACGTGAAGGACGGGATCATTCCCGTGACAGAGGAGCTTCCCAAAGAGGTCCATCAGGCCGTTGTACACGGCCACATCAAGAAGGAGGTAACGGTGAGGGAGATACACTACGGTGAAGAGGACATAATAGAAGTTCTCATAGAAGCTGACTATCAGAGCTGGACCATCTTCACAACGAGCTGAGATCTATGCCTCCCTACCTACACACAATAGGCAACGGTTTTAAGCGAGCAACTTATCCTGCGAATTTTGGTCAAAAAGCGTTTCCAAAGCCTCATCAAAAGTCGTAGCTCCCTGTTGCACGTTCAAAGATATGGTTTATCAATCCAAGGCCAGCGTTTAATTATGAGAACCCTTTTGGCCACGTTAGAACTGACACTTCAAACAGAGCTACAAACCCCTATCAAACCTCACAAGGCGAAGTTTGTTAGAATGGAGCCCCGGGCGGGATTTGAACCCGCGACCGGCGGATTACAAGTCCGCCGCCCCGCCAGGCTAGGCTACCGGGGCACGGTCTAAAGACCTTCCGAGGGAGATATAAAGTTTTCGCAGTTCCTGCCCACACCGTAAGATTTATAAATCCACTCCGTATTCCCTACATTGGGTCGTGCCGCCGTAGCTTAGTCGGTAGAGCGCCGGACTGTTAATCCGGCGGTCCCCGGTTCGAGTCCGGGCGGCGGCGCCAGTAGTGGGCCCGTAGCTCAGCCTGGTCAGAGCGCGCGGCTCATAACCGCGTGGTCGGGGGTTCAAAGCCCCCCGGGCCCACCACAACAGCCCTTGCTTGCGCGAGCGCTGGCGGAAGAGTAAGTGTCTTTTCCAAAAGGTGCTTGTTTTTATGATGTGTTCGTTCTTTAAATTGCCATTCTTTAGGAGTTGCTCCTTGAGAGGTGTCAGAAGATACGCCCCCGCCTGGAGGCCCAAAATGCCGGCCATATTGCAGAATGAGACCAAGTTTATGCGAACTTTTGCCAGATATGACAAGTTATCCCGTCAATGGTACAACTTGTGTCTACATAAACCCACTAGAATCGGCAAATCTACAGAAAAGACCTGCCACTTTGCTCTCTCCACTGAAGTTTGGATTCCGAACCCCAGCCGAGCCTTTATAAGTCTTTCCGTTTTCGGTGGACATTGAAGTACATCAGAGTCCTTTTTCGGGCCAGAAAACGGTTCTTAAACTTTACGCAACCGATATAAACCCCTACGGGCCAGATACCACTCGAAAAGCTTATATACCGAAACCCGCAGGTGTGAGGTAGTGATAATCGTTCTTAAAAAACGTTAAAGGGGGCAATTCTCGGTGGCGACGAAAAAGGAGTTTGATATATTCACGCATGAGCTGGTTCCCGAGCACAGAATCCTCAGCGAGGAGGAGAAGGAGGAACTCCTCAGAAAGTACAGGATCAGGATCTCACAGCTCCCACAGATCAAGGCCTCGGACCCGGCCGTCGTCGCCCTTGGGGCAAAGCCGGGAGACGTCATTGAGATAAAGAGAAAGAGCCCAACGGCGGGCTACTATTACTACTACCGTCTTGTGGTGGAGGACTGATTCTGAGAGGTGAGATTATGGCATCGAGAGGACCCACCGTTGTTGATGTCACCCCTGACGACCTCTGGCTCGTTATGGAAGCCTACTGGAAGGAGAGGGGACTCGTAAGGCAGCACCTTGATTCTTACAACGCCTTCATCGACCACGGAATGCAGCAGGTTATAGACGAGTTCGGTGGCCTCAAGCCTGACATTCCGGACTTTGAGGTCAAGTTTGGTAAAATCCGCCTGGGCGAGCCCGAGTTCCAGGAGGCCCAGGGCCAGAGGAAGCCCCTCTATCCAATGGACGCCAGGATAAGGAACCTGACCTACTCGGCCCCGCTCTACCTCGAGCTTATTCCAGTTATCAAGGGAATAGAGCAGGAACCCGTCGAGGTTCGCATCGGCGAGCTCCCGATAATGCTCAAGTCCAAGGCTTGCAGGCTTTACGGCCTCAGCGACGAGGAGCTTATAAAGCTCGGCGAGGACCCGAAGGACCCCGGAGGATACTTCATCATAAACGGCTCCGAGAGGGTTATAGTCTCCATTGAGGACCTCGCCCCCAACAAGACCCTGGTGGAGAGGGACGAGAGGCAGAACAGGATAATCGCCAAGGTCTTCTCCTACAGGCACGGCTACAGGGCCCTGATAACGGTAGAGAGAAGGAAGGACGGAATACTCTACGTGAACATACCGAACGTCCCCAGGCCAGTTAAGTTCGTCTACGTCATGCGCGCCCTCGGTCTCCTCAGCGATAAGGAGATAGTTGAAGCTGTCAGCGACGACCCGAGGATACAGCAGGTTCTCTTCGACAACCTCGAGGACGCCAGCGACATAACCACCCAGGAGGAGGCCCTCGATTACATAGGAAAGCTCTCCCTCCCAGGCCAGCCCAGGGAGTACAGGCTCAGGAGGGCCGAGCACATTATAGACAACAACCTCCTGCCCCACATGGGCGTCGAGCCCGAGAGGAGAAGGGCCAAAGCTTACTACCTCGGTATGATGGCCCTCAAGGTTCTGGAGCTTTCACTTGGCCTCCGCGGCGAGGACGACAAGGACCACTACGCCAACAAGAGGCTCAAGCTGGCGGGAGACCTCCTCAGGGACCTCTTCCGCGTCGCCTTCGGCCAGCTCGTTAAGGACATGCAGTACCAGATGACCAAGACCTACCAGAGGAAGGGCGAGCGCTACACCTTCGAGAACATACAGCGCTTCGTGAGGAACTCCATAAGGCCGGACGTGCTGAGCGAGAGGATTGAGCACGCCCTCGCGACCGGTGCGTGGCCAGGTGGAAGAACCGGTGTCAGTCAGCTCCTCGACAGGACCAACTACATGAGCACGCTCTCTCACCTCAGGCGCGTCACTTCCCCGCTCAGCAGGGACCAGCCCCACTTCGAGGCCCGTGACCTCCACGGAACCCACTGGGGAAGGATATGCCCGACGGAAACGCCGGAAGGTCCAAACTGTGGTCTGGTCAAGAATCTTGCTTTGATGGCCCAGATAACCACCGGAATCCCGGAGAAGGAAGTCAGGGAGTACCTGAGCAAGCTCGGCGTCGTTCCCATCGAGGAGAGAAGGCCGAACCCGAGCCTCTGGAGGATTTACCTCAACGGAGTTCTCATCGGGACCATCGAGGACGGCGAGAGCCTGGTAAAGAGGATAAGGAGCGATAGGAGAAGCGGAAGGATAAGCGACGTCATAAACGTTGCCTTATACCAGGACGAGGACGTGAAAGAGGTATACGTGAACAGCGATGACGGTCGGGTCAGGAGACCCCTCATCATCGTCGAGAACGGCCAGCCGAAGCTCACCCGCGAGCACGTTGAGGGCATAAAGACCGGCCAGCTCACCTGGAGCGACCTCATCAAGATGGGCATCATCGAGTACCTCGACGCCGAGGAGGAGGAGAACGCCCTCGTCGCCACTTGGCCCTGGGAGGTTACCGAGGAGCACACCCACCTCGAGCTGATGCCCGCTGCGATTCTCGGAATACCTGCCTCACTCGTTCCGTACCCGGAGCACAACGCGGCCCCGCGTAACACCTACGGTGCCGGTATGGCCAAGCAGAGCCTCGGCTTTGGAGCGGCCAACTTCAGGATAAGGGTGGACACGCGCGGCCATCTGATGCACTACCCGCAGGTCCCGCTTGTGAACTCGAGGATAATGAAGGCAGTCGGTTTCGAGGAGAGGCCAGCTGGCCAGAACTTCGTGGTCGCAGTTCTCAGTTACTCGGGATACAACATGGAAGATGCCGTCATAATGAACAAGGCCTCCATAGAGCGCGGCTTGGCTCGCTCAACCTTCTTCAGAACCTACGAGGCAGAGGAGAAGCGCTACCTCGGTGGCCAGACCGACCGCTTCGAGGTTCCCGACCCGACAATACAGGGCTATCTGGGCGAGAAGTACTACAGGCACCTCGACGAGGACGGCATAATCTTCCCGGAGTCCAAGGTCTCCGGCAAGGACGTTCTCGTTGGAAGAACCTCCCCACCGAGGTTCCTTGAGGAACAGAGCGGCCTCGGAGGCATAATCCTCCAGGAGAGGCGCGAGACGAGCGTAACGGTAAGGCCCAGTGAGAGGGGTATAGTGGACAAGGTCATCATAACCGAGACCGGCGATGGGACCAAGCTCGTGAAGATAACCACCAGGGATCTCAGGATCCCAGAGCTTGGAGACAAGTTCGCCTCGAGGCACGGCCAGAAGGGTGTTATCGGCCTCATAGTCCCGCAGGAGGACATGCCCTGGACCGAGAGCGGAATCGTCCCGGACCTCATAGTGAACCCCCACGGTATCCCGAGCCGTATGACCGTCGGGCAGCTCATAGAGGCAATAGGTGGAAAGGTTGCGGCGCTGAAGGGAAGGAGAGTGGACGGTACAGCGTTCATCGGCGAGCCAGAGGAGAAGCTCAGGAAGGAGCTCGAGGAGCTTGGATTCAAGCACAGCGGAAGGGAAATCATGTACGACGGCATAACCGGAAGAAGGCTCGAGGCTGATATATTCGTCGGCGTCATCTACTACCAGAGGCTCCACCACATGGTAGCTGACAAGATGCACGCCCGTTCGAGGGGTCCAGTTCAGGTTCTCACCAAGCAGCCGACCGAGGGTAGGGCCAGGGAAGGCGGTCTCAGGTTCGGTGAGATGGAGCGTGACGTCCTCATCGGACACGGTGCAGCGATGCTCCTGATCGAGAGGTTGCTCGAGGAGAGCGACAAGACCGAGGTCTGGGTCTGCGAGAGCTGTGGACACCTAGCCTTGGAGGACAAGCGCAGAGGAAAGGTCTACTGCCCGGTCTGTGGAGAGGAAGAGAGGATAAGCAAGGTGGAGATGAGCTACGCCTTCAAGCTGTTGCTGGACGAGCTGAAGGCCATGGTGATAAGGCCCTCCCTCAACATAACCGACAGGGTGTGATATCATGCAGTCGATGAAGAAGGTCATCGGGAGTATCGAGTTCGGAATCCTCTCACCTCAGGAAATCAGAAAGATGAGCGCGGCCGAGATCACCGTCCCCGACACCTACGACGACGACGGCTACCCGATAGAAGGTGGCCTGATGGACAAGAGGCTCGGCGTGGTGGACCCGGGTCTCAGGTGTGAGACCTGCGGTGCCAGGGCTGGAGAGTGCCCGGGCCACTTCGGCCACGTCGAGCTCGCCAGACCGATAATCCACGTTGGCTTCGCCAAGACCATTCACCGCGTTCTGGAGAGCACATGCAGGGAGTGCGGAAGGATAAAGCTCACCGACGAGGAGATAGAAGAGTACATGCACAAGTTCGAGGTCATGGGCGACAGGAAGAAGGCCAAGGACAGGCTCATCAAGGAGATACACAAGAAGGCCAAGGAGAGAATGGTCTGCCCGCACTGTGGAGCGCCACAGTTCCCGATCAAGTTCGAGAGGCCCACCATCTACTGGGAGCTCAGGAAGGACGAAGAAGGTAACGAGTACAGGCACAGAATGATGCCGAGCGAGGTTCGTGACAGGCTTGAGAAGATACCCGACAAGGACCTGCCACTCCTCGGACTCCACCCCGAGAAGGCCAGGCCGGAGTGGATGGTTCTCACCGTCCTGCCGGTTCCGCCCGTTACCATGAGGCCATCAATCACCCTCGAGAGCGGTATAAGGGCTGAGGACGACCTCACCCACAAGCTGGTCGATATTATCCGTATCAACAACCGCCTCAAGTCCAACATCGAGGCCGGTGCGCCGCAGCTCATCATCGAGGACCTCTGGGACCTCCTACAGTACCACGTTACCACCTACATCAACAACGAGACCTCAGGCATTCCGCCGGCCAAGCACAAGAGCGGGAGGCCCCTCAAGACCCTCTCCCAGCGTTTGAAGGGTAAGGAAGGCCGCTTCCGTGGAAACCTCAGCGGTAAGCGCGTGAACTTCTCAGCCCGTACGGTCATCAGTCCGGATCCGATGATAAGCATCAACGAGGTCGGCGTTCCCATAGCGGTCGCAATGGAGCTGACCGTTCCTGAGAAAGTGACCGAGTTCAACTTCGAGAAGCTCAAGAAGATGGTCCTCAACGGGCCCGAGAAGTACCCCGGCGCCAACTACGTCATAGACCCGGAAGGAAGAAGGATACGCCTCATGGAGAACAACCTCGAGATAATAGCCGAGAGGCTCGACCTCGGCTGGACGGTCGAGAGGCATCTCCTCGACGGCGATATAGTGCTGTTCAACAGGCAGCCCTCGCTCCACAGAATGAGCATAATGGCCCACCGCGTCCGCGTTATGCCCTACAGAACCTTCCGCCTCAACCTCTCCGTCTGCCCGCCCTACAATGCCGACTTCGACGGTGACGAGATGAACCTCCACGTTCCGCAGACGGAGGAGGCTCAGGCAGAGGCAAAGATACTCATGGAAGTCCAGAACCACATCATCTCGCCTCGCTACGGCGGCCCGCTCATAGCTGGAATCCAGGACCACATCTCCGGTGGCTACCTGCTCACCCGCGAGGGAGCATACTTCACCCGCTCAGAGGTCGAGCAGATGCTCATGTTCGCGGGAATTAACGTGGACAAGCTTCCAGAGCCGGACAAGGTTGAGAACGGCGTTGAACTGTGGAGCGGAAAGACGATATTCTCGCTCCTCCTGCCGGACGACCTCACGATCT
The DNA here is from genome assembly GCF_012027285.1 of Thermococcus sp. MV11. Taxonomy (NCBI): domain Archaea; kingdom Methanobacteriati; phylum Methanobacteriota; class Thermococci; order Thermococcales; family Thermococcaceae; genus Thermococcus; species Thermococcus sp. MV11. The sequence continues at coordinate 887,824 of NZ_SNUD01000001.1, forward strand.
GGTACCGCAACAAGCTCTGCGACGAGCCGGAGCGCTGTGAGGCCCTTGAGAAGCTCATCGAGGAGAAGCTCGTTCCTGACCCAGAGGAGGTCAGGAAGCTCGCCTACGACGGCTTCACCTACATTCAGAACGGAAAGCTCCTCAGCGGTGCCATAGACAAGAAGGCCTACGGCAGGGAGGACGGAAAGCTGCTCGACATCATCGTGAGGGAGTACGGCGTCGAGAGGGCCAGGCAGTTCCTCGACCAGGTTACCAAGCTGGCCATATGGGTCATAACCCACAAGGGCTTCACGACCGCGATAGACGACGAGGACCTGCCGAGGGAGGCCCTTGACAGGATACACGAGATAATCCGCGAGGCGGAGGAGAGGGTGGAGAGGCTCATTGAAGCCTACAAGAACGGCGAGCTTGAGCCCCTACCGGGCAAGACCCTCGAGGAGACCCTCGAGAGCAACATCATGGCGGTTTTAGCAGAGGCGCGTGACAACGCCGGTAAGGTCGCTGAAAAGTACCTCGGTATGGGCAACCACGCGGTCATCATGGCCAAGACCGGAGCGAGGGGTAAGATGCTCAACATCACCCAGATGGCGGCGATGCTTGGCCAGCAGTCCATTCGTGGAAAGCGCCTCTACCGCGGCTACCGCGGAAGGGTTCTGACACACTTCAAGCCCGGCGACCTTGGAGCCAGGGCCAGGGGATTCGTCACAAACTCCTACAAGAGCGGTCTAACGCCCCAGGAATACTTCTTCCACGCCATGGGTGGTAGGGAAGGACTGGTTGACACGGCCGTCAGGACGGCCCAGAGCGGTTACATGCAGCGCCGTCTGATAAACGCGCTCCAGGACCTCAAGGTGAACTACGACGGAACGGTCAGGGATCCGACGGGAATCATCGTCCAGTTCAAGTACGGTGAGGACGGAATAGACCCGATGAAGAGCTGGCAGGGTAAGACAGTCGATGTGGACAGGGTCATCGTTAGGACCCTCATCAAGATGAGGGGAGGTGAGTGAAATGGTCGCAGCGAAGACCATCAGGAGCCTCGTTGACAAGGCTGACCTCCCGGAGAACCTCAAGGAGGAACTCTACGAGAAGCTCGTCAGGTACAATGAGAAGTACAAGCTCAAGAAGGCCGAGATAGAGGCAATAATCGAGGAGACCGTGAAGGAGTACCAGAGGGCCCTCATCGAGCCGGGAGAGGCCATAGGAACCGTCGCGGCGCAGTCCATAGGTGAGCCCTCAACCCAGATGACCCTTAACACCTTCCACTATGCAGGTGTCGCGGAAATCAACGTCACCCTCGGTCTGCCAAGGATCATCGAGATTGTCGATGCCAGGAAGAACCCCTCAACACCCATCATGACCGTCTACCTCGACGAGAAGCACCGGCACGACAGGGAGAAGGCCCTCGAGGTGGCGAGGAGGATAGAGGGAACCACCCTCGAGAACCTCGCCCGCGAGACGAGCATAGACATACTCAACTACGAGTTCATAGTGGACATCGACCCGGAGAGGCTTGAAAAGGCCGGCCTCGACATGGAGAGGATTCAGAGGAAGCTTGAAAGCTCCTTCAAGAGCGCTGAGTTCGAGATCGATGGATACACGCTCATTATGAGGCCCAAGAAGGTCGGAAAGCTCTCCGACCTGAGGAGGCTCGCCGAAAAGGTTAAAAAGCACCGCCTTAAAGGCCTGTCGGGCGTCGGGAAGACCATCATAAGAAAGGAAGGCGACGAGTACGTCATCTACACCGAGGGCTCGAACTTCAAGCAGGTGCTGAAGGTTCCGGGCGTTGATCCAACCAGGACGAGGACCAACAACATCTGGGAAATAGCGGAGGTGCTAGGCATAGAGGCCGCCAGAAACGCCATCATCGAGGAAATAGTGAACACGATGCGCGAGCAGGGTCTCGAGGTGGACGTCAGGCACATCATGCTCGTCGCCGATATGATGACGCTCGATGGAGTCATACTGCCCATAGGCAGGCACGGAATAGTTGGGGAGAAGGCCAGCGTGCTTGCCAGGGCCGCTTTCGAGATCACAACCCAGCACCTCTTCGAGGCCGCCGAGAGGGGCGAGGTCGATCCCCTCAACGGTGTGGTCGAGAACGTGCTGATAGGACAGCCGGTTCCAGTCGGAACCGGAATGGTCAAACTGGCGATGAATCTCCCCCTGAGACCGAAAAGGGAGTAGGGAGGTGTGATGTATGGTTGATTTCGCTTTCGAACTTAGGAAGGCAGAGGACACCGGAAAGATAGTCATGGGAGCCAAGAAGAGCATTCAGTACGCCAAGATGGGCGGGGCCAAGATGATTATCGTTGCCAGGAACGCCAGGCCTGATATCAAGGAGGACATACTCTACTACGCCAAGCTCAGCGGTATTCCGGTCTACGAGTTCGAGGGAACCAGCGTCGAGCTTGGAACCCTCCTCGGAAGGCCGCACACCGTTTCCGCCCTCGCGATAATCGACCCTGGCGAGAGCAAGATACTGGCTTTGGCTGGGGGTAAGGAGTAATGCCGCTCAAGCTCAACACCGACCAGATCAAGTTCATAGCGCTCTTCGAGAGCATGACGGGAGCGACCGTCCTAGATTGCCTCATAGACACCAAGAGGAACAGGCTCATCTACGTCATCAAGAAGGGCGAGATGGGCCTTGCCCTCGGCAAAAAGGGAGCCAACGTCAAGCGCGTCCAGAACATGGTCGGAAGGGAAATCGAGCTCATAGAGCACTCGGAAAACCCCGAGGAGTTCCTGAGGAACATTTATAAGAGCCTTGGAGTTAAGGTTAAAAAGGTCCACATCACTGAGAAGCGTGATGGTAAAAAGGTCGCCCTCCTCGACATAGGACCGCGCGACAAGCCCCGCGCCATAGGAAAGGGCGGCCAGAACATCAACCTCGTTAAGGAGTTGATGGAGAGACACCATGGCATTCACGATGTGGTCATAATTTGAGGTGATGATCATGCCGGGAAAGAAGGCCCCATATGGAGAGTTCGCTGGTAGAAAGCTCAAGCTCAAGAGGAAGAAGTTCCGCTGGAGCGACATAAGGTACAAGAGGAGAGTTCTCAGGCTCAAGGAGAAGAGCGACCCGCTCGAGGGTGCTCCGCAGGCCAAGGGTATCGTTCTCGAGAAGATAGCCGTCGAGGCCAAGCAGCCGAACTCGGCTATGCGTAAGGCCGTCCGTGTTCAGCTCATCAAGAACGGTAAGGTCGTCACCGCTTTCACCCCGGGTGACGGTGCTATCAACCACATCGACGAGCACGACGAGGTCATCATCGAGGGAATCGGCGGTCCAAAGGGAGGTTCCATGGGTGATATCCCAGGAATCAGGTACAAGGTCGTCAAGGTGAACAGGGTCAGCCTCAAGGAGCTCGTCAAGGGAAGGAAGGAGAAGCCGAGGAGGTGAAGAGAATGGCCAAGCCACTCACCGAGCGCTTTTACCAGCCTAAGGATCTCAAGGTCATGGGCAGGTGGAGCGTTGAGGACGTCACCGTGAACGACCCCTCGCTCAGGCCCTACATCAACCTCGACGCTAGAATCCTCCCGCACAGCCACGGAAGGCACGCCAAGAAGGCCTTCGGCAAGGCCCAGGTCCACATCGTCGAGAGGCTCATCAACAAGGTCATGCGCAGCGGCGCCAGCGGTCACAAGGTCGGCGGCCACTTCATGAGGAGAGAGCACCGCTCCCTTATGAGCAAGAAGATGAAAGCTTATGAGGTAGTCAAGGAGGCCTTCATGATCATCGAGAGGAGAACCAAGCAGAACCCGATACAGGTTCTCGTGAGGGCCATCGAGAACTCCGCCCCGAGGGAGGACACGACCACCATAGCCTTCGGTGGGATACGCTACCACATGGCCGTCGATGTTTCCCCGCTCAGGAGGCTCGACATAGCCCTCAAGAACATCGCCCTCGGTGCTTCCGCCAAGTGCTACAGGAACAAGACCAGCTACGCCCAGGCTTTGGCGGAGGAAATAATCGCCGCCGCCAACAGGGACCCGAAGAGCTTCGCCTACAGCAAGAAGGAAGAGATCGAGAGGATCGCCCAGTCCTCACGCTGAGGGCTGGCGGGATTTCCCACTATTCTTCTGCTTTTCTATCCCAGTCTCTTGGAAAGGTTTTTTGTGCATGATGCGTATTCTTTTCCTGGTGGTCAAGGTTGGGGAAGCGTAAATTCCAAACCATCGACTTTGGGAATGGGATTGTTTTGATCCCGGTTGATGAGGATATTGAGTTCAGAGGTCTTCTGAAGTTCGATAAATCCGCTAGGGAAATCATGCGAGAGATTCGCGAGGAAGAGAGGGCACTTGAAGAACGCAAACTCCGCCGCCTTGGACTGCTCTAAGCTCCCCAGTATTATACCCTCCGGGAGGAGGGAAATGGAACTTCGGGACTATTTGATGCCGGGGGAGTATATCCTTACCGTCTTCACTAATCTTGATATTTCTCCGGGGGACTTAATGGATTAGCAGTAACTAATAAACGGAATATTATTCAGCACAAAATCAGGAGTAGGTAAACTTTTCAGAAAAAACCGCCAAGAAGACATCAAGAACCTTAAGTCCGTATTTTTCAAAAACACACCCCTAATAAAGATGAAAGTCTACGAGGGGTCACTAGGAAGTTCAAAGATCATTTCATTAACAAGATGTGTCAAATTTGTTCGTAATGATTGTTCATGGAGTTATAGGGAAGACGGGATTATAGGAATTCTTAAATCCAAACTGAGTGGTCCCCAGATATCAGAAATTAAGGAAACCCTGGAGCACACGTTAATGCCCCTAGCTTTGAAGACAGAATACCATTACTCTGAAAAAGATAAGGCATGGATTATTAAGTTCATCTTTAAACCCCAAGAAGAATAATTTTATGTACTGCTCACTAAACTCCTCCCCGCCATATTCCCCGGCTTCTCTATCCCGAAGAACCTCAGTATCGTGGGTGCTATGTCCATCAGCGAGGCGTGTTCAAGCTCAACCTTCTCAAATCCCCACAGTATCAGCGGAACCTTCACAACTGGCTCGTTCATCGAGCCATGCATTCCCTTAACCCAGTGGCTCACTCCCTTTATCCCCCTGCACATTCTGTGGGAGCAGAACCAGTAACCTGGCTTAGCTGAGACTATCAGCTCGCCGCTGTTCGGGCTGTTTAGGTGCTCCAAATCCTCCCGGAAGAAGACCGCCCCAACTCCTGGAGCTCTCCTGAGGATTTCAAAGGCCTCCTCCGCCTCGTTCGGGTTCCTGAGGTAGACGTGTGCTCCGCCTCCCGAGGAAACGCGGAGCGTCTCGATTCCGTGCTTCCTCAGGTAAGTTCTCAGGTTCACCCAGGTGTGCACCTCCTCCTGCCCGTGGTCGGCGAAGATTACGAAGGCGTACTCGTCCTTCAACCTTTCCCACAGTGCCCTCACTGCAGTATCAACGGTCTCGACGGCCTTCAGAGCCCCCTCACTCAGCGGGCCGTGGTCGTGGCCCATGCCGTCTATCGAGGCGAAGTGGACGAAGAGTAGGTCAGGCCTGCACTCCTCGTAGAGGTAGATGGCCGAGTTTAGAACCCACAGGTCCTTCCTCCAGTCACGCCCGTGAATCCTGTAGAGCTTGTCGCTCGCGAAGAAGGGCGGAAAGATTCTAACATCAGTCCCGCTGAAGGGTGGCATCGTGTAGCCGGAGACGCTGGCAGTTCTAACGCCCCTGGAGCGGAGCAAATCAACGACGGTCGGTGCCTTTATGACCCTGTGGGGGTTGAAGGCAACCTCGTAGTCGTAGAAGTTAATCTTCCTGTCGGCGAGCCTGTCGTAGTAGCCGTTCTCAACGACCCCGTGGTCCTTCGGCCAAACTCCAGTCATCACGCTGGTGTGAACCAAATCTGTCAGCGTCGGGAAAATTGAATCAACTACGGTAAAACTTCCATTCTCAGCTAACTCGCTGAGGAACGGCATGTGCTTCAGGTTGTAAACCCCGTTGCCATCGAGGCTTACGAGGGCGAGCTTTTTTCTCATTTCCATCACCGGTGTCAGCCTGACGTGCAGTCATCACGCCTCAGTGGGATGGAGTGGTCATCATCCACCGTTCCTATTTCTCGACCCGGTATAAATTCCTTCCGAGCCACTCGTCTAACGTTTTTTGCCTCGCGAGGCTTCCCAGTATGTAGCTCCTCCCGAGGTACTCCTCGAACGGGTGCTCGAGGCACCGTTTTATGGCATCGAGCGCCTCGTTGAGCGTCTCGAAGCGACCGATTAAGTTTCCCATCGCCTTCTTCACTCCGAGGCGAATCTGCCACACGCCGACCGGGGCGTAGTACTCTGGAGTAACTTCGCGGAAGACAACGGCTCTGGCCTGCCTCCTCCTTTTCCTCAGCGCCTCCAGAACGCTCAGCCGGGCGGCGTGGTAGGCTCCGGCCGTTTCCTTGACGTACTCCCTCCTCCCGCGGAAGTCCTCGTAGTCGTGAATGACGCTTGGCCTCTCGCTCCCGAAAAGCGACCCCTTGAGCCAGACCTCGAGCAGTTCAAAGGCGTAGCTCTCGGGCATGAGCAGAACGGCGTAGCGATTGCCGAGGAATCTGTAGAAGTACACCTCGTAGTCGTTTATCTCGGGATAGTGGAGTATCTCGCGCCGCAGGTTCTTCCCTATCGTGTCCTGAACTGCCGTGATGCTCCACCGCGTCGGAACGAGCTTTTTATCCACCCCAAGGAGCCCCGCCGAGAGAAGCCTTATGATGTAGTACTCGTCGAAGCCCCAGTTGTAGAGCCTCATTATCGCCTGCTCGGCCTTCAGCTCGTCGCTCACGACGTAGTCCGTCCTCCTCGGAATCCGTGGGTTCTCCGTGAGTTCAAAGTCGAGTAGCTCAGCCTTCGGCCCTATGGGTGGTGCAAACTCGCTCGGGAGAACCTTGAGGACGGGCTTCCTCTTGAGGATTATCTCGCTGTCCACTGGCTTCACCGACATGGCCAGCTCCTGGACCTCGCTCAGAATCCTTCCGCTTTTTCTGACGTTCACATCGGCTCTCGTCTCGCCCATGACAAGAAGGGAACGGTAGTAAAGAATATCGCGAATCGTCTTGTCCTCCCACCTGAGAGGACTGTCGAGGTGGCTCGTGTTCCCTTCAATCGGAGGGACGAGGGGGCCTATCCTCACCTTGGGGTAGCCGTACTCCCCGACGAAGAGGCTCGGCGGGGAGGAGCCGAAAAGGTGGCGTTTGTTCAGTTTTCCTTCGACGGTGCGGGCTACCCTGAAGCGTTCAAGAATCGGACAGGTGGGCCTGCCGCAGAGGAGCTTTCGACCCTTGCAGACTGCGCAGAGCTTGGAGTTGAAGAGCTCGGTCATCTGAGGGGTGTGGGTGGGAGGACGTAAAAGCTTTGCCCCGCCAAAAAACTTAAAAACCCTCCCCTGTTCATATAACTCGGGCATTGGAGTGCCGCGGTAGCCTAGCCTGGTAGGGCGCCGGCCTGCTAAGCCGGTGGGCGCTGCCCACAGGGGTTCAAATCCCCTCCGCGGCGCCAAAATCTTTCTCTGGGTCGAATGCCGGGATAGCCTAGAGGCGAGGCGAGGGACTGCAGATCCCTTCCACCCGGGTTCAAATCCCGGTCCCGGCTCCACAATCTTATCCTTTAAATTGTAAAACGAGAGTGATTCCAAGTCAAAAACACCCCCAATTAAAATCACACTGAATATACCCAATTTTAAGGAGAACCACAAACTTTTGGTGAAGCTTTTTCCAAAAGCTTCCTGTACTCTCAAACCCCCGAAGTGGGCTACACCCCACGAACCCCGTTTTTCTCCAAAATCCTGTTTGGTCAATCTTTGCTTGCGCAAAGCTAGCTGGCCTCGGGAGTGGTGGTCTCCGCACCCGTCGGTGCCGGGCCAAACGTTCAGCCCGAAGGGAGCGTAAGCGCATCGGCCAGTGGAGTTTATAAAGCGGGAAAAGATATGCCTTTCGGTGGTGACGATGATAAGGGTAAGGGTCCTCGGAAGGGGTATAGAGAGGGAGATTGAGTGGAGAAGGGGCCTCAAGGTATCTGACGTGCTCCGCGAGGTCGGCTTCAACACGGAAAGCGCCATAGCCAAGGTGAACGGTAGGGTTGCCCTGGAGGACGAGAAGATCGAGGACGGCGTTACCGTTGAAGTAATCCCAGTGGTCTCGGGAGGCTGACCTCCTCCCCACCCTGAAGGGAGAGGCCTTTTTCAATTTTCTCTTGGTGAGGGCATAGGAATTCAAATCCCTAACGAAAAACTGACCGAGATTGTAGTGACCCGCGAACTAAGCGACTTTTTCTGTATGAGCTTTTTAAGGAGAAGCTTGACCGGGCGATGCTGTATGAATACGCACAAAAACCCAACGTTAAGGCTCCATTCGAGACGTGATATGAACGAGCGGATATCGTTCATTAGAACGTACGTTGAAAGGTTGAAGAAGAACCCCAATGAAGTGTTCAAAGAGCAGGTAGAGTTCATAAACTCCCTAATGAAATCAGCCAAGACCTTCCCGCTGAGTAAAAAGGAGTATCTCAAAATGAAAGGGGAACTGAGGGATTAGCTCAGTCTCTTCCTCATGAAGGCCTCGAAGTTGTCCATGGCCTCCTCCAGTATCTCCACCGGAGGCAGGAAGACTATCCTGAAGTGCCAGTCTCCAGCGTAGCCAAAGCCCGAGCCATGGACGAAGAGCACGTGCGCCTCGTGGAGGGCGTCGAGGACGAACTCCTTGTCGCTCTTCCACTTCGAGCGCTCCTCTATGCGCGGGAAGATGTAGAACGCTCCCTGGGGCTTCGTCGTGCTTATCCCAGGAATCTCGGTGAGGCGCCTGTAGATGTAGTCCCTCCTCTCCTTGAGCTTCGCCATATACCTCTCCAGGTAGTCCATCGGACCGGTCAGGCCGGCTATCGCGGCAAATTGTGCAGGGGTGCTGGGGCATATCCTTATCCTGGCCATCTTGTCTATAGCTTCCCTGACCTCCTCAAGCTTGCCCTCGGGGTCAACGTAGTAGAAGTAGCCGAGGCGCCAGCCGGTGGCGAAGTAGACCTTGGAGAGGCCGTTCATGACTATAACCGGAACGTCCTTCGTGAGGGAACCCGGGGAAACGTGCTTCCCCTCGTAGGTCATGAGGTCGTATATCTCGTCGCTGATGACGGGCAGGTCGTACTCGCCGGCGAGGTCGAGTATCTCCTTTATCGTCTTCTTCTCGTAGAGAGCGCCGGTTGGGTTGTTGGGGTTTATCACGGCTATGGCCTTCGTCCTCTCGTTGATCTTCTTCCTCATGTCGTCTATGTCCGGCTGCCAGCCGTTCTCCTCAACCGTCAGGTACTCATTTGCGATTCCTCCATAGAACTTGACCAGGCCGACGTAGGGTGGATAGCTGGGACTCGGAACGAGGATGTTGTCGCCGGGGTTGAGGAGGGCCCCGAATATGAACTGGAGGGCCTCTGTGACGGCCGCGGTGACGCGAACGTCCTCGGGGGTTATATCAACGCCGTTCTTCCTCTTTTCCCTCGTGACTATGGCCTCCCTGAGTTCCGGAAGGCCCTCGCTTGGTCCGTAGTAGTTGTGCCCCTCCTTTATGGCACGACAGTAGGCTTCTTGCATGTGCTCCGGTGGCTGAAAGTCGTACTTTCCGGGATCGCCTATGTTAAGGCGGATAACCTTTATTCCCTTCCTCTCAAGCTCTCTTGCCGGAAGGACAACGTCTCTGATGGCGTATTCTATCCCCATCGCCCTTTCCGATGCGCGAATCATATCAACCACCGTCTGAATGAGGCAAAATTCCTCGTAAAAACCTTTGCCCGGGAGGTTTAAAAGGCATGTCGAGTAGTTTTTCGGGGCGATGACGACTAGCAAGCAAACTGACGGCTCACAGATGATGACGTGAACACCCTCCGAGCCCCTCGATACGTTTATCCAATTGGGCGGGGAGACTCCTTCCGAAAGGGAGGAGATGAAAGCCCGAAGACTTTAAATGACAACGCATATTAGAAACTAATAGGTGGTTTCCCACGTATCTCACCCAGAAGAACCACCTCAGGGTGGACAAGAAGACCTACAAAATTCTCCGAACGCTGACCCACCTATCCAGGAGCCTCTACAACCTCACACTTTACACGGTTAAACAACACTACGAGCTGAACGGCACTTTTCTGCCATACGTGAAGGCCTACCACCTCGTGAAGGACAGCGAGCCTTACAAACTCCTTCCGAGCCAAGCCGCACAGCAAACGATGAAAATCGTGGAGAGAAACTTCCGCTCCTTCTTCCACGTCCTCAACGAGAGGCGGAAGGGTAACTACAACCGTCCGGTAAGGCCGCCGAAATACCTCCCCAAGGACGGCCACTTCCTCCTCATTTTCCCCTACCAGTCCTTCAGGGTTAAAGGGGACAGAATAATCCTCTCCCTCGGCAGGAACTTCGCAGAAAAATACGGGGTCAAACACCTCGAATTCACCCTCCCGAAGAACGTTAAAGGCCACAGGATAAAGGAAGTCCGCATCGTGCCAAGATACAACGCCCTCTGGTTCGAGATTGAATATGTTTACGAGGTTGAACCCGAGAGGAGGGATTTAGACCACTCAAAATACCTCGCCATTGATTTGGGGCTTGACAACTTCGCCACCTGTGTCTCCACCACCGGGACTGCCTTCATCATCGAAGGCCGGGGGTTAAAGAGCTTCAACCGGTGGTGGAACAGGGAGAAGGCCCGCCTTCAGAGTCAATACGATAAGCAGGGCGTGAAGTTTGGAAAGAAGATGGCTTGGCTTTTGAGGAAAAGAAATAACGTGATTAACGACTTCATGAACAAGGCGGTGAGCTACATCGTGAACTACTGCCTTGAGAACGGGATTGGCAACATTGTAATTGGTGAGCTGAAAGGGATAAAGCAGAACGCCAACCTTGGCAAGAGGAACAACCAGAATTTCCAGTATGTTCCGTTCGGCCTTTTCAAGCAAAAATTGAAGGCGAAGTGCGAGCGTTACGGGATTAACTACAGTGAGGTTGATGAGGCGTACACGAGCAGGGTTGATGCCCTCGCTCTGGAGCCTATTGGGAAAAAGAAGGAATACCTTGGGAGGCGGGTGAAAAGGGGACTTTTCCAGTCCTCAACTGGAACGCTGGTTAATGCCGACGTGAACGGTGCGTTGAACATTTTGAGGAAGGTAGCCGGCGATTCCCCCCTCAGGGGGATAGCCGGTAGTGGCCGTGTGAACCGGCCAGTGAGGGTGAGGCTACCTTGGGGTGGTCTCACTCCTCACGAAGCCCCACCTGTGAGAGGGGTAGTTCACTAACCTTCAGAGGAGGGGTTTACATGAACATCTTTATCCCACTAATCGCGGGCGTTCTCGTAGGCTACGTTCTCCGCAGGAAAGAGCGTAAGGTGAACGTTGATGCCCCCATGAGCGCCGCACTGCTGCTCCTAGTATTCTTCATGGGTGTCGAGGCGGGGAAGGTGAAGATAGATGCCCTGTGGCTCCTTAGTTCGTCCACAGTATTCGCGGCCCTCACCATAGCGGGCAGCGTTGGGATCGCTCTCCTCGTGGGGGGAAAGGGATGAGGTTTCTGGCCTACGTTCTGGTCGCGCTGATTGCAGGGATACTCACAGGGCACTTCTACGCCCCGGAGTTCGGCAATCTCTATGAAATCATGCTCTACCTGCTGATACTGATAATCGGAATAGACCTTGGTCAGAGCTTCCGGCTCGCGGAGATCAGGAAGCTCGGAAGGCTCGCCATAAAGCTGCCCCTCGGCACCCTCCTGGGCTCACTCCTGGGCGGCCTCGTCGCTTCCCTGCTCCTGGGGATAGAACTCAGGTGGGGGCTTGCAGTTGCCGCCGGCTGCGGCTGGTACAGCCTCACAGGACCACTGATCGCACAGTATTCGGCAGTCTACGGAACGCTCGGCTTTTTGGCAAACCTCACGAGGGAAATATTCACGGTTCTCCTGTATCCTGTGGCGATAAAGAAAATACCAAAGGAGCTGACCGTCTCCATGGGAGGTGCTACAACGATGGATACCACGCTACCGATAATGACGAAGTTTGGGGGCAGCGAGGTGGCGCTCATAGCCTTCGTCCACGGCTTCGTGCTCACCGCTATGGTGCCCTTCGTTGTCCCGTTTATCCTTCAGTTCTAACCAATAATCTTTTAAGTTCAAACGATTTAGGTTTTATGTGTAAACTCAATTGGTGATGAAGATGGCCGAGGTTGAACTCGTTTTCAAGGTTTTGAAGGAAGCAGGGAAGCCCCTCAAGAGCAAGGAGATAGCCGAGCTGGCCGGCATCGACAAGAAGGAAGTGGACAAGGCCATAAAAGTGCTCAAAAAAGAGGGTAAGATAATCTCACCGAAGCGCTGCTACTACGCACCCGCCGAGTGAGTCCCGTACCTCTCACCAAGCTTTTTAAGGATAGCCTCGTGCTGTTCCTCGTTCCTCTTTATCTCTGTGACAATGCCCCTAACTACCGGGTGGAATGCCCTCCTTGAAAGCCTATCGTAGAGCTCTAGCATCTTCTCTTGGAGCTCGAGGTACCTCCCAAGCAACTCACCAAGCTTTCCGTCTCCATTCTCAGGCAGTACCACTTCCGTCGGGAAGTCCTTTAGGTACTCCTCGATTATCTCTTCCGGGGGAACCCTGGCACCCATTGCACCAAAGCCCATGGGCATCACAATCGTGGGCAGGCCAGGGATTAGTGCCACATCACTCACGTCCTCCCCGCCCCCATACTCCTCGACGAGCTTCAAGGACTCATGGTACGCTCTCTCAAGGGCCTCCATCAGGTGCCTGTGAAAGGCAGTGTCTATAGCCATTCTAAGGAGCAGAGCCCTCAGATCTGCATACTCCGGATCCTTGAGCTTTTTGAGGAGCCTCCGGTACTCCTTTTCCGCCTTTGCCTCCAGCTTTTTCAGTTCCTCCACGGTAGTTATCATTTCCTCCATGATCCCACCTCCAGATATTTTAATAACTTATTGTTATTTAAATGTTTTGGTTCAGTTCGCAAAACTTTTTTAAAGCCTCGCGGCTACCGGGGTTTGCAGGCACTATCATGCCTCATGGCTCGGGGGTGTCCGAGGCTGGGGCGAGTAGGAACCCACCGGGCCTCTGCGTGGAGGTGAGAGAATGAAGTATCCGAAGCAGATAAGGACTTACTGCCCCTACTGTAAGAAGCACACGATCCACAAGGTCGAGAAGGTCAAGAAGAGACCGAGGAGCGAGCTCAGTCAGGGCCAGAGGCGCTTTAGGAGGATCATGAAGGGTTACCGCGGTTTCCCGAGGCCGAACCCGGCCGGAAGGGAGAAGCCGGTCAAGAAGCTCGACCTCAGGTTTAGGTGCACCGTGTGCGGCAAGGCCCACACCAGGGGACAGGGCTTCCGCGTTAAGAAGTTCGAGCTGGTGGAGGTGTGAAGCATGGCGCTCCCGAAGAACCTCATTCCGATGCCGAGGAGCAGGTTCCTCCGCGTCAAGTGCATAGACTGCGGCAACGAGCAGATAGTCTTCAGCAACCCGGCCACCACCGTCAGGTGCCTCGTCTGCGGCGCGACCCTCGTCGAGCCGACCGGCGGTAAGGGCGTCATCAAGGCCAAGATACTCGAGGTTCTCGAGTGAGCTTTTTCTTTCCTTTGCCTCCGTGCCTGGAAACTTCTGCTAAACTTTAAATACCTCTTTTCGTAACTTATCCCGGCAGAGAAAATTTTGAGGTGATTGAAATGCCGAGGAAAGCCAGAGAATACCCGGAAGAGGGAGAGTTTGTGGTCGCCACCGTCAAGAGCATTCACCCTTACGGTGCCTTTCTCAAGCTCGACGAGTACCCCGGAAAGGAGGGATTCATGCACATAAGCGAGGTCGCCTCCACATGGGTTAAGAACATCAGGGATCACGTTAAAGAGGGCCAGAAGATAGTCGCCAAGGTCATACGCGTGGATCCGAGCAAGGGGCATATCGACCTGAGCCTCAAGCGTGTCAACCAGCAGCAGAGGAAGGCCAAGCTCCAGGAGTACAAGCGCGCCCAGAAGGCCGAGAACCTCCTCAAGATGGCGGCTGAGAAGATAGGAAAGGACTTCGAAACCGCCTGGCGCGAGGTCTGGGTTCCCCTCGAAGAGGAGTACGGGGAGGTTTATGCCGCCTTCGAGGACGCGGCCCAGAACGGAATGGAGGTTCTCCAGGGCCTCATCAGCGACGAGTGGATCGAGGCCCTGAAGCCGATAATTGAGGCCTACGTTGAGATACCCACCGTCACCATCGACGCCGAGTTTGAGATAACCGTTCCGAAGCCGAACGGTATAGAGATAATCAAGGAGGCCCTCATCAGGGCGAGGGACAGGGCCAACGAAGAGAGGGAGATAGAGGTCAAGTTCTCCTACCAGGGCGCTCCGAGATACAGGATCGACATCACCGCCCCGGACTACTACAAGGCCGAGGCGGTTCTGGAGGACATAGCCGAGGAGATACTCAGGGTCATTAAGGAAGCCGGCGGAGAGGCCACGCTCATTAGAAAGGAGAAGCGTATAAAGAAGGTCAAGAAGAGGGGTTCGTGATGCACTTCCGGATAAGGAAGTGTCCCAGCTGCGGGCGCTATACGCTCAGGGAGACCTGCCCTGTCTGCGGTGAGAAGACCAAGGTAGCCCACCCGCCGCGCTTCTCGCCGGAAGACCCGTACGGCGAGTACAGAAGGAGGCTGAAGCGCGAGCAGCTGGGCCTTGTTAGGAGGGAGTGAGAGATGAAAGAGACCACCATCTACGTCCTTGAGAGACCCCAGCTGAGGGATCCCGTGTTCATCGAGGGCCTTCCAGGCATTGGGCTAGTCGGGAAGCTAGCGGCCGAACATCTCATTCAGGAACTCAACGCCATCAAGTTTGCAGAGCTCTATTCACCCCACTTCATGCACCAGGTTCTCATCAAGAAGGGCTCGATAGTCGAGCTAATGAAGAACGAGTTCTACTACTGGAAGAACCCGGACGAGAACGGCCGGGATATCATAATCATCACCGGCGACCAGCAGGTTCCACCAACGGACAGCCCCGGTCACTTCGAGGTAGTTGGAAAGATGCTGGACTTCGTGAGCGAGTTCGGGGTCAGGGAGATAATCACAATGGGCGGCTACCAGGTGCCCGAGCTCCAGGGCGAGCCGAGGGTTCTGGCGGCTGTAACCCACGAGGAGCTGGTCGAGCACTATCAGAGAAGGCTCGAGGGCTGTCAGGTGGAGGTAATTTGGCGCGAGGACGAGGGAGGGGCCATAGTAGGCGCCGCCGGACTGCTCCTCGGCATGGGTAAGCTCCGCTCTATGTACGGGATAAGCCTTCTCGGCGAGAGCCTGGGCTACATCGTCGATGCCAAGGCGGCAAAATCCGTCCTCCTGGCGGTGACGAAAATACTGGGCATCGAGATCGACATGACTGCCCTCGAAGAGCGTGCCAAGGAGACGGAGGAGATACTCAGGAAGGTCCAGGAGATGCAGAGGGCGATGCTGGAGCAGCAGATGCCACCGGCCCCGGAGGAAGAGGACAGGGGCTACCTCTGAGCCCCCGTTCGTTTCTTTTCTGAAGATTTTAACTGAAAACCGCCGTTGCAAACCTTTGGTTGGTAATACCCGGTTTAAAAAACGCTTTTATTTCGTGCCACTTTTTTACTAATTGATGACACTAAGGACCTCAGGGAGGTGTTTGAGTTGCACATTCCAGACGGACTGCTGAGCACACCGGTAATAGTGATTACATACGCAATAACGATAGCCGGAATAGCCTACGCGGTGAGGAAGCTCAGAAACTTCCCGGAGGAGAAGATACCGCTCCTCGGGCTCTTCGCGGCAGGAATCTTCGCGGCGCAGATGGTGAACTTCCCAATAATAGGTGGTGTCAGCGGGCACCTGCTGGGAGCAACTCTAGTTGCAATAATGCTCGGGCCCTATGCGGCAGTAATAGTCATGACCGCGGTTCTTCTAATACAGACACTACTCTTCGGCGATGGGGGAATAACGGCAATAGGAGCCAATATTCTCAACATGGGGCTGATTGGGGCTTTCATAGGCTACGCCGTTTACACAAAACTCAAGGACATCAACGAGACCCTCGCGATGGGTCTAGCCTCTTGGCTCTCCGTCGTTCTTGGAGCTGCCCTCGCATCGGTCGAGATAGGCCTCAGCCACAGCCTTCCGTTCCTCAAGGTGCTCACCCTGATGGTCGGCTACCACTCGATAATCGGAATCGGTGAGGCCGTACTCACCGTCCTGATAGTCCACGCCATAAGGGCAAAGCTTCCATCGGTGGAGGGGGTGCCGGCATGAGGACGGTCTTTAAGGGTTTGCTCATTATAGCCGTCGTACTGGCGGTGGTTCTCCCCTTAGCCTCAAGCAACCCGGACGGGCTGGAGGCCACGATGGAAAAAGTCGGCCTTGAAGAGAACCCAGTTTACCACGCTCCCCTTGATTACGGGGAAACCTGGGGTCAGAGCGTAGTTATGGGCCTGCTCGGCATAACCCTAACCTTCGCAGCTGGCTATGCTCTAGCAAAGCTTGCAAAGGGTGCCTGAGGTGTACCTGCCTTTCATTTTCCTTTACGCGATTGGGGTCGTAACGAGAAAGAGCATCACGGAGTTAGCCTATTTTGGGCTCCTTTTCCTTGTCGTTGTGCTCACAATGAGGCCAAAGAGGGGTGTTTTCAAAAAGCTCGGCTTCCTTCTCGGCTTCGAGGGACTTCTGTTTATCATGGCACTCTTCAATCCGGGACAAGCAATCTTAGAGACCCCTCTTGGGCCGATAACCCATGAGGGAATCCACTCGTTTTTCATGCTCCTGGGGAAGGCTTTCCTCTCCGCCGGAACGGCCGTGGTAGTGACCAGCTCGGTGGGCTTCTCCAGGATACTCGCCGAGATGGAGGCACTGAGGTTTCCAAGGATACTAACCCTGACCCTGGCCTTCACATACCGCTACCTCGACATTTTCGTGGACGAGGCAACGAGAATGAAGCGCGCCCTCGACTCAAGGGCCTTTGGGATCGGGAAGAAGGAATACTACAAAAAGCTCGGCTCCCTCATCGGCGAGATATTCGTCAGGGCTTACCTCAGGAACGGGAGGATATACCGGGCTATGCTGGCGAGGGGCTTCGGGGAGTTCCCGCGCCTTGAGGAACCGAAGCCGAGTGTTTGGACCGCAACACTTGCCCTTCTCGCTCTGGGGGGACTGCTGCTATGATAGAGCTGAGAGACCTTTACTTCTCCTACTCCGGCAGTGAAGTGCTGAGGGGAATAAACCTCGCGATTGAGAAGGGAGAACTCTTCGGATTCCTTGGCCCCAACGGAGCCGGAAAGAGCACTCTGCTCCTCCACTTCAACGGAATTCTCACTCCCAAAAAAGGCAGAATCCTTGTGGACGGCCTCGATCCTGTAAAAAGGCCAAAAGATGTCAGGAGAAAAGTTGGCATAGTCTTTCAGGACCCCAACGACCAGCTGTTCTCGCCGACCGTCTTTGAGGACGTTGCATTCGGCCCTTACAACCTCGGCCTCAGGGGGGAGAAGCTGAGGGAGCGGGTTCTCTGGGCCTTGAGAAAGGTAGGCATGGAGAACTATGCAGACAGGGAAACCAAGGAGCTCAGCTTTGGTGAGAAAAAGAGGATAGCGATAGCCACAGTCCTTGCCATGAAGCCACAGATAATAGTATTCGATGAACCCTTCGCCAACCTCGATTTCAGGGGCAAGAGGCTGATGCGGGAGCTCATGCTCGAACTGAAGGGGGAGGGAAAGACCGTTATCTTAGCTTCCCACGAGGCCGATTACCTCTCGCTCTGCGACAGGATAGCCCTTATGGACCGCGGAAGGATTATCACGGTCGGGACTCCCGAAGAGATACTTGGAAATCCAGGACTCCTTAGGGAGCACAATCTGGACGTGCCCCCACTGGTAGAGCTGTTCCTGAACCTCGGCCTGCCAGTACCGAAGAGCGTGAACGAGGGGGTGGAGATTCTGAGGAAATGGCGGGCTTGATATGCACGTTTCAGTTGAAGCTTGCCATTTTAAAGCAAAAAATTTACAGCAAATTTTAAAAATACTACAGGTCATGTTGAATCTGGTGATACGTCCTGAGAGTGAGACTGAAAACATTGGCAGTACTAATTTTGATAACGCTCTTTATCGGAATGCCAGGATTGGCGGAATGGACGCCGCCGAAGGACGGAATGCTCATAGTCTTGACGGACGAGAAGGGGAATCCCCTTAGGGGACTCTCCGAGGACTACGAGATTCAGGTTCAGGTGGACGTGGCCACACCGGAGGGCATCAAAACGGTTGGACATTACAGAATTAAAAGGTCCGGTTTCTGGAAGCTCGATACGACGAGGAGCACCGTAAAGATGGACAACGTGAGGAAATTGTTCCCAGGGATAAGTGAGGAAAAGCGCTACGGTGTCAGGGTTTCCGTCTGGATTATGGATAGGGAGAATGGCCTCCTGTACAGGGGCACCGGCTCGACGTTGCTCTCGAGGGAAGACTTGGACGGGACATGGAAGAGGGTTGAATTGGAGATTCTTGAGAAAGAACCCCTGCCGTCACCTGTCCGGGAAGGAGGGTACCACTACGAATGGAGACTCGCTGAGGACTCCTGGGAGGCCGAAGACTTCCTGAAAGTTCCCCTTCTCATCATCGACAACAGAAACGGGAGGGGGAAGCTTCAGGCGTCGATTTCATTTAGGGCAGACTACAAGACAGAGTTTTCTGCCACTCTAGCCCATGGAACAGACCTTGAAGTGAAGTTCGGGAGCGGTGATCCGGTCAAGGCACTCTCGTCGTCCGTGACGATATATGGAAAGAAGTGGGTCCCCGTCGAGGGGCACTATTACTTTTACCGCTCCATCGATGTCCCCAAAGGAAAGGTCGGCTACATCTACGTCCTGGCAAAGCCCTACTACAGGCACGAGAAGGAGTACATCTGTGCGGGGGGAATGGGGGCATACGGTTGCAGTGAGACGGGAAGGGAAAGGATAGATGTTGGGATTTACGACGTTAAAGTCAGAAGGGGCGTCAATGGGTACATAATGTACGGCGGTTCTGAGGTAAAGACACCTCAACTGG
This sequence comes from Thermococcus sp. MV11, assembly GCF_012027285.1. Classification (NCBI taxonomy): domain Archaea; kingdom Methanobacteriati; phylum Methanobacteriota; class Thermococci; order Thermococcales; family Thermococcaceae; genus Thermococcus; species Thermococcus sp. MV11. Next base: position 906,842 of record NZ_SNUD01000001.1, read on the forward strand.
ACCCAACGTTTTACAGGTTCACCAGGAAGTCCCTCAGGACACCGCTGAGTGCCGGCGAAGGAATAAGCCTTGCATACTTGTTCAACGGCATTGGTGGAAAATGCGGTATGAAGTTTGGTGTAGGGATTCCAGTGGGTGCAATTGCGGTTGCCTTTGGCGCTCCAGCACCGGTTGCCGGACTCGTTGCTTCAGTCCAGTACGAGAAGACCGGGAGCGTATCAATAGATGGTGGAGTTCAAAACTACGGTTCCTTTGTAATGATAAGCGCCTTCGAGAGCGCGCAGAAATACAAGTTCAAAGCCGGATGGTTCAGCTCCTGCTCCGTGAACGTTCCAATGGGCTTCTACATCAGAAGTGGCTGACGTTTTTCTCTTGGCGCCCAGGAGGCGGTCAGCCCCCGGCTCTATTTATTATTTGAATGGATTGATAAAAAGATGAGACGGGCAAAAATCACCTTCTTATAGCCTCCTCCAGAAGCCCCAGCCCGAGCTCGAGGTACTCCTCGGCCTTTCCCTCACTCTTCGCCTCGCTGAAGACCCTAATTATCGGCTCCGTTCCGCTGGCCCTCACGAGTACCCAGCCGTCTTCAAAGAGAATTTTGGTTCCGTCGGTGGTGTCCACCCTGTAACCCTTCTTTTCAGCGAGCTCCGCCACCTTCGCCACTATCGCCTTCCTGTCGCCCTCAACGTGCCTCTTCGTCTTGAACTGGTAGTATTTCGGAAGCTCATCAATCAGCTCGCTGAACTTCTTGCCCGACTTTGCAAAGATTTCGACTATTTTTGCCGTTGTCATCGCCCCGTCCCTGCCGAGCACGAAGTCCGGAAAGATTACACCCCCGTTCTCCTCGCCGCCGATGGTTCCGTTGTGTTCAAGGAGTGCCCTCGCAACGATGAGGTCGCCTACCTTCGTTCTCAGCACCTCCGCGTTGTTCCTCTTCGCTATGTCATCGAGCAGGTTAGAGGTCGCTATCGTGGTAACTAGAAGCCCACCGCCGTTCTCCCTCAGAACGGCATCGGCAACGAGCGCGAATGTCTTGTCGCCCTGTATGAAGCGGCCGTTCTCGTCTATGAAGACAGCCCTGTCGGCGTCGCCGTCCTGGGCGACCCCGAAGTCGGCACCCAAAGCCTTCACAATCTCCATGAACCCCCTCAGGTTCTCCTCGTTGGGCTCGGGGTTTCTGGCAGGAAAGTGGCCGTCGGGGTGGGCGTTCACGCTCACCACTTTACAGCCGAGTTCCCTGAGGAGGTAGGGGAGCGTTAGAGAGCCCGCGCCGTTGGAGACATCGACGACCACGAAGGGCCTCCTCTTCCTTATCGCCTCGACGTCAACCCTGCTCTTTATCGCCTCGATGTAGGGCCTGATGATGTCCTCCTCCATGACCTCGCCTATCTCGTCCCACCTGGCCCTGTCGAAGTCCTCTTTAAAGAAGACCTCCTCGACAACCGCTTCTCTCTCCTTCTTAAGTCCCATGCCGTTCGGTTCGAGGAGCTTTATGCCGTTGTATTCGGGTGGATTGTGGGAAGCGGTTATAACGGCCCCACCGTCGGCCTTGAAGTGAGCCGTGGCCCACTGGATTGCAGGCGTTGGAGCGATGCCGACATCAATGACGTCGCAGCCGACGCTGAGGAGGCCGCTTATCAATGCGTTTTTCAGCATCTCCCCGCTAACGCGGGTGTCCCTGCCGACTACGACGAGCGGCCTTTTCCTCCCCTCCCTCCTGAGCATGGTTCCGAAGGCCATGCCCATCTTGAGGGCAAACTCAGGCGTTATCTTCTCGTTCGCTATCCCCCTGACGCCGAAGGTCCCAAAGAGCCTTCCCATCGCTTTCACCTCACATCAGCGCGTTGGCGAACTTCAGTATTGCCATCACAAATATGTACAGTCCGTAAATGAACGCTCCAGCCTGCAGGAGGGACACGAGCACCTTTACGGGCTTCAGCTTCCCCGATAGAAGGGGCACCGGGAGACCTATAAGTATCGCCGCGAAGAGATAGACCACGGCGTTCTTTATAGCAGTGTAGTCAATGGGCACGCTCACCTCCGGGTAGGTGACGGTCACCCGCTGGTCGCCGACAGTAAAGCTTATCTCCGCGTTTTGAAGTCCCACGACAATGACGTAGGCCATTATCAGAATGAACAGGAGCGTTGGAAGGAGGCTCAGCGAAAGCGAGGCTATTGAGTTACTGAACCTCTCCCACTCATCGCCACAGTTCTTGGTTTTCTCTTTATTGGACATAGCTCTCATCTCCTCAATCTCTCCCGAAGTCATCAGCAAAGCGAACTATATCGTCCTCACCAAGGTATTCCCCAATCTGGGTCTCTATGACCTCTAAGACGACCTTGCCGGGGTTCTCAAGGCGGTGTTTAACTCCCGCTGGAATGAAGGTGCTCTCCCCCGGCCTGAGGAGTATCTCCCTGTCTCCAACGACGACCCTGGCGGTGCCCCTGACAACCACCCAGTGCTCAGAACGGTGGTAGTGCATCTGGAGGGACAGCTTCTTGCCGGGCAGAACGGTTAAACGCTTTATCTTATAGCGCTCACCCTCCTCAAGAACTGTGTAACTTCCCCAGGGACGATAGGCCGTCCTGTGGACGAAGACCCTCTCGTCGCCGCGCTCCTTGAGGAGCTTATAGACCTCCTTAACGCGCTGGCTCTCCCCGCGATGAGCGACGAGGAGGGCATCGTCGGTGTCGATTATTATGAGATCCTCAACGCCGACGGTTGCCGTTAAGCGCTCGGTCATCACGAGGTTATTGCGGGAGTTGAGGGCTATGTAATCGGAATTTTTCCCGCTCACCCTCACGGCGTTTCCGCTCTCGTCCTTTTCGAGGACGTCGTAGATTGCGTCGAAGCTCCCCAGATCGTTCCAATAGGTGTTGAGGGGAACCACCGCAGCCTTGCCGGTCTTTTCCATGACGCCATAGTCCACGCTTACGTCCGGGACGGCGCGGTAGGCTTCCTCCACACTTCCGGCATTCTCGAAGGCCTCCCAGACCTTTGGGGCATGGACTTTGACTTCCTCGATGAAAACCCCCGTCCTGAACATGAACATGCCGCTGTTCCAGAGGTAGTTCTCCTCGACGTACCTCTTTGCCGTCTCTAGGTCGGGCTTCTCCTTGAACTCGGCCACGGTGTAGCCGATGACCCCACCCTCGCTTTGAATCTTCCCGCCCGGCCTTATGTAGCCGTAGCCGGTGTGTGGCCTGGTCGGCTTTATTCCGAAGGTAACGAGGTATCCCTCTGCCAGCTTCTCCGCGTTCCTAAATGCCCGCTCGTAGGCCTCACCGGCCTCTATTAGGTGGTCACTCGGAAGAACCGCGACGGTGGAATCGCCGAAGGTCTCCTCTACCCTGAGCACCCCCCACAGTATCGCCGGCAGGGTGTTCCTCCCCTCAGGTTCGAGCAGAACGTTTTCCTCCGGAAGCTTGACTCCAAGCTCGCCCAGGTCGTCCAGAACACGGAACTTATAGTCTCTATTGGTAACAACAAAAATTTCTTCAGGCCTGGAAAACTTCAGAGCCCTCTCGACGGTCTTCTGGAAGAGCGACCTATCGTCAAGGAAGCGGACGAACTGCTTCGGCATCAGCTCCCTGCTCAGTGGCCACAGCCTCGTTCCCCTGCCGCCGGCTAGAATCAGCGACTTCATGGCAACCACCCCTGTTCACTGCACTACTTACGCTCTTCAGGTTTTTAACCTTGGCGAAGGAAAAATCAGCGAAGGGCGAACTCGCCCACAAAGGCCGAGCTGGATATGGTGTCCCCTATTCCCACGGTGCTCTTGGGCCTCTCAACTATCTTTGTCGGAACAAAGACCAACTGATAGTTATCCACCTCGGCCATTCCGTTGCTCATTCCGTACTCCTCGACGAGCTTCTTCTCCACTTCAGAGGCCTTTCCGTTCACGGGCACGTCCATGGCATCGACGACCTCGTTGATTGAGGGAACATCTCCGAGCTTGGCTTTAGCTGCAGCTGCCAAAGCCGCGAAGAGGAGGGCATCGCGCACGTGTTCACCCTTATAGTCAGTCAGTGCCAGGTAGTAGCCGTAGGTGTGGAAGTGTATCCTCCTGACGCCGGTCTTCTCCGCCAGCCTGAGCATGGCCTCCGCAACCGCCACCGGATCAACGGGGTCGCTGGCGAGAAGCTCTTCGGCAAGCTTTTTCTCGCCGAGCACCTCCATTATCGATGCCAGCTCGACCTCGTTGAGGCCGACGCTGTGGAAGAGACCCAGGACATCGACGAGTGCCTTCCTGACGGTCTCGTCGGCGGTGAAGGCGAACTCGAGGTGAACCGGGACGTTATTCTCACCTAGGATTTCAAGGTGGCGCTTCATCTCCTCCAATGGCCCACGGTAGTTCCGAGCGGTGAGGGTCTGAAGGCCGCTGATTATTGCCAGCCTCGCCCTTCCGGCTATCTCCTCGAAGTGCTCCCTGAACTCGGGCCTTATGTAGACGTTAGGATTGTAGTCGTCAGCCGCGCCGATGAAGCGGTTCTCCCTCGGAGCCTCGAAGTCGAAAACCTTGAAGCCCCTCGGGAACTCGTAGATGTAGTGAATGCAGTTCTCCTCGTCCGCCTCGAACTCCTTCGGGTGAACCAGCTCGAGCTTTCCGTTCTCAACCTTCGGCACGTAAATCGGGCCCTCCTTGAAGAGTCCCGCCTGAAGGCGGGAGAGCTGGGGGACGTGCGCTATTACCGGAACGCCATAAACGCCGCCCAGGAGGTTGGCCATTATACCAACCTGTCCACCCATTCTCAGCTCGTCCCAGCCCCAGCGCTTCATGTAAAACCTGACGGTGCAGCTCTCGACGAAGAGCTCGGCCGCCTTTCCGCGCCTGACGCTCCAGAGAATTCCCCCGAGAAGGTGCTCGATCGAGGTTATCCTCTCAGGAAGCTCCTCGGAGTAGCGCAGAACGTTCTCTTTTCCGGCATCTTCAACCCTGCGCTCCAGGTCGGTTGAATCAAGGTACTTCACGGCGTCGATGTTGGTGTTGTACGCCAGCAGAACGGGACCGGTTTTTCCTATCCTCCCCCTGACCCTCTCGAAGGCCGATGAGTAGAGAGCGCCCCACGACATTGTATCACCGTGAGTGGTGTAACTCTCGGAAGTTAATAAGGGTTGCGGTGAGAAAAGGAAAAGGATTCACTCCTTCCACTTCGGGTTGTCCACGACCTTGACTTCCCCGTTCTCCTCGACGACGAGCTTGGCGAAGCCCTTTTCCTTTATGCTCCCGTAGTCGTGGCCCGCATCGGCCGGATAGATCGCCAGGAATATGAAGGGCTCGTCCCCGGTATTGACCGTCCTGTGGGCCCAGTATGGCGGGACGTAGACGACTGTTCCGGGCTCCATCGGAACCCACTCGGCCTTTCCTTCCGGCGTCTGGAGGAGCATTCCGCCCCTGCCCTTGATGGCGTAGTAGATTTCAGCCCTGTCGGCCTTTGAGTGGAAGTGGCCCTTCGTGAAGAAGAACTCCTTGCCCACCTTGCCGGGGTAGAGGACGGTCGTTGCAAAGTTGAGATCGCCGTCCTTCTCCTCCTGCTCGACCGCGTAGACCTCATAGACAACGGGGTTTTCCCTGAGAAGCTTCTCGTAGGCCTCCTCGTCCTGGAAGTAGCCCTTCAGGTCGCTGAGCCTTCTCACGAGCTTCTTTGCGCCGGGAATGACGCCGTTCTCCTCAATCTTGACTCCAAGCGGAGCCTTGTACTCCATAAGCATCACCGGATAAGAATCCACCCGCCCCTATTTAACCTTTCCCTTTTATATCACCGAGGGTGTTACACTAGCCTGAAGAGGAGGTAAGCCGCGCCGACGGAGATGGCCCAAACTCCAGCGTTCCAGCGAACGACCTTCGAGCCGTCCAGTGGAGGGAAGGGCAGGAGGTTAAAGAAGGCCAACCACAGGTTAACCGAGGCCGTTGCCCACAGGACTCCCATAACCGCAGGCGAGACGCTGAGGAGGTGGAACGCGGCCAGGGTCAGTGCTCCAACGGCAACGTTGGTCAGCGGACCGGCGAGGGCTATCTTCCCTATGGCTTCCCTCTCATCGACGGCGTAGGGCGCGTAGACCTGAACGGCGCCGAGGGCGGCGAATATCCACACGGTGCCAGTGAGAAGGCGCGTTGCCAGTCCAATGAGGAGGGCGAGGAGGATTCCGGTGTCCCATCTGCGGTAGTATGCCCTGTAGCCGAAGTGTCTCGCCACCTGCCGGTGGGCCAGCTCGTGGAAGACGAAGGCGGCAAAAACTGCAACGGCGGCGTAGGGGAGGGCCCGGAGGTCAAAGTTTGAAAACAGCAGAGTGAGAACTAAGAAGGAAACCATCAGGTCTTCAAACTCCCTTTCCCCGGTGCTTCCGCGGTGGATTCTGCCGTCCCAGGGGCGGTAAGGCATCAGAAAGCCCCTCAACTCCTGCCCTTGACCTCGATCTTCTTGCCAATGACCAGCTCGGCCGCCTTAACCGCGGCGCCCCCGCTTCCGACAGCTATCCTAACCTGGTCCTCGGGCACGTAGACAACTATCCTGTCATCAAGCTCCTCGATTTCAAGTATCTTAACGTTGAGCATCTTCTCTAGCCTGTCCCTCATGGTGTATCCCCAAGAATGCTCTGGCGGTTTCAAATATAAAAGTAACGACTCGGTCGGGCTCTCGATCAACTCCCGTGAAACTCACGACCCATCAAACCGCCCCGGCCGTCCAGTAGGGTGAGAGGAACCTCCGCTCCTTCGCCCTGTCGAGGAGGTGCTCTATCCCCTGCTTGTGCCCGAGGCCAACAACGGCTACGACTTTCGGCCTTTTAACTCCCTGAAGCTTCAGGTTCTCAACGATTGAAATCAAATTCCTAGCCATGACCTCGTTCCGCTCTTCGACCAGGACGCGGTAGAGGTAGGGGTACCTCCTCTTGAACTGCACCATCATTAGCCGGTACTCTTCCATAGGGTCGCCGAGATCACCTGCTTTGACGGGAAGGAAGACGCCGAGCACTTCCAACCCCATAAGGAGCTTCTCCCTCCCCGGCGCGGCGGCTATCTTGGAGAGTATGACGTTTATGTCCTCGTCTATGAGGTAGAGGGGGACACCGAGGGCCTGAGCGGCGTTTACAGCTGCTTTCATCTCCTCACCCGGGGCCATTCCAAACTCCTCGCCGAGCTTCTCTTCGACCTTTGCGAGAACGTAGTTTATCAGCCCCCTCCTGCCGAAGCGGAGCGACTCCTCAAGGGTCAAGCGTCTCTCCTCGTTCATGGCCAGGAAGCGCGCCCTGTCCAGCTCTATCGCAACGGCGTGGGGCCTCTCATTGAGTATCGTCCGGATAACCTCTTCCCTGCTCTTCGGTGACACGTGCATAGTGCCTATGAGCTTGACGTAGCGAAGGTAGCTCATTCTTCCTCCTCCAGAAGGTTTCTAAGCTTCCATTTTCCTGATTTGAACGTTAAAACATCAAAGTCCCTCGGAACGATGAAGTTCACGCCGAGCCTCCTGCATACCTCAGATGCCCCAAGTAGGTATTCGTCGTAGGTGTAACGGAAGGCCCTGTGGAAGAGGGCGAGGAGCTTTACCCGGGCATTCCTGGCGATTTCACAGGCCTCCTCGACGGTGGAGTGGTAGCTCTCTCCCCTATCTTCCTGGGAGAGGTAGGTGGCGTCGTGTATAAGCAAATCGGCCCTCTCGGCAAAGAGCCTTGTTCTTTCGGCTGGCCCGGTGTCGCCGGTGTAGACAACCTTAACGCCTTTCCTTCTCGGACCCGTAACGTCCTCGAGGCGGATTATCCTGCCGTTCCACTCGATTTTACCTTCTCTCTCAAGCCTTCCGAGTACCGGCCCCTCGCTCAGGCCGTATTGGGCGAGCTTCTCGGGCAGGAACTTTCCTCGTCTGTCTTTCTCTCTGAAGACGTAGCCCAAAGCGGGAATCCCGTGCTCGACCTTGAAGCTCCAGATTTCGTAGCCATCGAACTTCAAGCGGGTTTCCCCAAGCTCGTGGACGTGTACCTCAAACCCCGGCCTGAAGAAACCGCTCTGGAGGAAGTGCTGGACGAACTCGAAGGTGTACTTGGGGCCGTAAATGTGGAGGGGCTTCTCCCTGTCCCAGAGGTTCATGGTCTGAATCAGCGCAGCTAAACCGAGGTAGTGGTCGCCGTGGAAGTGGGTTATGAAGATCTTCTCAACCTTCATCGGGCTGAGCCTTGCCGCGTTCATCTGTCTCATCGTCCCCTCGCCAGCGTCGAAGAGTATAATCTCGCCCTTGTAGCGGAGCGCTATTGCGGGAACGTTCCTCTCGCGCGTCGGCATTATCCCACCGGTTCCAAGGAAGAATACCTCGAGCATGGTCTAATGTTCCCTTCCGGGATTAAAAACCTAAGCATGCCAAACGTTAAATACCCGAGAGGGCTAATCCGTATGAGGTGTTGGGATATGGAAGAAATCCTGAAGGCTATCGAGGAGAAGGACTGCAAAAAGGTGGCAAGCCTTCTCTACTACAAGGTCGATGAGCTCTCAGACGAGGATCTCAAAGAGGTTCTCGAGAGGGCAGAGAAGCTGGCCCTTGAGTGTAAGGATCCGGAACTGTACAAGCTCATCGTTTATTACTTCCACGCCCTTCTTGACGTGGACAAGATAAAGGAGTTCGAGAAGCTGGCGGAGGAGATGGATACCTTCGAGGCCAAGTTCAACCTGGCCGACCTCTACTACCTCATCGGAGAGCTGGAGAAGAGCCTCGACCTCTACCGTGCCCTCCTCGAAGAAGAGACTGCCAAGGGCAACATGGAGAACGTGGCAAAGGTGTACTACAACATGGCCCTCATTCACGAAGAAATACAGGAGTACGAGAAGGCCATCGAACTGCTGGAGAAGGCCAAGGAGGTCTACGAGGAGCTCGGGAAAGATGAAGAAGTCCTCCACGTCGAGGTCTACAGGGCGTACGTCATATTCGAAGCCGGCGAGCCGTACAAGGCCAAGGCCCTGCTGGCCAAAGTTATTCCCAAGGCCATGAACAACAGCAGACTGCTGGCCGAGATACACCTCGCCTTCGAAGAGATATTCGAGGAGGACGAGAACTACGAAGCTGCGCTCCAGGAGTGCCTCTACGCGGCGATGAGCGCGAAGGGCACAGAGTACCAGGACGTCGCCTTCGACTCCCTCATAGACGTCATCTGGCAGCTCATGCTTGACGACGAGTTCGAGATGGTATACCTTCACATGGACATGTTCGCCAACGCGATGCCAGAGCTGGCGGACTTCTTCGAGGCAATAAAGGCAATAGCCCTCTACAAGGACGGCAAGATTGAGGCGGAGGAAGCCAGCAAAGCGGTTGAGAAGGTGAAGGACAAACGGTTAATAGACCTCCTAGAGTTCCTCGGAGAGGCAGAGCTTTGATCCCTCCTTTGGCCTTTTTCTGACCTCCTTTCCCCCTAAAGGACGAGGCATTCAAGAGAAAAATTAACATGTGCATATGCACAATCTTTATATGTGAATACTTTTTCATGATAATCGGTGAAAGCATGAGGATAGCGGTTCCGTTGAAAGATGAGAGAGGCCTCGAAAGTGAGGTCTGCGAGCACTTCGGGAGGGCTAGATACTTTGCCTTCATAGACGTTGAGGAAAACACCATCAAAGGCTCCGAAGTCGTCGAGGTGCCATTTGAAGATCACGGTCCGGGCGACCTTCCAAACTTCATTAAGGAGCACGGAGGAGAAGCCGTCCTTGCCTACGGTATGGGAAAGAGAGCCATCACCTACTTCAACAGTCTCGGCATTACTGTTGTCACGGGAGCGTACGGAAAGGTCAGAAACGTCGTTGAGGCCTTTATCAATCAGGTTCTTGAAGTTGACCCACACTGGAAAGAGCGGATAGAGGCCACCAAGCACGGCCATTGAACCCCTAATCCATGGCAAAGCTTTTAAATGAAATTTTTTTCATTTATCTTGGTGATGGCATGAGGCTGAACGTGAAAGACTTCGCCCCAAGCTGGTTTGCGAGCGTCATGGGCACGGGAGCTTTGGCGCTGGTGAGCAAAGCTTACTCCTCAAAGCTCCCAATCCTTGAAAGTTTCGCCGAGTTCCTCGTTTATCTCAACACAGCCCTCTTCTTTGTTCTGCTGATTCCGTGGGTTCTCAGATGGATCAAATACAGGGAGAACGCTCTGGCGGATCTGCACCATCCAGTCCTCGGCAATTTCTACGGGACGATAGCCATTGCGATGCTTGTTCTCTCGGCCGATTACCTCACGGTCTTCGGGAATACAAGTGTGGCATGGGGCTTCTGGCTCGCCGGGACACCGCTGACGATATTCTTCGCCCTGCTGATTCCATACCTTGTCTTCACGAGCGAAGGCGTAGATACCAAGGCCATAACGCCCGCCTGGTTCATTCCGCCCGTAGGCCTGATAGTCATTCCGATAAGCGGTGCCAAGCTGATGACGCTGGCGAGCGGGACTGCTAGGGAAATCATGGCCTTCATCAACTTCTTCGCGTGGGGTTCCGGCTTCTTCCTCTACCTCGCTCTGTTCGCGCTGGTGATGCTCCGCTTCATCCGCCACGAGCCGATGCCCTGCGGGATAGCCCCGTCAATATGGATAAACCTGGGTCCTATCGGTGCGGGAACGAGCACGCTCTACGCCCTGGTTAAGGCGAGTGACTTCATATCCGTCAAGGAGCCCTTCCTGGCCTTCGGCCTGCTCTTCTGGGGCTTCGGCGTCTGGTGGCTCGTCATGGCGATCCTCATGACGCTCCACTACATCAGAAAGCTCAATTTACCGTACAGCCTCGCCTGGTGGGCCTTCATATTCCCCCTCGGTGCCTACGTTAGTGCCACCTTCAACGTGGGGACGACCTTCGGGATAAACGCTATCGTCAACTTCGGCTTTGCCCTCTACTGGCTCCTCCTTGCGATGTGGCTTGTTACAGGTGCCCTAACGCTGAAGAACTTCCTCCTCAAAGGCCCAGGGCAACGAGGAGCGTCTTGAGGGCTATGAGATACATTATTACCCCTATCACTTTTTTCACCTGCTCCGAGCTCATCCTGAAGTGCATCAGGTGGGTCCCGAGCCAGCCACCGGCTATGGCCGGAATCGAGACCCAGAGGAGCAGTTCCCAGTTCAGAGCACCCATCCGCCAGTATGTCAAGAACCCGCTCAGCGAGGAGAAGAAAACGACCAAAGCCGTCGTTGAGGCAACTTTCTTTGGCTCGTAGCCCAGGAGTATTAAAGCCGGGCTGATTATTCCACCACCACCGACACCTAGGAGGCCCCCGAGAAAGCCAGCTATTCCACCGATGAGCGAACCCTCGACTACGTGGTTCCCGCCTTTCCTTGCCTTCGGCCTGAAAAATAGCATCATGGTCCCGGAGTAGAGGAGGAAGGCCACAAATATCACGAGCACGATGCGGTGGGGGATGAACTTGCCCGCGTATGCTCCCAGGGGGGCCATGACAGTCGCGACGATTAAAATCGGCAGGCCGAAGCGGTGGTCGAGCTTTCCGGCCTTGATGTTCTTGACAGTTGCGGATAGCATCGAGAGGGTGTTTATGAACAAGCCAGCCGGCTTTGCAGTCATGAGTGGAACTCCCAGCCAGCCCATCACCGGGACTATTGCTATCGCCGAGCCAACTCCCCCTATCGAGAAGATGATGCTGAGAACGAAGGCAATCAGCGCAAGCTCCGGATAGTTCATTTTAGGTCACCCTAAAACCGTGGGTAGTTCAATTTAAAAGCCCTTCCATCCGATGGATGTTAAAACCGGGAAGAGGGCCAAACATGAACCCCAAAACCAAGGTCGCTTTAATCCTCTCGCTCATCTCACCTTTCTTCGCCGAGGTGCTGAGCGGCTCGACTCCACCGCTCGAGGTTCTCACAGAGCCCCTCTCATTCCCGTTCCTGTGGGCATACTACGGTGCAGGGGTTCTCCTAATCAGAGAGGTCTGGGTGCGCTGGGGAAGGAACTACATAAGGCTCATGCTCTTCGGATTTATCTACGGCATCGTGGAGGAGGGCCTCGTGATAAAGTCGTGGTTCAACCCCGACTGGCCGGACCTGGACGTCTTCAGCGTTTACGGGCGGGTATGGGGAGTAAATGCTGTCTGGGCCGTCTGGCTCACAATATTCCACTCCCTGATGAGCATAACAATGCCCATAATGGTCGTTGATGCCCTCTACCCCGAGTTCTCGGGGGAAAACTCCTGGGGAGGAGGGGGCTTATCATTGCGTCCGCCTCGTTTCTGATCTCGGGGGCGGTTTTCTTCACCTTCCTCGTCCCTTACCGTCCACCGGCACTCCAGTATTCCCTCACCATCGTCCTTACGGCGCTTCTGCTGTTCCTTGCGAGAAGGATAAAGAGGGAAGCCATCTTCAAGCGCGGTCTTCCGAGGGGGCATCCCTTCGTCTACGGCTTCCTGGTGTCCTTCACGCTGCTCCTCATCTTCACGGCCTTTCCCCACTCCTCTGCGCCACCGATTGTGCCTGCCATCTTAGGACTCCTAGTGACTCTTCACTTCTACTCCATACCCTCCCATCTGGACGAAAGGGGCCGCTACGCCCTCGCCCTTGGCTTTCTGGCCTTCTGGTTCGTGCCCTACGACATAATCCTTGAGCTCAACGGTGTGATGGGTGAAGCGTTCCTCGGCGTGGCCACCTTCGCCCTTCTGGCGTGGAGGCTGAAGAAAATTAATGGCAGTGAACCCAAGGTTTGAAACCCGCCCATTTTTAAGCGTGGGGGATCAAGATTTAAACGGAGGGATCGAGATGCATGAGTGGGCACTCGCCGATGGAATAGTTAGAACCGCCCTCGACTACGCCAGGAATGAGGGGGCCTCCAAGGTTCTCGCTATTCGGGTGGTTCTCGGCGAACTTCAGGACGTCAACGCAGAGATAGTAGAGTTTGCCATGAAGGAGCTTCTCAAGGGCACCATTGGAGAAGGGGCGGAGATAGAGTTCGTGGAGGAGGAGGCGGTTTTCAAGTGCCGTGACTGCGGTCACGAATGGAAGCTGAAGGAGGTCAAAGGAAGCTTTGACGAGCGCATAAAGGAGGATATACACTTCATTCCCGAGGTCGTTCATGCCTTCCTCGCCTGTCCGAAGTGCGGCAGCAGGGACTTCGAGGTTGTGCAGGGCAGGGGGGTTTACATAAGCGGCATAAAGATTGAAAAGGAGGGAGAGGCATGATAAGCATAGACCCGCGCGTCAAGGGCATAGAGGGCAGGCTTGAGAAGGTGAAGCGCATCATTCCCGTCGTCAGTGGAAAGGGCGGCGTTGGAAAGTCACTGGTTTCAACCACTCTTGCCCTAGTTTTGGCCGAGAAGGGCTATAAGGTCGGCCTGCTCGACCTCGACTTCCACGGGGCAAGCGACCACGTTATCCTCGGCTTCGAGCCAGAGGAGTTCCCGGAGGAGGAGTACGGAGTAATTCCGCCGACGGTTCACGGAATAAAGTTCATGAGCATCGTCTACTACTCCGAGGACAAACCGACGCCCATGAGGGGTATGGAGATAAGCGACGCCCTCATAGAGCTTCTCGCCATAACCCGCTGGGACGAGCTGGACTACCTCATAATAGACATGCCGCCGGGCCTCGGCGACCAGTTCCTCGATGTCCTGAGATTCCTCAGAAGGGGGGAGTTCCTGGTCGTTGCAACGCCCTCAAAGCTCTCCATGAACGTCGTCGGGAAGCTCCTGACCCTGCTGAAGGAGAGAAAGCACAGAGTTCTTGGAATCGTCGAGAACCTCAAGCTGGACGATGAAAGGAACATAGAGGAGCTGGCAAAGAGGTTTGACGTGCCCTACCTGACAGGTATACCCCTCTACAGCGACCTGGAGGAGAAGATTGGAAAGCCGGACGAGCTCCTCAAGACGGAGTTTGCAGAGAGGATAAGAGAAGTCGCCGGAAAAGTTTAGCGAGGGCTTTCTTTCTTCCCCATCAAATTCACCATAGGTGGGACAATGGAACCCCTTGAACTACTCAGGAAAGCCAAGAGGGTCGTCGTCTGTGGCATAGGCAACGAGGTTCGCGGAGATGACGCCTTCGGTGTTCTCGTAGCGGAGAGGCTGAAAAAGCTAATGAACAACCCGAACGTTCTAGTTCTCAACTGCGGCGAGATGCCGGAGAGCCACACTGGGAAGATAGTCTCTTTTAGTCCAGACCTCGTTGTCTTCGTGGACGCGGTGGACTTCGGAGGCAGTCATGGAGAGATGATAGTTGCCGACCCGGAAAAAACCACCGGAAGCGCCGTTTCAACCCACGGCCTGCCCCTCAAGCTGCTCGTTGAGTATCTCAAAACCCGCCTCAATGCCGAGTTCCTGCTCATCGGCTGTCAGCCCGCCTTTCTGGGCCTCTTCCAGGAGCCAAGCGAGGTGATAGTTGAGAGGGCCGAGAGCCTGGCCAGAACGCTGGCCGAGGCTCTTGGGGGTGGTTGAGTGGACTGGGAGACGCTCTATCTTATCGCGGGAGTGCTGTTTATCCTGGCCTTTCTCCTCGACATCAAAGCCGAGGAGAACCGATACGAGACCCTGAAGGACCTGTTTCTCGGCATCGGCTTCCTCGCGTGGTACCTGGAGGGGCAGATAACAGGCATCGTCCTTATCGCAACCGCAACCCTGGTTTATTATCCCGAGATGAAAAAGGCGTGGATAAGAAGGCGGTACGGCTGAGAGGTTATTAATCTCGCCGCGCAGTTATCTTCCTCAGGTCTCCCCTGCTGTTCACGTTGAAGAAGCTCACCCGCCATTCCTCTGGAAGGGCCTCTATGGAGACATAGCAGGGGTTCGACTCCCTTATTGCCCGGTTGAGGGCGTAATCCCGGGACTTTATCTTCTCCCCAAGAAAACCCCTAAATTCTTCAGAATAGGCCGCATGGAGCGGCTCCAGGTAGCCGTTGTCCCAGCGCGGAACGCAGACTGCTTTTCCATTTTTCCTGAATTCACGAATTATGTAATCAACGAATTCCGGGACGATTAGCGGCATGTCGCCAGCCACCACGAGGGCATCACCGAGGCTCAGCGCGATGTATAGGCCACCCATGGGCCCTATCATCAGCTCATCTACCAGAACATCGTACCCAAGCCCCCTCAGCTTTTCCGCGTTGTTCTTTGAGGCAATCAGAACCACCTCATCGATTCTCCTTGCCGTCTCGAGCCTCTCGACGGCGTGGAGAATAAGGGGCTTTCCACCGATGCGGTAGAGGAGCTTGTCGCCCCCGAAGCGCTTTCCTCTTCCACCCGCCAACACAGCACCGAGCATGGTGAATGTTGGAACAGAGGTTTTTAGGTTTGGCGGTTGAAAACCAGAGGTTTGAAAAAGGTCTAAAAAGGCCCGCGGGAACTAATCAACGGTGAAAGAAAATGTGCCTGGCCGTTCCGGGAAGGGTAATTGAAATTCACGGGAAAACCGCTGTTGTGGATTTCGGAGGAGTTAGAAGGGAGGTTCGCCTGGACCTGCTCCCAAACGTTGATGTCGGCGACTACGTGATAGTCCACACAGGCTTCGCAATAGAGAGGCTCGACGAGGAGAGGGCGCTGGAGATACTCGAGGCGTGGGCAGAGGTGGAGAGGGCACTGGAGGGGTGAAGATGACCGATGTCCTGAACGCCTTCAAGGACAGGGAACTGGCCCAGAAGGTCGTGAGGAAGATACGGGAGGAGGCGAAGGGCCTCGATGAGCTTCGCTTCATGCACGTCTGCGGGACGCACGAAGATACGGTAACCCGCTCCGGGATACGCTCACTTTTACCGGATAACATTAAGATAGTCAGCGGGCCGGGCTGTCCCGTCTGCATAACCCCCGTTGAGGACATCGTCAAGATGCGCGAGATTATGAAGGAGGCCTACGCCGAGGGGGACAGAATAATCCTGACCACCTTCGGGGACATGTACAAGATACCCACCCCGCTCGGGAGCTTTGCAGACTTGAGGAGCGAGGGCTACGACGTGAGGGTGGTCTACTCAATCTACGACACCTACAGGATAGCCAGAGAGAACCCCGACAGAACCGTCGTCCACTTCAGCCCCGGCTTCGAAACCACAACCGCCCCGGCGGCAGGAATGCTGAACGCCGTCGTCGAGGAAGGACTTGAAAACTTCAAGATTTACTCCGTTCACCGTCTGACTCCCCCTGCCGTTGAGGCCCTCGTGAAGGCCGGAACGCGCTTCCACGGACTTATCGATCCCGGCCACGTTTCGACCATAATAGGAGTAAGGGGCTGGGAGTACATAACAAGGGACTACGGCATACCGCAGGTCATAGCCGGCTTCGAGCCCGTGGACATGCTGATGGGCATACTGCTCCTGATAAGAATGATAAAGAAAGGTGAGGTCAAGATACTCAACGAGTACACCAGGGTCGTAAAGTACGAGGGCAACGTTGTTGCCCAGAAGCTCATGGAGAGGTTCTTCGAGGTCAGGGACGCCAGGTGGCGCGCCCTTGGAACCATACCAAAGAGCGGCCTCGAACTCAGGAAGGAGTGGAGGGAGCTGGAGATAAGGACGTACTACGACCCGGAGGTTCCCGAGCTTCCTGACCTTGAGAAAGGGTGTCTCTGCGGCGCAATACTGCGTGGACTTGCCCTACCGCCGCAATGCCCGCACTTCGGAAAGACCTGCACGCCGAGGAGTCCAATAGGGCCGTGCATGGTCTCTTACGAAGGAACCTGCAGTATCTTCTACAAATACGGAGCTTTGTTCTGACACCAAAGGTTGAAAACTCCTCTCCGGTTTTTAACTTTTGGTTTTAGAAACCTATAAAGGCCCGGATTGCCAAGAAGAAACCGGTGAGAGGAATGAAAGCTTACCGGCTTCACGTTCAGGGCATCGTTCAGGCCGTTGGATTCCGACCTTTCGTCTATAGGATAGCCCACGAGCACAACCTCCGTGGTTACGTTAAAAACCTCGGCGATGCTGGGGTTGAGATAGTCGTCGAGGGCAGGGAGGAGGATATAGCGGCTTTTCTGCGAGACCTCCGGGAGAAGCTTCCTCCACTTGCACGGATAGACAGGATAAAGAAGAAGGAACTCCCTCCCCAGGGCTTCGACAGGTTCTACATCGAGAAGAGCTCCCAGGGCGGGGAAGGTGGGGATTCGATAATCCCGCCCGACATAGCCATATGCGACGACTGCCTGAGGGAGCTTTTCAACCCGACTGACAAGCGCTACATGTACCCCTTCATCGTCTGCACCAACTGCGGGCCAAGGTTCACGATAATCGAGGATCTGCCCTACGATAGAATCAACACCACGATGCGCGAGTTCCCGATGTGCGACTTCTGCGAGAGCGAGTATAAGGATCCGCTCAACAGACGCTACCACGCGGAACCGGTCTGCTGTCCTGTCTGCGGGCCGAGCTACAGGCTCTACACGAACGAGGGCAAGGAAATCATTGGCGATCCGTTGAAAAAGGCGGCCGAGCTGATAGACAAGGGGTACATAGTGGCCATCAAGGGTATCGGCGGAATACACCTCGCCTGCGACGCGAGCAACGAGGAGGTCGTCGCTGAACTCAGGAGGAGAACCTTCAGGCCCCAGAAGCCCTTCGCCATAATGGCGGACAGCCTTGAGACGGTCAAAAGCTTCGCCTACGTGAGTAGAGGGGAGGAAGAGGAGCTTACAAGCTACAGGAGGCCGATAGTGACGCTCCGCAAGAAGGAGCCCTTCCCACTCCCTGAGAACCTCGCGCCGGGGCTCCACACGATCGGAGTAATGCTCCCCTACGCAGGAACGCACTACATACTCTTCCACTGGAGCAGGGCAAAGGTCTACGTGATGACCTCAGCGAACTACCCCGGAATGCCGATGGTCAAGGACAACGACAAAGCCTTCGAGGAGCTAAGAGATGTGGCCGACTACCTCCTGCTCCACAACAGGAAGATACTCAACCGTGCCGATGACAGCGTGATTCGCTTCGTTGACGGGAAGAGGGCGGTGATAAGGAGGAGCAGGGGCTTCGTGCCGCTGCCAGTGGAGATACCCTTCAGCTACCGCGGTTTAGCGGTCGGAGCCGAGCTGATGAACGCCTTCGGCGTCGCCAAAAACGGAAGGGTTTATCCCAGCCAGTACATAGGCAACACCTCGAAGGTTGAGGTGCTGGAGTTCATGAGGAATGCAATAGGACACTTCAAGAGGATTCTCCGCGTTAAAGACTTCGACCTCATCATAGCCGACCTTCACCCGGGTTACAACACGACGAAGCTCGCCATGGAGCTGGCAAACGAGCTGGGCGTTGAGCTCCTCCAGGTTCAGCACCACTACGCCCACATAGCGAGCGTCATGGCCGAGAGGAAGCTCGACGAGATGATAGGCATAGCAGTTGATGGCGTCGGCTACGGAACCGACGGCAACACCTGGGGCGGCGAGGTTCTCTACCTGAGCTACGAGGACGTTGAAAGATTGGCCCACATAGACTACTACCCTCTCCCAGGTGGCGATTTGGCCAGCTACTACCCCCTTAGAGCTTTGATGGGAATACTGAGCAAAGTTTACGGCGTCGAGGAGCTCGAGGAGATAATCGGAAGGTGCTGCCCCAAGGCCATAGAAAGCCTCCGCTACGGGAAGGTGGAGTTCAACGTGGTCCTGACCCAGCTTGCCAAGGAAGTGAACACAAGCTACGCCTCCTCAACAGGCAGAGTACTTGACGCATTTTCGGTTCTCCTCAACGTGGCCTACAGGAGGCACTACGAGGGAGAGCCCGCAATGAAGCTGGAGAGCTTTGCCGTGAAGGGCAAGAACGACCTGAAGTTCGAGGTGCCTGTTGAAGGCGAGCTGATGAAGGTTGAGGAGCTCTTCACCCAGGCCCTCGATGTCCTGGACAGGGCTAATCCGGCCGACGTAGCGTACTCCGTTCACCTGGCCCTTGGAAGGGCCTTCGCCGAGGTGGCGGTCGAGAAGGCGGAGGAGTTTGGAGTCAAAAACGTCGGAATAAGCGGCGGCGTTGCGTTCAACGAGCTGATAGTCAAGACCGCCAGAAAGATCGTCGAGAGCAGCGGGCTTAACTTCCACACCACCCATGAGGTTCCGCGCGGCGACAACGGAATAAACGTCGGTCAGACCTTCCTCGGTGGCCTGTACCTTGAGGGCTACCTCACGAAGGAGGACTTGATGCTGTGAGGAAAGGTTAAATTCAATTTATTCACACGATAACCGGAGGGAGAAATATGAAGATAAAGCTCGAACACGGAGCAGGCGGAGAAATAATGGAGGAACTCCTGAGGGACGTCATACTGAAGAACCTGAGCCTGAAATCGGCCGGGGGAATAGGCTTAGATGCCCTCGACGATGGTGCAACGATACCCCTCGGCGATAAGCACCTCGTGTTTACAATAGACGGCCACACAGTCAAGCCGCGGTTTTTCCCGGGCGGCGACATCGGAAGGCTCGCGGTTAGCGGAACCGTGAACGATCTCGCGGTGATGGGGGCGAGGCCACTGGCGCTGGCCAACTCCATGATAATCGGGGAGGGCTTCGACGGTGAGGACCTGAAGAGAATCCTTCGCTCGATGGACGAAACGGCCAGAGAGGTACCGGTTCCAATCGTCACCGGCGACACGAAGGTCGTCGAAGAGGACATCGGCATCTTCGTCGTGACCGCCGGGATAGGAATCGCAGAGAGGCCGATAAGCGACGCAGGAGCGAAGGTGGGCGATGCCGTTCTTATCAACGGGACCGTTGGAGACCACGGCATAGCCCTGATGAGTCACAGGGAGGGCATAGCCTTCGAGACCGAGCTTGAGAGCGACGTTGCGCCGATATGGGAGGTCGTCGAGGCAGTGGCAAAGGCAATCGGCTGGGAAAACATACACGCCATGAAGGACCCCACGAGGGGAGGCTTGAGCAACGCCCTCAACGAGATGGCCAAGAAGGCCAACGTGGGAATCCTCATAAGGGAATCCGACGTACCGGTCAGGCCGGAGGTCAGGGCGGCAAGCGATATGCTGGGCATAAACCCCTTCGATGTTGCCAACGAGGGCAAAGTGGTCATGATCGTCCCAAGGGAATACGCTGAGGAAGCCCTGAAAGCCATGAGAAGCACGGAGCGGGGGAAGAACGCGGCGATAATTGGCGAAGTCATAGAGAAGTACCCCGGGAAGGTTCTGGTTGAGACAGGAATAGGCGGAAAGCGCTTCCTTGAGCCTCCTGCCGGAGACCCCGTTCCGAGGGTCTGCTGAGCCCCTTTCCACGATTCCCACTTTTGTCCTTAACCTTCGGTTTAAGAAAGCCGTATAAGGCCCCTTTTCCAATTTCCACTGGTGAGGGAGATGATAATCGCGAAACCGTGCGTCACGATGAAGGGGATCGTCATAAGCGGCTACTCTTGGGACAGGAAGGTGAAGCTCGACCTCACGAGAACCGCCCAGTGCCTGAAGGAGAAAGGGTACACCGTGAAGAAGCTACTTCCGGGCATGATGCTCATCATCGAGATGGAAGGCTACGAGACGAGCGTCTATCCGAGCGGCAAGATAATAATCAAGCTCCTGGAAGATGCAAAAAGAGGAGAGAGGCTCGCTCGAATCATATACGACTGCGCTGGAGTTCTGGAGGTGGTTTCATGAGGATTCCGGAAGACGTGAGGAAGGACATACCCCTTACGGGCGAGGTTATCTACTTCGACAACACCGCCACTTCCCTGACGCCGAAGCCCGTGATAGAGGCGATGGACGAGTACTACCTCAGATACCGCGCCAACGTCCATAGGGGCGTCCACAGGCTCTCGCAGATGGCGACCCATAAGTACGAGGAGAGCAGGAAGGTCGTCGCCGAGTTTATAAACGCCAGGTTTGAGGAGGTGGTCTTCACCAAGAACACGAGCGAGAGCCTTAACCTCGTCGCCCTCGGGCTGGAGCACATATTCAGGCCGGGTGATAAGATAGTAACGACACCCTACGAGCACCACTCCGACCTGCTCCCCTGGCAGAGGTTAGCTAAGAAGCTTGGCCTTAAGCTTGAGTATATAGACGGCGACGACGAGGGCAACCTCGATTTGAGCGATGCGGAGAGGAAGATTAGGGGAGCTAAGCTGGTGGCTGTGCAACACGTCTCCAACGCCCTGGGCGTTATCCACGAGGTGGAGGAGCTCGGAAAGATGGCGAGGGAGGAGGGGGCAATTTTCGTAGTGGACGCGGCCCAGAGCGCCGGCCACATTGAGGTGGACGTGAAGAGGCTCCACGCGGACTTTCTGGGTCTTTCAGGCCACAAAGGGCCGATGGGACCGACGGGGATAGGCGTTCTCTACATAAACGAGGAGTTCTTTGAGGTGTTCGAGCCGCCCCTCATCGGAGGTGGAACGATAGAGGACGTCGATCTGGACGGCTACAAGCTCACAGAACCGCCCGAGCGCTTTGAAGCCGGAACGCCCAACATAGGCGGTGCTATAGGCCTCGCCGCCGGGATAAGGTACATCGAGCGGATCGGCATAGACAAAATCGAAAGACAGGAGAGGAAGCTCGTGAAGAGGATAACGGAGGGGCTCGACGAGCTGGAAGTGCCGTGGTACGGGCCGAGGAACCTGAAGAAGCACGCCGGGGTTGTGAGCTTCAACGTGCCGGGCCTTCACCCCCACGACGTGGCGGCGATCCTGGACGAAAACAAAATCATGGTACGGAGCGGCCACCACTGCGCCTTACCGGTCATGAAGAAGCTCGGAATAAACGGCACGGTCAGGGCATCGTTCCACGTCTACAACAGCCTTGAGGAGGTCGAGACCTTCCTTGGGGTTCTTGAGGGGCTGGTAAAAAGTTTAAGGAGTTAAAGGGGCATCTCGCCCCACTCAACGTTTATCGTTTCGGGAGTTGCAGCGGAAGAGCTGTCTAAACGACCCTCACCATTCTCTCCAGCCAGGGACTCACGCGAACCCTGATGTAGCCCCTAAGCTTCTCGTCCACCTCTCTATCGCCGGTGTATATCCTCAAGGGGCCACTTTCGAGCTTCGATGGTGTGGCAACTACGGTTATGTTCTCCTTCGGAATTTTCCTCAGCACCTCGGCCGAGAACTGCTGGTTCCCTCGTCCGAAGATGAAACCTAAGCCCCCTATCACCGTGACGATTACCCTAGGGCCTCTATCGGCAAAGCGGAGCAGGTCTTTCTCCGTCGCGTCCTTCACGAGAAGCTTAACATTTCCGTCCCTGATCTCCACCACGTCCACCCCTAGGAGCGTTCCATCTATGCCAAGCCTGTCCTTTATCCGCTTTACCGTCGAGCCAGAGCCGAGGAAGTATATTCCATCGTTTTCGAGGATTTCCTCGGCGATTGCTTCGGCGATAGCATCGAGCTCCCCTTCCTCGTCCACGGGTATCCTCTCCTTGCTTCCCTGCACGAGGGTCTCAACGACCGGAACGAGGGCCTTTCCGTAGGTTCTGGCCCTCACATCGTCGTGCCTGTATGCATCTTCGTCTATGTCCCTGACCTCCCTCTCCTCGAGCCGCGCGTTTCCCCTGAGGAACTCCACCAGAACTCTGGCCGCGTCCTCGGGGGAATAGGCGAAAACTCCCGAGTACATCTTGACGCCGGTTGGAATGCCGAGAATTGGAATCTTTTCATCGACCGCCTCAATGATGTCTCTAGCTGTTCCGTCCCCGCCTGCGAATACAAGTAAATCAACGTTTCCGACCATTTCCTTTGCCAGCTCCTTCGTATCCTCACCGCTGGTATTAGGTATTCTTACACCCTCTATTTCCAGGTAACCGATTTCCCTGTGCCTCAGAACCTCAAACTCAAAGCCGAACTCCCTCAGAACGTCCTCCCCCAGCGGGCCGGGGCCGGTGAGGAACCTTACCTCTACCGCCTCCTCATAGTGAGATAGCTCCTCCAAGAAGAGCCTCACCAGGTCTTGGGCGATTGGCCTCGCACCCCTCTTCACCGCTTCCTTCACAACTCCGTCCGTGCCCTTGAGGGCCACTCTTCCCCCCATTCCAGCTATCGGGTTGATTATGAGGCCTATCATGGTTTCACCTCATGTACTTCCTCGCAAAGACCGTCAGAAATACCGCCCACATGAACATTCCGAACAGCGCCTCAACCGACGCTATGACCCTCCCAACGCCCACGGGGTGGTAGTCACCGTAGCCGAGGGTTGTGGCGGTAACGACGCTGAAGTACTCGTAGTCGATGAAGCTCATTCCCCCAGATACCCCCTCAACACTCCGGGTCAGGAAGAACAGAATGGGAAAGAAGATGTTCACCGCGGCAAGCCATATGAGTATGGGCCTCTTCCAGTCAGTGCCGTATTTACACGTCAAATCCGCGAAGAGCCACTCGAAGGCCGTTTCCATTTTAACGAGAAGCTTTTTAAGCCCCCTCCTCCTGCCAGCCAGCCGGGAATGCCTCCTAGAGACCATTTCGAGGTAGTAATACCTGTCCGCCCTCTCAAGGTCCCCGTTCCGCTCCCAGCTTATCCTTGCCAGGCGATAGAGAACCTCCGCCGCGTGGTGGCTGTTGAACCTGCAGTCTTCGACGTCTATGAAGCCCTCGACGTTCAGCTCCACCGGAATGTTGGGAAGAACCGTGGAGTTCCATGTGAAGTCCCCATTGAAGGAGACCCTTCTGAAGATTAGGTTTCCCATTACCCGAGTGTGAACGAACTCTGGATTCTTGAGCCAGCTGGCGAGAATCTCGGCGTGACCGAAGATGTCCAGATCCTCCAGGACAAGGTTCCCGTGGAAGCGTCTTATGCTGAGCCTCACCTGTCTCTTGAAGCGCGCCGACTGGTCGAACTCGACGTTCCTGATTGTCAGGGCAGAGGCCCTAACGGCCCTTTCGCGGGACTCGGAGGGTTTTATGCCGTGCTCCTCGAGTATCTTCCTCATGAGTGGATAGCGAACGTTTATTCCGATCCTCCTGACGCCCTCGAGCCCGCTGAGTTCTATCCTGCCTGTAGCGATCCTGCGCTCTCCGTAGTCCCTCTCCGCTTCCTCCGTTCCTCCAGTATGCTCCGTGGAGTTTATCATAACGTAGCTGACTCTCGAGTTTCTGACGTAGACGGAGTTGGAGAACCTAACCCTGAGCAGGTTGAGGCCAAAGACACGGGAGCCGTGGACGGTGAAGGTCCCCACTTCGCTTCCAAAGACCACTATCCTTCCCACGGCCGAGTTATAGAAAGTTATTCCCGGAACCCTAACGGAGTCAAAGAGAATCGCCCTAACGTGGGAGTTCTTGAAGACTATAGGCTTTTCGGCGATGAAATCACCTATCTTGACGTCATAGAGGTAAACGCCCTCAAAGTACGTATGACCGCTCTTCAATCTGCGTAGAAACGCCTCTTCCTTGACCCGCTTTATCTCCTCCCCGAGAAGCCTCTCTCCCTCGTCATAGGGAATGTGGAGCGGGCAGTACTTCGACCCCTCAACGGGTTTCAGGCGGCACTTCTTGCCGTTCTCGTAGGTGTACTCGCACATGGCCCCTCAACATACCTAACGCCAACGGATAATTAAGGCTTTCTCCTGCTCGGAAGGGCACGCATGTAGAAGCGCTTCCCGCCGTACTCCAGCTCGATGAGCTTCCCCTCTCGAATGAGCCTCTCCACGGTCTCCCAGCCGGCCCCCGCCTTCCTTAGAAGCTCCCTCACAGCCCCCTCCCTCATGGGGTGAACCGCGGTGATGCTCAGCAGGTCTTCCTCGACATTTCCGGTGGAGGCGAAGGCGTTTCCCTCGTAGCCGATGAGGTATTCAACCCTGCCCTCCCCAATCCTTTCCGAGAAGAGCTGGTAGGCGAGGTTTATTATGTCTTCCTTCGCCGGCTCCACCCAGGGCTCGGCTGGAGGCCTCGTGGGGACGGCTATGTAGGCCTTGTCCGGTTTAAGCTCCGCCAGGAAGTCCGCTATCCTTTCAAGCTCATCGCCGTAGTCGACGTTGATCAGCATCGTCTCGGTAACGAGGGTTCCATCGAAGTCGCCCCTGAATTCTAGCATGCCCTCGAGGATTTTCTCAAGCCTTAGGCTCTTGTGGGGCCTGTCTATTCTCCGCCAGAGGGGCTCGCTGACAGCGTCGAGCTTGAGGGAGACGAAGTCGAAGCTCAGGAGCTCTTCCCTGACATCATCACGCCATATCAGGGAGGAGTTTGTGAGTATTGCCAGCGGAACACCGAGGCCGCCCAGGAGCTCGACCTCGAGGCCGAGGTTGGCATCGAGCGTCGGCTCGCCGTCGGGGACGAAGGTTACGTAGTCGATCCTTTCGCCCCTTTCCCTGGCCTCCTCGACCTTTCTGGCAACTTCCTCGAATATGAACTCCGGCTCGTAGAAGGGCCTCCTCTCCACCTCCATCCTCAGTGTTCTTCCTATCTGGCAGTAAAGGCAAGCGTAGCTGCAGATTTTGTCGGGTATGTTGTTCACGCCGAGGCTCCTGCCGAGCCTCCTCGAGGGGACGGGACCGAAGGCTATCATTAAACCACCGGGGTTAGGTCGGCCTAAAAGCGTATAAGGTTTGCCCAACCCTTTTATACGCTCCGGTCCAACAAGGTACGGTGTTCAACGTGTCAGGCGAGGGTGAAGCCCAGGTTGAGGAGATACTGAAAAACATAGGAAACCTTGAGGAGCTCAGCCCGTTCGAGTTCAAGGAGCTTCTCATAAAGCTCGCGAGGCGGAAATCGGAGAGGATGATGCTCAACGCGGGCAGGGGGAACCCGAACTTCCTGGCGCTGACGCCAAGGTACGCCTACCTCCAGCTCGGGAAGTTCGCTCTCAGCGAGGCAGAGAGGCACTTCGGCTACATGGGTGGCCTCATAGGGGGCCACAGCGACAGGGAGGGCATCGAGGCCCGCTTCGAGATCTTCGTTAGAAACCACTGGAACGAGAGGGGGACGGCTTTCCTGAACTCGGCCGTCAGCTACGTCAGGGACTACCTTGGCCTCTCGGCGGGGGACTTCCTCCACGAGATGGTGCAGGGCTACCTGGGCTGCGACTACCCATCGCCCCCGAGGATGCTGCCCCTGGCGGAGAAGATAGTCGCGAGGTACCTGATGAAGGAGATGGGAGCCGGCTACGACCTCGGCTACTCCCTGGTCGATGAGACCCAGCTATTCGCGGTGGAGGGCGGAACCGCGGCGATGGCGTACCTCTTCGAGTCCCTGAAGGCCAACAGGATACTGAACGAGGGGGATAAAATAGCGCTGGCCGTTCCGATATTCAGCCCCTACCTGGAGATACCGAGGCTCGACACCTACAGGCTCGAGGTCATCGAGGTGAGGGCGGACGAGGAGAGGGGCTACCAGATACCGAGGGAAGAGCTCGAGAAGCTCCGCGACCCCGAGATAAAGGCCTTCTTCCTCGTGAACCCGGGCAACCCGACGTCGGTGAAGCTTGAGGAGGGAACCCTCGAAGACCTTCGCGAAATAGTGGAGAAGGATCGGAACGACATGATAATCATCACGGACGACGTCTACGCGACCTTCGCCGAGGACTTCAGGTCAGTGTACTCGGTCCTGCCCCACAACACGATACTGGTCTACTCCTTCTCCAAGTACTTCGGGGCTACCGGCTGGCGCCTTGGCGTGATAGCCCTCCACAGGGACAACGTCGTGGACAGGCTCATAGCCAGTCTCCCGGAGGAGGTGCAGGAAATCCTTGAGAAGCGCTACGCCCCGATAACGCCGGACGTCAGGGAGCTGAAGTTCATAGACAGGCTCGTGGCCGACAGCAGGAACGTCGCGCTGAGGCACACCGCCGGGCTGTCCACGCCCCAGCAGGTTCAGATGGTCCTCTTCGCCCTCTACGCCCTCATGGACGAGGAAGAGAGGTACAAGAAGACCGTGAAGCACGTCCTGAGGAGGCGCTACAGGGCGCTCTACCGCGGCATTGGAATAGAGCCCGAGGAGAGCCCGAGCTACGCCTACTACTACACCCTGCTCGATACTGAGAAGCTGGCCGAGAGGCTTTACGGGAAGGAGTTCGCGGAGTGGTTCGTCAGGACGCTGCCGGTGGAGGAGTTCATAGTCCGCCTCGCCGTTGAGGCAGGGGTCGTCCTCCTCCCAGGGAAGGGCTTCGACGTCGTCCACCCCTCGGCCAGGGTCTCGCTGGCGAACCTGAGGGAGATAGACTACATCAAGATAGGGAAGACCATCAGAAGGCTCATAGACGAGTACTACAAAAAGTTCAGAGGGGAGGTGTGAACTCCTTTTTCCATTTAAGACCTCAGCCTCCGGAAGTAGGCCACGAGGGCGTTCCAGTTCAGAGCAATGTGGACTATTGAAAGGCCGAAGAAGGCGAAGCCGAAGTAGATGTGGAGTGTATCCGCGGTGGACACTGGAAGTGGATGACCAAGCTTTGCCGTCAGGGGGCCTATGAGGAGCACCGTCCCCGTTATGCCCGTGACGAGCCACAGGAAGAACAGGAGAAGTGAAACGCACATTCTCCGGTTGCACTTCATGGCTCATCCCTTCCTGTAGGTTTTTCCGTTAATTACAATGACGTCCGCCTTTAAGGAGCCCTCTTCCTCGCTGGCGACGACGGTTACATTCTCGCCGGGCTTCAAGAGTGCCATAATGTCGCGCCAGGTTAAGCTCTCGTTGTTCGGCCCGGTCCAGCGGCCCCTGATCTCAATCGTGTAGTTCCCAACCACAACCGCCCTCAATGCCAGGTCGACTTCCTTTATGGGGCCCGTCACGTTGATGGAGGTCGTGTTGAGGACTTCCTCTGGCGAAGGGGTGCTCTGGTTCAGGGCAGTCCCGTTGGGCGTCCCAACGTAGAACTCAACCGTGACCCTTTCCTCGGTTCCATAGGGACAGCCAGAGCCGTAGTGGAAAACCACATCCAGGCTTCCGTTTCCGAGGACTTTAACGGTGTACTGCTTGAATGCCGTGTACGCGTCCTTCAGTTCGGTCTTCGTTTCGTTCACGACTTCAACGTTCTTTGGGTTTTCAACCGTTATTTTCCAGTCGGAGTAGGGACAGGGCTGTGCATGCCTGAACTTGACCGTGACGTTGACTGTGACCAACGTTCCCGCTCTCTCAACGTACGCTTTCCCCGGAACAACGTAGAGAATGTCATCCCCTTCATGGGACGTGGCAAAGCCCACATAATAAACCCCGTTAACTGGGTTCGCTGGTGATGATGGCGGCTGAGCAGGACTCGAGGAAATTCTCTCATCCGCATAATTGACGGCGAAGGGCAACGCCACGAACAGGGCACAAAGTATGAAGGAGATTACAATCTTCCGCTCCATGGTTCATAATACACATGCAACGTTTTTAAACCTTCCATCCAAATGCACGCATTTGAACATTGACTACCCCCTGGGTTCACGAACCTTTTTAAAGCAAACCCTGTTCTCCGGCACTCCAAGGTGAGAAAAAGTGAGCCAGAGAGTGGCCATCGCCGTGAGGAACTCAACGGTCGCCAACCGCTACCGCTACGTTCCGAAGATGCCCAGGTGGTTTTATTCCTTCGTGCCCTTCAAAGTAGCTACCGGTGGAAGCTCCGCCCTGGTGAGCCTCTACCTCCTCCAGCTCGGGGGCAGCGCTTCAACGGTTGGCCTGGCCTTTGCCCTCGCGAGTCTGGCTTCAATGCTCGGCGCCCTGTTCTGGGGGAGGCTGAGCGACAGGACCCTGAGGAGAAAGCCCTTCATACTCCTCGGCTTCGCCAGCGTCCCGGTGTTCCTCACAGCGATGGCTTTCGCCAAAACCCCGGCCCAGCTGATTGCCGTGAACACGGCCTACGCGTTCTTCCTTTCCTCCACCCTATCCGTACCGATAGCCCTGGTTTTGAGGAGCGTCAGGAAGCACAGCTGGGAGTACGGCATAGGGAAGTTCAATGAGGTCAGCGGCTGGGGGTGGGTTCTCGGCCTAGTCCTCGGCTTCGGGCTATCCCGGTTCCTCACGATCCCCCAGCTTTTCGTGGCCTTTGCCCTGCTTGGAGTTCCGTCGGTTTTCATGGGAAGGAAAATGATACGTGAGGTGCCGGTCTACATAAACCGGCGTGCTATAAGGGCCTTCGGAAACTACGTCGTCGAGAAGGCACGCTACTTCCCGAGCTTTGTACTCCATCTTAACCTCAGCCTTCCAGATGGCCTCGGGAGGTTCTACCTGGCGTTCCTGCTCTTCTGGATAGCCGCTGGACTTTACTTCCCCCAGATGCCGGTCCTGCTGACGGGCGGTGGCTACGGAATGGACGTCGTGTACCTTGCCCTTATAGCCAACTCCGCAATCGCGGCTCTCAACTACGGGCGCGTTGGGAGCACAATGGGTGGTAACAAGGAGAAGACTCTTAGGAAAGGCCTCGCCCTTCGCGCCGCGGCCCTGCTCGCGGTGATGGTGGGGGTCATGGTCTCTACACTCCTTCTCCCGATGGTTCTCGCCTCCTATACCCTGGCCGGCTACTCCTGGGCCTTCATAGGCCTTCCCTCTACGGCAATAGTGAGCGAGAGGGCCGGAGAAAAGGAGAAGGGAAGCGCGATGGGCACCTACAACGTCGTCAGCTCGGCGGGCTACATAGCCGGAAGTGCCCTCGGAGGTGCCGTGACCTCTTCAGCAGGCTTTGGAGTTGCATTCAGCCTTGGCCTGCTCCTCGTGGCCGGGAGCATGGCACTTATGAAAAAGTAGAGAAGAGGCTCAGAACTTGAGGACCCTGGCGAGGACTATGAGCGGGTCCCAGACGGGGGCAAAGGGCGGCGCGTAGGCGAGGTCGGTGAAAAAGGCGTCCCTCGTTGTGAAGCCTGCCGTCAGCATCGCCGCGGCGGTGTCTATCCTCGGCAGTATCTCCGCGCCGACCGCCTGGACGCCGAGGAGCTTATTGGTCTCGTTGTCCACCACGCCCTTCAGCCATATCGGCCTCGCCCCTGGGTAGTAGTGAGGCCTCGTGCCCGCTTTGATAAATGCGGTCCTGACGTCGTAGCCCTCCTTTATGGCCTCGGCCTCAGTAAGGCCGGTCTTGCCTATCTCCACATCGAAAAACTTGGTGATGCTGGTTCCCAGCACCCCGGGGAAGTGAACCTCCTTCCCGGCGATGTTGCTTCCAGCCACGTAGCCCATCTTGTTTCCTGCCGGAGCGAGGGGTATCCAGACGCGCCTCCCGGTCAGGAGGTGCCTGGTCTCGGCCACATCACCGGCCGCATAGACGTTCTCAACGCTGGTCTGCATCCTCTCGTTCGTCCATATCGCACCGGTCTCCCCGATCCTGACGCCAAGCTCCTTCGCCAGCTCGACGTTGGGCCTTATGCCCGTCGCTAGGACGACGAGGTCGGCTTTATACTCGCCCGCGTCGGTTACCACTTTCTCGACCCTCTCCTCGCCCTCGATGCGGAGGGTTATCTCCTGGGTGCGGAGGTTTACCCTCTTCCTCATCTCCTCCTCGAGGACGTCGGTGATTTCCTTGTCAAAGGCCTTTGCCATCACCCTCTCGTTCCTCTCTATGAGGGTGACGCGCTTTCCCCTCGCCGCGAAGGCCTCGGCCATCTCGACGCCTATGTAACCTCCACCGATTATGACCACGTCCTCGACGGGGTTCTTCTCTAGGTAGCTCGTTATTGCAACGGCGTCAGGGGGCAGGTCGGCCGTGAAAACACCCTCCAGCTCGGTTCCCGGGATCGCGGGAACTCTCGGAGAGGCACCGTTGGCGAAGACGAGGTAGTCCCACTCGTAGCTCGTCTCACCGTCCTCCTCGCGGACCCTCACCGTTCCTTGCTCGACCTCTATGACCTCGGCCCTCATGTGGAGGTCTATGCCGCGCTTCTTGATGAAGACCTCGGGCGGGTAGTGCATGAGCTTCTCCTTCGGCGAGACGCCCTCAACAACGTAAGGCACCCCGCACGGGGCGTGGCTGACCCACTCCGTTGCCTCGAAGACCTTGACGTCCCACTCGGGTTTGAGTCTCTTGACGCGTGAAGCGGCGCTCATTCCTGCGGCTCCGCCACCGATTATGACCACAGTCTTCTTCATGAGCATCACCAAGGAAGGTTCACAACCTTCGGTTAAAAAGGTTGGTGGGACAAAAACGGGTTACTCCTTCCTGTTAAGGAAGTACTTCCTGCCCCTAACCTCTACCATGCGATAGATCTCGCCTTCGCTGAGATCCATTGGGGGCCTTTCAAGTTCGTAGGTTTCGTAGGTCTCCATGTCCATGAGCTGGACCTCCCCCGGCATTATGCTGGTCACCATGGCCTCGCTCCTCTCGTGCTCAACGGTGTCTATACCCTCCCTCTTCACCGTCTTCCAGTCGCGGTGCTCACTCTCGTTGGTTAAAAGGTTCCTGAGGCTCACGCCTTTCCCATCAACCCTCTCCACCTCGTAGACGTTGCCGCGCTTGTCGGCCACGATGTCGCCCCGCTGGAACTTCGGAATCCTCACGCTCACGCTCGTGCGGTATACTTCCCTGCTCGTCTGCCTGTCCACCCCGACCAGCTCGTAGGCCTCGCTTATCGTCCCGCCGAAGCGCTCCCGTATCGCCTGGGCGAGCTTCCTGGCACTCGACGTCGAGCCCATGTAAAAGTCCAGACCCTCCTCCTTCTCTATCGTGTCCTGGATGAAGCCCATTCTGTCCCTGCGCATTATCTCGTCCACCTTCTCCTCGACGAGCCTTCCGATGGCCTTTCTCTCCTCCTCGCTCAAAGGCCTGCCCTCGGCGCGAACCTGGAGTATGGCCTCGAAGTAGCCGCCGAGAAACTTCTGGCAACGGGGGCAGACCGTTTGGCGAACGTAGACTGTGACTTTCTTGGCTTCATCGTGGAGCTCGCGCTGGAGCTCGTGGGTCTTGGCCTTGACGCGGACGTCATACGTTATTATCGCCGGAAAGTACTCGATATGCCAGTCGGTGGGTTCAAAGGAAACCACCGCTCTTCCAACTGGGAGATCCTCAACCTCCCCCAGCTCCTCCGGGGAAAGAACCTCGTACTCCCTGATCCCCTCGCCAAAGGAGTCCTCGATGGCCTCCAGGAGCGCGTTCTCGGCGACCTCGAATACAAGCTCTTCAAGCTCGTAGCTCATTGGATCCACCCAGAGGCCCCTCTTCCTGTAACTCCCGCAGTTCTGACAGAGTTCGGTGTTTACTTCATCTTCGATTAGAAGGACGGAATTCTCCTTCCGGTAGCATACCTGGCAGAGACCGTTTATGAGCGGACCGCCCTCGCTCTCGCTTATCCCGCAACGGTAACAGAATCTCTCGCTCATCTCCCTCACCGAAGGGGAGTAATGGGGGCGGTTTAAAAAGGTAGCTCACAGGAAGAGCCGGGCCATTTGGGCGTGGGGAACCCCTTCAATCCGGAGAACCCTGTTTTCATCAACGTACCCGAGCTCTATTGCCTTTGAGACGCATCTTTCCCCCGTCAGGTTCGCTATGGTCGCTTCCTCAAGGAGTGGCCCGAGGGAATCCTCGTCCACCAGTTCGCCCTTGTAGAACCGCTCCTTGACCTCGAGCTTCAGCTCACCCTCCCGGAACGTCTTTCCGAGCAGCTCCTCGTCGCAGGCAGCGAGAAGGACCTCCCCCTGAACCCTGTAGACCTTGACGTATATCATGGAACGACACCGAATGAAGAAACGCCTGACGGTTTAAAAGTGTTGGGAAAATCAAGAGAAAAGAAAGGAGGTCAGCCCTCGATCTCCTTGATGGCGCTCTCGAGTATGTTGTAGGCCTTGAGGATGTTCATGTAGGCCTTGCGTATGTGCGGAAGGGCCGCTATGGCGAGGTTGTCCCTGCCAGGCGTGAGGTACTTCTCGGCCTCCTCATAGTACTTGTCGGCGAGCTCCTTGTACATCAGGGCCTCTTGGAGGGTCTCGTTGTCCACGCCAAGCTCAACGGCCTTCTGGTAGAGCGGGTCGAACTTCTGGTCGTACCTCCAGTAGAGCATGAACCAGACGTAGTTCCAGGTGCTGACGATGAAGCGGGCAGTCCTGTACTCGATGGTGACGGTGACCGGCGAGGCGTACTTGACCTTGATGACAGCGTAGAGCGCGTTCTTGCCCTCGATGGTGTAGTAGTCAATGACGTGGTCGCCGGTTATCTTGATGTAGCTAGTATCGACAGGCATGGTGACGAAGATGTAGTCCTCGGCACCGCTCGGTCCGTTGGCGGTTATCGTGAGCGTGGTCTTGTCGGTGGTGACCTCGGTGACCTCACCGACTCCAACCGCCACGTACGGCTTAAGGGTGATCGGCGAGTACACTTCCGTCTCGACAGGCTCCCTAGCCCTGACGGTGACCTCTGTGCAGGCGTCCTGGTAGTACGGGCTGGTGGCCTTTATCTTGATAGTCTCAACGAGATGGAGCGGGACGTAGTCAACGACGACCTGTCCGTTGTCGGTGTGGTACTCCCTGCCGTTTACCATGACAGTAGCGGACTTGTTTATCGGCTCCATCGTGGCGAGGTCAAGGAGCTTGATGATGAGCTTTGATGGCTTTCCAAGGGTGGCCTCGGGATAGACCACTATCGACATCTCCGGCATTCCCACCTGGAATATCATCGGGGCGTAGGTCATGGCTTCTCCGGTGTTGTTGTTGATGAGGCTGAGAACGCCCAGGTAGGTTCCGTTGGACTCAAGCTCGACCCTGGCCTTCAGGTCGGCTGTGCCACCGTTCTGGAAGAGGAACGAGCCGGTCTGCATCTCCACGTTGCCGTTGTCACCGAGCATCTGGAAGTAGAATGTGTAGTGCACCGGGTTGTAGCCGGCGGTGTCCCAGCCATAGACCATGACGAGGTAGTAGCCGGACTTGGGCATGAACTGCTCGAATACCTCGTCACTGGTCGGGCCAACCTGCTGGTCGTACACGGTGTAGTTCTCGAAGTTGAGGAGGTCCTCGAGGGTCGGGAAGTAGAGCACGTACAGGTCGAGGTCAGCGGTGGGGTCTTCCGGCTGGGTGATTCCGAACCTGATGAAGTACGTGGTCGGGTCTGCGTAGAAGGCTCCAACAACGTCCCAATCGTCCTGGCTGACGTTTCTTGTCCAGGTGTACGCTGCATCAAGCCTTCCGACACCGTAGCCGACGGCAGTGGAGTTGAAGTCACCATAGTTGTTGGTCACGGTGGCCTTGACAGTGACGTTTGAGGGCTGGGCAACGTCCTTGAGTATGAGCTCCGGTTCTATGGAGACCGAGGCCAGGCTGACCTCAATCTCGTACTGGGAGGTGTCGTAACCGCTGAAGTACTTGGTGAATATGCTCGAGTAGGCCGTTATCTCCCAGGTTCCCTCGACCGGGTTGGGGATAACCCAGGTGTACTCGTAGACGTTTCCGCGCGGGTTGGCTCCGACGTAGTAGTAGTACGGAACGAAGGCGGCAACGACCTCACCGAGCGGCCTGGCGATGAGGAGGGTCGTCCTGCCCATTGGCGTGCCGTTCGCATCGGCCGGAACGCGGAGGGTAACGCGGAGCTCCTTGGTGCCACGCGGAACCTTGACAAAGTAGTGCTTGGCCTCACCGGGCTTCTCGGTGTCGGAGAGCTTGGCGTGGCTTTCACCGTTCGGGTTCACCGGAATGTCGACGGTGACAGCCACGTAACCGTCTATGTAGCTGGTGTCGGGATCGTCGATGTAGACGAGTCCAACGTAGGTTCCGCTCTTCTGGAGCTTGGAGTAGTCGATGTTGATGGAGAACTGCCCAATGAGATCGTTTATGTCATAAGCATCGGCTCCGTTAATGGTAACTTCGGTGGTGTTCGGGATTATCCAGTCCACGTTGGTGCTTATCCTGTAGGTCTTGTTCTGGAAGACGTACCAGAGTCCCCAGCCGGGCTCGTAAACCAGCGGGGAGAAGTATATCGGGACGCTTCCCGGGTACTCGTTCCTTATGTAGACCCCCCTGTAGAGGTACGGGAAGCCGAACACGTTCTGGAAGTAGCCGTTAAAGTCAACGTAAGCAGGGGATACCGGAATCGTCGGAACGCCTATCGGGTTCTTGAAGCCGGTGTAGGTGGTTCCAGCGAAGATGTAGGTGGTCGGCTCCTGGCTGAGCTTCTCAAGCTCCTCGATGGCCTTGTCCACCTGTATGAGACCAAATCCCTGGTCGATGAGGGTTCCGTTGACGGGCTTGGCGCTGAACTCGAGGGCGCGCTTTATCATTATGGGGTCATAGGTGAGGTTGTGCTGCTTGGCGTAGCTGATGAGGAGCGCCACCGCACCGCTGACGTGCGGGGTGGCCATCGAGGTACCGCTCCATATCCCATAGTACCTGTACGGGTTGCCGTAGAGGACGGTGTACCACATCGGGAGGCTGGAGAATATGTCGGTACCGGGAGCCATGACGTCGGGGTCGAGCATACCGTCGTCCCTCGGACCCCTGCTGGAGCTCATCGACGGGCCGGAGATGATGCCCATGTCAAAGCCGTACCAGAAGGACTCCCTCTCGTTGTCCACGTAGTTGCCGACGGTTATGGCGAGGTCGCTGTCACCCGGGGAGTGAACGGTGTTGGTGGTCGGACCCTCGTTCCCCGCGGCTATGGCAAATGTAACACCAAACCAGTCGGTGATCAGGTTGACGTAGAAGTTCTCCGGGCTCTCGATACCGTCGTTTATCTCACCTCCACCGCCGAGGGACATGCTTATGACGTCGGCACCGTTGAGGGTGGCGTATATCATACCGCTTATAATCCAGCTCGTCCTTCCGAAGCCCAGCTCTCCGGGCAGAACCTTGACTTCCATAAGCTGGGCGTTGGGGGCAACGCCGTAGACCCCTCCAAAGACCGGGTCGTCCGGAAGACCAACGCCGGCGACGGTACCGCTGACGTGGGTTCCGTGTCCGTGGGCGTCCCACATGAAGTACGCGAAGTCGCCATAGAAGCCCTGGAAGGCAATGTTCACCTTGGTGGAATTGACTGTGACGTAGTCGTGGGTGAGGTCAAAGACCCCAATCGGCTGGTCGTTGGTGAAGTTGTTGTCAAGGTTGAGGTCGATGTACGCAATGAAGTTTCCACTCTGGTTCACTATGAGGACTGGGTAAACGTCGCTGAGGTCACCGAAGAGCCCAAGGTTATACGGATCGTAAGGAGTCCCAGTGAAGTTGTTGAGATCGAAGTACCTCTCCGGAAGAAGGCCCAGGTAGTAGTCGTCACCGGTGATGTTTCCGACGTAATAGGTTCCCATTGTGTAATTAGTGTAGGTCTCGTGGCCGTAGTAAGGGGCGTAGGCTCCCCAGTAGAGGGTGACGTTCTGATCGACGGCTATGTAACCGCCAGAGGTGGTGTTGGTGGAGTAGTAGATCTCAACAAGTCCCTCGTCGCTTGCGTCGTATATGTCAATTATCTTCGGCCTTCCGTCAAGGGTGACCTGGAGGAACGGGTGGCCAACGTCAATTCCGGTGTCAAGAACGGCCACGGTGACGTTGTCTCCGAGGACGCCGTAGTTAATCCAGGTGTCGTAGGCGTGGATCGTGAAGACGCTCATGAACATATCGGGAAGATTGGGATCCTGAACTGCGGGCTTGACATCGTCCATTCCAGCCTCAGGGGCAGCGGGTTCCTGGAGCTTAACCATCTCGTCCTTCCAGACGTGGAGTATTCCAGGTATCTCGGCGAGCTTCTCAACGTTCGAAACCGGCATTTCAACAACTATGAATTGGAACTCGGGTTTGCTGATGGGATCGATCTTTCCGAGCCTTTTGAGAGCGTTGTAAACCTCTATTTTATGATCCTTATCCGGTGCCACTATGAGGCGCACCGTCTTCCCGCTGCTTTTCAGAACTTTCTGGATTTCCTTCTGGAGGACCTCTCCCGGTATGAAATTGCTGGACTTCTCTACCGCGACCTGCTGGGGACTCTCGACCTGCTGCACTGGAGTCGCCGTCACTGCCGGCACTGATACTGCCGCTGGGATCGCAGAGAGTAGCATTACTACCGCGATCAAAAGGCTCAAGGCCCTTTTATTCATCTTGACACCTCCTAATCGTAATGGTCATCTATACTGTAAATGCCGCATTAATATAAAGATTTCGTTCTTCAGAGTGACCTAGTGGCCCTAGTCACCTGTGTAACACCGCTGGTGGCTATTTTTGAACACCAACGACTGTCCCACACCTCCTGCAGTTCCAGTCGAGATAACACTATACCCCAGAATTTGAGAAATACCGCGCCCATTAGGGATATGAAATCTACCAAAACCTATAAAACGACCGTATCCTGAGGGACTTTAGAGGGTGCAGTGGTGAGAACCATGGACAGAAGAAAGGTTTTTGCCGTTATCGCACTCATGGCCATCTTTGGTCTAGCATTCAACTACTACACCCAGCACTATCAGGGCGGTGAGATATACGAGGCGGCCAATCACGCGTTCGGACTCTTAACCAGAGGATTCAACGTCACGATAACCGTGGAAACCGTCGATGGGGAAACCGTCAGGGGCACTCTGCTGAGCGTTCAGGGATCGAGCATAAAGATAGTTTCGAATGGAAAGGTCCTAAGCATAGGTGGCCCAAGCGCTACCAAGGAGGATCTTAGGGCCAAGCTCATTAAGATAGACTACCACGGAAAGGTTTACGTATATGAACTTCCCCCCCACCTCGGCACGATGGGGGAGATAATCGACAACATCACCGTTGATGCATATTCGGAACGGTTCAGCGGTATAATCTACATAGAAGGGGATATAAGCCCCATAAAGCTGGGAATGCTGAAGTACCGGGCTGACTACCTCTCCTATGGCTCCGTCACGATAAACCAAGTGAGCAGCAACGGAGCCGTGATAAGCACGAACATGGTGCCGGTAGAGTTCCTTAAGGAGTACCTCGGAGATTACCGGGTCTACATGTACGGCATACTCTACGTGAACTCCGAGGAGCGGAACCTTCCGTTGAAGCTCGTTGAGGTGAGGGCTTGATGAGGGAACTGCCCCTTCTCATTCCCATACTTTTCATGGCGTTCATATCCCTGGGCCTGGCCGAGCCCAAGACCATCGCGATGGGAACTGCCTTCGCCGTGTCAATGGTCCTCGGCGTATACCACGGCTCCCGGATAGAATGGGAAGACCGGGGGCTTGGCATCGATGAGAAGTACATAACCTGGGCCTTCTGGGTTGCAGTTGGAATAATAATCCTCCAGATGCTTATCCTCCGGGACGTTCCCCTCATACACCCGGCCATCAGGACGAGCCTCAACCCCAGGCTCACGGCCCTTACCTACTTCCTAGGCGTGCCCTCGAGCGTCTACCTGTTCCTTCGGGGTAAGAGATACGCCCTGATTTACCCCTTCACCGTTGCCCTCTACGCTTACAGAACCCCTGTGCTCGTTGGCCTCATTGCCCTGGGCGCCGCCTATTACGAAGGAATGAGGCGTGAAGGAAGGCTCAAGCTCTGGCATCTCGGTGCGGCCATTGGAGTAATTATCGTCCTCGGGCTTGGAATGACCCTCCTCCGTGGTGAGGCCATCGAAAGCCTGTGGACGAGGGTCCAGAGCTCCACGTCCGTCCTGGATATCATAGTCTGGCGCGCCGGCTGGAACGGCCTCTACCACGGCTACCTCCAGTGGGCGGGGATAAAGTCGTACCTCCTAGGCGGTTATTCCCCTAGGGGACTGGTCGCAAAGTTCCTCTACGTCAGAACGGGGGTCACGATAACCCCCACCCTCCTCGGGGGAATGTACCTCGACTTCGGGGTCTTCGCTGTTATAGAGGGTTTCCTCCTCGGCCTGTACTACGGCATGATAGAAGGCGCCGAGAACCCGATAACGAGGGCGCTCTACTACTCCACCCTCGCCTATGGAATTGTGGGAGTCGAAACGGGAATACTCGACCTCCCGGTTTACCTGCTCTTTGCCCTCGGAGCTTACATAGTTATACGAGGGTGGAAGCTGAGGAGGCAGAGCTGAGTGGGGTTGGGATATGAGGCCGAGCGTTCTTTTCTGGGCGGCGGCGGTGCTCTACATCATTACCGCCGTTATTTCAAAGGTCGTCTACCCAGACCTGCTCCCCCCGCCAGAGGCTGCTCCACTGGTCTACGCACTGGCGTTTCTTTGGATTATGGCAGTATTCTACCTTCGAGACTGGAAGATAAACTGCCTTCACAAGAGTTACCTTTACTTAGCGGTTATGATCCTTGTACTCTCCCCGCTCGGCTGGTGGGGATTCGCTACTGCAGTGGCAACGATAGTGACGACCCGGCTTATAGTGCACTACGAGGCTAGAAACATCGAGAGGAACCCCGATAACGCCCGCAAGGAGCTCCGCCTTATTCTCACCACCGTCGTTCTCGTCCTGTTCCTGGTTCCCATCTTCCGCGGTGCCGTACCCATACTAAGGCCCGAGACGAGATACTCCGCGTTCAGGTTTTTCTACCTGGCAGCCGGCTATTTCACGGTGGTCATTCTTTCCCTGAAGCCGGACTTCAGGATTTTCCTCCTGGGAGAAGCAATAGCCCTGGTTTCCACGTTCCGGACTATTGGACTGGCCGTTGCCCTGGCCTACTTCCTCCGGCTTGTTCAGCTTAGAGGCCTTGGATACAACATTAAAGGAAGGAAATACATGCTCCCCGCGGCGGCGATGGTTCTGATCGGGGTGTTCCTGGCGAGGTACTACGTCACGACGGCAACGTATCCCGAATGGCAGCTGGGCTTCCTCGAAACCCTGCTCTACAGGCCAGGGGTCACGTACACTGTCTATGAAAAGCTTTTCCACCTTGGAATGCCCTGGGGAGAGAGGGGGATACTCTTTTCGACCGACCCAAAGGGATACGTGGGTTCGCTGTTCGGGCGGAACGTGGGGTACACGTACACGATATTCGGTCAGCCGGCCTACGACTTTGGACTCTTTGGACTTATTGAGGCCGCGTTCCTGGGAATGGCTCTTCAAGATGCAGAGAGAAGAAGACCCACCGCAGTTTTGGCCGTCACGCTGATGACGCTTATGATCCCCATAGGCATAGACGCCTTCTTCTTATCTGCGATGGCTTTCCTCGCGTACCTGTCGGTGGAGGTGGACGTATGGAAAAAGGACCGCTGATTCCAGCTGCATTATTCCTGCTCGCCCTGGGGACTGGCATTCTCACAATGCCCTCCCACGACACACTAACTTACGATGGGGCCCTCTACATAGACATCGCCAGAAACCTCGCTCAAGATCCGACAAGCTTCACGTACCAAGGGATTTACATGATGTACCGCCCGCCCCTGTACCCTTACACGCTTTCAATAGCCTACCACTTTGTTCAAGACCCGCTGGGTCAGCTGACCGTGGCGAGACTCATCTCCGTGATCTTCTTCGCCCTTACGGCGGTTCTAACCTACCTGCTGGTCGTCGAGATGTGCGGGGAGGGGATCAAAGGTGTCCTCGCCAGCCTGTTCTACACCTTCAACCCCCTCGCCTTCACCATGGGGACAAGGGAGCTGGTTCACAGCGAGTTTACCTTCTTCTACACCCTGGCCGTTTACCTACTATACACCGGAAGGAAGAAGGGAGATCCCCTCAGGATATACCTGGCGTTCATCTCCGCCGGGGCAGCGATCCTGACCCGCTACACAGGCCTCTCGATACTCGCGGTTTTCCTCGCATATCTCTGGCTAAGTGACCACTGGGAATGGGTAAGAAAAAGGGAGTACTGGATCGGAGCACTGCTCCTGCTCCTCGTTCTCGCGCCCTGGCTGTACTTGGGCGAACTCCACTACGGCGGCGCATTGAAGCCCTTCAGCGTTGCCTCCAAGGTGGTCACGCTGGACAAGCCTGTCTCCCTATCCGACTATCTCAGACTGCTGCTTGAGGATCTGGGCGTCCTCCTCCCCCTCCTCGCCGTTCTGGGATTCCTTCGGATACAGAAAAACGAAGAAGGTTGGCTGCTAATCAGCTGGCTCTTCATGGGGCTGATGGGGATCCTCACGGTGGTCCACAAGGAGACCCGGTTCGTGACGTTCCTCTCACCGGTGGTCGCGATTCTTGCAGCGGAGGGGGTGCTCCTAATCAGGGACGGTATCGCCTCCGTCCTGGGGAAGAGGACAACTGGAGCAACAGCTTACAAGGTTCTCGCGGTTGTTCTGGCAATCCTTTTCCTCGCCCCGACGGCGGAAAAAGCCCTCGCTCTAAAGGAAACATGGGACAAGTTCGGAAACTATGAGTCCCGGGTTCTGAGCTATGCATCAGAGGAATATCCAAGGGAAAAGCTCCTGGTCTCCCCCAGGCTATACACCATGGCGGGCTTCTACTATCCTGGGGCAGAGGTGGACATGGCGCTAGACAGGCAGGACGTGAGGGGGAGGATAGCGTCGGGATACTACGACCTCATAATCCTCCAGGAGCCAGCTAATCATCTGAACATCGAGGAGAGCGGGAACTACGTCCTTGTCAGGGAGTTCTACGGCGGAAAGTTCAAGATATACCTCAGAAAGGAGAATTAGGGCGCCTTAATCGCCCGATGGACACATTTTCCCCTCCTTTCATTTCTGTACGCTGAAGAACACCTCTGGATAGTTAATTTTAAATACGAACCCTCGATATATCACCCGCAGTAAAAGTTGCGGAGGGATTCGCATGAGCGAATACAGGTTTATAAAGTGGTTTGAGGAACTCGGAAAGGGCGACGTCGCTCTTGTCGGCGGAAAGGGTGCCAACCTTGGAGAAATGACCAACGCCGGAATTCCGGTCCCGCCCGGATTCTGTGTCACGGCTGAGGCCTACAAGTACTTCGTCGAGAACGTCAAGCTCGAGGACGGTAAGACCCTCCAGGAGTGGATCATGGACGTCATCGCCCAGACCAACGTTGATGACTCCAAGCAGCTCCAGGAGAACACCGCCAAGATCAGGCAGAAGATAATCGAGCTCCCGATGCTCCCCGAGATAGCCGAGGAGATAGAGAGGGCCTACAAGGAGCTCTCCCAGAGGTTCAACAAGGAAGCGGTTTACGTCGCCGTCCGCTCCTCTGCCACCGCCGAGGACCTCCCCGAGGCCAGCTTCGCCGGCCAGCAGGAGACCTACCTCGACGTCTACGGCGTTGACGACGTCATAGACAAGGTCAAGAAGTGCTGGGCCTCACTCTGGACCGCCAGGGCTACCTTCTACAGGGCCAAGCAGGGCTTCGACCACAGCAAGGTCTACCTCTCAGCCGTCGTCCAGAAGATGGTCAACAGCGAGAAGAGCGGCGTCATGTTCACCGCCAACCCGGTCACCAACGACAGGAACGAGATCATGATAAACGCCAGCTGGGGCCTCGGTGAGGCCGTCGTCAGCGGAAGCGTCACCCCCGACGAGTACATCGTCGAGAAGGGCACCTGGAAGATAAAGGAGAAGTTCATCGCCAAGAAGGAGGTCATGGTCGTCAGGAACCCAGAGACCAACAAGGGCACCGTCTACGTCAAGGTCGCCGACTACCTCGGGCCGGAGTGGGTCGAGAAGCAGGTCCTCACCGACGAGCAGATCGTT
The DNA here is from genome assembly GCF_012027285.1 of Thermococcus sp. MV11. Taxonomy (NCBI): domain Archaea; kingdom Methanobacteriati; phylum Methanobacteriota; class Thermococci; order Thermococcales; family Thermococcaceae; genus Thermococcus; species Thermococcus sp. MV11. Next base: position 949,031 of record NZ_SNUD01000001.1, read on the forward strand.
GAGGTCGCCAAGATCGGCGCCAAGATCGAGGAGCACTACGGCTGGCCGCAGGACATCGAGTGGGCCTACGACAAGGACGACGGCAAGCTCTACATCGTCCAGAGCAGGCCGATCACCACCCTCAAGGAGGCTCCCGCCGAGAGCGAAGCGGTCGAGGGAACCGAGGAGATGGAGGTCATCCTCAAGGGTCTCGGTGCCTCCCCAGGAATAGGTGCCGGCAGGGTCGTCGTTATCTTCGACGCCAGCGAGATCGACAAGGTCAAGGAGGGCGACGTTCTCGTCACCACCATGACCAACCCGGACATGGTCCCGGCCATGAAGAGGGCCTCAGCTATAGTCACCGACGAGGGTGGAAGGACCAGCCACGCCGCTATCGTTAGCAGGGAGCTTGGCATCCCGGCCGTTGTCGGAACCAAGGAGGCCACCAAGAAGCTCAAGACCGGCGACTACGTCACCGTTGACGGAACCAGGGGCGTCGTCTACAAGGGCATAGTCAAGAGCCTCGTCGAGAAGAAGGAGGAGAAGGCCGAGGGCGGACAGGTCGTCGTTGCCGGCGCTCCGCTCGTCACCGCCACCAAGGTCAAGGTCAACGTCTCGATGCCCGAGGTCGCCGAGAGGGCCGCAGCCACCGGTGCCGACGGTGTCGGTCTCCTCAGGGCCGAGCACATGATACTCAGCATCGGCCAGCACCCGGTCAAGTTCATCAAGGAGGGCAAGGAGGAGGAGCTCGTCGAGAAGCTCGCCGAGGGCATCAGGACAGTTGCGGCAGCCTTCTACCCGAGGCCGGTCTGGTACAGGACCCTCGACGCTCCGACCAACGAGTTCAAGGAGATGCCGGGTGGAGAGGACGAGCCGGACGAGAGGAACCCGATGCTCGGCTGGCGCGGTATCAGGAGGAGCCTCGACCAGACCGAGCTCCTCAAGGCCGAGTTCAAGGCCATCAAGAAGGTCGTCGAGGAGGGCTACGACAACATCGGCGTCATGCTCCCGCTCGTGGCCAACCCTGACCAGATAAGGAAGGCCAAGGAGATAGCCCGCTCAGTTGGCCTTGAGCCGCACAAGGACGTCGAGTGGGGAATCATGATCGAGGTTCCGGCTGCTGCCCTCATCATCGAGGACCTCATCAAGGAGGGCCTTGACTTCGTCAGCTTCGGAACCAACGACCTCACCCAGTACACCCTCGCCATCGACAGGGACAACGACAGGATAGCCTACCTCTACGACGAGAAGCACCCGGCGGTGCTCAAGCTCATCGAGAACGTCATCAAGGTCGCCAAGAAGTACGGCGTCGAGACCAGCATCTGCGGACAGGCCGGCAGCGACCCGAAGATGGCCAAGATACTCGTCAGGCTCGGCATCGACAGCATCTCGGCCAACCCCGATGCCGTCGAGCTCATCAGGAAGACCGTCGCCCAGGAGGAGCAGAAGATCCTCCTCGAGGCCGCCAGGAAGAGGCTTCTTGAGTGAAGCCTCCCCGCTTCCCTTTTCTATTCGTTTCTACCCGTTTGCAGCCAGGCAGTGGATTCTTTATCCACGATAAGGCTTTTATACCAACGTTTCGATAGCTATCTCAATGAAGCGCGAAGTAGAGGCTATGAGAGACCAGATTGTCAATGGGCCGATAGTGAAGACCCTCCTCGTGCTAGCCTATCCCCTAATCATAAACCAGCTCGTTCAGGTTCTCTACAACCTCACCGACACCTACTGGCTCGGAAAGCTTGGGAGGGAAGAACTGGCCGCTCCAGGAACGGCATGGCCCCTCGTCTGGTTCTTCATGGCCATCGGCATGGGGTTCGCCACTGCCGGCTTCGCCTTCGTCAGCCAGTACGTCGGGGCGAAGGAGTACGACAAGGCCAACCGTGCCGCCGGAGCCCTCTACTCCCTCATGATGCTCTTTGCCGTCGTAGTCGGGATATTCGGCGTGATCTCCGCCCCATATCTCCTCAAGTTCATGAACGTGAGCGAGACGGTTTATCCCTACGCCTTGGCCTATACGAGGGTTATCTTCGCCGGGATTCCCTTCGCCTTCACACTCTTCGCATTCAACTTCCTCCTGAGGGCTATAGGCGACACCAAAACGCCCGTCAAGATAAACGTCTCGACCGTGCTCCTCAACCTCGTCTTAGACCCCTTCTTCATCTTCGGCTGGGGGCCGTTTCCAGAGCTTGGGGTCGTTGGAGCGGCCGTTGCCACGATGCTCTCCAACAGCCTCGGCTCGGTCGTTGGAGGTTACCTGCTCTTCAAGGGCAGGGTGGGGGTACACCTGACCATCGAAAGCCTCAAGCCGGACTGGGAGTTCTACAAGCGCATCTTTCGCGTGGGAATCCCATCGAGCGTTGGCTCATCAACTACCGCCCTTGGCTTCGTCATACTCACGAGGATAATCTTCACCCTCGGCGGTCAGTTCGGCGAGGCCGACGTTGCCTTCGCGACCTACAGCATAACCAACAGGCTTACCAACTTCATGTTCGCCTTCTCCGACGGAATAAGCATGGCCATGGGAACGATGGTAGGTCAGACCGTTGGGGCGAAGCTCTACGACAGGGCAAAGGCCATAGCTGAGAAGACAATGGCGATAAACTTTGCCATTCTTGGCATAGGAACGCTCCTGTTCGTCCTCTTCAGGGTCCAGATATTCAGCTTCTTCATCAATGATCCGGCGATAATAGCGGAGAGCGCGAAGGTCGTCAAGTACTTCTCCGCCTCGTTGCCCTTCTTCGGCATATTCTCGGCGGTGAACAACGTCTTCCAGAGCTCGGGGCATACAAAGAAAAGCATGCTCCTCAGCATGCTCCGCCTCTGGGGGTTAAGGCTGCCCCTCAGCTACGGCCTCGGGCTTCTGGTTAAGGACACCGCCGGAATGTGGCTTGGAATGGGCCTGAGCAACGTTCTCGGCGCTATAGTGGCCCTCGCCTGGTTCCTGACCGGGAGCTGGATGAGCCGCATCATAGATGAGAAGGGGTAGCTTTATATATCACCGTTTCGATTGCGGTCTGATCGCAGATGAGGGACGGAAGGATCAGGGAGATGCGCGAGCAGATACTGAGCGGGCCGATAGAGAAGACCCTTCTCCTACTGGCAGGCCCGTTAATAGTGAACAACCTAGTCCAGGTTGTCTACAACATAACCGACACCTTCTGGCTGGGAAAACTCGGAAGGGAGGCCCTCTCCGCCCCCGGGACCGTGTGGCCGATAATAGGGACGCTGATGGCGCTCGGCATGGGATTCACGACGGCCGGTTTCGCCTTCGTCGGGCAGTACATCGGTGCGGAGGAGTACGAGAAAGCGAACCGTTCCGCCGGGGCACTCTACTCACTCATGACGTTCTTCTCCGTGGTGACGGCGGTGGTGGCCCTCCTGGTCCTCCCCTACGCGCTCCGCTTCATGCGCGTCAGCGAAAACGTCTATCCCTATTCGCTAACCTACGCCACCGTCGTCTTCCTCGGCCTTCCCTTCTCCTTCGCCTTCATGGCCTTCGGAGCCCTCGTGAGGGCGACGGGAGACACGAAGACGCCGGTAAAAATAACCCTCCTCACGGTTGCGATAAACGTTATCCTTGACCCGCTCCTCATCTTTGGCTGGCTGGGCTTTCCGGAGCTTGGAGTGGCCGGGGCGGCGCTGGCCACGGTCGTGGCGAACTCCGTCGGAGCCTTCATCGGTCTCTACCTGCTCTTCAAAGGGAAGGTCGGCATAAGCCTGAGCCTCGAGAGCCTCAGGCCGGACCTCGGATTCTACGGAAAGCTCTTCCGCGTCGGCCTGCCCTCGAGCATCGGCCAATCAGCCAACAGCTTCGGCTTTATCGTCCTCACAAGGATAATCTTCGGCTTCGGCGACGTCACCTACGCGGCCTACACCATAACCACCCGCCTGGTGAACTTCCTAACGAGCATCTCGCGCGGCATAAGCATGGCGATGGGGACGATGATAGCCCAGAACGTCGGGGCGGAGAACTACGGGAGGGCGAGGAGAATAGCCGAAAGGACGATGGTCATCAACTTCGCCATAGCGACCCTCGCGGTGGCCATAATAGGCGCCTTTCGCGTCGAGATATTCCGCTTCTTCCTGAACGACCCAGCGGTCATAAAGGAGAGCGAGGTTGTGCTGAAGTACTTCCTCACCTCGGTGCCCTTCTTCAACGGCATCTTCATCGTGGTGAACAGAACCTTCAGCTCGGCAGGCCACACGAGGAAGAGCATGACCCTTGGCATCTTCCGCCTCTGGGGCCTGAGGATTCCGCTGAGCTACGCCTTTGGCTACGTGGGGTCGATCACCCTTCTCGGCCTCACAATACCGCTCGCGGAGCTCTTCGACTTCACGAGCAAGGGCGTCTTCTTCGGTATGGGCCTCAGCAACGTCATAGCGGCCCTGGTCGCTCTCGCCTGGTTCCTCACGGGCAGCTGGATGAGGAGGATAATCGGGGAGGAGTCAAAAAAGGATACATCAATGGATTGAATTGTCATGCGGAAAGCTAATAAACCCGGCGCCGAAGGGATTCCCGGTGGGAACATGAGGCGGGACGAACGCTGGGAAGGTGTTTACTCCTTTGAGGACAGCCCATTCATCATGGAGATCCTGACGGAGCTTCGCGACGAGAGAACGGGGCCGATACCGTTCAGGAAGGGACTCGTCAAGCTGGGCCGCTACATGGCCTACGAACTGACCAAGACGATGGAAACCGAAAAGGTTCCGGTCAGGACGCCCCTCGAGGAGACGGAGGGGGTGCTAATAAAGGACCGGCGGAACGTTGTGATAATAACCGTCCTCCGCGCGGCGATACCGCTCATGGAGGGCCTCATCAAGGTTCTCGATCACGCGAGGGTGGGTATCGTCTCTGCATCTCGCGGAAAGGCGCCGAAGTTCGAGATAGAGATGAAGTACGTCAAGGTGCCGCAGGTAAAGCCGGAGGACACGGTCATCATAGCAGACCCGATGATAGCGACCGGCTCGACGCTCATCAGGGTTCTCGACGAGGTCAAGAAGTACGGGAAGGCCAAGCGCTACGTCATAGTTGGAGTTCTCGCTGCACCTGAAGGGATAAGCCGGATAAAGGAAGCCCACCCGGACGTTGAGATGTTCGTTGCAGCGATAGACAGGGAGCTCAACGAGAAGGGTTACATTTTGCCCGGCCTCGGCGATGCGGGCGACAGGGCCTTTGGGGCGCCGATCAGGGTCTGACCCAATTTTTACCCCTACCAGGTGCCACCGGAGCGAACAAATAAATTTATAAACTTCGAACCTGGTTATTCCCTTGACCCGCAGTGCGCGGGGGTTGCCGAGCCTGGTCAAAGGCGGTGGACTCAAGATAGTCGCTTTTCGCCGAATGAAGGCCT